>NZ_KB912942.1:983414-1586426 GCF_000383915.1 Amycolatopsis benzoatilytica AK 16/65
AACACCGACAAGACCTATCTCGGCGAGCTGCTCGACGCGGGCGTGCCGACGGTTCCGGTCGAGATCGTGCAACCGGGGGAGAAGCCGCGCTGGCCGAAGAAGCCGTTCGTGGTGAAGCCGTCGGTGGGCGCGGGATCCCGCGACGTGGCCCGGTTCGACGTCGCCGGTCCGGAAGCGGAGAAGCACGTCGCCGCGCTGCACGGCGACGGCCGCACCGCGCTGGTGCAGCCCTATCAGTCCAGTGTGGACACCCAGGGCGAGATCGCGGTGACCTACTTCGGCGGCGTGTACTCGCACGCCTTCACCAAATCCGCGATGCTCGGCTCCGGGATGGACGCGTCCGGGCTGTATCTGGAAGAGAAGCTCGCGGCCGCGGTCCCGGCGCCGCAGGTGCGCGCGGTGGCCGAGGACGCACTGGACGCGGCCTGCGGCCTGCTCGGCATTCTGCGGGCGGAGCTGCTGTACGCGCGGGTCGACCTGGTCCGCGGCGACGACGGGCGTCCCCTGGTACTGGAGATCGAGCTGACCGAGCCGTCGCTGGGCTTCCGGCAGGCCGACGCCGGTGCGCCGCTGCGGTTCGCGTCCGCGGTGCGACAGCAGCTGGCCTAGTCCCGCCGGAAGACCAGCAGGTCGCCCGGCTGGCAGTCCAGGACTTCGCAGATCTTGGACAGCGTCGAGAACCGGATCGCTTTGGCGCGCCCGTTTTTCAGCACGGACACGTTGACCGGGGTGATGCCTACCCGGTCGGCCAGCTCGGCGACGGTCATGCCGCGCTCGGCGAGGAGCGCGTCGAGCCGGATCTCGATGCGGTGCGGTTCCTCGGGCGGCATCAGATGGTGCCTTCCAGGTCCTCGGCCAGCCGGACCTCGATCCGCAGCAGTTTCGCGACCACCAGCGCGGCGACGCCGGCGAAGACGCACCACCAGGGGAAGTCCATCTGCAGTTCCTGCAGCCACGCGTGGTACTGCCCGTTGAAATCGGGCTGACGCTGCGGTGTGCGGAGCAGTGCGGCGGCGAGTTCGTATTGGAACCAGTACTGCAGTGCGGCCGCGACCGGACCGGCGACCAGCACGAACCAGCCGAGCGTGCGCAGCCGCCCCGGCGTGACCGGGGAGTGCAGGCCCGGGCGGGCCGCGCCCCAGAGGAAGCGGCAGAGCAGGAGCAGGGCGAGCGCGCTGAACACGATGTTCGGCAGGGTCGCGCCCATCGAGAGGGCGATTTCCGATCCGGTCGGGCCCGCCTCGCCCGGACAGACCCGGACGGTCGCGGCCTGGATCGCGCCGCCGTCCCCGGGCACGATCGGCGTGCCGTGCCCGGCTTCGACGCAGCCGCGCGTCGCCGAGCGCACTGTCCCGTAGTTGACCAGGGCGAACGCGACCACAAAGACCGCCGCCACGACGGTGACGACGCGTTTGTCGGTGCTGCTCAGCGGCTCCCGGAGCCGGTCGGTGAGCTTGGCCATGCCCGTCTCCTTATCGAAGAACGATAGTATCGTTTTACGATAGCATCGTTTTTCGATAAGGCAATCAGGGCTGGACTCGTTTCGCGGCCAGCCGCTCCGGGCGCGGCCAGCGGACGTCGGTCGCCCAGCCGAACCGCTCGAACAGCCAGATCACCCGGGCCGAGACGTCGACCTGGCCGCGCAGGACGCCGTGCCGGGCACAGGTCGGGTCGGCGTGGTGCGAGTTGTGCCAGGACTCGCCCATCGACAGCAGCGCCAGCGGCCAGAAGTTCGCCGCCCGGTCGCGGCTGGCGAACGGCCGGTCGCCGATCAGATGGCAGACCGAGTTCACCGACCAGGTGACGTGGTGCAGGAACGCGATGCGGACCAGCCCGGCCCAGAAAAACGCGGTCAGCGCGCCCTGCCAGGTCCCGCTGAGCGCCCAGCCGAGCGCGGCCGGGAGGCCGAGGCTGAGCGTGATCCACAGCCAGAAGAACCGGTTCACCAGGCGCAGATCGCCATCGCTGACGAGATCCGGCGCGAACCGGTCGGCGTTGGTCACCTCGCGCTGGAACATCCAGCCCATGTGCGCATGCCAGAACCCGCGCAGCAGAGCGGCCGGCGACGTGCCGAACAGCCACGGGGAGTGCGGGTCGCCTTCGCGGTCGGAGAAGGCGTGGTGCCGTCGGTGGCTGGCCACCCAGAAGATGACCGAACCCTGCACCGCCATGCTGCCCGCGATGGCCAGCGCGATCCGCAGCGGACGGCCGGCTTTGAACGCGCCGTGGGTGAAATAGCGGTGGTAGCCGACGGTGACGCCGAGCGTGCCGAGCACATAGAAGACGGTCGCGAGAATCACGTCGGTCCAGCCGATGCCCCACCCCCAGAGCAACGGCACGGCGGCGATCAGGGCAGCGAACGGAACGAGCAGAAAGGTCTTGAGCACGATCATCTCGGCCGGCCCGCGCCGACCGGAGACGAGCGGCTTGACAGGGCGAGCAGGGGCGGTCGGCATGGCGTCACCTCGGGCGCATCGAACAGCCGGACGCCGATGACGGTAAGCGGTCGATCTGTCCGCCGGGCCGATGCGCGGTTACGGCTGGATGGCCGTCAGCTCGCGGAGGCGAGTTCCCGCTTCTCCGCGGGCTCGAGCGAAGTCACCGGTCCGCGGTCTCGGGTGCCGGTCCACAGCACCGCGGTCGCCACGATCACCAATGCCGACCCCAGCACGTGGAAGGACACCATCGCCTCCGGGACGCCCAGCGCGTACTGCACGGTCCCGAGAACCCCTTGCAACAGCGCGATAATCCACACCCACGCGTACCGCTTCCACACGCTCTTCGGCGCGCCTACGCGCATCAGCGTCAGTCCGAACACCCCGAGCACGACCAGGTACGCGATCAGCAGCCCGCTGTGCACGCGCGCCAGCAGGTCGATCGGGACGTCCAGCCGGTGCGTGTTGATGTCGCCGCTGTGCGGGCCCGCGCCGGTGACGGTCGTGCCGGCGATCAGCACGGCCCACATCAGCACCGTCAGCAACACCAGCATCTGCCGGCCGATCGGCGGCACCAGCGGCTTGGCGGCCTCGTCGCCTTCGTTGAACGCCTTCAGCAGCACTACCGCCAGCCACACCAGCGGCGTGGACGCCAGGAAGTGGATCGCGACCGTCCACCACTCCAGCTTCGCGAGCACCGTGAACCCGCCGAGGACGGCTTGCAGCACGACGCCGCCGGGCATCGTCCAGGCGAGCTTCACCAGGCGGCGGCGCTCCGGGTGGTCGACCTGCACCCGCCACGCGGTGATGACCGCGAGCGCCGCGACCGCGATGACCACGCCGGTGAGCATCCGGTTGGAGAACTCGATCCACTGGTTGATCGCGGCGATCCCGTCGTGGTGCACCGGCACCAGACTGCTGCCGATGCACTTCGGCCAGGTGTTGCAGCCGAGGCCGGACCCGGTGACCCGGACGACCGACCCGGTCACGCCGATCCCGGCCTGCGCGACGATGGCGGCGATCGCGACGGCCCGCTGGACCGACGCGGACGGATACGGCAGGCGCGCGATCAAACTGCTGAGGGACACAGGGAAAGAGTACTCGCGCGCATTACCGCGGCGGTTTCCGCATTGGTGCGACGGCCGCCACACCAGGGATTTCTCCGCCGGCGCGAGAAGTCGGTGAAGGGCCTCTTGCGGGAATTCAAGTCCCGCATGAGGCCCTTCACGGAAAAATGTGTCAGGTGAGTTTGGTGGTGCGGGTGGCCGCCGCGCCCGCTACCGCGGCCCAGGCGACGAGTACCGCGGCGTCCGCGAACGGGAACTGTCCGTCCACCAAAGCCGAGCGCATGCCTTCCGCGAGCGCGCCGGACGGCAGCAGCTCCACCAGGAACCCGATTCCGGACGGCAGTGCGGACGGTGCCAGCAGGATCCCGCCGGCCAGCAACAACACGAACCAGACGATGTTCGCCAGCGCCAGCACCGCTTCGGCCCGCAGCGCGCCGCCCAGCAGCACGCCGAGCGCGCCGAACGCCAGTGTCCCGAGCACCAGCAGCACGATCGCCGAGCCGAGTCCGGCCGGCGACGGCGACCAGCCCAGGAAGGCCGCCACCACGCCGAGCACCACGGACTGCAGCAGCACCACGACGAGCGCTGCCACCAGCCGCCCGGCCACGAGCAGCCAGCGCGGCAGCGCGGTCGCGGAAAGCCGCTTCAGCACGCCGTACCGGCGGTCGAAACCGAGCGCGATGGCCTGTCCGGTGAACGCCGAGGACATCACCGCCAGCGCGAGGATCCTCGGCGTCATCCAGTCCACTTTGGACGTCGCACCGAGCTGGCTGGCGGGCAGGATGTTCAGTTCGCTCAACCCGATCAGCAGGGCGAGCGGGATGATCAGGGTGAGCAGCAGCTGCTCGCCGTGGCGCAGGGTCAGCGCGGCCTCGACCCGGGCGTGCGTGCGCAGCATCCGGCCGAGCGACCCGCGGCCGGGCGCGGGGGTGAAAGTGCCTGCCGGGAACGGAGAACTCATGCGCGCAATTCCCGTCCGGTGAGTTCGAGGAAGACTTCTTCGAGCGTCCGCCGCCCGACTTGCAGCTGTTCGGGCAGTACGCCCTGTTGTGCGCACCACGCGGTGACCGCCGACACCACTTGCGGGTCGACGGCGCCCTCCACGAGATACGAGCCGGGCGCGGACTCGGAGACGTGATAGCCCTCCGGCAACGCGGCTTCGAGCAGCGTGGTGTCGAGTCTGGTGCGGGCGCGGAAGCGCAGCTGCGCCGCTTCGCCCGATTCCAGCGTCAGCGAATGCGGCGTGCCTTGGACGACGACCTTGCCGTGGTCCACGATCACCACCTGGTCGGCGAGCGTCTCCGCTTCCTCCATCAGGTGCGTGGTGAGCAGCACGCTCACGCCGTCCGCGCGCAGCGCCGCGAGCAGGTCCCAGACCAGCCGCCGCGCCTGCGGGTCCATGCCGGCGGTGGGCTCGTCGAGGAACACCAGCTCGGGGCGGCCGACCAGCGCGCAGGCCAGCGAAAGGCGTTGCTGCTGCCCGCCGGAGAGCCGTTTGAACGGGGTCCGCTTCGCGCTCGACAGCCCGAGCACGTCGAGCAGCCACGCGGGATCGTGCGGATGGGCGGCGCAGGAAGCGACCAGCCGCAGCATTTCCTCGGCGCGCACGCCCGGGTACGCGCCGCCGCCCTGCGGCATGATGCCGACCCGCGGGCGCAGCTGGGCGCTCTGGGAGACCGGATCGAGGCCGAGCACGCGCACCTGGCCCGCGTCAGGACGGCGGAATCCTTCGCAAACCTCGACAGTAGTGGTTTTTCCGGCGCCGTTCGGCCCGAGCAGGGCCAGCAGGGAACCGCGCTCCATGCGCAGGTCGAGACCGTCGACTGCGGTGGTGGAGCCGTAGCTTTTCACCAGGCCGGTGATCTCGACGGCGGGGTTGTCCACAACGGTTCACGATACGACGTCCGCGGGCACGCGCGGTGCCGGGGACGCCGGACGTGTTCTCGACAACAGCAGCGGCGAAAGCTTGTACACGATCGCGAGCCCGCCGAGGGTCACCAAAGCGGCCGCGCCGTAGGCCCACGGCAGCACGTAGGAGCGCCCGGCGAAGGTGTCGCCGGTGGGCGGCAGCAGGAACGGCAGCCCGGCGCTGACCACGGTCGCCAGAACCCAGAACCGCGAGGTGCCGGCCGCCGCGGCGAGCGGGATGACTGCCCACAGCAGGTACCACGGCTGGAGGCTGATCTGCAGGATCATCGCCATCCCGAGCGAGACGCCGAGGCCGATGATCGGCCGGTAGCGCCAGTTGAAGCTGGCCCACAGGAACTTGAACGTGACGACCGCGGTCAGCACGTTGCCGAGCACGCCGAAGATCGGCACCAGGGAGTCGGTGTGGTTGCCGAGCCCGAGCGCGATGCCGAGCACGCCGGCCAGGTTCGCCGCCTCGGCGGTCGGGGAGATCCACGACCGGACCAGGCCCGGCGTGCTGAGCGTGGTGCCGACCCAGCCGAAGCCGAGCCCGGTGCCGAAGCAGATGCCGACCAGGACGACCGCGAACAGCAGCGCCATCGGCGCGCCCGCCCGGAACAGGTCCTTCAGCCGGCCGTGCCATCTGCGCGCCACCATCACCGAAAGGAACGGCAGCGCGAGCACGGCGGGGACCTTGATGGTGGCGCCAACGGTGATGACCACGACGGCCAGCGCGATGTAGAGCAGCTCGCCCTTCGCCAGCGGCGGCGGGCGGTCGCCCTGCACCCGCATCGGCAGCTTCCGGATGCCGAGCTCCAGCCCGGCCACCATCAGGCCGATGGCCAGCGAGTCGTTGTGCGCGCCGGCGACGAAGTGGAAGATCAGCAGCGGGTTGGCCCCGCCGAGCCACAGCGCGGTGGCCGGCGGCACGCCGAACCGCTTGGCCAGCCGCGGCAGTGCCCACACGATCAGGATCACGCCGATCAGCGCCAGGCCGCGCTGGAGCAGCACGCCGACCACGATGTTGTTGCCGCCTACCGGCGCCAGCCAGCCGCCGAGCCGCAGCAGCAGCGGGCCGTACGGGGCGGGCGTCTCGCGCCAGATGTTGGTGACCCCGGAAGTGAGCGGGTCGGCCACGCCGAGCGCTTGCGCCGGACCGAGCTGGTACGGGTCCATGCCGCGGTGCACGATCTCGCTCTGCGCGAGGTAGCTGTACACGTCGCGGGAGAACAGCGGCGGGATCACCAGCAGCGGCGCGACCCACATCGCGATGGTGCGGGCGAGCTGGCCGCTGGTGGCGGTGCGCGCGCTGGCCGGGCGGGCGAACCGGCCGAGCATGAGCCAGCTCAGCACCAGGATGCCCATGCCGGAGAAGGCGATCGCCAGCGACACTGTCGGGATCCGGGTGAACAGCCGCAGCACCGGCAGCTCCTGCACCGGGTTGATCACCGGCGCGGCTCCGGCTCCGAGCGAGCCGAGCGCGAGGAACAGCGAGCCGACGGTGCCGAACCGGCGGACCACGTCGAGGCCGCGGCGCTCGGCGCCGTCCAGCGGCTCGCCACGGCGCGGGCGGACCGCGGCGGGCACCCTGCCGGAGGCTTCCGGAGCAGGCGTCGGGGCGGTCGTGGGGTTGCCGGATCCGTCCGGTTCCGGTGCCCGCTTCTCGGGGTGCTCGCCGACTGCCACGTCCGGAAGCGTATCGAGCGTGCCGGCTGCCCGGGGCTGGGACGTCCGTGAAGGGAACATCGAGGGATTCAGAGTCCCTCGATGTTCCCTTCACGGACTTGCCCGACGACCGGCTCGGGTGCCAAGGGTGAGCCGGGTCACTGCGGAACGCCCCGCCTTTGCCCCTCGGCCGGAAATAAGACACACTTGTGTTGTGAAAAACGTCGGAAGCACGTCCGGGGAGTACGGCAACCTGCCGCACGCCGCGGTTTCCGATGTCCCGGTGCAGGTCAGCGCGGTGAACGTAGCCGAGGGCCGCACCCGGCACGAGGTCGCCCGGCTGCTGCTGGAACAGGGCCCGATGACCGCCGCGGTGGTAGCCGAGCAGCTCGGCATCAGCCCGACGGCGATCCGGCGGCACCTCGACGCGCTGCAGGCCGACGGCGAGGCCGAAACCCGCGACGCTCCGCGCCGAGGACCGCGCGGGCGCGGCCGGCCGGCCAAGCTGTTCCTGCTCACCGAAGCGGGCCGGGCCCGGTTCGGGCACGCCTACGACGACCTGGCGGTGTCCGCCATCCGCTTCCTCGCCGAGCACGCCGGGCCGGACGCGGTGCGCGCGTTCGCCGAGCGCCGGGTCGAAGGGCTGATCGGCCCGCACCGCCAGGCCATCACCGGATCGGATGATCCGGTGGAGCGCGCCGAGGCCCTGGCCGTCGCGCTCAGCCGCGAGGGCTACGCTGCCTCGACCCGCCAGGTCGGCGCGGGAGCCCCGGCCGCGCACGTCGGCGCGCAGCTGTGCCAGCACCACTGCCCGGTCGCGCACGTCGCCGCGGAGTTCCCGCAGCTGTGCGAGGCCGAGACGGAAGCCTTCGCCGAGCTGCTGGGCACCCATGTCCAGCGGCTGGCGACCATCGCACGCGGAGACAACGCGTGCACCACACACGTACCCGCCGGACCGGCGAGTATCCCGGCCCATCCCGAGCCGGACCGCACGACGCCCCGAGAATCGGCCTCGCCGACCGACGGGCACGCACCACGGATCCCGAATGGAGGGAAACCCGCATGACTGCCGCTGCCGAGCAGCGCACTCCCACCACCGAGCCGTTGAGCCAGGAAGAGACCATCGCGTCCCTGGGCAACTACGCCTTCGGCTGGGCGGACTCCGACGAGGCGGGCGCCATCGCCCGTCGCGGACTGAACGAGGACGTCGTCCTCGACATCTCCGCCAAGAAGTCCGAGCCCGAGTGGATGCGCGACGCCCGTTTGAAGGCGCTCAAGCTGTTCGACCTCAAGCCGATGCCGAACTGGGGCGCCGACCTCTCGGGGATCGACTTCGACAACATCAAGTACTTCGTGCGGTCCACCGAGAAGCAGGCTGCCAGCTGGGAAGACCTGCCCGAGGACATCAAGAACACCTACGACAAGCTGGGCATCCCCGAGGCGGAGAAGCAGCGCCTCGTGGCCGGCGTCGCGGCGCAGTACGAGTCCGAGGTCGTCTACCACCAGATCCGCGAGGACCTGGAGGAGCAGGGCGTCCTGTTCCTGGACACCGACTCCGCGCTCAAGCAGCACCCGGAGATCTTCCGGGAGCACTTCGGCTCGGTCATCCCGGCCGGCGACAACAAGTTCTCCGCGCTGAACACCGCGGTGTGGTCCGGCGGCTCGTTCATCTACGTGCCGAAGGGCGTGCACGTGGAGATCCCGCTGCAGGCGTATTTCCGGATCAACACCGAGAACATGGGCCAGTTCGAGCGGACGCTGATCATCGTCGACGAGGGCGCCTACGTGCACTACGTCGAGGGCTGCACCGCGCCGATCTACCAGTCCGACTCGCTGCACTCCGCGGTCGTCGAGATCATCGTGAAGAAGGGCGGCCGCTGCCGCTACACGACGATCCAGAACTGGTCGAACAACGTCTACAACCTGGTCACCAAGCGCGCCAAGTGCGAAGAGGGCGCGACCATGGAGTGGATCGACGGCAACATCGGCTCCAAGGTGACGATGAAGTACCCGTCGGTGTTCCTGATGGGCGAGCACGCCAAGGGCGAGGTCCTCTCGGTCGCGTTCGCGGGCGAGGGCCAGCACCAGGACGCCGGGGCCAAGATGGAGCACCTCGCGCCGCACACGTCCTCGACCATCGTGTCGAAGTCGGTGGCGCGCGGAGGCGGCCGCACCTCCTACCGCGGCCTGGTCAAGGTCGCGAAGCGGGCGCACCACTCGCGTTCCAGCGTGGTCTGCGACGCCTTGCTGGTGGACACGATCTCGCGGTCGGACACGTACCCGTACGTGGACATCCGCAACGACGAGGTGTCCATGGGGCACGAAGCCACCGTGTCCAAGGTCAGCGAAGAGCAGCTGTTCTACCTGATGTCGCGCGGTCTCGACGAGGCCGAGGCGATGGCGATGATCGTGCGCGGGTTCGTCGAGCCCATCGCGCGCGAGCTGCCGATGGAGTACGCGCTCGAGCTGAACCGCCTGATCGAGCTCCAGATGGAAGGGTCCGTCGGCTGACCATGTCCGTGGCAGAGAACAATGTTTCGGAAGCCCTTCGCGAGGGGGCCGTCGTTCCGGCGGCCTCCCGCGCGGAGCGGTTCACTTCTTACGACGTCGAGGCGTTCGAGGTGCCTGGCGGCCGTGAGGAGAACTGGCGCTTCACGCCGATGAAGCGCCTCCGCGGGCTGCACGACGGCACCGCCGTCGCGTCCGGCGAGATCACGCTGGAAGCTGACGCCGCGCCCGAGCTGAAGATCGAGACCGTCGGCCGCGACGACTCGCGGCTCGGCCAGGCCGGCGTGCCGAGCGACCGGATCGCCGCGCAGGCTTACTCGTCCTTCGCCAAGGCCACCGTCGTGACGGTGCCCAAGGAGACGAAGGCGTCCAAGCCGTCGGTGCTGCGCGTGCACGGCCCGGGCGAGGGCCAGGTGGCCTACGGGCACCTGCAGGTCCGTGCCGAGGCGTTCGCCGAAGCCGTGATCGTGCTCGACCACGTCGGCTCCGGCACCTACGCCGACAACGTCGAGTTCGTCATCGGCGACGGCGCCAAGGTCACCGTGGTCAGCGTGCAGGACTGGGCCGACGACGCGGTGCATGTCTCCGAACAGCACCTCAAGCTGGGCCGCGACGCGGCGCTGCGGCACACCGTGATCACCCTGGGCGGCGATCTGGTCCGCATCTCGCCGACCGCGACCTTCGCCGACAAGGGCGGCGACGTCGACATGCTCGGCGTCTACTTCGCCGACGGAGGCCAGCACCAGGAGCACCGCCTCTTCGTCGACCACGCGGTGCCCAACTGCAAGTCGCGGGTGGGCTACAAGGGTGCGCTGCAGGGCGAGGGCGCGCACGCGGTGTGGATCGGCGACGTGCTGATCCGGGCCGCGGCCGAGTCCACCGACACCTACGAGTTCAACCGCAACCTGGTGCTCACGCCCGGGGCGCGCGCGGACTCGGTGCCGAACCTGGAAATCGAGACCGGCGAGATCGAAGGCGCCGGCCATGCGAGCGCGACGGGAAGGTTCGACGACGAGCAGTTGTTCTACCTGCAGTCGCGCGGAATCGCCGAAGAAGCCGCCCGTCGACTGGTCGTGCGCGGGTTCTTCCACGAGATCCTGGTGAAGATCGACGTTCCCGAGGTGCGCGAGCGCCTCGAAGCCGCGATCGAGGCCGAACTCGAAGCCGTCGGCGCCTGACGCCCTCCACCGCAGACTTTAGGAAACGAAGAATGGCTACCCTGGAAATCAAGGACCTGCACGCCTCGGTCACCACCGACGAGGGCGCCAAGGAGATCCTCAAGGGCGTCAACCTGACCATCCGGTCCGGCGAGACGCACGCGATCATGGGCCCGAACGGCTCCGGCAAGTCCACCCTGTCCTACGCGATCGCCGGGCACCCGAAGTACACGGTGACCTCCGGCGAGGTGCTGCTGGACGGCGAGAACGTGCTCGAGATGAGCGTCGACGAGCGCGCCCGCGCCGGCCTCTTCCTCGCCATGCAGTACCCGGTCGAGGTCCCCGGCGTCTCGATGTCGAACTTCCTGCGCACCGCGGCCACCGCGGTCCGGGGCGAGGCGCCCAAGCTTCGCCACTGGGTCAAGGAGGTCAAGGAGGAGATGGGCAAGCTCGGCATCTCCCAGGAGTTCGCCGAGCGCTCGGTGAACGAGGGCTTCTCCGGCGGCGAGAAGAAGCGCCACGAGATCCTGCAGCTGGCGCTGCTCAAGCCGAAGTTCGCCATCCTCGACGAGACCGACTCCGGCCTGGACGTCGACGCGCTGCGCGTGGTGTCCGAGGGCGTCAACGAGTACAAGGCGGCAGCCGAGGTCGGCGTCATGCTGATCACGCACTACACCCGCATCCTGCGGCACATCACCCCGGACTTCGTGCACGTCTTCGCGGACGGGCGCATCGTCGAGTCCGGCGGTCGCGAGCTGGCCGACGAGCTGGAGGAGAACGGCTACGTCAAGTACGTCGGCTCCGCCGAGCCCGCCAAAGCCTGAGTCGTTCCCCACCCCGATCCTGACGACACCGAGAGAGGAGTTGGCTCGATGACCACCACGGCTTCGAACAGCCCGACCAACTCTGTTCCCCTTGACGTGGCGGCACTGCGTGCCGACTTCCCGATCCTGTCCCGCACCGTGCGCGACGGGAAACCCTTGGTGTACCTGGACTCCGGGGCGACTTCGCAGCGGCCGCTGCAGGTCCTCGACGCGGAGCGGCACTACGTGCTCACGTCGAACTCGGCCGTGCACCGCGGTGCGCACCAGCTGTCCGAAGAGGCCACCGACGCCTACGAATCCGCGCGGGCGAAGACCGCCGAGTTCGTCGGTGCGGACCCGGAAGAGCTGGTGTTCACCAAGAACGCCACCGAGGGCATCAACCTCGTGGCGTACGCGATGAGCAACGCCGCCACCGCCGGTCCGGAAGCCGAGCGCTTCCGGATCGGCGCGGGCGACGAGATCGTCATCACCGAGATGGAGCACCACGCGAACCTGGTTCCGTGGCAGCAGCTGTGCGAGCGCACCGGCGCGACCCTGAAGTGGTTCAAGGTCACCGCCGAGGGCCGGCTTGATCTGTCCGATCTGGACAGTGTGATCACGCCGCGCACGAAGGTGGTCGCGTTCGCGCACCAGTCCAACGTGCTCGGCACGGTGAACCCGGTGGCCAAGCTGGTGGCCAAGGCGAAGTCGGTCGGCGCGCTGACCGTGCTGGACGCTTGTCAGTCGGTGCCGCACTTCGCGGTCGATTTCCACGCGATGGACGTCGACTTCGCGGTGTTCTCCGGGCACAAGATGCTGGCCCCGTCCGGCATCGGCGTGCTGTACGGCCGCACCGGGCTGCTCGCCTCGATGCCGCCGTTCCTCACCGGCGGTTCGATGATCGAGCTGGTCACCATGGAGCGCACCACGTTCGCCGCGCCGCCGCAGCGGTTCGAGGCCGGGGTGCCGATGACGGCGCAGGCGATCGGCCTCGGCGCGGCGGTGGACTACCTGTCCGCGATCGGGATGGACCGGATCGCCGCGCACGAGCACGAGCTGGCCGCGGCCGCGATCGCGGGCATCGGCGCGATCCCGGGCGTGCGCATCGTCGGGCCGACCGACCTGGAAGACCGCGGCGCCACCGTCGCGTTCGTGATCGACGGCGTGCACCCGCACGACGCCGGCCAGGTGCTCGACAGCCTGGGCATCGCGGTCCGGGTCGGGCACCACTGCGCGTGGCCGTTGCACCGGGCCTGTGCGGTGCCGGCGACCGTGCGGGCGAGCTTCTACCTGTACAACACGCTGTCCGAAGTGGACGCTCTGGTGGCCGGCATCCGCGAGGCGCAGAAGTTCTTCGGGGTGGAACGATGAATCTCGAGAGCATGTACCAGGAAATCATCCTGGACCACTACAAGAACCCGCACGGGCGCGGCCTGCGCGAGCCGTTCGACGCCGAGTCGTTCCAGGTCAACCCGACCTGCGGCGACGAGATCACCCTGCGCGTCAAGGTGGACGACGGCAAGGTCGCCGACGTGTCCTACGACGGACAGGGCTGCTCGATCAGCCAGGCGTCCGCGTCGGTGCTGACCGATCTGGTCGTCGGGCACACCGTCGAGGAAGCGTTCGCGACGATGGACGCGTTCGTGGAACTGATGCAGGGCAAGGGCAAGATCGAACCGGACGAGGACGTGCTGGAAGACGGCGTCGCGTTCGCCGGCGTCGCGAAGTACCCGGCGCGCGTGAAATGCGCCCTGCTCGGCTGGATGGCGTTCAAGGACGCGGTGTCCAGCACCACCACAGGAGCTGAGAAGGCATGAGCGAAGAGACGGCCACCGACCCGCGCGAGGGGCGCACCGCCGCGGACCTGCCCGAGCAGGCCGCCGTGCCCGCGGACGTCGCGAAGATCGAGGACATCGAAGAAGCGATGCGCGACGTCGTCGACCCGGAGCTGGGCATCAACGTCGTGGACCTCGGCCTGGTCTACGACATCCGGGTGGAGAGCGACAACACCGCGACGCTGGACATGACGCTCACGTCCGCGGCCTGCCCGCTCACCGACGTGATCGAGGACCAGACGTCGGCCGCGCTGACGTCCGGCGGCCTGGTCAGCGACTTCCGGATCAACTGGGTCTGGATGCCGCCGTGGGGCCCGGAGAAGATCACCGACGACGGCCGCGAGCAGCTGCGCGCGCTCGGGTTCACGGTCTGAGAGTTTTCGCCGGAAGCCGCTCCCTGGTTCCAGGGGGCGGCTTCTTCTCGTCGGTGCGGGTGGATCCGTTCGGCCGGAGTGCCGGTTTTCGTCGGGGCTGGGTGCTATGACTGGTCCATGAGCGAATCTGTTTCCGAATCTGCGGACGTCGACGAGAGACCCAGCCGCGGCCTCGGCATCGCGTCGGTGTCGGTGGCCGCGGTGAGCCTGGTACTGGCCGGGTCGACCTGGATGGCCTGGCTGCTGGTCCGGCCCCGGGTGATCGGCGGGGAGATCTATCCGCTCGTCGCGCAGGTGTTCGTCCTGGTGCTCGGGGCGCTGTGGTTCGTGGCGCTGCTGGCCGGCGTCCTGGCGCTGGTCCTCGGCGTGACCGGGGGCGCCCGGCGGCGGTACGGCGGGCGCGGCGGCGACTTGGCGCGGATCGGTGCGTTGCTGGGTGCGTTGACGTTCGTAGTGGCACTGGCCGGCGCGGTCGCGTTCACCATTCAGCCGGACGCCACGCCGGTGTTCGCCGGGCACGCGGACTACTTGGGCCGGTAACGAGCGTCGGGAGCAGGCCTTCGGCCCAATGCTCGGCGGGTCGTTTCCGGCGGTGCCGTTCGCGGCTTCAGCCACCTGGTCCGGCTCTCGGGTTGGCGCGAACTCCGTCTGGGCTCGCGTGCGCGCCTGTCCTAAGCGCGAGCTGTCGCTTACCTCACCCGGTTCCCGGCCATCCCCTCGCTGGCTTACCGCCGCTTGCTCGAGATCCCGGCAGAGTCGTTGGCACGCTTCGGTTTTGACTCCTTCGGCGGGGATGGATCCCGGATCTCTGGTTCGGGCGGCGTCTGCTAGGGATTGCACCATGAGTTCAGAAGTCGCCGCCGAGCCGGCTGCCGAGGGGCTGGCCGCCGGGTTGCGTCAGCGGCACCTCGCCATGCTCGCGATGGGCGGGGTGATCGGGTCGGGGCTGTTCGTCAGTTCCAGCGTCGGGATCAGGCTCGCCGGGCCTGGCATCGTGCTGTCGTTCCTGCTCGCGGGCGCCCTGGCGATGCTCGTGATGCGCATGATGGCGGAAATGGCCGCCGCCATTCCCTCCAGCGGTTCGTTTTCCGTGCACGCCGAGCGCGCATTCGGGGCGTGGGCCGGTTTCGCGATCGGCTGGCTGTATTGGTCCGCGCTCGTGGTGGTGCTCGCCGTCGAAGCCACCGCCGCCGCCATCATCGTCAACAGCTGGCTGCCCGGCGTGCGGCAGTGGGTGCTGGTTCTCGTCTTCATGGCCGTGCTGACCGCGATCAACTTCGCGGCGGTGTCCCGGTTCGGCGAGTTCGAGTTCTGGCTGGCTTTGGTCAAGGTCGTGGCCATCATCGGGTTCCTGGTTCTCGGCGTGCTCGCGTTCTTCGGCCTGTTGCCGGGGACTTCCTTTGCCGGCACGGCGAATCTCCTCGGCAACGGCGGCTTGCTGCCCCACGGCTGGCAAGGCGTGGGCGCCGGGCTGCTCGCCGTGGTGTTCACCTTCGGCGGCCTGGAAGTGCTGACCATCGCGGCCGCGGAATCCGACGACCCAGCGCGTGCCGTCGGCAAGGCAGTGCGCGCGGCGGTCGTGCGGATTTCGGTTTTCTACGTGGGTTCGATGCTCGTTGTCGTCGCGCTGCTGCCGTGGACGAGCATCCAGGCCGGGGAAAGCCCGTTCGCCGCGGTGCTGGCGCATATTGGGATCCCGGCGACCGAGCAGATCATGAACGTCATCGTGCTGTTCGCCTTGCTCTCCACGTTGAACACCAACATGTACGGCGCGGCGCGCATGGTCTTCTCGCTGGCGCAACGGGGCCACGCGCCGGGCGCGCTGACGAAGCTGGACCGCAATGGCGTGCCGTATCTAGCCGTCGCGGCGTCGGTGCTGTTCGGTTTCGTCGCGGTCGCGCTCAACGCGCTCTGGCCGGACACGGTTTTCCTGTACCTGCTCAACGCGGTCGGCTCGGTGCTGCTCATCGTGTGGATTCTGGTGGCGTGCACCCAGTTGCGCGTGCGGCGGCAGCTGGAGCGCACCGCGCCGGACAGCCTGACCGTGCGGATGTGGGGCTTCCCGTATCTGACCTGGGCGACGCTGGCGGCGATGGTGGCGATTCTGGTCGTGATGGCCGCTGGCTCCGGCACGCGGATTCAGCTGGTGAGTTCGGGCGTGTTGGTCCTGGTGCTGGTGGCAGCGGGGGCGTGGTGGCAGCGCGCTCGCCGTCGCGAGCCCAGCGCCGAGGGGCGACCGTAGTCGGGAAGGTTGCGGGCACACAGCCCGTCCCGACGAGTCCGCAAGGCTCCGGCACCCGGCGGGCATGAGCATCGTATAACGCCCTATACGGAGCCTTGGGGCAGACTGAGCACCGGCAGTTCGGCAGGTCCGCGGATCGCGTCGGATGCGGGGCCGGTCGCTCCATCGATGGCAACAGTGCTCGAATCGGCAAGAACCGCAGGAATGCCGCTGTTCCGGTGATCATCGCGTTCACCGACGCCGTCTGCCCGGGCTGATCAACGCCGCCGGAGTGTTCGTCATCGGGTTCGCCGGGCTGATCGCGACGGTCGTCCGGAGCGCCGGAAGACGACGAAAAGCAGTCGCAGTCCCGCCAGCGCACTGATCATCAGCAGGTTGTAGCCGAACACTTGGTTCAGCGTCAGCCCAGGAATCAGCTGCGGCCCGCTGGTGCTGGCGAGCAGCAGCACGGCCATCAGCCCGGTCGCGATGCCGACCAGCGCGAGCAATACCTCGTGCATAAGGCCGGTCACCAGGTCGCGGTCGCGTTCGTCGGAGAACAGCCGCAGGTTGACCGACAGCCGGCCTTCCTCCAGTGCCGCGCCGATCCGGTCGACACGGCGGGGCAGCCGGCGCAAGACCGGCAGCAGCGCGGTGAGCTCGTCGGCGACGGTGTGGTGCAGGGCGGCCGGACTGAGGCCGACGCGTTCGGTGGCGAACGCGCGCGATTCGGCGACGAGGTCGAAGTCCGGCGCCAGCGTCGCGAGGGTGCCTTCCATGGTGGCCAGCGCGCGGAACACCGCGGCGATCGGCGCCGGCACGCTCAGCCGGTGCTCGGCGACGACCCGGAACAGGCCGGTGAACACGTCGAGCCCGGGGGAGCGGCCCGGTCCGAAATGGCGGGCGAGCAGGATGCCGAGCGCGCGTTCCAGGCGTTGCTCGTCGAGTTCGTCCGGCCGGTCGACGATCTCCAGCAGTCCGTCGCGCACCCCGGCCGGATCGCCGCGGTCGACGGCGGGCAGCAAGGCTTGCAGTCCGGCGCGCAGGCTGGAATCGAGCCGTCCGACGGAGCCGAAATCGAGCAGGCCGAGCGTGCCGTCTTCGAGCAGCAGCACATTGCCCGGATGAGGGTCGGCGTGGAAGACCCCGGCGAGCAGCACCTGATCCAGCAGGCCGCGCAGGAAGGTGCGGGCGAGCTTCTCTCCTGCGCCGGCCGGGGCACTGGCGGCGGAAAGCGGTTTGCCGTCGAGCCGGCGCATCACCAGGACCCGCTCGGTGGACAGTGCTTTGTGGACAGTGGGCAGGGTGACGCCGTCGAGCGGCCGCGCGGCGATGGCGGCGATGTTCCCGGCCTCGGTGCGGAAGTCGAGTTCGTCGTGCAGCGACTCGGCGAAACCCTCGGCGAGTTCCTCGACGCCGAGCGACCGCGCCCAGCCGGTCCGGGCCGACAGCACCGAGGCGAGCCGGCGGACGATGTCGATGTCGCGTTCGACCTGCTCCCGGATGCCCGGTCGCTGCACCTTCACCACGACCGCTTCGCCGGACCGCAGCCGCGCGCCGTAAACCTGTGCGATCGACGCCGCGGCAAGGGGTTTGCCGTCGATGTGCGCGAAAGCGGTGTCCACGTCGATCTCCTCGCGCAGCAGTGCGCGCACCTGGTCCTCGGGCGCGGGCGGCACCTGGTCATGCAACTTGCTGAGCTCGCGCAGGTAGACCGGCGGCAGGAGATCGGCGCGGGTGGAAAGCAGCTGCCCGAGCTTCACGAACGTCACGCCGGCCTCTTCCAGCGCGAGCCGCAGCGAGCGCGCGAGCTTCGCCGACCCGTCCGGCCCGGCGGTGCGCCGTCCAGTGAGGAACGACCCGAGCCCGTGCCGGATCGCGATGCGCATGATCCGCGAGTACCGCCGGCCGCGCGCGATCCGGGACCGCAGCGCGCTCAGCCGGGCGAACAAGCCAGGTCCACCGGACGGGACGGCGAGTTCCGCGACGAACAGGACCAGCAGCGTCACCGCGAGCGCGGAACCGGCCAGCGGGATCAGGAGTCCGATCGCGACCCCGGGCCGGGCGAGCACGAGCGCCGGGAACGCCCGGATGATCGTCCCGGCGACCACCCAGCCGACGAGCGCGGCACCGAGCGCCCGGACGATCCCCACCCGCACCCCGAGCACCTTCCGGGCCGCGGCGACCAGCGGCCACAGCACAACGACGTAGGCCACCAGGCCGAGCACTAGCGTTTGCATGCCTCGCAGCACACCAGTTCGGCGGTTCCGGGGGATCCAACCGCGGCGGGATCGACCTCCCTCTCCGGAGGGAGGTCACGTCTGGGCGGTGCCGGAAAGGTTGCCCTCGCCGGATCGAGGGCCGTGAAGGGCCCCTGCCGGAATCCAAGTCCCTCAAGGGCCCCTTGACGGCCGAGGGGCGACGGCGACGATCGAAGCACGACCGGGGCAAACGCCCGGTTTCACGCGAATCCGGCCCGGACCGCGCCGGGGGTCCTACTTTCGGACGTGGCTACGCCTGGAGTGAACTTCTAACGTCGTCGACCGTACAAAGGGTTGCTTGCTTTCCTGACCTACGGAGGACACGATGCATGCACGAGGGTTCGCGCGGATCGCGGCGCTGGCGATGGCCGTCGCCGCACCGCTGGCTGCCGCGCCGGCTGCGCTCGCCGCGCCGGCCGCGACGACCACGGTGTACTACAGCTCGGCTGGTGCGCCCGATTACGTCTCGCAGATCGACCAGGGCGCGGCGAACTGGAACGCGGCGGTCACCGACGTGAAGCTGGTCAAGGACGAGGGCCGCGCCACCGTGACCATTCACGAGGTGCACAGCGGCGGCTCGTACACGCAGACCGACGGCCATGGCAACGGCGACGTCTACCTCGACACGAGCCAGGTCGCCGAGGGCTACGACCCGACCCGGATCGCGGCGCACGAACTCGGCCACAACCTCGGCCTGCCGGACCACTACTCCGGTCCGTGCACCGAACTGATGTCCGGCCACGGCCCGGGCACCTCGTGCACGAACGCCAAGCCGGACGCCCAGGAGGCGGCGAAGGTGCAGCAGTTGTGGGCCAACGGCTTCCGGCCGCACGGCACCCGGGTCACCGTGACTGTCTACTGAGGACCGACAGGCACCGCGCAGGGTGTCTGCCCTGGCGGCCGCGGCCCGCCCCGCGGCCGCCAGGGCCGCCCGCGTGCCGGTTCCCTCCCCACCAGAGTGTCAGAAAACCGGCTCCCCCTCCGGCGGGAGGCGTCGCGCCCGCCCGGCCTGCCAAGATTGTCCGGTGCGCATCCTCCGGCCGCTGATCAGCGGGTACACCTATCGCCGATGGGTGTACTTCATCCTCGGCGCGGCGTTGAGCGTCCCGTACCTGCTGTTCGCGATGGTCGCGGTCCCGTCGGTGGTGCCCTATTCCACGACCGTGTCGGGGGCGGGCCTGATCGGCTTGATAGCGACTGTCGCGGTACTCGCGGCGACCGCGTTCCTGCCCGCGGTCCGGGTACTCGAAGCCGCCGCGGTGCGCGAACTGCTCGGCCAACCGGCACCAGGACGCGGCCGCTTGCGGTGCGCCGGGATGTTCTCGCTGCACGTCGTGACCGGAGCGGTGATCGGCACCGTGACGCTGCTGCTGCCAGCCGGTTTCGGGTTCGCCCTCAACGCGGTCTTCACCGGTCGGTTTATCGACAGTCCGCAGTTTCGCTTGTCCGTGCCGCGCGGCTGGGAGTCGGCGTGGTTGCCCGCTTCGTTCCTGGCCGCCTTCATCGGGCTGGTCTACGTCGTCTGGGGCCTCGGCGGGGTGCTGCGCCGCACGGCGGCCCGGTTGCTCGGGCTGTCCGCGGCCGAACGCATCGCGCAGCTCGAACGGCGCACCGAGCAGCTGGCCGAACGCACCCGGCTGGCCCGCGAACTGCACGATTCCGTCGGACACGCGCTTTCCGTCGTCACGCTGCAAGCCGGGGCCGCCCGGCGGACGCTGCACACTGATCCCGGGTTCACCGAGGAGGCGCTCACCGCGATCGAAGAGTCCGCGCGCACCGCGCTGGAAGACCTCGACCACGTGCTCGGCCTGCTGCGCGAAGAAGCGTCCGGCCGAACGCCGCAGTCCGGGCTCGCGGACCTGCCCGCGCTGATCACCGCGACCAAGCAGGCTGGTGCCGATTGCCGGGCCGAGATGCGGGGCGACCTCGCTGCGGTGCCCGCAGTGGTGTCGCGCGAGATTTACCGGATCCTGCAGGAATGCCTGACGAACGCGGTCCGGTACGCCGGACGGGTGCCGGTGACCGTTTCGCTGGAAGTGGCCGGTTCGCGGCTGCACGCGTCGGTCGTGAACCCGCTCGGCTCGGCACAGCCGTCCCGCGTGCGCGGCGGACGCGGCTTACGGGGCATGGCGGAACGGGCGGAACTGGTGGGTGGCAAGCTGTCCGCCGGGCCGGTCGGCGAAAACTGGGAGGTCGTGGTGACGGTGCCGTGGGGGAACCGGTGAGCGTGCGGGTCCTGCTGGTGGACGACGAAAGGCTGATCCGGGCCGGGCTGCGCGCGATCGTGGACAGCGAACCGGACCTGACCGTGGTCGGTGAGGCCGCGGACGGCGCCGAGGTGCCCGGCCTGGTCTCGACGCTGGCGCCGGACGTGGTGCTGATGGACGTGCGGATGCCCGCGGTGGACGGGATCCGCGCCACCGAGCACCTGTTGTCCACGATGGACGAGCCGCCGAAGGTGATCGTGGTGACCACCTTCGAGAACGACGACTACGTGTACGACGCCTTGCGGGCCGGGGCGAGCGGATTCCTGCTGAAGCGGGCGCGGCCGGAGGAGATCGTCGCCGGGATCCGCACCGTGCTGGCCGGGGACTCGCTGCTGTTCCCGGCGGCGATCCGGGGGATGGCGCAGCGGCGCGCACCGGTGCCGGATGTGGTGGCACCGCTGGATTTCCTGACCGAGCGCGAGCGCGACGTGCTGCGGCTGATGGCGGCCGGACTGTCCAATGGGGAGATTGCCGCGGAGCTGTATCTGGGGCTGCAGACGGTAAAAACGCATGTGGGGAATGTGCTGTCAAAGCTCGGTGCCCGGGATCGGACGCAGGCGGTGATCCGGGCGTACGAATCGGGCTTCGTCAAGCCGACCGGCTGATCGCGACGTCGCGGCCGATGCCGCGGAGCACCTCGACCCGGTCGCTGCCCGGACGGCTGAGCACCCAGCTGGACCCGGGCACCGCCTTGGCCCGCTTCTTCAGCGGCGCGAGCAGCCGGGAAGCGTCCCGATAGGACGGAACGGCGCCGCTGCCGCACACCAGTGTCGCCAGGGAAACGGTGACCGGCATGCCTTCGGCGGACCAGTGCGTGTCGAGCAGGGCCGCGGCGACGGTGCCGATCTCGTCCACGTCGCAGACGATCAGGAAATCGTCGCCGCCGACGTGGCTGACCCGCATCCGCGCCAGCTTGCGCGCGAGATCGGTGAGGGTTTCGCCGAGCTCGCGGATCAGGTCGTCGCCCGCGGCGAACCCGGCGTTGTCGTTGACCGACTTGAACGCGTCGACGTCCAGCCAGGCCGCCACGAACTGCTCGCCGGTGGCGATCCGGCGTTCGACGTCGCGGGCCACCGCCTCGCTGCCCGGCAGCCGGGTCAGCGGACTGAGCGTGACCGCTTCCTCGACCTTCGCCTCCGCGACGCCGCGCACCACCTCGGTCACCAGCACGACGCCGAGGCAGCGTCCGGAAGCGTCGACGACCACCACGTCGTCGCCGGTGCGGCCCCAGTCGGCGTCGGTGACCAGTTCCAGGAACTCCAGCGCGCTCGCGCCGGCCTCGATCAGGTGCGGCTTGTCCGCCAGCCGCGCGGCGGAACGCTTGGCGTGCAGGGCATGCCCGTACGGGCCGGTGATGGTCACGAGGAACCGCGTGCGGTCGACCGACCACTGTGGACGGTTGGCCGCGTCCACGCCGACCACGCCGCTCGGCGCGTCCGCCGCGGCGAGCACCTCGCGCACGTCGTCACAGGTCGCGTCCACCGGGAGGGTGGTGGCCGGACGCAGGAAGTCGCCGACGCGCGGGGCCTGCGGCGGCGCCGGGGTGCGCCGGTCGTCCGGGACGACCGCCCCGGCGGCGGGCGCGGACCGGTGCGCGGCGGGCGGCGCGAGCAGGTTGCCCTGCGCGATCCGGACGCCGAGGCTTTGCGCCGCGTCGAGCTGCGGCCCGGTCTCGATGCCGGTGGCGACCAGCCGGATGTTCGTGCGCGACGTGTAGTGCAGCAGCGCCTCGACGACCGCGACCGAGGCTGCGTCGTCCGGCAGCCCGCGCAGCACGCTGCGGTCCAGCTTCACCAGGTCCACGGGGGACTGGGCGAGCAGGGCGAGCGGCAGGTCGCCGCGGCCGAGGCCGTCGAGCGCGAGCCGGAAGCCCAGCTCGTTCAGCGCGCGCATGCCGGCCATCAGCCGCTCGGTGGGCAGGTGCGTGAACGGAGGCCCGACCTCGAGCACCACGTCGCGGGTGCGCCGCCCGGCCGCGCTGAGCTCGGCGAGCAGTTCGTCGAACGCCTCCAGCGGCGAGGCGAGCGTGCGGGCGGAAAGGTTGAGGTGCAGCGGGAGCGCGCTGGGCCGCTCTGCCTCCTGGCGCACCGCGGCGGCGGCGAGCCCCAGGTCTACTTCGGTGAGCCGGCCGGCTCGGCGGGCTTCGGCGAGGAGTTCGTGCGCGGTGCCCCGGCCCGGCCGGGCCAGTGCTTCGTACGCGACGACTCCGCCGGTGTGCAGGCTATACATCGGCTGGAAGGCGAATCGGACCGCACGCAGCGTCGTCACGGCGTCGATGGTCGCATCGGAACCGGGCCGGGGAAACCGTTGTCAGCTGATGTTCACCAGCGCGGAACCTTTGCCACCGGATCGGAGCAGCGGGCCGTTTCCGATTGACCCGATCGGGAGCGGGAAAATTCCCGGCGGCAATCAGCCGAGCAGCTTCCGGCGGATCCCGGAGGGCGCGGCGCGGAACAGGTTTGCCATGGCGGACGCGGTGCCGGCCAGGTCCGCCCGGCCCGAGGTGTAGGCACGTTGCGCGGGCACTGGGAGCGCGAAGAACAAGTCGAAGAATTGTGCCGACTGGGCAGGTGACATTCCACACAATGCGCGCAGTCCGTGTCGGCGCAAGGCGTGCACGGCACGCGCTTCGGGCGGCCACAATGCCTTCCGGGCGGCTCGTGCGGCGGCTTGCGGGCCCGCGTCGAACGCACCGGCGAGCGCGGCCGCGACGGGCGGCGCGAGCTGCAGCGCGGTGGCGAGGCTGTAGCCGGTGGCCGGGTGCACGAGCCCGCCCGCTGCCCCGAACGGCACCGCCTGGCCGCGTACTGGCAACGGCACGTCGAGCGTGATCCGGACCCGCTCGACCCGGCCCGCGGCGCGGATCCCGGCCGCCGCGAGCCGGGCGTGCAGCCGCTGGGCGAGTTCCGCGATCGGGACGCCGGGCCGGTGCGCGAGCGAGGTCTCCTCGACCAGGACGGTGCCGTCGCCGAGCGGGAGGAGGTAGCGAAAGCTCTGCGTTCCGTCGCGCCAGTCCATGAACACCGCGGTGCCGGCCGCACCCGGTTCGAGCCGTTCCGCCTGCTCGGCGGGCAGCACGAGGCCGTATGCGGTTTGCTCGGTCCGTCCTCGCGGCGCGCCGGAGGCGTTGACGTACACCGCCGCGGCCAGCCGGCGACCGTCGGCGAGGACGGCAGTGGACCCGCGTGGCCCGTGTTCGGCGCTGGCCACCTTCCCGGAAACGACCTGGACCTGCGGTTCGGCGAGCCATTCGCGCAGCCCGGTGTTGTCCAGCACCCAGTAGCCCCGGTCGAGGCGATGCTCGCGGGCGCCGAAAGCTTTGGTCGCCGCCGGGGCCGCCGCGATCGCCCGTTCCGGCAGGTGCGGTACCTCGTCTGCCCACAATCCGTACGTGTTCTGCCACTTACGGTGCGGATCCGGGTCGACGACGGTCACGGACAGTCCTCGTCGCGCGCACGCGCCCGCGAGCGCGCGCCCGGCCGGGCCGCCACCCGCCACCAGCACGTCGGTCATGCCGCGATCCTGCCGTACGGACGGATACCGTGTGACGCATGGACGACACCGATCCGAGGGCGGCGCGCCGGGACCCGGCGAGCATCGTCGGCGGATTCACCGACCTCGCGGCCAGCCCGTTTCGCATCGACCGCGACCGGATCATCGCGTCGCCGTTCTTCGCGCGGCTCGGCGGGGTCACCCAGGTGGTCAGCGCCGGCGGGGCCGGGCTGCTGCACAACCGGCTGACGCACAGCCTCAAGGTCGCGCAGGTCGCGCGCGGGATCGCCGAACGGATCACCGGGGCGAGCGAATCCGCCGAACTGGCCGCGAAACTCGGCGGCTGCGACCCGGACGCCTGCGAGGCGGCGGCGCTGGCGCACGACCTCGGTCATCCGCCGTTCGGGCATCTGGGCGAACAGACCCTGGACCGGATCGCCCGGCACCGGTTCGGCCTGGCGGACGGTTTCGAGGGCAACGCGCAGACGTTCCGGATCCTCACCACGACGGACGTGCGCGGCCCGTCGTCGATCGGGCTGGACCTGACCACGGCAGTCCGCGCCGCGGTGCTGAAGTACCCGTGGGCGCGCCTGCACTATCCGGAGCCGCACCCCACGTCGATGCCGAACCCGCCGCGCGGCGCGGCGGAGCCGGGCGAAGCTCCGGGGACCGGGGCGAGCAAGTTTTGTGCCTATGTCACGGAGTTGGACGACTTCGAGCAGTCCCGTGCGCCGTTCGCCGAGCTGATCGAGCCGTGGCAGCAGACCCTGGAAGCGTCCGTCATGGACACTGCCGACGACATCGCGTACGCGATCCACGATCTGCAGGACTTCCACCGGATCGGCGTCCTGCAGCATGCGCCGGTCGCGGCCGAGCTGGGGGAGTGGCTGGCGCACGCGGTCGACCTGGCGGGCCTGGACGACGCCCAGCTCTCGGCGGAGATCCGCCGACCAGGTCGTTCGCTGGAACGGATGCGGCGGCGCATGCACGCGAAAGACGCCTGGATCGTCGACGACGACGCGTTCGCCGCGGCGGTGGCGCGAGTGCGGCGCGAACTGGTCGAGGGCCTGCTCGCGGACGGTTTCGACGGCTCGACCGAAGCCGAACAGGCGACCGCGGCGTTCTCCGCGAACTGGACCGCACGCCTGGTGGACGGCGTGTTCGTGCTGCCGTCCCCGTCGACCCGGTCCGGGCATGTTTCGCTGCGGCCCGCGCAGTGGCATGAGGTGCAAGTCCTGAAATTCGTCCACCGCCGCTTCGTGCTGCTGCGGCCGGATCTCGCGCTGCACCAGCGGGGGCAGGCCAGCCTGGTGACGACGTTGGTCGACGCGCTGGACGCGTGGCTGCTCGACCGCGACGAAGCTTCCCGTCTGCCGAGGCGTCTGCACGACCTGGTGGAGCTGGCGCATTCCGAATACGCGGCGCTGGCTCGGACCGCGCCGGAGCTGCTGATCGGCGCGACTGGCGAGCGAGTCGAGGGCAAGGACGCGGTGCGCGGCCTGGCCAGGGGCCGGGCGGTGGTGGACTTCGTGGCTTCGCTGACCGACAAGCAGGCGGTCTCGCTGCTGGACGCGTTGTCGGGGCGGTCCAGCCAGCCGTGGTCGGATTCGTTCGTGTTGTGATATTCGGTTGCCTGGCCAGGGGCCGGGCCGCACGGTAGCCGGATGTCACTGGAACTGACGGTCCGGGAAGCCGGAGAAGAGGACTGGCCGCGGATCTGGCCGATCGTCCACGATGTCATCACCGAACAGCAAACGTTTGCCTACGACCCGGAGATGACCTCGGCCGAGGCCGAGCGGTCCTGGCTGGTGCCCGCTCCGGGCCGGACCGTCGTCGCGGTCCGCGGGGACGAGGTGCTCGGCACGGCGAACATGTATGCCAACCGGCCGGGTCCGGGGAACCATGTCGCGTCGGGGAGCCTGATGGTGGCCCGGACGGCGCGAGGCGCCGGGGTGGGGCGGGCGCTGGTTTCCGATCTGATCGCGTGGGCGCGGCGGGCTGGCTTCGCGGCGATCCAGTTCAACGCGGTAGCGGAGACGAACGGCACCGCGATCCGGCTGTACGAGAGTCTGGGGTTCGTGACGCTCGGGGTGGCGCCGGGAGCGTTCCGGCATCCGGTGGCGGGGCGGGTGGGGCTGCGGATCATGTGGCTGGAACTGTGAGCCGGCCGGTCGCCCGGGATGATCCCGGAGCCTGCCGTTCTCGTCACTGGCTGGCCGGGTAACGCCTGGGGCAGAGAAACTCGGCCAGCGACGGCATTGCCGGTGATCGAGCGAATGAGGCCAACGTCGAGTCCAAACTGGACAGCAGGAGGGGCGGCCGGTCGAGATACCGCCGGAACGGCTCGAAGGCTGGTTCGCCCGCTTCGCCGACCGCAACGACGGGGTGCAGGCCACCGTCCGCACTGGCACTGAAGTCCGAGTGACAGCGGGAAACGGCGTCACGGCCACCGCGACCGTGCGGTTTGGGCCGCTCCCGGAACCCGGTGAGTACCCGGGCCTGGCCGTGGAACCGCTGATCGAGCACGCGCTTCGGCCCAGGACGATCGCCCTGCTGCTGGTCCGGCGCACCGCCGCGGGCGGCTGGTCGCAGCAGCGCTTCGCCCGCCGTCGCGCCGGGCAGGCCAGGGCCGCGCTGCACTCGGCCGCCGACGACGGGTGCGAAGTCCTGCTGCCTCGATTGTCCGAAGTGGACGGTGTGTGGTGCTCGGCGGCGACCGCCGGGCACTGGACGAACTCCGCGCCGGCCGGCGGCTGGCGAAGCTGTTCGACCGGGCGGAGCCGCGCCTGCTGGAGATCCGCGAGCCGCGGCACGAGGTGCTGGCCGAAGCGGCGCGGCGGGCGCGAGCGGTGGAAGTCGTGGTCCGGGAGCCGGCCAGCGGGCGTTGAGCTGGTCGTGAGTGAATCCCGACACTGCCGCGAAAACGGTTCGACTCCGACCCGTACACTGGTTCCGTGGTCACCAGGGCCTGGGTCTGGATCCAGAGAGAATAGCCAGCCGGTCCAGCGTCGTATGCGACGCTGCGGCCGCCTCCGCACGTCCTCTGTCCACCCCCGTAACCCGGGAGTTCTCTTGATCACGGCCACTGGCCTTGAGCTGCGCGCCGGTTCGCGCATCCTGCTCGACGGCGCCACCCTCCGCATCCAGTCCGGCGACCGGATCGGCCTCGTCGGCCGCAACGGCGCGGGCAAGACCACCTCGCTGAAGGTCCTCGCGGGCGAGGGCGAACCGCACGCCGGCGACGTCCGGCGCAGCGGCGAACTCGGCTACCTGCCGCAGGACCCGCGCGAAGGCGACTTGTCGGTCACCGCGAAAGACCGCGTGCTGTCCGCGCGCGGTCTCGACACTCTGCTGCGCGACATGGAAAAGGCGCAGACAGCCATGTCCGAGCTCGTCGACGACAAGCTGCGGGACAAGGCGATCAACCGCTACGCGCGGCTCGAAGAGCGGTTCGCCTCGCTCGGCGGGTACGCGGCGGAGAGCGAGGCGGCGCGGATCTGCTCGAACCTCGGCCTCGCCGACCGGGTGCTCGCCCAGACGCTCGGCACGCTGTCCGGCGGTCAGCGCCGCCGCGTCGAGCTGGCGCGCATCCTGTTCGCCGCCGCCGAGGCGGGCGCGGGCGGCAAGTCCGAGACGATCCTGCTGCTCGACGAGCCGACCAACCACCTCGACGCCGACTCGATCACCTGGCTGCGCGGCTTCCTCAAGCAACACGACGGCGGTCTCGTGGTGATCAGCCACGACGTCGAACTGCTCGGCGACGTGGTGAACAAGGTGTGGTTCCTCGACGCGACCCGCGGCGAGATCGACATCTACAACATGAGCTGGCAGCGCTACCTCGACGCGCGCGCCACCGACGAGAAGCGCCGCCGTCGCGAGCGGGCGAACGCCGAAAAGAAGGCGTCCGCGCTGCAGGCGCAGGCCGCGAAGCTGGGCGCGAAGGCGACCAAGGCGGTGGCGGCCAAGAACATGGCCCGCCGCGCCGAGCAGATGCTCGCCTCGCTGGACGAGACGCGCCAGGCGGACAAGGTCGCCCGGATCAAGTTCCCGGACCCGGCCTCGTGCGGGCGCACGCCGCTGACCGCGGACGGACTGTCCAAGTCGTACGGCTCGCTGGAGATCTTCACCGGCGTCGACCTCGCGGTGGACCGCGGCTCGAAGGTCGTCGTGCTCGGATTGAACGGCGCCGGAAAGACGACGTTGCTCCGGTTGCTCGGCGGAATGGAAACCCCGGACACCGGTTCCGTCGTCCCGGGTCACGGATTGCGGTTGGGTTATTACGCACAGGAACACGAAACTCTCGACCATGATGCGTCGGTGTGGGAAAACATCCGCCATCTCGCACCGGACACCGGCGCGCAGGAGCTGCGGAACCTGCTCGGGTCGTTCTTGTTCACCGGCGAACAGCTGGACCAGCCCGCCGGCACGCTGTCCGGCGGTGAGAAGACCCGGCTCGCGCTCGCCGGCCTCGTGTCGAGCGCGGCGAACGTGCTGCTGCTCGACGAGCCGACGAACAACCTGGACCCGGCCAGCCGTGCGCAGGTGCTCGACGCGTTGCGCAGCTTCGCCGGTGCGGTCGTCCTCGTGACGCACGACCCGGGCGCGGTCGAAGCGCTCGAACCGGAACGGGTGATCCTGCTCCCGGACGGCACCGAGGATCACTGGTCGGCTGATTATCTGGAACTCGTGCAGCTGGCCTGACCGAGCGCGCCCGGCCGAGTGCCCTGCGTGCCCGCGAAACACTGGAATGGCCCAATGTGATCGCGGTTTCGATCATTTTCCGGCTGTCGTCTGGCATTCCGGCGCAGAGTGTTCGATCATTGCCCCGGCAGGGGCCGTGAATGGCCCGGAACAACAACTCGGCGGGAAGGCGATCGACGTGGCTGATCTCAAGAAAGGCGCGCGGATCACCGGCAACACGCGTGACAAGCTGGCCGCTGATCTGAAGAAGAAATACGAGAAGGGGTCCAGCATCCGGGCGCTGGCAGAGTCCACCGGACGGTCGTATGGCTTCGTCCACCGGGTTCTGTCCGAGTCCGGGGTCCAGCTGCGGGGGCGCGGCGGGGCCACGCGGGTCAAGAAGAAGTAGCGGAAACAGGGCCGTTGCGCGGGGGGCGCGCGGTCGGTCCGGCAGCCTGGAAGGTCAGTGCGGCGCCAAGGAGTACCAGCGGGTACACCAGATAGCCGTACCGGGTCGCCGGAGTAAGCAGGATCAACGCGCCGAGTCCGACGGCAGTCCGCACGAGTGCGGCGGCGCCAGTCGCGGGGGGCCGGCGCGCCAGCCAGACCAGCATCGCCACGGCCGCGAGGCCTACCAGCACCAGGGAAATCGCGGTGCCGGCCGGACCGGTCTGCGCGATCAAATGCCCGGGCAGCGGGCTCGCCGCGGGGGAGCGCACCGAGCCCATGCCCAACGGGAACCGGATCACGTGCTCGACGAACGCGCCCGGGTTGGCCAGGTACACCGGAAGATGCAGCACGACCGTAGTCGCGACCAGCGCGAGCGCGAACCGTCCCGCCACCGCCCACGGTTTTCCGTCGCGGGCGCGGCAGTAGACGAGGACCGCCAGCACCGCGGCCGCCGGAGCCACGATGAGTTTCGCGCTGATCACCAGTGCCAGCACCAGTCCCGCCCAGCCGGCTCGCCCGGTCGCGGCGAGTGCGAAAGCCAGCACCAGCAGACCCACGATCGCCAGGTCCGGCCCGGCGACCGCCCAGGTCAGCGCGGTGAGCGGGCAGGCGATCGCGAGTTGCGCGGCGAACACCGGAATCCGCGGCCGGTTCAGCAACCGCCAGGACGCGTAGGCGCAGATCACCGCAGCCAGCGCGAACATCCAGCGCGCGTCGGTCAGTGCGTCGAGGACGGGAGTGCCGCCGAACAACGCTCGCGGCAACCCGAAGACCGTCATCACCGGGCCGTACGGCGTGTAGTCGTTCACTTCCGGCGCGCGGTGGAGAAGCGTGAGATCGACGTACGGGGTTCCGTGCTGGAGCAACAGGCCCGCGCTGCGCTCGATCACCCACACCTCGGGCTGTGCGGCCCAGGAGAACGGCGTGATGAGCCAGTCGGTTCCGGTCAGCCGGCGAACCACGAGCATCAGCAACGGCGCGCACATCGCAATAAGGACGACCGATCCGATGCCGATCCAGCGCGAGCGGAATTTGCCGTCAGTTTGCTTTCCGCGCCGAGTGGAAATAAGCAGCCAGGCACTGTGCGCGGCCGCCAATCCGTAACCGGCTACCGCGAAATTGCCCCAGATCCGGTAGCCGTAGAACTCCGAACCGAGCGCGGTGGCGAGTGCGAAGACGAAACAGCCGAGATAGAACGCGAGGTCCCAGGCGAGTGCGCGCGTACGATGGGCGCCCTCGACCCGCGCAGGCGTCATCAGCAGTTGCACCTGCGGTCCCTCCCCGGTTCGCCGACCCCGAACGGCCAGGCTACCGAGCGCGGCCGTGCTGCTTCCGACCGCCTGGGCCCCGTCGTGCCGGGGCCGCCCGGCGCGTCGGTGAAGGGCCCCTTGCCGGACTCGGATTCCGCCCGGAGGCCCTTCGCGGACCTGGGCCGGTGCGGCGCCTGGACGGTCGGGAAGAATGCCAGCCGACCCGGTGTTGTGCAGGTCATCTCCGGAGAAAAGTTCAACTAATCTAGAGGTTCACGAGCTGGGGGACACTCCATGGACAACACTTGGGCGCTGCTGGGCTCCGCGATGCGGGCCGCCGACGCGCCGAAGGCGCTGACCCGCGGCACGGTCCGCCGGGTCGCGCGCTTCGCCAAGCCGCATTGGGTGCGGCTGCTGCTCTTCCTGGTGCTCACCGTGATCTCCGCGGTGCTCGCGGTGACAACGCCGGTGCTGGCGGGCAAGGTGGTCGACGCGATCGTCGGCGGGCATCAGCTGAACGTGGTGATCTGGCTGTCGGTGGTGATCGCCGGGCTGGCGATTCTGGACGCCGGTCTCGGCCTCGCCGAGCGGTGGCAGTCCGCGAGGATCGGCGAGGGGATCATCCTTGACCTTCGGGTCGCGGTGTTCGAGCACGTGCAGAAGCTGCCGATCGCGTTCTTCACCCGCACCCGGACCGGCGCGCTGGTCAGCCGGCTCAACAACGACGTGATCGGCGCGCAGCGCACCTTCACCGCTACTTTGTCCGGTTTGGTCACCAACGTGATCCAGCTGGTGCTTTCGCTGGTCGTCATGGTGTCGCTGTCCTGGCAGGTGACGCTGGTCGCGCTGGTCCTGCTGCCGATCTTCGTGCTGCCCGCGCGCCGGCTCGGCCGCCGGATGGCCGGGCTGCAGCGCGAGGCCGCTCAGCTCAACGCCGGCATGACCACGCAGATGACCGAACGGTTCTCCGCCCCAGGCGCGACGCTGGTCAAGCTGTTCGGCCGGCCGGGTCAGGAAGTGGCCGACTTCGGCCTGCGGGCCGGGCGGGTGCGCGACATCGGCGTGCGCACCGCGATGCTGACCCGCTGGTTCATGACCAGCCTCACGCTGGTGTCCGCGCTGGCGCAGGCTCTCGTCTACGGACTTGGCGGCTACCTGGCGCTCACCGGCAAGCTCGCGCCGGGCACCGTGGTGGCGCTGGCGCTGCTGCTGACCAGGCTGTACACGCCGCTGACCGCGCTCGCGAACGTGCGGGTGGACGTGATGACCGCGCTGGTGTCGTTCGAGCGGGTCTTCGAGGTGCTCGACCTGGAGCCGATGATCAAGGAGCCGGCCGAGCCGAAGAAGCTGCCCGAGGGCGGGGTCTCCGTCGAGTTCTCCGACGTCCGGTTCGGCTACCCGGCGGCGGACCGGTTCTCGCTCGCGTCGCTGGAGGACGTGGCCACTTTGGACACCCGGGGCGGCGACGAGGTGCTGCACGGCGTCAGCTTCCGAGCCGAAGCGGGTCAGATGGTCGCGCTGGTCGGCTCGTCCGGGGCGGGCAAATCGACGATCGCTTCGCTGCTGCCGCGGCTCTACGACGTGGACAGCGGCGCGGTTCGGCTGTCCGGTGTCGAGGTCAAGGACCTGAGTTTCGCGTCGCTGCGGGAGACGGTCGGCGTGGTGACCCAGGACGGGCACCTGTTCCACGACACCATCCGCGCCAACCTCGGCTACGCCCGCCCGGGCGTGACCGACGAGGAGATCTGGGCCGCGCTCGAACAGGCCCGGCTGGCCGATCTGGTGCATTCGCTGCCGGACGGCCTGGACACTACGGTCGGCGAGCGCGGCTACCGGCTTTCCGGCGGCGAACGGCAGCGGCTGACCATCGCCCGGTTGCTGCTCGCACAGCCGAAGGTGGTGGTGCTGGACGAGGCGACCGCGCACCTCGACTCGGAATCCGAGGCCGCCGTCGGCGAAGCGCTGACCGGAGCGCTGGAGGGCCGGACGTCGCTGGTGATCGCACACCGGTTGTCGACGGTGCGCGCGGCGGACTTGATCTTGGTGGTGGAGCACGGCGAGATCGTCGAACGCGGCACGCATGACGAGCTGCTGGCGCGCGACGGACGGTACGCCGAGCTGTACCACACGCAGTTCGCCGAAGAGAGCGCCGCGGCCTGAAGTGCCCGCCCGGCGGCGGATCGTCCGGCAACGGCTGTCGTTCCGTGAAGGGCCCCTTGCGGGAATCCAAGTCCCTCAAGGGGCCCCTTCACGGAATGTAAGTCCCTCAAGGGGCCCCTCACGGACTGCATGTCCGGCAAGGGGCCCTTCACGGACTTCCGAACCGTCGGCGAAGGCGCACGAGGCGCGGTCGAGGAGGATCAGCGCAGGGCGGGCACCCGCGGTTCGTACTTCGCCAGCAGCGCCGCGTTCGCCGCGTCGCCGCCCTCCACATTGGAGCTTCGCCACAGCGGAACGTCGAGTCCCTCGGCGGTGCCGCGGTCATAGACCTCGGTCAGGACCAGGTTCCACAGGAACGCATTGACCACAGTGGACAGCGGCGCGGTGCGCGGCGCGGCCGCCGGGTGGCTGGCGTCGCCCGGGATCACCAGCGAGTCCAGCACCACGGTGCCTTCCTCGACCAGGTTCGTCGCCGACCGCTTCGGCGCAGCGGCCACGCACGCGCGCGAAGTCACCGCGATGACCGCGGCGCCGCGGCGGCGGGCGCCGGCGGCCAGCTCGACCGGATACGGGTTCACGCCCGAAGTGGAGAACACGACCAGGACGTCGTCCGGTCCCGGCGCGCGTTCGGCCAGCACCTCCTCGGCCAGCCCGGAGCGGCGTTCGGTGCGCGTGCTGTGCTGCGCACCGTGCAGCGGCAGCAGTTCCGGGTGGTAGAGCGGGTACACGCAGGAGAGCCCGCCCGCGCGGTAGAACGTCTCGGCGACCGCGGCGAGCGAGTGCCCGGCGCCAGCGGTGAAGACCAGCGCGTCGGCCCGGATCACCCCCAGCAGCAGGTCGGCGGCGGCGGACACTTCCTTGGCGTTGGCCTCCGCGGCCGCTACGAGATGGTCCGAAGTGCTCTTCACGAGATTCGTGGCGCTCACCACACCTGCCTTTCCTCGCGGGTCCGGTCGCCGAATCTATCGCGTGGCCACGCTTCGTGGTGGATTACCGTGGAGTTGACCGGAAAGAGGGTGCCGATGAGCGGGAAGCGGCGAGCCGGGACCGCCGACCCGGCGGTGCGGAGGTGGCCGGCGCAGGGCGAGACCCGCGCGGTCGCGCTGGTGCTGCACGGCGGGGCCGAACGGAGCACCGCGGCCGTGCACCCGTGGCGGCTGGCCTACCAGCGGATGGTGCCGTTCGCTCGCGCGCTGCATCGGGCCGGTCATCCGCACGGCCTGGAGGTGCGGCTGCTGCGCAACCGGGTGTACGGCTGGAACGAGCGGCTGGAAAGCCCTCTCCAGGACAGTCGCTGGGCGCTGGCGCGCATCCGCGCCGAACATCCGGGCCTGCCGATCGTGCTGGCCGGGCATTCCATGGGCGGCCGGGTCGGGCTGCGGGTCGCGGACGATCCGGCGGTGACCGGAGTCTGTGCGATGGCGCCGTGGACCCCGCCCGGCGAGCCGGTGGAGCCGGTGGCCGGCAAGGCGGTGCTGATCGTGCACGGGGACCGCGACCGGATGGTGTCGGCGGCCGAGTCCTATGCCTTCGCCGTGCGCGCTCGAGAGGTCACCGACCGCGTCGCGCGGTTCGAGATCGCCGGCGAAGGGCATTCGATGATCCGCCGGCCCGCGGTGTGGACCAGGCTGCTGTGCTCGTTCGCGCTGGACCAGCTCGGCGTGCCGGACGAGGCGCTGCGCGAAGCCTGGGCCCGGTCGGCGGACGAAGCGTTGCGCATCCCAGGCTGACCTGCACGGAGAGCGGAATCCCGAGCGCTTCCCCGGCGCCTGAGGAATACGATGGGAAAGGGCCGGTAAGGCCCGTCCGGAGGGAGTGTCTTGTCCACGTCAAGAGTCGATCCGACGGTGGTCTCGCAGCCGGTGCCCGACGAAGCCCGGTGGCCTGGTCTCGCGACGCCTCCGCATTCGCCGCTGCGGGCGCGCGCGGCCGAAGCTTTGTTCCGGCACGCGGTGAAAACGCTCGCCGTGCGCGTGACTTTCCCGGACGGGACGGTCCTGGGCGCCGGCGGCCCGAGCGCGCCCGAGATGCGCGTCCATCGGCCGGCCGCGGAGGCGAACACCATCGAGGGTTCCCGGTCGAACATCCACCGGCACTACGACCTGTCGAACGACCTGTTCAGCGCCTTCCTCGACGAGTCGATGATGTACTCGTCCGCACTGTTCGGCCCTGGCGACACGCTCACCCAGGCGCAGCACCGCAAACTGGACAGTGTCCTGGACTACGCCGGAGTGCGCGAGGGCAGCGAAGTGCTGGAGATCGGCACCGGCTGGGGCGAGCTGTCCATCCGGGCCGCCTCCCGAGGCGCGAAGGTCACGTCGCTGACCATCTCGCAAGAGCAGAAGGTGCTGGCAGACGCGAGGATCGCCGAGGCTGGGCTGTCCGATCGCATCGAAGTGCGGCTGTGCGACTACCGCGAAGCCACCGGCGAGTACGACTCGGTGGTCAGCGTCGAGATGATCGAGGCGGTCGGCGCTTCGTACTGGCCGACCTTCTTCTCCACCATCGGCAAGCGGCTGCGCCCTGGCGGGCAGTTCGGCCTGCAGGCGATCACCATGGACCACGACCGGATGCTGGCGGCCGCCAAGTCCTACACCTGGATCCACAAGTACATCTTCCCCGGCGGCATCATCCCCTCGGTGCACGCGATCGAGGAGGGAATGCGGGAGAACACGCGGCTGAAGCTGGCCGGGATGCGCGAGTTCGGCCACGACTACGCGCGCACCCTCAAGCTGTGGCGCGACCGGTTCCATCAGCGCTGGGACGACATCCGCGGGTTCGGCTTCGACGACGTGTTCCACCGGATGTGGGAGTTCTACCTCGCCTACTCCGAGGCCGGGTTCCGCTCCGGGTACCTCAAGGTGCACCAGTTCGGGTTCGCCGATCCCCGCTGAGCCCTGTCCGGCCGATCCGGGACAACCCGCGTAGGGTCCCGCACGTCCACAGCAGGAGGGCCGTGCACCACGGTGCGGCCCCGAGCACCACCGGATCGGGGAGATCGAGGCCCATGACGTACGGAGGCGACGACGGCAGGCGGCGGATGCCGCCCCGGCCACCGCAGCCCCCCGCACGCCCGCGGCAGCAGCAGCGGGCGCAGATGATGCCGCTGCCGGGAAGAGGCTCCAGCCCCTACGACGGCCGCACCCGGCCGATGCGCGGCGAAGCGCCGGTACCGCCGCCGCCGGTTCCGCCGAGCTGCGACCTGCCGGAGGAGGACTATCAGCCGCCGCGGCCGCGCCGGAGACGCCGCTGGAGCTTCGGCAAGATCCTGCTGACGCTGCTGATCGTGTTCGTGCTGTTCCTCGGCGCGGTCTGGGCGTACCTGGAATTTTCGATCAACCGGGTGGACGCGATCGGCGACTACTCCGGCCGCCCGGCCGCGGCGTCCGGCACGAACTGGCTCGTCGTCGGGTCGGACAGCCGCCAGGGCATGACGGCGGCCGACGAGGAGCGACTGGCCACCGGCGACACGGGCGACGCGGGCGGGGCGCGCACCGACACCATCATGATCGCGCACATCCCGGACAACTCGACGAAGCCGACGCTGCTGAGCCTGCCGCGCGACTCGCAGGTCAAGATCCCCGGCCACGGCACCAGCAAGATCAACGCCGCGTTCTCGCTCGGCGGGCCGAAACTGCTGGCCCAGACGGTCGAACAGGCCACCGGGCTGCATATCGACCACTACGCGGAGATCGGCTTCGGCGGCTTCGCGAACGTCGTCGACGCGATCGGCGGCGTCGACATGTGCATCGACAAGGACATGAACGACCCGAAGACCGGCATCGACATCAAGGCGGGCTGCCAGAAGCTCGACGGCCGCCTGGCGCTCGGGTTCGTCCGGATGCGCTACAGCGACGCGACGCCGCGCTCGGACCTCGACCGGGTGGCGAACCAGCGCAAGTTCATCGGGGCGCTGGTCAGCCAGATCGCCAGCCCCGGGACGCTGCTGAACCCGTTCGACTTCTTCCCGCTGCTGGGCTCCGCGCCGGCCGCGCTGACCATGGACACCGGCGACCACGTGCACAACCTGGCCGGCCTGGCCATCGCGATGCGCGGGATCTCCTCGGACGGCGTGCTGACCGGAACGGTGCCGGTCACCGACGGGTCGGCCCAGCACTGGGACAAGAACAAGTCCGCGCAGCTGTTCGACGCGCTGAAGAACGACACCGAGGTGCCGCCGGACATCCTGGTGAAGTAACCCCGGTTCGATCCTCCAGCGGCGGCGGGCGGCGCGAAAATCGCGCGCCCGCCGCCGCTTTCGATGTCACGATGAGGCATGGACACTCTCACCGACGGCGTGGTCACTCTCGTTCGCTGGCGTCCGGAACACCGGGACGCGCTCGTGGACACGGTCGTCGGATCCCTGGACCACCTCGCCGCGTGGATGCCGTGGGCGGTCGACGGCTATGACCAGGCCAAGGGCGACGAGTTCTTGGCGCACGTCGCGGAGCAATGGGAAAGCGGCGGCGAGTACAACTACGCGATCTTCACTCCGGACGGCGAACTGGCCGGCAGCTGCGGTTCGATGCGCCGGGATGCCGACGGCCGGGAAATCGGCTACTGGCTGGCGAAAAACCAGACCGGCAACGGGTATGTCACGCGCGCGGCGAGGTTGCTGGTCGAGGCGGCGTGGCAGCTGGGCGCGCCGTACGTGCTGATCAAGCACGACCGGCTGAATGTCCGAAGCGGCGCCGTTCCGGAGCGGCTGGGGTTCGCACGGGCCGGGGAGGCGCCGGGGGCGCAACCGGCACCGGCGGCGTGCGGCGGCGTCGATTACGTATGGCGGCTCGATCGGCCGGAGTGAGGCCGCGAGGTTGACCTGTCGCGAATGCCGCGAGTCCTTCAAGACGTCTCTTGTGGACTAGCCGCTCCGGTGATGGTCCGTGAAGGGAACATTGAGGGACTCAGAGTCCCTCAATGTTCCCTTCACGACACCAGGCGTCCGTCAAGGCTTCCTTCACGGACCGCTTAAGCCAACCCACGTCAGCCGCGCTCGCGCAGCACCTTCAGCGCGACATCGGCGTGTGCCGTGAAGTTCAGCTCGCTCTTGACCACTTCCAGCACTCGCCGGTCCGGCCCGATCACGAACGTCTGCCGTTTCGTGTGCAGCGGAACGAACCGGCGCCACACACCGAACTGCTTCGCCACCACGCCGTCCACATCGGACAGCAGCGGGTAGTCGAAGCTGTGCTTCGCGGAGAATTCGCGCTGCTTGCTCACCGCGTCCGGGCTGATCCCGACGCGCTGCGCGCCGACCGCAGCGAATTCCGCGGCCAGGTCCCGGAAGTGGCAGCTTTCCGCGGTGCAGCCGCTGGTCATCGCGGCCGGGTAGAAGAACAGCACGACCGGGCCGTCGGCCAGGAAATCGGACAGTCTGCGCTCGACGCCCTGATCGTCGGCGAGCGAGAAGTCGGGGGCGAGGTCGCCGATCTGCATCGCGGGGTCCTTCCGGGTGGGCGGACCCCCATCATGCCTGGCGGACCGGTCAGCTCGCGTGCCGGGCGATCATCTCGTCGACTTCGTCGCCGCTGGCGGACTCGGCGACGAACGAACCGCGCCCGGCGAGGACTCCCTGCTGGCGCAGGCGTTCCGCGTGGCGGGCGTCGCGCACGCCTTCCGCGCCGATGCGCAGCTGCAGCTCCTTCGCCCGCGTGACGAGCTGCGACAGATGCCGCACGTCGGTTTCGGCCGGTTCCTCGGCGGCGAGCGCGTCCACCACCGCACCGCTGAGGATGACGTGCTTGACCGGCAGCCGGTACCGCGGGATCAGCTCCAGATCGGACGAACCGGAGATGGTCAGCACGAGCTGTGCGCCGAGGTCGGCGAGCACGCTGAACGAATCGCGCACGTCGCCGTCGTCGTTGAAGATCGCCGAGCGGTCGGTGCACAGCCGCAGTGCACGGGCGGGCAGGCCGTGCAGGCCGTGCAGGTCGAGCTGGTCTTTGACGAGCCGCACCAGGTCCTCGTCGGCGGCCAGCCGTTCGGGCAGCCGGATGCAGACGTCCGGCGCGGCGCCGCCGTACTGCTCGCGCCAGCGCGCGGTCGCGCCGAGCGATTCCTGCAGCAGCCACTTGCCGAGCGGAATGGTCATCCCGGTCGTCTGGGCAAGCGGGTAGAACTCCTCCGGTCCGAGTTCGCCGCGCTCCGGGTGGTGCCAGAGCAGCCCGGCGTTCACCGCGGCGATCTCTTCCTGCTTCGAGAGCTTGACGGTCGGCTGGTAGACCAGCGAGAACTCGCCGTTCTCCAGCGCGCCGGCGATCACCGCACCGAGCTGGTAGCGGTCTCGGTTGCGGGCGTCCCGCCGCGGGTCGTACAGCATCCACTGCGCCTTGCCGACCTCTTTGGCGCGGTGCAGCGCCAGTTCGGCCGCCCGCAGCAGTTCGCCGGGGCTGCTCTCGTTCGCCGGGCGGACGACGATCCCGATGCTGGCGCTGACGCCGATGCCGTGTTCGCCCACGTAGACCGGTTCGCTGAGGTCTTCGAGCACCCGGTCGGCCAGCGTCACCGTCTTCTGCGTGTTGAGGTCCGGCCCGCGCAGCAGCACCGCGAACCCGTCGCCGGACAGCCGGGCGACGTAGCCGTCGTGCTGACCGGCGAACACCGCCTGCAGCTTGCCCGAGATCGCCTTCAGCACCAGGTCGGCCATGCCGGTGCCAAGCCCGTCGTTGATCACCTTGAAGCCGTCGATGTCCAGGTACAGCAAGGCGATCTGCTCGGACCCGCCCGCGCCGAGCACGGCTTCGAGCCGGGCGGTGAACGCGGCGCTGTTGGGCAGGCCGGTGAGCGGGTCGTGCAGGTTCTGGTGCAGCAGCCGTTCGCCGAGCAGGTGCAGGTCGTCGGCGTCGGCCGCCATCAGCACCGGGTAGTAGACGTCCGGCTGGTCGCCGGGCAGCGAGGCGAGCGTGACGTTCGTGGCCAGGCCGCCGTCTCGGCTGTGGCCGAGCTGCAGGCCGCGGATGATCCGGCGGGCGTCCGCGGTGAGCGGCAGTCCGTCGAGGGCGTCGCGCAGCCGCTGTGCCTCCTGCGGACCGGCGGCCAGCGCGTCGATGTGCTTGCCGCGCAACGCGTCGGTGGACGTGCCGAGCAGTTTCGCCAGTGCGGCGTTCGCCTCGACGACGAAGCCGGAAACGTCGGCCAGCGCGATGCCGATCGGCGCGGCGGCGAAGAGCGCGGTGAACCGCCGCACCGCCCCGGCGTCCGCGGGGCGCGCGGTGACCTCGCTGGCGAAGGCGAGCAGGAGCCGCTCCACCTGGGCGGGCGGGAGCGTTACTCCGTTGGTGTCAGTCAGCGCCGTCGCGTACTTGCGCGCGACGTCGACCAACCCTGGCGCGGCACCAGGCTCCGGCACACTCCACCTCTTCTTATGCGAACTAAGACCAGCTCAGGCCCGGTGCCAGGATCCGAGGACCCACACTAGGTACGAGTTGGCCGCAAGTCATGCCACGGCATCACGGACGAAACAGGGTGTCTACCGGCTGAACGAGTGATGGGTACTACACAACTGGTGACATCAAGTCACCTTGAGTACACGAAGGTGGCCTGTCCGATTCTGCGTCTCCAGTTGCGGAACACCCGTCCCGCGCGGCGGCCGTCAACGATAGGACAGCCGGGCCGGGAGGCCGTCGGCGGGCACCGGAAGCGAGACATAATCCCACTTCGCGACGTAGTCGTCGGGAACTGACCAGCGGTGCGCCAGCAGCATCTCGTGCAGGAGCGCTTTTACTTCCAGGCCGCCGAACTGGAGCCCGATGCACTTGTGCGCGCCGCCGCCGAAGGGCATCCAGGCGAACCGGTGCGACTTGTCCTCGTGGCGGTCCGGGCCGAACCGCTCGGGGTCGAAGCGCAGCGGGTCGGTCCAGTGTTCGGGGGAGAAGTGGTTGAGCGTCGGCCAGAGCGCGACCAGCGTGTCGGCGGGCAGGTAGTGGCCGAGGACTTCAGTGTCCTTTGTGGTCTTGCGAGCCATCGACGGCACCGGCGCGCGCAGCCGGAGCGACTCTTTCATGACCAGGTCGAGCGTTTCGAGGCTTTCCAGCGCGTCGAGGTCCGGGAGATCGCCGCCGAGCGCCAGCGACTCGGCGCGGGCGCGGTCCTGCCATTCCGGGTATTTCGCGAGGTAGTAAGCCATCGCGCTGGCGGTGATGGTGGTCGTGTCGTGCGCGGCCATCATGAGGAAGATCATGTGGTTGACGATGTCGACGTCGCTGAACCGGTCGCCGTCCTCGGATTCCGCGTGGCAGAGCGCGGAGAACAGGTCGTCGCCGTCGCTGTCGCGCTTCGCCGCCAGGTTCTCGCCGAAATAGCGCTCCAGGGTCCGCCTGCCGCGCAAACCCGCGGCCCAGCGACCGCCGGGCACCGGATACCGGAGCACCGCGGTACCGGCGCGCACCGCGCTCACGAAGGCGTGGTTGATCCGCTCGGCGTCGGCCGCGGAACGCATGCCCATGAACACCTGCGTCGCGACGTCCAGCGTCAGCTGCTTGAACGCCCAGTACAGCTGCGGCTGCCCGGACGGCAGATTCGCCACGCCCTCGCGCAGCGCCGGGCCCATCTGCCCGACGTACCCGCGCAGCCGGTCGCGGGTGAACGCCTGCTGCATGATCCGGCGGTGCAGGTGGTGCTCGCCGAAGTCGAGCAGCATCAGGCCGCGTTCGAAGAACCGCTCGATGAAGAACTTCCAGCCCTCCTGGGAGAAGGCTTTGTCCTTGTTGACGAGCGCGACCTGGGTGGCTTCCGGCCCGGCCAGGGTGACCACCCTCTGGCCGAAAACGCCCATCCAGGAGACCGGCCCGTAGCGCGCGTACCGGCGGATGCTGAACTCGGGGCCGAACCGCATTCCGTCGAGGGTGTGCCCGATCAGCGGCGGACCGTCGTCGCCCTGGATCGGCTGGAGGCCGCTGCCGGGCGGGGGAGCGGCCAGGTCGCGGGCCGGCCAGGTCGCGCCGAGCCAGCGCTCGTCCACCGCGCGCGGGAGCGGGACGGCGGTGATCGGGGGGAGCTGGCGGCGGAGGCTTTCGGCGGCGCGGGTGACGGTGTCGCTGCCGGCTTGGGCGATCCGGCCGATCGCGGTGCCACGGCTGGGCGCAGTCCCACGGCTGGGCGCGGTGCCGCCGCTGGGCACGGACGCCCCGGCTAGGTCGGTCATGGCGGCCACCTCCCGGTCCGGGTGTCGGTCGCCCTCCACGGTCCGCTCTTGTTGACGCCGCGACAATACCCTCGGCCGCGCCGATCGGGTGATCCTCGGCCGGAATGCGGCAAAGCCGCCCCTGAGGAGTCCCTCGGGGGCGGCCTCGCCGCAGCGGTGCGGAACCAGCGGTGCGGGATCAGTCCCAGTCGAGCGCGCCGCCGGACTGGTACTCGATGACGCGGGTTTCGAAGAAGTTCTTCTCCTTCTTCAGGTCCATCGCCTCCGACATCCACGGGAACGGGTTCTCGTTCTCGCCGAAGATCGGCGCCAGGCCGATCTGCTGCGCGCGCCGGTCGGTGATGAAGTGCATGTACTGCTCGCACAGGTCGGCCGACAGCCCGAGCATGCCGCGCGGCATGGTGTCGCGCGCGTACTTGACCTCGAGCTCGCACGCGTCCTGCAGCATCCCGCGCACCTCCGCCTGGAACTCTTCGGTCCACAGGTGCGGGTTCTCGATCTTGATCTGGTTGATGCAGTCGATGCCGAAGTTCAGGTGGATCGACTCGTCGCGCAGGATGTACTGGTACTGCTCGGCGATGCCGACCATCTTGTTCCGCCTGCCGAGCGACAGGATCTGCGCGAAGCCGGTGTAGAACCACATGCCCTCGAAGATCACGTAGAACGCCACCAGGTCGCGCAGGAACGCCTGGTCGGCTTCCGGGGTGCCGGTTTCGAATTCCGGGTTCTCCAGGTTCTGCGTGTACTTCAGCGCCCACGCGTCCTTGTCCGAAATGGACGGAACCTCGCGGTACATGTTGAACAGCTCGCCCTCGACCAGGCCGAGGCTTTCGCAGATGTACTGGAAGGTGTGCGTGTGCACGGCCTCCTCGAACGCCTGGCGCAGCAGGTACTGGCGGCACTCCGGGTTGGTGATCTGCCGGTACACCGCGAGCACGATGTTGTTGGCCACCAAGGACTCCGCCGTGGCGAAGAAGCCGAGGTTGCGCTTGAGCATCTGCCGCTCGTCCTCGGTCAGGCCGTCCGGCGATTTCCACAGCGCGATGTCGGCCTGCATCGCGACCTCGGTCGGCATCCAGTGGTTGTTGCACGCCGCGAGGTACTTGTCCCAGGCCCACCGGTACTTCATCGGCAGCAGCTGGTTGACGTCGGCGCGCGCGTTGATCATGCGCTTGTCGTCGACGTTGATCCGGGCCGCGCCGACCTCGATCGCGCCGAGACCGGTCGCGTCCGTCGTTTCCACGTTCGTCATTCGAGTCACCTTGGCTTCGGGGGCCGTGAAGGACTCCTTGAGGGAATCTAAGTCCCTCAAGGAGTCCTTCACGGCACGTCAGGGATTACTGGCAGGCTTCGCAGTCGGGGTCGTCGATCCGGCAGGCGGCGCCCTCGGTCGCGACGAAGTCGACGTCGGTCTTCGGCATCTCCTTCGGCTCCGCCGGCACGGCCGCGGCAGGCGACGGCGCGGGGGAGGCGGCCGGGGCCGGAGTGGCCGCCGGAGCGGGGGCAGCCGGAGCCGGGGCGGCCGAGACGGCGTTCAGCTTGCCGTCGGTGCCGCGCAGGGTGCTCTTCTCCACGTGCGTCGCGGACTGCGCCCGCAGGTAGTACGTGGTCTTGAGGCCCTTGTGCCAGGCGTAGCGGTACAGCTCGTCGAGCTTGCGGCCGCTCGGCGCCGCGATGTACAGGTTCAGCGACTGCGCCTGGTCGATCCACTTCTGCCGGACCGAACCGGCGTCCACGATCCACTTCGACTCGATCTCGAACGCGGTCGCGTACAGCGCCTTCAGATCGTCCGGCACCCGGTCGATCTGGCCGAGGCTGCCGTCGAAGTACTTCAGGTCGCTGACCATGACCTCGTCCCACAGGCCGCGCGCCTTGAGGCTCTTGACCAGGTGCGGGTTGACCACCGTGAAGTCGCCGGACATGTTCGACTTGACGTACAGGTTCTGGAACAGCGGCTCGATCGACTGGCCGACGCCGGAGATGTTGGAGATCGTCGCGGTCGGCGCGATCGCCATCACGTTGGAGTTGCGCATGCCGACCGTCTTGACCCGCTCGCGCAGCGGCGCCCAGTCCAGCGTGGTGGAGGTGTCGACGTCGAGCGCGTCTCCCTGGCGGGCGTCGATCAGCAGCTGCATCGAGTCGATCGGCAGGATGCCCTTGCTCCACAAGGAACCCTCGAACGACTGGTACTGGCCGCGCTCCTGGGCGAGATCGGTGGAAGCCGAGATCGCGTAGTAGGAGAGGTGCTCCATCGAGACGTCAGCGAACTTGACCGCTTCGGCCGAGGCGAACGGCACGCCGATCTCGAACAGCGCGTCCTGGAAGCCCATGATGCCCAGGCCGACCGGACGGTGGCGCAGGTTGGAGCGGCGCGCCTCCGGGATCGTGTAGAAGTTGATGTCGATCACGTTGTCGAGCATCCGGACCGCGGTGCGCACGGTCTTCTCGAGCCGCTTCGTGTCCAGGCCCTCGGGGGTGACGTGCTTGAGCAGGTTCACCGAGCCGAGGTTGCAGACCGCGACCTCTTCGGTGTTCGTGTTCAGCGTGATCTCGGTGCACAGGTTGGACGAGTGCACGACGCCGACGTGCTGCTGCGGCGAGCGCAGGTTGCACGGGTCCTTGAAGGTGATCCACGGGTGCCCGGTCTCGAACAGCATGGTCAGCATGCGCCGCCACAGCTCGACCGCGCGGACCTTGCGGAACACCTTGATCTCGCCGCGCGCGGCGGCCGCCTCGTACTCACGGTAGCGCTGCGCGAACGCGTTGCCGTAGAGGTCGTGCAGGTCCGGTGTCTCGTTCGGCGAGAACAGCGTCCACTCGGCGTTCGCCTCGACGCGGCGCAGGAACTCGTCCGGCACCCAGTTCGCGGTGTTCATGTCGTGCGTGCGCCGGCGGTCGTCGCCGGTGTTCTTGCGCAGGTCGAGGAATTCCTCGATGTCGACGTGCCAGGTCTCCAGGTACGCGCAGGCCGCGCCCTTGCGCTTGCCGCCCTGGTTGACCGCGACCGCGGTGTCGTTGGCGATCTTCAGGAACGGCACGACGCCCTGGGACTGGCCGTTGGTGCCCTTGATGTGCGCGCCGAGGCCGCGGACCGGCGTCCAGTCGTTGCCGAGGCCGCCCGAGTACTTCGCCAGCAGCGCGTTGTTCTTGTACGCCTGGAAAATCGAGTCCAGGTCGTCGTCCACCGTGGTGAGGAAGCAGGACGACAGCTGGGCGCGGTTGGTCCCGCTGTTGAACAGCGTCGGAGTGGACGCCATGAAGTGGAACGTCGAGAGCAGTTCGTAGAACTCGATGGCGCGGGCTTCGCGGTTGTCCTCGCGGATCGCCAGGCCCATCGCGACGCGCATGAAGAACGCCTGCGGCAGCTCGAACCGGACGCCGTTGTGGTGCTGGAAGTACCGGTCGTACAGGGTCTGCAGGCCGAGGAAGCCGAAGTCGAGGTCGCGCTCCGGGCGGATCGCGGCAGTGATCTTGTCCAGGTCGAACGAGGTCAGCTCGGCATCGACCAGTTCGAGCTCGACCGCACGGCGCAGGTAGGCGCGGAAGTACGGGGAGTACTCGGCGGCCATTTCGTCCTGGCTGGCCTGGCGCGGCGCGCCGGCGAGGTAGCTCAGCGCCTCGCCGCGCAGCTTGTCCAGCAGCAGCCGCGCGGACACGTACGAGTAGTTCGGTTCCTGCTCGACCAGCACGCGCGCGGCCATGATCTGCGCGAGCGCCAGCTCGTCGGCGCTGATGCCGTCGTAGAGGTTGCGCTTGGCTTCGGCCAGTACCGGCTCGGCGGCGACGTCTTCGAGCCCGGCGACGGCCTCGCCGACGACGTGCGCGACGCGGGCCCAGTCGAGCGGACGCAGGGAGCCGTCGGCGCCCTTGACGTTCAGCGAAACCTCGGACGCGGACGGCGCGGCGGCTTCGCGGGCCTTCGAGCGCTCTTCGCGGTAAAGCACGTAGGCGCGGGCGACCTTGTGGTGCTCGCCGCGCATCAGAGCCAGCTCGACCTGGTCCTGGATCTGCTCGATGTGCAGCGCGGTCTCCGGGCTGGAGTGGCGCAGCAGCGCCGCCTCGACCTGTCCGGTCAGTTCGGCGACGACGTGGTGGACGCGGGAGGACGCGGCGGCGTCGCCGCCCTCGACCGCGAGGAAGGCCTTGGTCAGCGCCACCGAGATCTTGCCGGCGTCGAACGGCGAAACGTTGCCGTCCCGCCGGATGACGCGGACCGCACTCGGGGCCCCCTCTGCCGCCGACGGCGGCCGCTGACCGGTTTCCACTGACATGCGTTCACTCCAGTGTCTTCGAAAATGGGCGCGTTCGAGCCGCACACGACCGGTCAAGGCCGTGCGCTGCAGGTACTTCGAACCAGCCCGGCCGCCCTCTTCAAGCGGTCTCCCCGTCGCTGGGGGCTGCCGGTTCCCAGAGACTACATGTTGGGGTTCAGGTCCGCACGGGACCCAAGGTATGGCGTGTCAGTCTCACCCTGGCGGGTTATTCGATCACCGACCGCAAGATCCGAAACGGAGCTTCGTGGCGGTCAGTGCCGCGCTGGCCACGGGCCGTTTCCCGGCCAGGTAGCCCAGCGGCCCGGCCGGGTTGACCGACCAGTCGGCAGCCGCCGCGCGGGGCTTGGAACGCCACTCGACCGGGCTACGCAGCAGGCTGCCGTTGCGGTCCTGAGCGATCTCGAAGCGTACCGGGAGGGTGATCGGCAGCCCGATGCGCGGGGTGAAGGCGGCGGTGGCGATCCAGTCGTCGGAGGTCGCCGCGGTGAAGGTGCGGCCGCCGGTGAAGGTGAAGGCCGCGAGCTCCTTCGGAATGCCCCACAGTTCGCGCCCGCCCGCGCGGGAGATCTCGCTGTCCACCCAGATGTCGGTGATCGACGCGGCGAGCCCGCGGCCGCGGACGGCGACGCAGGAGAGGAGTTCGTGATAGCTCAGCTGGCCGGACGGCAGGTAGTCGATCCAGGCGGTGAAAACGGCGGCCTGGTTGCCGAGGAGGAGCGGTTCGGCGCCGGCGGGCAACGCGGGCAGTTCGCCGGCGGGAACCCGCCACATCGAGATGCACGCGTCGGCGGCGAGGTGCCACGGTTCGGGTGGGTATTCGGTCATTCGTTGGTCCAGGGCAGGTATGGCGGCAGATCACGGTCTACCCGCAGGGGGAACTCGGGCGGGCGTTTCTGGAAGAAGGACGCGATGCCTTCGACCGCGTCGGGGTTCGAGCCCAGTTCGGAGATGAGCTTCGAGTCCACCTGGTGGACGTCGAAGGGCGACGGGGCCGAGGCCATCCGGTAGAGCAGCTGCCGGGTGACCGCTACCGCGACCGGGGAGGTGGCCTCGGCGATCTCCTTCGCCTTGGCTTGTGCTTGCGCGAGGGTCTCGTCGGGCTCGTGGACCTGGTGGACGAGCCCGGTCTGGAGTGCTTCGTCGGGTCCGAAGAGCCGTCCGCTGACCATCCAGTCGACCGCCGCGCCCATCCCGACGAGCCGGGGGAGGAACCACGCGGACGCGCCTTCGGGGTAGATCCCGCGGCGGGTGAAGACGAAGCCGAATTTCGAGTCGGTCGAGGCGAACCGGTAGTCGCAGGACAGCGTGATGGTGATGCCCGCCCCGACGGACGCCCCGCGCAACGCGGCAAGCACCGGTTTGTTCATGGTGAAGATCCGCTTCGACACCCGGCCCGCGGGTTCCTGCCAGTCCTCCGGCGGATGGTCGCCGAAGTCGAACCCGCCGGAGGAGAGGTCGGCCCCGACTGAGAAGTCCTTGCCGGTGGTCCCGAGCACGACCGCGCGGACGCCCTCGTCCCGGTCTGCCCGGTCGAGCGCGTGAGCGAGCTCGTCGGCCATCCGGATGGTGTAGCCGTTGCGCGCCTGCGGGCGGTCGAGCAGGACGGTCGCGACCTTGCCGGCGACCTCGTAGGTGATCTCCGCATAGGAGTCCATGGGAGGACGGTAGGGCGCTTGTTTTCACCCTGTCAATAGCGTGCCGTCCACGCTTCCGGCGCGCCCCAATGTGGCATTGGGGGCATCTGACGCACCGAATGCCACATTGGGTGCATCCGACGCACCCAATGTGGCATTGGGGGCGGGCATGCTCAGGGGGCTGCTGCCTCCAGATCGAACGGGGCCGGGAGTGGCGTTCCAGCGGAGTTCGGTGCCGGTGCAGGAGGTGCCGCGGCTGCACCTGGACCTGTACGCCGGGGACGCCGCGGACCAGGCGGCCGAGGTCGAGCGGCTGGTCGGGCTGGGGGCGCAACGAGTGGACTGGCCGCACCACCCGGAGGACCCGGACTTCGTGGTGCTGGCCGATCCGGACGGCAACCGGTTCTGCGTGATCGACACCTCGCGCGGCTGATCTGCTGCCTGTGAAGGACTCCTTGAGGGACTCAGATTCCCCCAGGGGGCCCTTCGCGGACGTCGCACCGGGGCCGGGAGACCGGCCGGGTGGAGGCGAGAGGAAAAACAATCATGCGCGCTTGATTTTTCCCGGCGCAGGGTCCACGCTGAACCCGCACGAGGTGGTGCGGCGGACGCAGGGAGGCGCAGGAATGGCTGATCTCGCCGGGATTCTCCGGGATCTCGCGGCCGAATCGAAGGCGGTCGACGACCTGGTCGCCGGGCTGCCCGCCGAGGGGTGGGCCCGGCCGACTCCGGCCGAGGGGTGGACGATCGCGCATCAGGTCGCGCATCTCGCCTGGACCGACGGCAAGGCGCTGATCTCCGCCAGCCGTCCGGAAGACTGGCCGGCCGAGGTGGAGAACCTGTTGAGCGTCGGCGAAAGCTACGTGGACGCGGGTGCCGACGAGGGAGCTGCCCTGCCGCCGGCCGAGCTGCTGGCGCGATGGCGGACCGGGCGCGAAGCGCTCGCCGAGGCGCTCAGCAAGGTTCCGGAAGGGCAGAAGCTGCCCTGGTACGGCCCGCCGATGAGCGCCGCGTCGATGGCGACCGCACGGATCATGGAGACCTGGGCGCACGGGCAGGACATCGCCGACGCGCTCGGCGTCACCCGCGAGCCCACCGAACGGCTGTGGCACATCGCCCGGTTCGGCACCCGGACCCGCGACTTCGCGTACAAGCTCAACTCGCTGGCCCCGCCGGCCGAGGAATTCCGCGTCGAGCTGACCGCGCCGGACGGCAGCACCTGGGCGTTCGGGCCGGAGGACGCGGCGCAGCGGCTCACCGGCAGCGCGCTCGACTTCTGCCTGGTCGCGACCCAGCGGCGGCATCCGGCGGACACCGACCTGGTCGCCACCGGCGCGGAGGTCGAGGAGTGGCTGGGGATCGCGCAGGCGTTCGCCGGTCCGCCGGGAGCCGGTCGCAAACCCGGGCAGTTCGCGTGAGCGGCGCGCCGCTGCGCGTCGGGAACGCGTCCGGCTTCTACGGCGACCGGTTCTCCGCCGTGCGGGAAATGCTGACCGGCGGCCCGCTGGACGTGCTCACCGGCGACTATCTCGCCGAGCTGACCATGCTCATCCTCGGCCGCGACCGGATGAAGGACCCGGCGCGCGGCTACGCCAAGACGTTCCTCCGCCAGATGGAGGAGAATCTGGGGCTGGCGAAGGAAAAGGGCGTCCGGATCGTCGCGAACGCGGGCGGGCTCAACCCGGCAGGGCTCGCCGGCGCGTTGCGCGAGCTCGTCGAAAAGCTCGGTCTCGACGTCCGGGTCGCGCACGTCGAGGGCGACGATCTGATCGCGCGCGCCGACGAATTCGGCTTCGACAGCCCGTTGACCGCCAACGCTTATCTCGGTGCCTGGGGCATCGCCGAGTGCCTGAACGCGGGCGCGGACGTCGTGGTCACCGGCCGGGTGACCGACGCGTCGGTGATCGTCGGACCAGCGGCGGCGCATTTCGGCTGGGCGCGGGACGACTACGACGCGCTGGCCGGAGCGGTCGCGGCCGGCCACGTGATCGAGTGCGGCGCGCAGGCGACCGGCGGGAACTACGCGTTCTTCCGCGAGCAGCCGATCGGCGTGCCCGGGTTCCCGATCGCGGAGATCCACGCGGACGGGTCCAGCGTGATCACGAAACATCCGGGGACCGGCGGAGTGGTCAGCACCGGGACCGTCACCGCGCAGCTGCTCTACGAGATCACCGGCGCCCGGTATGCGAATCCCGACGTGACGGCCCGGTTCGACACCTTGTCCCTGTCCGATGCCGGGCCGGACCGGGTGCGGATCAGCGGGGTGCGCGGGGAAGCGCCCCCGTCGACGCTGAAGGTCTGCCTCAACCGGCTGGGCGGGTTCCGCAACGAGACGACGTTCGTCCTCACCGGACTGGACATCGAAGAGAAAGCCGCGCTGGTCAAGCAGCAGCTGGAAGGTGCGCTGGCGAAGCGGCCGCCGGCGGAGATCCGGTGGACGCTCGCGCGCACCGACCACCGGGACGCGGACACCGAGGAGCGCGCCAGCGCTTTGCTGCATGTGGCGGTGAAGGACAACGACCCGAAGATCGCCGGACGCGCGTTCAGCGGGGCGGCGATCGAGCTGGCCCTGGCGAGCTACCCGGGGTTCCATGTGACCGCTCCGCCGTCGGACGCGGCGCCGTTCGGGGTCTACTCGGCGGCCTATGTGGACGCGGGCGCGGTGCCGCACGTCGCAGTACTGCCGGACGGGACCAAAGCGGACATCGCCCCGTCTGCGGACACCCTGGCTTTGTCCGAAGTGGACGAGCCGGAACTGCCGGAACCGTTGTCCGCCGGGAAAGTGCGCCGGGCACCGCTCGGGCTGGTCGCCGGCGCACGGAGCGGGGACAAGGGCGGCAACGCGAATCTCGGCGTATGGGTGCGTTCCGAAGAGGCGTGGCGGTGGCTGGTCCACCGGCTGACCGTAGCGGAGTTCCGCCGGCTGCTGCCGGAAACCGAGAGGATGCCGGTCACCCGGCACCTGCTGCCGAACCTGTGGGCGATGAACTTCGTGGTCGAGGGAATTCTCGGCGACGGCGTCGCTTCGCAGGCCCGGTTCGATCCCCAGGCGAAAGCGCTCGGCGAATGGCTGCGGGCGCGCGAACTCGACATCCCGGAGGCGCTGCTGTGACCGTGGATCCGTTCCGCACGCCGGAACGCGCCGAACTGCGCGCGACGGTGCGCCGGTTCGTCGAAAAGGACGTGCTGCCGCACCTGGACGAGTGGGAGCGGGCTGGCGAGCTGCCGCGCGACCTGCATCGCAAGGCCGGCCGGCTGGGGCTGCTCGGGGTCGCGTTCCCGGAGTCCGCAGGCGGCGGCGACGGCAACTACCTCGACGCACTCGTAGTGGCCGAGGAGATGCATTACGCGGGCGGCTCCGGCGGGTTGTTCGCGTCGCTGTTCACCTGCGGGATCGCGGTGCCGCACCTCGTCGAGGCGGGCGACCCGGCGCAGATCGAACGCTGGGTGCGGCCCACGCTCGCGGGCGAGAAGATCGGTTCCCTTGCGGTCACCGAGCCGGACGGCGGATCGGACGTCGCGGGCATCCGCACGACCGCGGTGCGCGAGGGCGACGAATATGTGGTCAATGGCGCGAAAACGTTCATCACCTCGGGCTGCCGCGCGGACTTCGTCACCACGGTGGTGCGCACCGGCGAGGCGGGTGCGCACGGGCTGTCGCTGATCGTGGTGGAGCGTGGAACTCCCGGCTTCACCGTGTCGCGCAAGCTGGAGAAGATGGGCTGGGCTGCTTCGGACACCGCTGAACTGTCGTACGCGGACGTCCGGGTTCCGGTCGAGAACCTGGTGGGAGCGGAGAACAGCGGATTCGCGCAAGTGGCTACGCAGTTCGTCACCGAGCGGCTTTCCCTGGCAGTGCAGGCGTACGCGCACGCGCAGCGGGCATTGGACCTGACGCTGGACTGGTGCCGGATGCGCGAGACGTTCGGCCGTCCGCTGATCTCCCGGCAGCTGGTGCAGCACAAGCTCACCGATATGGCCTGTCGGATCGACGTCGCCCGGACCTACGCCCGGCAGACGGCGATCCGGCACGTCTCCGGCGAAGAAGTGATCGCCGAGGCGTGCTTCGCGAAGAACACCGCGGTGGCGGCCGCCGAATGGGTCGTGAACGAGGCCGTGCAGCTGCACGGCGGGCTCGGTTACATGCGCGAGTCCGAAGTGGAACGGCACTACCGCGACGTCCGCATCCTCGGCATCGGCGGCGGCACCACCGAAATCCTCACCGGACTGGCCGCGAAGCGATTGGGATACACCGCATGACCACCATAAGGTCCACAGTGGACACTCGGGCCGGCGAGTTCGCCGCGAACCGGGAGGCGATGCTCGAGAAGCTCGCCGAGATCGACGCCGAACAGGCCAAGGCGGTCGCGGGCGGCGGGGAGAAGTACGTCGAGCGGCACCGCAAGCGCGGCAAGCTGCTGGCGCGCGAACGGATCGAACTGCTGCTGGACGCGGATTCGCCGTTCCTGGAACTGTCGCCGCTGGCCGCGTGGGGCTCGGACTACAAGGTCGGCGCGAGCGTGATCACCGGGATCGGAGTCGTGGAAGGCGTCGAATGCCTGATCTCGGCCAGCGACCCGACCGTCAAGGGCGGCGCGAGCAACCCGTGGACCACCAAGAAGTCCTTCCGGGCGGCCGACATCGCGGCGCAGAACCGGCTGCCGGTGATCAACCTGGTCGAATCCGGCGGTGCGGATCTGCCCACCCAGAAGGAGATCTTCATTCCGGGCGGGCGGATCTTTCGTGACCTCACGAGGTCTTCGGCGGCGAAGGTGCCGACCGTCGCGCTGGTCTTCGGAAACTCGACCGCCGGCGGCGCGTACCTGCCCGGCATGTCCGACTACGTGGTGATGGTCAAGGAACGCGCCAAGGTGTTCCTCGGCGGACCGCCGCTGGTCAAAATGGCGACCGGCGAGGAGTCCGACGACGAATCGCTCGGCGGCGCGGAGATGCACGCCCGCACGTCCGGGCTCGCCGACTACCTCGCCGTCGACGAGCAGGACGCGATCCGGCTCGGCCGCAGCATCATCAAGCGGCTGAACTGGACCAAGCAGGGCCCGGCGGCCAAACCGGACTACGCCGAGCCGCTGTTCGACGCCGAAGACCTGCTCGGCATCGTCCCGGCCGACTTGAAGATCCCGTTCGACCCGCGCGAGGTGATCGCCCGGGTGGTGGACGGGTCGGACTTCGACGAGTTTAAGCCGCTCTACGGGACCAGCCTGGTCACCGGCTGGGCGAGCATCCACGGCTACCCGGTCGGGATCCTGGCCAACGCCCAGGGCGTGCTGTTCGGCGAGGAATCGCAGAAGGCCGCCCAGTTCATCCAGCTGGCCAACCAGATCGACACGCCGCTGGTCTTCCTGCACAACACGACCGGCTACATGGTCGGCAAGGAATACGAGCAAAGCGGCATCATCAAGCACGGCGCGCTGATGATCAACGCCGTGTCGAACTCGAAGGTGCCGCACCTGTCCGTCCTGATGGGAGCGTCCTACGGTGCCGGGCACTACGGGATGTGCGGCCGGGCCTACGATCCGCGGTTCCTGTTCGCCTGGCCGAGCGCGAAGTCCGCGGTGATGGGACCGGCCCAGCTGGCCGGCGTGCTGTCCATTGTGGCCCGTGCCGCCGCGGCGAGCCGAGGCCAGGAGTACAGCGAGGAGAACGACGCCGCGATGCGCGCCATGGTGGAAAACCAGATCGAGGCGGAATCGATGCCGATGTTCCTCTCCGGCATGCTTTACGACGACGGCATCATCGACCCGCGCGACACTCGCACGGTGCTCGGGATGAGCCTGTCGGCGATCCACAACGGACCAGTGAAGGGCGTCGAAGGCGGCTTCGGCGTCTTCCGGATGTGAGGGCCATGATCCAGAATCTGCTGGTCGCCAATCGCGGCGAGATCGCGCGCCGGGTGTTCCGCAGCTGCCGGGACGCCGGAATCGGCACGGTAGCGGTGTTTTCCGACGCGGACGCCGACGCGCCGCACGTGCGGGAGTCCGACGTCGCCGTCCGGCTGCCCGGCAACGCGCCGGGCGAGACGTATCTGCGGGGCGAGCTGATCGTCAAAGCCGCCGCGGACGCCGGCGCGGACGCGGTCCATCCCGGCTACGGCTTCCTGTCCGAAAATGCCGGGTTCGCCCGCGCGGTTCTCGACGCCGGGCTGACCTGGGTCGGCCCGCCGCCCGCCGCGATCGAGACCATGGGCTCCAAAGTGGAGTCGAAGCGGCTGATGGCGGCCGCCGGGGTGCCGGTGCTGTCCGAATTGGACCCGGCCGGGGTGACCGAGGCCGACCTGCCGTTGCTGGTCAAGGCTTCGGCCGGCGGTGGCGGGCGCGGCATGCGCGTGGTTCGCGAGCTGGGCGAGCTGGCTGAAGCCGTGCAGAGCGCTCGCGCGGAAGCGGGATCGGCGTTCGGCGATCCGACGGTGTTCTGCGAGCGGTATCTCGAAACCGGGCGGCACATCGAGGTCCAGGTGCTCGCCGACGCGCACGGCACGGTCTGGGCGGTGGGCGAGCGGGAGTGCTCCATCCAGCGCCGGCACCAGAAGGTGGTCGAAGAAGCGCCATCGCCCTTTGTGGACGATGCGATGCGCGCCGAACTGTTCGACGCGGCGCGCAAGGCCGCCCAGGCGATCGACTACGTCGGCGCGGGCACCGTCGAGTTCCTCGCCGGGCCGGACGGCCGGTTCTATTTCCTGGAGATGAACACGCGGCTGCAGGTCGAGCATCCGGTGACCGAGAACGTCACCGGGCTGGACCTGGTGGCGCTGCAGCTGTCGGTGGTTCAGGGCGCGCGGCTGCCGGCGGAACCGCCGGCCGCGAACGGGCATTCGATCGAGGTGCGGCTGTACGCCGAGGATCCGTCGGCGGGCTGGCAGCCGCAGAGCGGGACGCTGCACACCTTCGACGTGCCCGGAGTGGACCGCGAGTTCACGCACGGGTCCGGGCTCCGGCTCGACTCCGGGGTGGAGTCCGGTTCGGTCATCGGCGTCCACTACGACCCGATGCTGGCGAAGGTCATCTCCTGGGCCCCGACCCGGGACGAGGCCGCCCGCCGGCTCGCGGCCGCGCTGGCCGGGGCGAAGATCCACGGGGTGGTGACCAACCGCGACCTGCTGGTGCGGATTCTCCGGCACGAGGCTTTCCTGGCCGGGGAGACCGACACCGCGTTCTTCGACCGGCACGGACTGTCCGCGTTGGCGGCCCCGCTGGCCACTGTGGACACCGAACGGTGGTCCGCGCTCGCGGCCGCACTGGCCGACGCCGCCGAGAATCGCTCGGCCGCCACCGCACTGGGACGAATTCCGAGCGGATGGCGGAACGTGCGGTCCGCTGGGCAGCGCAAGGTGTATGTCCGGGGCGAGCACCGCCACGAGGTCGTCTACTCCTTGACTCGCGGTGTACTGCATGCCGAGGGCTACGACGACGTCGTGCTGGTCTCCGCTGCCCCTGGCGAGGTGGTCTTGGACGTCTCCGGCGTGCGCCGGAGCTTCGCCATCGTCCGATCCGGCCCAGTGTCCTATGTGGATTCTTCGGCGGGGGCCGTGACGCTGACGGCGGAACCGCGCTTCGCCGACCCCGATTCGGCGCTCGCCGCGGGCTCGCTGGTCGCGCCGATGCCCGGCACCGTCGTTCGCCTCGCGGTGACCGCCGGGGACAGCGTGCGGGCGGGAGATCCGTTGCTGTGGCTGGAGGCGATGAAGATGGAACACCGGATTTCGGCCCCGGCGGACGGCGTGGTCGCCGAACTGCCGGTCGAGGTCGGGCAACAGGTCGAGGTAGGCGCGGTGCTGGCTGTGGTGGGAGAGACCGAATGAACGCGATGAACTTCGTCGAGCCCGAGGAGCGGGTCGCGCTGCGGAAAGCCGCGGCGGAGCTGGCGGGCAAGTACGGGCACGACTACTACGCGAAGAAAGCCCGGGCGGGCGAGAAGACCGAAGAGCTGTGGCACGAGGCCGGCCAGCTCGGCTACCTGGGCGTGAACCTGCCGGAGGAGTACGGCGGCGGCGGTGCGGGCATCGCCGATCTCGCGGCGGTGCTGGAAGAGTTCGCGGCCGCCGGTTCGCCGCTGCTGCTGATGGTGGTGTCGCCGGCGATCGTCGGGACGGTGCTGTCGCGGTTCGGCACACCGGACCAGAAGAAGCAGTGGCTGCCCGGGATGGCGGACGGCAGCAAGAAGATCGTCTTCGCGATCACCGAACCGGACGCCGGCTCGAACTCGCACCGGATCACCACGACCGCCCGCCGCGACGGCGACGATTGGGTCCTGTCCGGCCGCAAGGTGTACATCTCGGGCGTCGACGAGGCGGACGCGGTGCTCGTCGTGGGCCGCACCGAGGACGCGAAGACCGGACGGCTGAAGCCGGCCCTGTACGTGGTGCCGACCGACGCGCCCGGGTTCGAGTACCGCAAGATCGACATGGACATCGTCGCTCCGGAGAACCAGTTCTCGCTGTTCCTGGACGACGTGCGGCTGCCCGCGGAAGCCCTGGTCGGCGAAGAGGACGCGGCCATCGCACAGCTGTTCGCCGGCCTGAACCCGGAACGGATCATGGGCGCGGCGTTCTCGCTGGGCACCGCGCGGTACGCCCTCGACAAGGCCGTCGGCTACGCCAACACCCGGCAGGTGTGGGGCGCGCCGATCGGCTCGCACCAGGGGCTCGCGCACCCGCTCGCACAGGTGAAGATCGAGCTTGAGCTGGCGAAACTGATGACGCAGAAGGCTGCGTCGCTGTACGACGCCGGGGACGATTTCGCGTCCGGCGAGTCGGCGAACATGGCGAAGTACGCCGCTGCGGAGGCCGCTATCCACGCGGTCGACCAGGCGGTGCAGACGCACGGCGGGAACGGGCTGGCGACCGAGTACGGTCTCGGAACGCTCGTGACGGCGGTGCGACTGGGCCGGATCGCGCCGGTGAGCCGCGAGATGGTGCTGAATTTCGTGGGGCAGCACAGCCTTGGGCTGCCGAAGTCGTACTGAGTCCAGTGGGGAACGCTGAGTGTCATGACGAGGGCGGAGGTCCGGGCGGAGCGGCCTGGCCAGAATGAGGACGGGCCGTCGGACGGTCGGCGCAAGGCCCGGTCGCGGACCGTGCTGACCGCTGGCTCGGCCCTGGCGGCGCTTCCCCGAAACCCTGCCGCCGCGCACCCCGCACCCCGGGCGGGAGCTGCCTGATGCTGCGCGAACCGCAACAAGAACGAAGCCGCACCACCCGGCGGCGGTTGATCGAAGCCGCGATGGACTGCATCGGCGAGCGCGGGTGGCATGGCGTCACCGTCGCCGTGATCGCGGAGCGGGCCGGGGTGTCGCGCGGGGCCGCTCAGCACCACTTCCCGACCCGGGAGTCACTGGTCGCCGCGGCGGTCGAGTTGCTCGGCGAGGCGCAGCTGGACGAGTTGCGCAGCCGGGCAGAGGGGTCGCCGGGCGGCGCGTCCCGGATCGAGTGGGTCGTCGAGATGCTGCTGACGCTCTACACCGGCCCGATGTTCCGTGCCGCGTTGCAGCTGTGGGCCGTCGCGTCGACCGACGACCAGTTGAGGGGCGTGCTCGTCCCGCTGGAAGCGCGGGTCGGCCGCGAGGCACACCGGGTGGCGGTCGAACTGCTCGGCGTGGACGAGGCCCAGCCGGGGGTCCGTGAGCTGGTCCAGGCGACCCTCGACCTCGGCCGGGGGCTCGGGCTGGCCAACCTCCTCACTGACGACACCCGCCGCCGCGAGCAGATCGTGCGCGAGTGGGCTCGGACGCTCGAGTCTCGCCTGGCGGGAACCGAACAGGTCTAGACACCATCTCATTCCCAAACCGCTACAGTGTGGTTGTTAACACATTCGGCCCAATGGGCGATGACGTTGAGTAAGTAGCGTTACGAGGAAGAAGGCGATCCTGGTGTCCGGTTCAGAAGGCGCGTCGGTCGAGTTGACGCATCGCGCGATGGCGATGCTCAAGGCAGTCGCCCAGCAGCGTGCGGAAATGTCCACGAGCTGTGAGCCTGACCTGTTCGTCGATGGTTTCGCCTGCTGCGACCAGATGACCGCGCACGCGCTCGCCCACGGCGGCTACGTCCGCCCGGGGCTCGGCACGACGTCCGCCGGACGCGTTCCGGCCGAGCTCACCGAGGCCGGGGTGGCCGCCCTGTCGATCACGGCCGCTGCCTGATCTTCACTCTTCTGGCCGCACCTGTGTCCACGTTGTGTGACGGGTGTGGAAACGGGGGCCTCCCCCGCGGAGAAGGCCCCCGTGCTGTTGTCCGGCGCGGTCAGCCGGTGTACCCGGCGACGACCTTCGTGAACGCGTAGTTCTCCTGGTCGATCCCGCTGCAGCCGCCGCAGTCCCGGTTGGTCGCCCAGAACGTGAGCCGGCCGAGGTGGTGGCTCGCGGCATAGTCGCGGATCGCGGTGAAGTCCGCGACCGAGACAGTCTCCCCGGCGCGGTCGGTTTTGCCGTTCATCGAGGACAGCCCGCTGCGGTGGTAGGCCGTCGCGTCGTCCCAGCCGAACGTCGACTTGAGCTGCGCGGCGAGGCCGTCCACCGCGGACTTCGTCATGGCCGCCATGTCGCCGCCGTCGGAGAAATCGAACGGCATCACCGACCAGACGTCGACGTCCGCGCCCAGTGCTTTCGCCTGGGTGATCAGCCGCTTGCCCCAGTCGTTCGGGCCCTGCGGCGTGGTGCCCATCGTGATCACCACCCGCAGGCCCGGGTTCTTCTGCTTGGCGATCTTGACCGCGTTCAGGATCCGGTCCTGCACGGTCGCGTTCTCGAACTCGTCGGTGTTCTCGATGTCCAGGTCGATCGCCTTGAGCTGGTAGGCGTCGATCACCTTCTGGTACGCGCCGGCCAGCTCCTCTGGCGTCGAACACGCCGGGCCGAGCTTGTTGCCCTGCCAGCCGCCGAACGACGGGATCACGTCGCCGCCGCCCGCGCGGATCTTCTGGATCATCGCGGCGTCCGTCCCGTCGAGCGGGCGGTTGCCGTCCCAGGCGGGCGTGCAGCCGCCGCCGGAAAGCATGAACGCGAGCGTGAACGACTTGACGCCGGTCGCGCTCATCGCGGCGGCCGGATCGGTCTGCCCGCCCCACTGGTACAGATACGGCGAGGCGACGACCGGATCCTCCGCCGCCGACGCGGTTCCGGCCAAGCCGCTCAGCGCGGCTCCCGCGGCGAGCGCCAGCACGCCGATCCGGCCCGCGAACTTTCGGCGGGAAACACTGCGGCGCAAGGGATTCATGGATCCTCCAACAGGGGGACGCGCACCCGGCGGCACGCGGTGCGCCCCGCAGGCACTCGGTGGAGTGTGTGCGCAGTCACAATGGACTAGACCATTGAGAAGTGTCAAGGAATGACGGAGGACAGAAAAACACTCACTGCGGGAGCCGAGGTCACCGGACGATCCGGCGTCCCGGTGAGTGGGACTCGGTGCCGCGGGCTGGCTTCTTAAAGCGTGTCTCAGGTGGCGCGCGCCGAACGGTCCGCTGGGCTGTCCGTGAAGGGCCCCTTGAGGGAATCCAAATCCCTGAAGGGGCCCTTCACGGACAGGCTGGCACACTGGCCGCCCAGGCATCACTGGCCGTTCGCCGGGGGCGGGCGAACGGCTCGCTCCCCGCCGCGACCTCTGCGCCGCCGGGCGGTGCGCGCCGAAGGAGATTCTCGCGCGGACGCGGTCAGCGTCCGGCCGAGCGCGTCCTCACCGCTCTCCTGCAGAACGGGGGACGCCGATGTCCTCGAACCACAGCGCCGGCTCCCGCTCGATGAACTCGGTCATCAGCGCGACGCACGCCGGGTCGTCCAGCAAGTCGACGCGGACTCCGTGCTCGGCCAGCCACTCGTGCCCGCCGGTGAAGGTGCGGGACTCGCCGATCACCACGTGCGGGATGCCGAACTGGCGGACCAGCCCGCTGCAGTACCAGCACGGCGACAGCGTGGTGACCATGATCGTGTCGCGGTAGTGCGGGCGGCGGCCGGCGGCGCGGAACGCGGCGGTTTCGGCGTGCAGCGACGGGTCCCCGTCCTGGACGCGGCGGTTGTGGCCGCGGCCGAGAAGGGTGCCGTCGCGGTCGAACAGGGCAGCGCCGATCGGCACGCCGCCCTCGGCCTTTCCGGCTTCGGCCTCTTCGCGGGCGATCGCGAGCAGCTCGTCGAACATGCGGCCACTCTCGCCGGTTTCGGCGGGGAGCGGCAAGTCCTGGCCGATTGAGGACTAAAACTGTCCGCGAACTCTGGCAGAGTGACCGGCATGTACGGAACCTCGGAACGGCTGCTGCGCCTGTTGTCCCTGCTGCAGGCGCGCCGCGACTGGCCGGGTCCGGATCTCGCGGGCCGGCTGGGCGTGGACGTCCGGACGATCCGCCGCGATGTCGAACGCTTGCGGCAGCTCGGTTATCCGGTGCACGCCACTCCGGGTGCGGCAGGCGGCTACCGGCTGGGTTCCGGTGCCGCCCTGCCGCCGCTGCTGCTGGAAGACGACGAGGCGGTCGCGGTAGCGGTCGGCCTGCGCACGGCGGCGAACGGCACGGTGTCCGGCATCGAGGAAACCTCCGTGCGCGCGTTGGCGAAGCTGGAGCAGGTGCTGCCCGCGCGGCTGCGGCACCGGGTGCGGGCGATGGATTCGGCGCTGGTCCGGATGCCCGGACGCGGCCCGGTGGTCGACGCCGAAGTGCTGACCGTGGTCGCCGCCGCCTGCCGGGACCACGAGCGCCTGCGGTTCACCTACGGCACGCACGCCGGCGAGGTCGCCGAACGAGACGTCGAGCCGCTGCGGCTCGTGCACACCGGCTGGCGCTGGTATCTGGTGGCCTGGGACCTCGGCCGCGCCGACTGGCGCACCTTCCGGCTGGACCGGATCGACGGCCCGCCGCTGCCGGGTTTCCGTTTCACGCCAAGGGAACCGCCGGCCGAAGACCTGGCGGCCTACGTGTCCAGCCGGATCGCTACCGCGCCGTACCCGCATATCGTGACGCTGCGGGTGTTCGTCTCGGCCGAGGTGCTGGCCGCGCGGGTTTCGCCCACCTCGGCGGTGGTGGAGCCGATCGACGCGCACTCCTGCCGGGTGCGGACCGGGGCGAAGCAGTTCGACTATCTGCCGTTCTACTTGGCGCACTGGGACTTCGACTTCGAGGTGGAGGACGCGCCGCCGGAGCTGGCGGAGAAGCTGGGGCGGATCGCGGACCGGTTCGCGCGGGCGGCCGGGCGCTGACCCGCTACGCCGAGAGGCCGTCCGAGGCGACCGCCAGCAGCTCCGCCGCCGCGACGGAAAGCGCCTCCGGAAAGCCCTTCGGGTCCGGATGCGGCGCGGCCATCCACCGTTCGGTCGCCAGTCGCAGCACGGACAACCCGAGGTCGGTTGCCATCCGGGCGGTGTCGGGGTCGACGCCGCGGCGCAGCAGCGCTTCGGTGAGCGACTGGGAGATCGAAACCAGCTTGATCAGTTCGCGTTCGTGCAGCGGGGGATTGGCCGCGATGACCGCGGCGCGGCGGACCAGGAACTCACGCGGCCGAAACACCCGCGGCGCGGTCGCGAAAGCGGCGAGCAGGGTCGGCAACGCGCCCGCGTCCGGCGCAGCGGCTTCGATGCCGGAGACGAACTCCGCCTCCAGTTCCTGGCTGCCGCCGAACAGCACCTCGCGTTTGTCCGAGAACCACCGGTAGAACGAGCGCTCGGTGAGGTTCGCGCGCTGCGCGATCTGCGCCACCGTCGTCCGGTCGTAGCCCTGCTCCTCGAACAGTTCCAAGGCGGCCTGCTCGAGCCGGCCCCGGGTGTTGCCCTCCCACCGTGCCATGGCTCCGAGTATAGCGACAGCAGATGCTGTCATCACTCTGGTAGCGTCAGTGACGACAGCTTCTGTCGTCACTGAAAGAGGAGAGCGGATGCGCACCCTTCGATTTTCCGAACACGGTCCCGCGGCCGACGTCCTGCGGATCGACGACGCGCCGGCACCGGCCCCCGGCTCCGGCCAGATCCGCATCGCGGTCCGGTCCTGCGGGCTGAACCCGGCGGACTGGGCGTTGTGCGAGGGTTTGTTCCCCGGCGACCTGCCGCGCGGAATCGGGCTGGAGGTGGCCGGCACGGTCGACGCGGTCGGCGAAGGCGTCACCGGCACCAGCGTCGGGGAGCTGGTTTTCGGCCCCGCGCCGTTCACCGGCTCGTCCGCCGGCGCGTCCGAGCAGGCGGTGCTGGACCAGTGGTTCCCGGTGCCGGACGGGCTTTCTCCGGACCACGCCGCCGCGTTGCCGATGGCGGTCGGGACTGCGTACTCGGCGACGGACGCGCTGGGCGAGATCCACGGGAAGACGGTGCTCGTCCACGGCGCGGGCACGACTACCGGATTCGCCGCCGCGCAGATCGCGATCATGCGAGGCGCGCGGGTGATCGTCACCGCGGGCGAGACACACGCGGACGCACTGCGCGAGGCGGGCGCGAAGGTCACCAGCTACCGCGCCGGAATCGCGGACCGGGTAAGGGAACTGGCCGGTGGTCCGGTCGATCTCGTGCTGGACACCGCCCCGTTCAGCGAGGCTTTGCCCGAACTCGTGCGCGCGGTCGACGAACCCGCGCACGTCGTGACCCTCGGCCTCAGTTCGCCCGAACCCGGGGTGCGCACCCTCGTCGGCGAGGGCGTGCGGCCTAGTTACCGCATGCTCGGCGAGTTCGCGGAACTCGCCGCCGCCGGACGGTTTTCCGTCCCGGTGTCCCGGGTGTTCCCGATGGAAGCGTGGCGGGCCGCGCTGGAGCTGAGCCAGTCGCGGCAGGCACGCGGCAAGCTGGTGCTGCGGATCAGCTGACCGCGCCGAGCATCCGCAAGACCAGTTCGCCGTACTCTTTGCCCAGCTCAGCGGGCGTCTGCCGACTCCGCTCGCTGTACCAGCGGGCCACGTCGACGCCCAGCGACAGCACCGCGCGGGCGGCGATCCCGATGTCGGACACCGAGAACGCGCCGGACTCCACGCCCTCCGCGATCACCTCGCGCACCCGCTTCTCGATCTGCCGCCGCAGTTCGGCGACGACCTGGTATTCCTTCTCCGGCAAGGCGTTCAGCTCGTACTGCACCACTCGGGCGACGGTGTGGCGCCGCGCGTGCCAGGAGACGAAATCCTCGACGAGCATCCGCATCCGCGCCGCCGGGTCGGTCTCGCGGGCGAGGACGTCCTCGACCAGGCCGAGCGTCTGTTCGTGGCCGTTGCGGCTGATCGCGAAAAGCAGCGCGGCCTTGGAAGGGAAGTGCACGTACAGCGCGGCCGGGCTCATCCCGGCCGCGCTGGCGATGTCGCGCGTGGTGGTGGCGTGGTAGCCGCGCTCGGCGAACGACTCCACCCCGGCCAGCATGAGGCGGCGCGCGGTTTCGGGCTGCACGTCGGGCCACAGGTCGGCCGAGAGCGTGGTCATCCGGCGATCCTCCTCCAGTCCGCGCCGGCCGGTGGTCCGGTCCGTCGTCCGGACCAGTGTAAGCGCTCGCTCAGCGCTGGACCGGACGACCGGCGGCCCGCCGAAGCGGGTCGTTCACCGCAGGACGCCGGACTGGACGACGTGCCGGACGCGGGCCGGGTCGGCGAGCACGGCGAGGTCGGCGACCGGATCGCCGTCGACGACGACCAGGTCGGCGTGGGCGCCGACGCGCAGCGTGCCGATTTCGCCCGCCATGCCGAGCAGTTCGGCGGCGACGCTCGTCGCCGAACGGATCACGTCCAGCGGGGCCTGGACCTGACCGCGGATCCGGAATTCCTCGTTCTGATGCCGGTGCATGCCGCCGAGAAGATCGGTGCCGTAGGCGATCTTCACGCCGCCGCGGTGCGCGGTTTCCAGCGCCGCCAGCCCGGCGGTCAGCACCTCGTCCACCTTGCGCCAGCTGCTTTCCGGCAGCCCGAACTCGCGGCCTTCGGTTTTCAACGCCCAGTAGGTGACCAGGGTCGGCACCAGAAACGCGTCGCGCTCCAGAAACTCCGGCACATTCGACTCGTCGATCAGGTTGCCGTGCTCGATCGAGCGGATCCCGGCGTGCAGTGCGCGGCTGACCGCGCGTGCGGTGTAGGCGTGCGCGGCGACGTAGCGGTTGGCGGCGTCGGCTTCCTCGACGATGGCGCGCAGTTCCTCGGCGGAGTACTGGGTCGAGTCGATCCGGTCGGTCGGCGACGCGACGCCGCCGCCGGCCATCACCTTGAGGTGGTGCGCGCCTTTGCGGAGTTCGTCGCGGGCGGCGGCGCGCACCGCGTCGACGCCGTCGGCGATCCGGCCCAGCCCCGCGCAGCACTGGTGCGCGTCTCGCACTTGAGTGCCGCGCGGACGGGAGTCGCCGTGCCCGCCGGTCTGGCTCAGCGCCTTGCCGCAGAAGGCCAGTCGCGGGCCGCGGATGAGTCCTTCGGCCTGCGCGTCGGCCAATCCGAAGTCGGCGCCGGAGGCGTCGCGGACGGTGGTGAATCCGCGGTCGAGCATCTGCCCCATGATCCGTGCCGCGTGCGCGGTGGCGTAGGACGGCGACCAGGACGGCAACGCGCCCAGGTCGGCGGTGGCCGCGGTGACATGCACATGCGCGTCGATCAGTCCGGGCAGGACGGTGGCTCCGGCCAGCTCGACGATCCGCGTGTCGGCGGGCGCGGAGAGCGCGGGGCCGACCTCGGCGATGCGGCCGTCGGCGCAGAGCAGGTCGCCTTCGGTGCAGTCGCCGGTTTCGACGTCGAGCAGCTTCCCGGAACGCAGCAGCAGAGCGGTCACGGTTTCGGTTCCTCCTGGGTGTTGTCGAGGCGCTGGACCAGTTCGGCCAGCGCGGGAACAGCCGCCGTCGCGAGCTTCGCGGCCCGCTGGACGTCGGCGGGCCGGTAAGCCTGCTCGGCGTCGAGCACCGCGAGTGCGCCCAGAACGGTGCCGTCCTCGGCGACGACTGGCACGTTGATCACCGAACCGCAGCCGAGTTCGGCGATGAGCGAGTGGTCGGCGAAGACCTCGCGGACCGAAGCGGGGTCGGGCCCGAAGAAGGGTTCTTGCCCTCGGATGCAGCGATCCAGCCACTCCGCGGAGACGTCGGCGGACGATTTCTCCCCGCCGACCGGGTACTGCTCGGGCAGGTTGCTGTGCGCCCGGTGCAGCACCTGCCGGCCGGGCAGCCAGGCGAGGACGGTGAAGAGCCGGAACCCGATTTCGCGCCGGACCTGTTGCTCCACAGTGGACAGTTTCATTCGGCGACCGTCTTGCTGGCGACGGTTTCCGTAAGGTCTTCCAGCGAGCGGCCGGCCGTGGACAGGCCGAAGACCAGCGTGGCGACCACGCCGACGGCGAGCACTGCGGTCGTCATGCCGAACACGCCGGCGAAGCCGAGCGACGCGGCGAAGACGCCGATAACCGACGGCGCGATGATGCTGCCGACCCGGCCGAACGCGCTGGACAGACCGGTCCCGGACGCGCGGATCCAGGTCGGGAACACCTCCGGGGTGTAGGAGTAGACCGCCGCGTAGGTGCCGTTGAGGAAGAAGGAGAGGACCGCGGCCGCGGTCGTGATCGTGGCCGGGTCCGTCATCTGCGACATCCAGAAGGCACTGCCCGCGGCCCCGGCGAGGTAGAGCGCGATGGTGTTCTTGCGGTCGAGGATCTCGCCCAGCCATGCCGCCGAGAAGTACCCCGGCACCTGCGCGACGTAGATGATGAGCGAGAACTCGAAACTCTTCGTGACGGTGATGCCGCGCTGCACCAGCAGGGTCGGGATCCAGGTGAAGAAACCGTAGTAGGAGAAGGTGATCACGAACCAGATCAGCCAGGTGATCGCGGTGCGCCGGGCCATCCGTCCGCTCCACAGGAACCGCAGCGCGGAGAACAAGCCGATCTTGCGCGCCGCCGCCGGAGTGTCCACTGTGGTCTCCGGGATCGGTGGCAAGGGGGCACGGGTCGCTGCTTGCACCTTGCGCTCGAGGTCGAGCACGACCTGTTCGGCTTCCGCGGTCCGGCCGTTGGCGAGCAGGTACCGCGGGGATTCCGGCAATGCCCGCCGCCACCACAGCAGCATCACGATCGGCACGGCGGTGACCACCTGCGCCCAGCGCCAGCCGTCGGGCAGCGGCTGCACCACGAAGTTGCCGAGCAGCGCCGCGCCGACGAAGCCGAAGGAGAAGAACCCGGCCAGCGCGCCGACGAACCACCCGCGTCGGGCCGCTGGAACGAACTCGGAAAGGTAGGGCGCGATGATCGCGCTCTCCGCGCCCGCGCCGAAACCGGCCAGCACCCGGGCGGCGAGGAAGACCTCGTACCCCGGGGCCGCTGCCGCGACGATGGAGAACACGGCGTAGACGGCCAGCGCCCACATCATCACCTGGCGCCGGCCGATCCGGTCTCCGAGCAGGCCGGCGCAGGTGGCGCCGAAGAGGAAGCCGAACGGGGCCGCCGAACCGATCAGGCCGAGCTGGGCGTTGGTCAGGCCCCATTCGTGGTGCACGCTCGGCAGCAGGAAGGCCACCACGGCGGAGTCCAGTCCGTCGAAGGTGTAGCCGAGGCCGCCGATCAACAGCAAGAAGTAGTGCGGCCGGCTCAGCGGAAGCCGGTCCAGTCGGGCTAGCAGGGACACGAGGTGCCTCCAGGGGGAGTCGTAGCACCGAACGAAGTGGTAGGCAAGATATACTGCATTTTGTCGATTCTGCAATGTCTGTTGCATGTTGATCAGCCGTGACACGATGTGGACGCGCGGTGGCGCAGGCACCCGCGCAGGTCAGCGCCGCGACGGCCGACGAGAGGAACGCGATGTCCACGACCAGTGCGGCCGGGGACCCCGACGGGTTCGAATCGTGGCTCCGGGGCCGGGTGCCCGAAAGGGGACTGCGGACCAAAGGCGCTTCCGTGCTCGAAGTACTGCTGACGCAGCCCCGGCGGGCCTCCTACAGTTCGGCTGCCGAGGCTGCCGACCTGGCCGGCGTCAACGTCGCGACGGTCAGCCGGACCGCGCAGGCCCTCGGCTTCCGCGGCTGGTCCGACCTGCAGCACGAACTGCGGGCGCGCTACCTGTCTTCGCTCAGTGCCCCGGACGTCGCCGCCGCGCAGCGCACCGACGGCGACCTGGGCACCGCGTCGCTGGGCCGGGACCTGGAATCGCTGGCCCTGCTGGCCCGCCGGCTGGACGAAACCCAGATCCGGGTGATCGCCGACGCGATCGCGCACACCCGGCGAACGCTGGTCGTCGCCAACGGCAGCTATGTCGCGGTCGGTTCTGCGTTGGGGCACAACGTGCGGCTCGCCGGCTACGACGCCACCGTGGTGCGCGACGACGCCGACCTGGCCAACCACCTGTCGCGGATCGAACCCGGCGACGTGCTGGTCGCGATCAGCTTCTGGCGGCTGTATCAGAGCACGGTGACCGCCGCCGAGGAGGCGCACAGCCGCGGCGCCCGGGTGTTCGTGCTTACCGACGCGGCCAGCCCGGCGCTTGCCGCGGCCGCCGAGCAGGTCGTGCTCATCCCGGCCGAAGGAGTCGCGTTTTTCCCTTCCCTGGTACCGGGATTGGCGGTCGCGCAGGCCATCGTCGCGCATCTGTCCGCCCTCGACCCCGAGCGGACCCGCGCGTCGATCGAGGCAGCCGAGGCGCAATGGTCCCGCTTCGGGCTGATGCATCGTCAGCCGCGGCGCGGCTGAGCGCCGGTCACTGCGCGGACGCGCTCGCCAGCCCGCCGATCAGTTTCGTCAGATCCTCCATCGACGCGTCGGACCGTCCGAGCCGGACGACGAGCGTCGGGTATTCCGCCTTCGCTGGCTTGCTCAACGTGACGATCGCGATCGGCTCGTTCCACCGCTTGCAGCTGTTGGTGCACTCGTAATACTCCTGCGAGAACACCGCGGCCGGGCCGAGCTTGGTCTGCTGCTGGACGAGCCCGATCGGATGCGCGACGTCTTCGACGGTCCGGTAGATGCCGTGCCGGCCGTTGCCGATCTGCCTGTTCGCGTTGGGCGGGATGGTGCAGTTGCTCGCGACCGCCTCGATCGAGGTTTCGTTGCGCAGCGAGTAGCGCACTTGCGGACAGGGCGAGGTGTCGCCGGTGGCGCGCACCGTCTCGATGCCGACCCCCGGCTGGTCGATCTGCAGGCTGAACGCGAGTCGTCCGTCGACCACTGTCACCGAGGACAGCTCAGTGTCGGGATCGGCCGCGTTCGCGCAGCCGGTCAAGATTGTCGCGGACACGGCAGAGATCCCGACCGCGACGGCGAGTGTGCGGAGTCGGGGAGGAGTGGTCATGCGCCTCAGACGGTGGTTCGCGCAGGGACGTTCCCGCGGTGAGGTTCTTCGCCCGGCCAGTTCGCCAGCGCGAAGTCCAGCACGTCCAGCGACCGGTGCCAGGACGCCTCGACGTCGCCGGAAAGGTCGAACGCGCCGGCTGCTTCCAGGCTGACGAACCCGTGCAACGTGCTGGAAAGCATTCGCACCGCGTGGTTCTCCTCCGGCTCCGCCAATCCGTACGCGCGCAGCAGTGCCCTGGACATCCGGGAGTGCCGGACGGCCGCGCTGTTCGCGGCGGTTTCGTAGTCCAGCCGGAGCCGTGCGGCGGTGTAGCGCCCGGGATGCGCGCGGGCGTAGTCGCGGTAGGCGCCCGCGTATGCGACGAGCGCGTCTTTGCCCGAGCGCCCGGCGATCGCGTCGGCGACCTGGTCGGCCATCTCTTCCAGCGCGAGCAGGGCAGTCTTGACTCGCAGTTCGTCGATATTGCGCACGTGCGCGTACAAGCTCGGGACGGTCACGCCGAAGTGCCGCGCGACCGCGGACACGGTCAGGTTGTCGAACCCGATCTCGTCCGCCATGTCCGCCGCCGCTGCGACCAGCCGCTCGACGGTCAGCCCAGCCCGTGCCATCGCCCGCTCCAAACCTAATACATTTAAGAATTTGCCATCTACCTATAGGCAAGCTTGCCGTGCGAAGCATGGAACCGATCGCCGAACACGTCCTCCGCGCGTCGTTCATCAACGCCTCGAAGGGCGAGGCCGCACGGATGAACCTGCCCCGCGACTTCGCCGAGACCGCCTGGTCTGACCTGGACTTTCTCGGCTGGCACGACCCTGGCGCGCGGGAACGGGCCTGGCTGGTCGCCGAGCGCGACGGGCAGGTCGTCGGGCTCTCGCTGCGAGTAGCGCCGCCGGGCTCCCGCGGGTTCACCGCGCGCAGCATGTGCTCGATGTGCCTGACCACGCGCACTGGTGGCGGCGTGACGCTGATGACCGCGCGCAAGACCGGCGCGGCCGGTCGCCGGGGCAACTCGGTGGGTCAGTATGTGTGCGCGGACTTGGCCTGCTCGCTGTACGTTCGTGGCCGGAAGCAGTCTGCGGGCGCGCAGTTCGACGAGGCGATGACCGTCGAAGACAAGATCGCGCGGCTGCGGCTCAACCTCGAAGCGTTCCTGGACAAGGTCGCCGCCTGATCAGCGGACGGCGGCTTTCAGTGCCGCTTCGATCGTGGTGGTCAGCACGTCGAGGTAGGCGTCGTCGCTGAGGTCGGCGGTAATCAGGATCCGGAATCCCAGCGGCGCGATCAGCAGGTCCGAGGCCAGTTCGAAGTCCAGCCCGGCGGGCAGCTCGCCGCGATCGATCGCCGACTGCAGCATCGCGCGCGCTACTGCCCGGCGCGGCCCGGCGACGTCGTGGCGCAGCACTTCGCCGAACGCGTCGGTCCGCCGGGATTCGGCAAGCAGGCCCGGACCGATCCGGTTGACCGTCGGGCCGGACAGCTGACCGCGCAGCGTGGCGAGATACTCGCGCAGGTCGGAGCGCAGGGAACCGGTGTCCGGGACGACCGGCAGGGTTCGTTCGACCGACTGCCGAACCAGTTCGGTGATCATCTCCAGCTTTGACGGCCAGCGCCGGTACAGCGCGGCCTTGCCGACCCCGGCGCGCCGGGCGATCGCTTCCATCGACAGCCCCGCGTAGCCCGACTCCGCGAGTTCGGCGAAGACCGCGTCGGAGATCGCGTCCGTCACCCTCGACTGCAGCGTCTTGCCTGTTCCCCGCGTGGTTCCCATCGCCGCATTCTAGCCCCAACGGAACGGTTGCGTTCCGTTTGGTTCTGGTGCTAGCTTGCGACGAATGGAACGGAACCGTTCCGTTTCACTAGGAAGGGGACTGTCGTGAAGTTCCTCTACGAGGACGAGTCCTTCTCGTTCGAAGCCCTGCGCGCCGCCGGATACGCCAGCTACTCCGGCGCCGAGCTCGGCGAAGTCCTCGTCACCTGTCGCCGGATCCCGGAAGGCGACGAGGAAGCGTGGTCCGCGGAATGGGCGGCGACCGCGGCACGGGTCGAGCAGGTCGGGCGGGACGCGCTCGCCGCCGGGCACCGGATAAGCGCGCGCGAGGCGCTGCTGCGCGCGTCGAACTACTACCGGACCGCGGATTTCTACCGGCGGGAGGACCCCGCGAACGACGCCGAGTCCGCTCGCCTGGCCAAGTCGTCGCAGCAGACCTTCGCCGACGCCGCCGCGCTGCTCGACCACCCCGCCCGCGCGGTCCGGATCCCGTATCGCGACACGACTCTGCCGGGCTACCTGTTCCTGGTCGACGACTCCGGCGAGCCCCGCCCGACGGTGCTCTACCACGGCGGCTACGACTCAACCCTCGAAGAGGACTACCTCGCACTGGCCGCCGGCGCTCTCCGGCGCGGTTACCACGTTCTCGCCTTCGACGGCCCTGGTCAGGGATCGACCGTGCGCGATCAGGGCCTGCACTTCCGTCCGGATTGGGAAGCCGTCGTGACTCCGGTGGTCGATTTCGCGCTCACTCTGCCCGAAGCCGACGTCACCCGGCTGGCCCTGATCGGCACCAGTCTGGGCGGCTACCTCGCCGCGCGGGCCGCCGCGTTCGAACACCGAATCGCCGCCTGCGTGCTGCACGACGGGGTCTACGACGTCCACGAGACTTTCCAGGCGATCGCCGGCGGGGTCCTGGGCCCGCTGACGGCGCAGAGCCCGGGCGTGCGCTGGGCGGTCCGCAACGGCTTGTGGACGTTCGGCGTCGCCGACGCCGCGGCCTTGGTGCAGGCGGCCGAGGCGTACACGATGGCAGGCATCGCCGACCGGATCACCTGCCCGACGTTGGTGCTGGACGCGGAAAACGACCAGTTCTTCGCCGGTCAGCCGCAACGCGTCTACGACGCGCTGACCTGCGAGAAGGAACTGATCCTGTTCCGCGAAGCCGAAGGCGGCGGCGAACACTGCCACGAGGGCGCGATCGCGCAGTTCCACCAGTGCACCTTCGACTGGCTGGACACGGTGCTCAGCTGAGCTCTTCGGCAAGCCCGACGACGATGCCCTCGGGCCCGCGCAGGTAGCAGAGCCGGAAGACGTTCTCGTAGTTTTCGACCGTGCCCACGAGCTCGGCCCCGTGCGCGCGCAGCCGGTCGAGGGTGTCGTCGAGATCGTCGACGGCGAACATCATCCGCCGCAGTCCCACCGTGTTCGCCGGTGCCTTCGCCGGCTGCGGGACAATCGCTTTCGGCTGCTGGAACTGAGCGAGCTCGACCCGCCCCGGCCCGTCCGGCACCCGCAGCATCGCGACCGTCTGCCGGACGTCTTCCAAACCGATGACCCGTTCCGCGCCCCGCCAGTCGAGCGGACCCCGGTTCTCCAGCTCCATGCCGAGCTCGACGAAGAACGCGATCACCGCGTCGAGATCCTCGACGACGAGCAGGACGTTGTCCATTCGCCGGAGCGCCATGGTCGGCCGCCTTCCTGTTCGGGAGCGTCCACAGTAGCCCGTCGTGGTCCCTTAGCAGTGCTATTCTTAGGCGAAAGCTATTTCTTCAGGGGGCTGTGGCCATGGCGAAACGAACCGCGCCGGACGAAGTGGACGAGATGCTCGCGCAGTGGCGCGCCGAGGTGCCGGAAGTGGACACGTCGCCGCTGGCGGTGTTCGGCCGCCTGCACCGCTCGTTCGACCGGTACCAGCGGCAACTGTCCCGCGTGTTCGCCCGGCACGGGATCACCGTCGCCGACTTCGGGATCCTGGCCGCCCTCCGCCGAGGCGGCGCCCCGTACCGGCGCACCGCCGGGGATCTGGCCGACACCAACCTGCTCACCACCGGCGGCATCACGCAACGAGTGGACAAACTGGTGCAGGCGGGCCTGGTCCGGCGAGAACGGGACGAGGACGACCGGCGGGTCGTGTTCATCGGGCTGACGGACGAGGGACTGGCCGCGACGGACAAGGTGGTGGAGGAGCACTTCCCCAACGAGAACCGGATGCTGGCCGGGTTGAGCCCGGGGGAGCGGGCGCAATTGGCGAAGCTGCTGGCCAAGCTGGAACAGTCGCTGGACGACGCCGAATCGGCTGAGTGACTGCCGCTCGCTGCTGCCGCCCCGCACCCGCCGCTGCCGCCCCGCACCCGCTGCTGCCGCCGCTCGTCACCCGCATCTGCGCGCTGCTCGCCGCTGCCGCCCCGCACCCGCCGCTGCCGCCTGCTCGCCTGACGGCTGTGAAGGGCCCTTTGAGGGAATCCAAGTCCCTCGGGGGGCCCTTCACGGACTTCGCTGGCGCGGGAGCAACCCAACGATCTCCCCAGCGATCACCCCAGCGATCACCCCAGCGATCACCCCAACGATCACCCCAACGATCATCGCAACGCCCACCCGATCGGCTCCTCGGCCAACCCCAGATACACGCTCTTCTGCCGTTGGTAGCTGCGAATCGCCAGCCGCCCCTTGTCTGAGCCCAGTCCGCTTTCCTTGACCCCGCTGAACGGCGTGGAAATGCTGAACTGCTTGTACGTGTTGACCCAAACCGTCCCGGCCTCGACTCGCTGAGCGAGCCGCAACGCCCGCCGGTAGTCCTCCGTCCACACCCCGCATGCCAGCCCGAACGCCGTAGCGTTGGCCTGCGCCACCAAGTCTTCCTCGTCGTCGTACGGCAGCAGCACTCCGACCGGCCCGAAGATCTCCTCCTGGCAGGTCTTCGCGTCCACCGCGAGCCCGGCGAGCAGCGTGGGCAAGTAATAGGCCCCCTGAGCCAGCCGCGGAGAATCCGGGATCCGGCCTCCGCACAGAACTCGCGCTCCTTCGTCCCGGGCCCGGTCGACCATTCCCGCCACCCGGTCCCGGTGTGCGAAAGTGGCCAGCGGTCCCACCTGAGTCGAGGGGTCCGTCCCCGGTCCCAGCCGGAGTGCCCCCGCGCCTTCGGTCAGCAGCCGGGACCACGCGGAATACTCGGCCCGAGGCAGGAAGATCCGCGAACCGGCAATGCAGCTCTGTCCGGTCGAGGAGAAGATCCCGTACAGAATCCCGGCAACGGCCGACTCGGCGTCGGCGTCGGGGCACACGATCGTCGGCGACTTCCCGCCGAGTTCCATCGTCACCGGAATGATCCGCTCCGCCGCGATCCGCCCGAGCACCCGCCCGGTCGCGGTCCCGCCGGTGAACGCCAGCTTGCCCACTCTCGGATGCCGGGCGATCGCGTCCCCGACCACCGATCCGGGCCCGGGCAGTACGGACAACAACCCGGCGGGCACTCCGGCGGCATGGACCAACCGGGCCAGGGCAAGAGAAACCAGCGGCGTGGCTTCCGCCGGCTTCAGCAGCACCGCGTTCCCGGCGGCCAGCGCCGGCGCGATCTTCTGGGCATCGCTGGCGATCGGCGAGTTCCACGGCGTGATCGCCCCGATGACTCCGATCGGCTCGTGCACGCTCATGGTCAAGTGTGGCCCGCGACGCGGCGGCAGTTCGCCTTCGAGGGTCTCCAAAGCCGCTGCGTAGTAACGGAATGTCCCCGCCGCGCTGGCGACCAGCGCCGAAGTTTCGGCTAGCGCCTTCCCGGTGTTCCGAGTCTGCAGCAGCGCGAGTTCCGAGGCGTGCTCCTCGATCGCGTCGGCGACGCGGCAGAGCAGCCGGGCTCGCTGATGCGGCAGCAGGTCCCGCCACGCCGGATCGGCGGCGGCTGCGGCACCGGCCGCCGCGGCCGCGTCCACCTGTGCGGAATCGGCGGCATGGATCGAAGCGACAACGGAACCGTCGGCCGGATCCACGCACCGCGACGCGGACCCGCGGCCGCGCTGCCAAACGCCGCCGACCGGGATCTCGTCGGGCGGAACCGGGAAGGGCTGCATGGCGAACGTCCTCTCACTACCAGGGGATGCCAGAAAACCTTAGCTCTAAGATTTCGTCAAGATCCCGACCGCTACGAGGCGTTCCGGCTGGATGTCCGGCTGAATCGATCCGCCCGGCGTCCGGAAAGAATTTTAGGACTAAGGGGTTGCCCGGATCACACCCCGCGGGGTACAACCCTTAACGGTAAGTCTCTTAGAGCTAAGACATCACCTCGGAGGAGTCCTCGATGACCACCACCGCACAGCAGCACCAGCACCTCGAGGAGCTGATCGACTCGTGCATCGCGTCCCGCGAGACGCGGTACGAGGACTGGGACACCCTGGGCTTCCAGGCGGCCGCGAAGGGCGACGAGTTCCGCCGGGCGCAGATCCGCTACATCGGTTCCGGCGCGACCGGCAACCACGACGGCGACTCGCGCCAGCTTCCCTCGGAGCACTTCACGTTCTCCAACATGCGGCTGCCGGTCGGCGCGGTCGGCCCGGAGCACACCCACCACGACGTGGAAGAGGCGTTCTTCGTCCTCGAAGGCACGCTCGAGGTGACCGTGCACGACGTCGAGGACGGCACCAAGACCGCGACCCGCGTGCTCGGCTACCGCGACCTCATCCGGGTGCCCGCCGGTGTGCCGCGCAGCCTGCGCAACGTCGGCGAAGGCGACGCCCTGTTCTGCGTCATCATCGGAGCTCAGAAGCCGCAGCTGCCCACCTACCCGCCGACCTCGCCGATGCACGGCGTCACTCGCTGATCGACCGACAGGTGACCACGATGCCGACGATGCTGCGGGTGCACCGGACGACCTGGCTCGCGGACCGCGTGACCCAGGTCGAGCTGCGCGACCCGGACGGGTCGCCGCTGCCCGGCTGGGAGCCGGGGGCGCACCTCTCCTTGCACCTGCCCAACGGGCAGGTGCGCGAGTACTCCCTCTGCGGCGACCCGGCCGACAAGCACACCTGGACGGTCGCGGTGCTGCGGGAAGAATCGTCGCGCGGAGGCAGCGCGTGGGTGCACGAGCGGCTCACCGCGGGGACCGTCCTGCGGGTCGAGGGTCCGCGCAACACCTTCGAGCTGCACGACGCGCCGGAGCACCTGCTCGTCGCCGGCGGCATCGGCGTCACCCCGATCTTGGCGATGGCCCGGGAACTCGCCGGCCGCGACCGGCCCTGGTCCATGCTCTACTGTGGACGGTCACGGGCCGGGATGGCTTTCCTGGAGGAGCTTTCCGGACTCGCCGGGGATCGGCTCGAAGTGCACGCCGACGACGAGCACGGCGGTCCGCCCGACCTCGCGGCGAAACTGGCAGGGCTCGCCTCGGGCACGGTCGTGCACTGCTGCGGCCCCGAGCCGCTGATCCGCGCCGTCGAGGCGGCGCTGCCGGGCAACACCACCCTGCGGGTCGAGCGCTTCCGGGCGCCCGAGACACCGCCGGCCGCGCCGGGGACCGGATTCGACGTGGTGTGCGCCGGTTCCGGAACCCGGGTCGCGGTGGCCGCCGAAGAATCCATTGTGGACGCGCTGGGACGGGTGGGCATCGCGGTGCCGACCTCGTGCCGCGAGGGCGTCTGCGGAACCTGTGAAACGAAGGTGCTCTCCGGCGAACCGGACCACCGCGATTTCGTGCTCGACGACGACGAGAAGGCGGCCACCGGCACCATGATGCTCTGCGTGTCCCGGTGCCGGTCCGCCGAACTCGTCCTGGACCTCTAGGAGCCGGCCATGGCCGGACACACCCACCGGCAGCTCGCCGTACTGCGCGCCGCAGCCGAAGGGCACGTCGAGATGACGTGCAGCCGCGAACCGCACCTCTACGTGGACGGCCTGTCCTGCTGCGACCCGACGCTCGGGCACCAGCTGGCCGGCCTGCTCGCTCCGGCACCCGCCGCACCGCGCGGGCCCGGGCTGCGGGTGCCCGCGGTGCTGACCGCCGCCGGGCGGGCCGCGCTCGCACCGTCCGCGGCTGCCTGACCTGGTCCGCCGCCCACCCGAACTGATCCGCCCCGAAACCGAAGGGAACGCCGATGCCGCTGCAGCTGCGGCCGGTGCAGAGCCGCACCGCCCCGCCCACGAGCTACGAGAACGCGCTGGCCGACGAGCTGGAAGCCGCCTACGGCCGGGGCGTGCACGACCTGGCCGGCGTGGTTTCCGCACTCAACACCGGCGGCCTGCGCCCGGCGAACGGCGCCGACTGGACCGAATCCACCTTTGCCGCCGAACTGGCTCGGCTGGCCGGAGAGGAGGCGTGATGGCGACCAGGACCGCTGACGAACTGCTGGCGCTGGGCCTGCGCGACCGCTGGTACCCGCTGTGTCCCTCGACCGAAGTGAAGCGCGGCCAGCTGACCCGCATCGACCGGGCCGGCGAGCAGCTGCTGCTGTGGCGCGACTCGGCCGGCGTGGTGCACGTCCAGGAAGACCGCTGCCCGCACCGCGGCGCACGCCTTTCGCTCGGCGTGCACATGGGCGACCGGGTCGCCTGCAACTACCACGGCGTACAGGTCGACGGCGAAGGCGTCGTCGTGTCCGTGCCCGGCAGCCCCGGATGTGCCCTGGAAGGCCGCCGCGCGCTGCGGACTTTCCCGGCCGAGGAGCACGCCGGTGCGGTGTTCGCCTGGTTCGGCCTGGACGAGGAAGCCGAGCCGGCGCCGCTGCGGGTGCCGGACCCGATCGCGGGCGGCGAGTGGGACAACTTCCTCTGCTACGTCGAATGGGACGCTCCGTACGGCTACTCCCTGGACAATCTGCTCGACCCGATGCACGGCGCGTTCCTGCACCGCAACAGCCACACCATGTTCGGCGGCAAGCGGGAAGCGGTGTTCCAGATCCGCGCCGTCGACGACGGGTTCGTCTTCGAGAAGACCGACCAGCGCGGCGTGAACTTCGACTGGGTCCAGCTCACCGACGCCGGCGCGCAGTGGGTCACGCTCGACATCCCGTATCCGGACACCGCCGGTCCGGGCGGCGCGTTCACCATCGTCGCCGCGCTGTGCGCGATCAACGAAACGCAGCATGCCGCGTTCTTCTGGCGCTGCCGCAAGGTTTCCGGCTGGGAACGTGACAGCTGGCGGGTGCTCTACCGCAACCGGCTCGAAGCCCGGCACTGGGCGGTGCTGGAGCAGGACCGCGAGATGGCCGAGGCGATGCCGCTCGACGCGTGGGACCGCGAAAACCTGTACCAGCACGACGTCGCGCTGGTCCGGATGCGCCGCCTGCTGCGTTCCGAAGCCCGCCGTCAGGCCGCCGCGCTCGCCGCTCCGGCCGCCGCGCCGGCACCGGCCTCGCCGGTGCCCGCCCCGACCCGCTGACCCGTCCCGTCTCAGGAGGCCCCATGTCCGCCGAACCCATCGCACGGCTCCGCGCCCTGCGCGCGGTGACGCTGCGCTCGACGCAATGCGCCGATTCTGGCGAGTTCTACCGCGAAGTCTGGGGGCTGCAGCAGGTCGAAGCCGACCGTGGCGCGGTGTGGCTGCGCGGTTCCAGCGACGAGCACCACGTGCTCCAGCTCGAACAAGCCGACCAGAACGCGCTGGGCAAGATCGCGTTCGCGGTCGGCAGCCCGCGCGAGGTCGACGCGGCCGCCGCCCGGCTGGCCGCGCACGGCGTCGGTCTGGTCACCGAACCGGGCAAGCTCGATCAGGTCGGCGGTGGGTACGGCCTGCGTTTCGCCGATCCGGAGGGCCGCTTGGTCGAGCTGTCCGCCGACGTGGAGGCGGTCGTCCCAGGCGATCCGTACGGCCGCGCCGCTGTGCCGCGGAAGCTCGCCCATGTCGTGCTCAACACGGTGGACATCGACACCGCCTGCGAGTTCTACACGCGGGTGCTGGGAATGCGGATCTCCGACTGGTCCGAACACCAGATGGCGTTCCTGCGCTGCAACGCCGACCACCACGTGATCGCGTTCAACCAGGCCGAATTCGCCTCGGTGAACCACATCGCCTACGAGATGAACTCGATCGACCACTTCATGCGCGGCATCGGCCGGCTGAAGCACAACGGCGTGACGCCGCTGTGGGGGCCGGGCCGGCACGGTCCGGGCAGCAACACCTTCAGCTACTTCGCCGACCCGGCCGGGCTGGTGTGCGAGTACACCTCCGAGGTCGCGCAGGTCGAGGAAGACGCCTGGCTGTGCCGGGTGTGGCGGCGCACGCCGGAGCTGTCCGACCTGTGGGGCACCGCCGGTCCGCCGTCGAAGGACGTCCGCTCGCACATGCGCGGTGTGCCGGACCCGGGCTACACGGCGTGGTGGCAGTCGTGAAGGTAGGAGTGCTGGGCGCGGGCTCGATCGGCGGGGTGGTCGCCGAGGCGCTGCGCGACGGAAAAGTACCGGGTGCGGAACTGTCCGGAGTAGTGGATCCGGCGCAGTCTCCGGCCGGACTGCCGATGTGCGCGCTGTCGGAGCTGCTGTCCACTTCGGACCTGGTGGTCGAGGCGGCGGGCCAGCGGGCGCTGGCCGAGGCTGGGCCGCAGGTGCTGTCCGCGGGCTGTGACCTGCTGGTGGTCTCGGTCGGCGCGCTGGCCGCGGAAGGGTTGCTGGAGAAGCTGCTTGCCTCGGGGCCGGGCGCGGTCCATTTGTCGACTGGTGCGATCGGCGGGCTGGACCTGCTGCGTTCGGCGGCGCTGCTCGGGTCCTTCGACCGCGTGGTCATCGAGACCACGAAGAAGGCGGCCTCGCTGGTCCAGCCGTGGATGTCGGACGCGGAAGCCGAGGCGCTGCGCCAGGCGACGGCACCGGTCGAGCTGCGGCGCGGACCGGCGCGCGAGATCACCGCGGCGTTCCCGAAGTCGGCGAACGTGGCCGCATCGGTGGCATTGGCAGTGCGGGACTGGGACGTGGTGGAGGCGGCAGTGCTCGCCGATCCGGCCGCGCCGCTGACTTCGCACGTGATCACCGCTTCCGGCCCGGCGGGCGAGTACCGGTTCGAGATCCGCAACCGTCCGTCGCCGCAGACGCCGACGTCGAGCCAGGTCGTCCCGTTCGCAGTGCTGTCCGCGCTGGAAGCGCTGGCCGCGCCGAGGGCGGTGTTCCGATGACGACCACTGTGGACGGAGTCCGGATCAGGACCGCCGGAGACGGCAGCCCGGTCTTGCTGCTGCACGGCATCGGCGGCTCAAGCGAATCGTTCGACGCGCAGCTGGCCGGTCTCGCGCTGAAGCACCGGGTACTGGTTTGGGACGCGCCGGGCTACGGCGGTTCCGAAGATCCGGCGAAGCCGCTTGGCATGGCCGGATACGCGGCGCTCGTCGGCCGTGTGCTGACCGCGTTGACCGCCAGCCCGGCGCATCTGGTCGGCGTCTCGTGGGGCGGGGTGATCGCCACTCGGGTCGCGCTGGAATATCCGGAGGCCGTGCGGTCGCTGGTGCTGGCCGATTCGACCCGCGGGTCCGGCGTCGACTCGGAGCGCGCCGCGCTGATGCGTGCCCGGCCGAGCGAGCTGAACCGGCTGGGCGCGGCGGAATTCGCGCGGCGTCGCGCACCGCGGCTGGTAGCCCGGGACTCGGATCCCGAGGTGGCGCGACGCGTCGAGAAGATCATGGCGGGAGTCCGGTTGGCCGGGTACGCCTCGGCAGCGGAATCGATGGCCGAAACCGACCACGGCCCGCGGCTGTCCCGGATTTCCGTGCCCACGCTGGTGCTCGTCGGCGAACAGGACCAGGTCACCGGAGTCGCCGAGGCGCGACGGCTGGCCGCGTCCATTCCGGGTGCGCGGCTCGCGGTGCTGCCCGGCGGGCACGCCGCGAACCAGGAGCATCCGCGCCGATTCTCCGCCGAAGTACTGAGCTTTCTGTCCGAAGTGGACGCAGCGGTGGAGGTGTCGCGATGAAGGACCGGCTTTACGTCGTCACCGGTGCCGGCCGCGGGCTCGGCTGGGCGATCGCCCGCGAGATCGGCCGCCAGGGCGGCCGGGTCGTCGTCGCCGAACGGTCGCCGGACCGCGCGGCCGACGGGGTGGCGCGGCTGCGCGCGGAAGGCGTCGAGACGCATCGCGTCGACACCGACGTCGCGGACCCGGATTCCGTTGCCGCACTGGCAGACGCGGTCGCCCGGATCGGGCCGCTGCACGGCCTGGTGAACAACGCGGCGATGGCGGACGGCGTCGGTGGCAAGCACTTCGCGGAGCTGGACATCGAAGCGTGGGACACGCTGATGACAGTCAACGCGCGTGGCCCATGGCTGGTTTCCCGCGCGCTGTATCCGCAGCTCGCGCAGACTGGTGGCCGCATCGTGAACCTCGCCTCCGATGCCGCGCTGTACGGCTCGCCTCGGCTGGTCCAGTACGTCGCCTCCAAGGGCGCGGTGATCGCGATGACCCGCGCGATGGCGCGCGACGGCGGTCCGGACGGCGTGACCGTCAACGCGGTCGCACCGGGTCTGACGGAGGTCGAAGCGACTTCCGGGATCCCGCAGGAACGGCACGACCTGTACGCGCTGAACCGGGCCCTGACCCGGCCGCAGCAGCCTGAGGACGTGGTCGGTTCGGTGGCGTTCCTGCTGTCCGACGCGGCCGCCTACATCACCGGCCAGACCCTCGTGGTCGACGGCGGATTCGTCTGCAGCTGAAGGGAATACCCGTGGACTTGGGATTGAAGGGCCGCGCGGTGCTGGTCACCGGGGCCAGCTCCGGGGTCGGCCTGGCGACCGCCGCCGCGCTGCTCGCCGAGGGCGCGCACGTCGCCGCTTGCGCTCGCGACGGCGTCCGGCTGGAGAAGGCGCTCGCCGATCTGCCGCGCGCCGAGGGCTCCCGGCTGTACACCGCGTCCTGCGACGTGCTGGACGAGACGCAGGTGGCCGCGTTCGTCGCCGATGCCGCCCGCGAACTCGGCGGCCTGGCCGGAGTGGTGAACAACGCGGGCCGGTCGTTGATGGCGCGGCTCGCGGATACCACCGACGACCAGTGGCGCGACGAACTGCACCTGAAGATTTTCGCCGTCCTGCACGTGGTTCGCGCCGCCTTGCCTTGGCTGCGCGCGGCGGAGAACCCGGCGGTGGTGAACGTGAACGCGATCCTCGCCCGGCAGCCGGAACCCCGGCTCGCCGCGACCTCGGCGGCGCGCGCGGCGTTGCTCAACCTGTCCACCACGCTCGCGACCGAACTGGCCGAGGACGGCGTCCGCGTCAACTCCGTCTGCCTCGGCCTGATCGACACCGGACAGTGGCGGCGGCGCTACGAGGCTTCCGGCGGCGGACTGTCCTATCCGGACTGGTCCGCGGAACTCGCCGCCGACCGCGGCATCCCGCTCGGCCGGCTCGGCACCGCCGACGAGGTCGCTTTCCCCATCGTCACGCTGCTTTCGCCGCGTGCCTCCTACGTGACCGGCGCGACGATCGACGTCGGCGGCGGCATCGCCCGTTATGTCTAGAAGGGACGGACCCATGAATCACGGCCACGGTGGCGAACTTCTGGTGCGCCTGCTGTCCGAAGCCGGTGTGGACACCGCCTTCGGGGTGGTGAGCGTGCACAATCTGCCGCTGGTGGAAGCGGTTTCGCAGCATCTGCGGTTCGTGCCGGTGCGGCACGAGGCGGCCGCGGTGAACGCCGCCGACGGGTACGCCCGGGCCGGCGGCGGCCTCGGCGTCGCGATCACCAGCACCGGAACCGGTGCCGGAAACGCGGCCGGTTCGCTGGTCGAAGCGCTCACCGCGGGCAGCCGCGTCCTGCACGTCACCGGCCAGATCGACTCGGAATTCCTGGGCAGCGGCCGGGGCGTCATCCACGAAACGCGCGATCAGCTCGGCATGCTCAAGGCGGTGTCGAAGTACGCGGCCACCGTCACATCGGTGGAGAACGCGGAAGACACGCTTCGCGAGGCGATCCGGCAGGCGTTGTCGGTGCCCAGCGGCCCGGCCAGCGTCGAGTGGCCGATCGATCTGCAGTACGCGCGGCATGAATTCGGTGCTGGCAAGGCCGAACAGCCCGCTTCCATTCCCGCGCCCAACGCCAAGTCCATCGCCGCGGCCGCGGAACTGCTCGCAGTGGCGCGCCGTCCGGTGCTGTGGCTTGGAGGAGGGGCGACCGGCGCGCGCGACGAGGTGCGCGCGCTCGCGGAACGGTTCAGTGCCGCGGTGTTCACCAGCAACTCCGGTCGCGGCACCGTGCCGGAGGATCACGAACTGGTCATCGGGAACTTCGCGGCGCACGAGTCGGCCGCGGCGGTGCTGGCGGAGGCCGACCTGCTGATCTCGATCGGCACGCACTTCCGCTCGAACGAGACCAAGCACTACCACCTGCCGCTGCCCGCGAACCACGTCCAGATCGACGTCGACCCGGCCGCGCTGGGCCGCGTCTACCCGGCCGCCGTCGGCGTGCGCGGCGACGCGGCGGAGGTGCTTCGCCAGCTGTCCACTGTGGACGTCAACACCGAGAACGGGTGGCGCGAGCGCGTCGTCGAGACCCGGGAAACCGTGCGGGCCAAGCTGAACGAGGCCATCGGACCGTACGCGGAAATCTGTGCCGCGCTGCGCGAAGGGCTGCCCGCCGAGTCCGTGATCGCCCGCGACGTGACGATCCCGTCCAGCCAGTGGGGCAACCGCTTGCTGGACATCCACCAGCCGCGCACCAACCTCTTCCCCGTCGGCGGCGGCATCGGACAGGGTCTCGCCACCGGCATCGGCGCCGCGCTCGCGACGCCGGACGCGCCGACCGCGGTGATGGTCGGCGACGGCGGCCTTGCCGTGCACCTCGGCGAGCTGTGCACGCTGGCGCAGGAACGGCCATGGCTCGCGCTGATCGTCTTCAACGACGGCGGCTACGGCGTCCTGCGCAACATGCAGGACCACCATCGCGGCCAGCGCGCCGGCGTCGATCTGTTCACCCCGGATTTCGCCCGGCTCGCGCAATCGCTCGACCTGCCGCACGCACTGGTGTCGAAGCCCGGCCAGTTCGCTGACGCGCTGGCGAAAGCGGTCGCGCAGCACGGTCCGTTCGTGATCGAGGTGGACGTGACCGCGCTGCCCGCCGCTCCGCGGCCGTTCGTGCCGCCGGTGCCGGTCCCGGAGAGCTGAGGGAGAACTGACGTGGGAGGCACCATCGAAGCTGCCGAAGTCCACCACCAGCACGGGCACGGCCCCGCGAACCGCCGCCGCCGGGTGCTGCGGACGTCCGCGCCGCTGCTGGTGCGGCATCCGTCCGGCCGCGTCCGCGGTGCGGTGCTGGTGCTGCACGGCGCGCCCGGGCTCGACGACTCCGTCGAACACTGTTGCCGCACGCTCGCGAGCTGCGGTTACCTGACCGTCGCGCCGCTGTTCTACTACGAGACCGGCGGCCGCACCTTCAGCCCGGAGCGGGCCGACGCCGCGTTCGCCGCGCTCGGGCCGGCCGATCTCGAAGCCGATCTCGCCGGCGCGTTCGACTACCTCGACCGCCGTCTCGGGCTGCCGCGCCACCGCGTGGCCGCCGTCGGATTCGGCGCCGCCGCCGCTCTCGCCGAGCTCGCCGGCGGGACCGCAGCCGCGGCCGTGGGACCCCAGCCGCCACCGTGGCCTGGAACGTCCGAATTCGACCCGCACGCGCCGGACCGGCTCGTGCTGCCCGCCTGGCCGTCCGCGCTGGACGACCTGGTCCGTTTCCTGGACGCGCATCTCCCGGATCTGCCGCCGTCCCGCTGACCCCCTCTACGCTCGAACTACGCTCCGGCTCCAAGGAGGGCCCATGAGTATCGCCACCCCCGAGGTGCTCCAGCGGGACATCGCCGCCCGGCTGGAACGGCTGCCGATGTCGCGCTGGCAGATCTCCATCCGCCTGATCATCGGCATCGTGACGTTCTTCGAGGCGTTCGACCAGCTGCTGATCGCCTACACGCTGCCGGTGATCAGCCGCGAATGGCACATGACGCCCGCCGACGCCACCGCCACCCTGACCATCGGTTCGATCGGCATGCTGCTCGGCGCGCTCGCGTCCGGCTGGGCGGCCGACCGGATCGGCCGCGTCAAGGTGATCACCCTGTGCGTCGCGCTCACCGCGCTGTGCAGCTTGTCGATGACGCTGTGCACCGCGCTGCTGCCGTTCCTGATCCTGCGCTTCGTGCAGGGCCTCGCGATCGGCGGCGAAGTGCCGACCGCGGCCGCCTACATCGCGGAGATCAGCCGGGCACGGCGCCGCGGCCGGTTCGTGCTGATGTACGAGATCGTCTTCCCAGCCGGCCTCGCGGTCGGCGCGCTGGTCGCGGCATGGGTCATCCCGCATTGGGGCTGGCGTCCGCTGTACCTGCTGGCCGCCGTCCCCGGTCTCGCCGCGGTGCTGCTGCAGATGCGGATCCCCGAGTCGCCGCGCTGGCTCGCCTCGCACGGTCACCTCGACAAGGCCGAGCGTTCGATGGCGCTGATCGAACGCCGGGTCGAGGAATCCGTCGGGCACCCGCTGCCCGCGCCCGCTCTGTCCGAATCCGCCTCGGCCGCGGCGGTCGCCACGCCGGCCAAGCGAAGCTCGGTGCGCGACCTGTTCGCCGGCCGCTACCGGCGGCGCACCTTGGTGGTCTGGGCGATCTGGTTCGTCGGCTATCTCGCGAACTACGGCATCACCTCCTGGCTGCCGACGCTGTACAAGGGCTCGTTCCACCTGTCGATCGGCAAGGCGCTCTGGTACAGCACGGCCACCTCGGTGGCGGGCCTGGTCGGCTGCCTGATCGCCGCGCTGGTCGTGGACAAGCTGGGCCGCCGGTTCGTGCTGGCCGGCGGATTGGGCGGCACCACGGCGATGCTGGTGGTGCTGGGAGCGCTCGGCGCCGGGACCCCGATGCAGCTGCTGGTGTGGTCGTCGCTCGCGGCGATGTTCAACTTCGCCGTGAACGTGTGCCTGTACCTGTACACGCCGGAGTTGTACCCGACCCGCAGCCGTGCGCTGGGCGTCAGCCTCGGCGGCGTGCTGAACCGGCTCGGCCTGATCCTCGGCCCGATCCTGGTCGGCGCGCTGTACGCGGGCGGCAGCGGGCTCGGTTCGGTGTTCCTGGTGCTGGGCGGGATCTGTCTCGTCGGCGCGCTGGTCGCCGGGCTGTTCGCCGAGGAGACCAAGGGCCGCACGCTCGAAGAGGTCTCTCCGTGACGACTCGCGTGGTCCTGCTCGGCACGGCGGCCGGGCCGTACCCGGCGCCGGGCCGGCAGGGCTGCGCGAACGCGGTGGTGGTCGGCGGGCGCGCGTACCTGGTCGACGCGGGCTACCGGACGCTCGGCAAGTACGTCTCGGCCGGCCTGTCGTTGCGGGACTTGTCCGCGGTGTTCGTGACGCACCTGCATTCCGACCACGTGGCCGAGCTGTTCACGTTGTTCCTGCTCGGCTGGGGCCCGGCCAACGAGGGGATCGTCGACCCGGTCCGGGTCTACGGCCCCGGCCCGGACCCGACCGACCCGGGCCCGCCCGCCGCCGGCACCGAGGCGCTGGTGGCGGGCTGCCTGACCGCATTCGGCCAGGACGTCGCGGTGCGGCAGCGGACCAGCTCCCGGCCGCCGCTGGCCGGGCTGATCCACGCCCGCGATCTCGAGGTGGCGCCCGGCGCGGAACTCGTGGTGCACGAAGACGACCGAGTGCGCGTGACCGCCCGAGCCGTCCCGCATCCACCGCTGCGGCTGGCGCTGGGCTACCGGTTCGAGACCGAAGACGGCGTGGTCGCGTTCTCCGGCGACACCGCCCGCAGCGACGCGGTCGGCGAGCTGGCCGCGGACGCCGACCTGCTCGTCCATGAGGCGATGGAGCCGGATTTCTATCGCAGCATCGGCTATTCGCCGCGGCTGCTGGAGTTCTTGGCTGCTTCGCACACTTCCCCGGCGGACGTCGGGCGGGTCGCCGCCGCGGCGGGCGCCCGCCAGGTCGCGCTGTCGCACCTCGGCCCGGCCGATCCGGCCAAGCTCAGCGACGAGGGCTGGCTCAGCCGGGTCCGTCCGCACTATTCCGGCCCCGTCGTGGTGGGCCATGACCTGCTCGACCTCACGGTCGGGAACTGAAGGAGTCTCGCAGTGCCCGAAATCGCGATCGCGGGCGGCGGAATCGGCGGACTGGCCGCCGCCGTCGCCCTCCGGAAACTCGGCTTCTCTCCGGCGGTGTACGAACAGGCCGCCGGATTCGGCAGGGTCGGCGCGGACATCAACCTGACCCCCAACGCGGTCCGCGCGCTCGACGGCCTCGGCATCGGCGACGAACTGCGCGCGACCGCCGCGCGGCCGAAGTACCGGATCAGCCGCACCTGGGACACCGGCGAGGAAACGTCGCGGCTGCCGATGGGCGACGAAGCCGAACGCCGCTACGGCTCGCCGCAGCTGACCATGCACCGCGCGGATCTGCTCGGCGCGCTGGCCGGCGCGCTCCCGGACGGTGTCGTCCACTTAGGACACAAGCTGGCCGGGATTTCGGCCGAGGGCCTGTCGTTCGAGTCCGGCACTGTCGCCGCGGACGTGCTCGTGGGCGCGGACGGCATCCACAGCGCCGTGCGCACCTCGCTCTTCGGTGCGGAACACCCGGAGTTCACCGGCGTCGTCGCGTACCGCGCGGTGCTGCCCGCGGGCGCGGTGGACGTGCCGAACCTGGACTGCTTCACCAAGTGGTGGGGTCCGGACCCGGACACCCAGCTGGTGACCTTTCCGCTGAACCGCGGCAACGACGTGTTCGTCTTCGCCACCACCCGGCAGAGCCAGTGGCGGCACGAATCGTGGACGACTCCCGGTGACGTCGCCGAACTGCGGGAGGCGTACCGCGGATTCCATCCGGAGGCGCGAGCGCTGCTGGCGGCGTGCGATTCCGTGCTGCAATCGGCGCTGTACGTCCGCGATCCGCTGCCGGCCTGGTCGTCCGGCACGACGACGCTGCTCGGCGACGCGTGCCACCCGATGATGCCGTTCATGGCGCAGGGTGCGGGCATGGCCATCGAGGACGCGGTGGTGCTGGCCCGGGCACTGGCCGCGTACCCGGAACCGGAGGTCGCGCTGAAGGCGTACCAGGCAGCGCGGCTGGACCGGACCCGAGAGGTGCAGCTCGGGTCGCGGGGCAACAGCTGGCTCAAACAAAGCGGAACGAGCTCGGCCGCGGCGGACGCGCTGTACGGGTACGACGCTTGGCACGCCGCGGTGTAACGGCATCGCCCCAGGTGCAGCGCCCGATGTCCGTGAAGGGCCCCTTGCCGGAATCCGATTCCGGCAAGGGGCCCCTCGCGGCGCGACCCGCCGGACAGTGAATGTGATGCAGGTCACTGACTGGTGTGGTCGCGCGTGTCTGATCCGCCGCCGCCCGTTCGACGCGTAGGTGAAACAGGCACCATCGGAAAAACCAGGAGCTGATCCCATGCGCACCCTCATCGCCACCGCGTTCGTCTCACTCGACGGCGTCGTCGAGGCTCCCGGCGGCGAGGCCGGCTACCGCAACGCCGGCTGGACCTTCAAGGACATCGAGTTCGACCCGGCCGCCTACGCGCTCAAGGGCGCCGAGCAGGAAGAAGCCGGCGCGCTGCTGCTCGGCCGCGTCAGCTACGAGGCGTTCTCGCCGGTGTGGCCGGACATGACCGAGGAGTTCCCGCACTACAAAGTGATGCCGAAGTACGTCGTGTCCACCACCCTGCGCGACGAGGACCTCGTCACGAACTGGGGCGAGACAACGATCCTGCGCTCGCTCGAAGACGTCGCCGCGCTGAAGGAGACCGAGGGCGGCCCGATCATCGTCAACGGCTCCGCGACTCTGGTGCGCGCACTCACCGACGCCGGCCTCGTCGACAGGCTGCACCTGCTCGTCTTCCCGGTCCTGCTGGGCGCGGGCAAGCGGCTGTTCAGCGAGACGGACAAAGACAAGCAGCCGCTGAAGCTCGTCGAGAGCGAGGCGTACCGCAACGGGATCCAGAAGCAGATCTTCGAGTTCGTCCGCTGACCGGGAAACTCCGCGGCCCGGTCAGGCGGAAGGGCCCGGCTGGGCGGCTTCGCGGAGCGCGGCCACGAGCGTCGAGGTGTCGTCGGCGCGGGTGCACAGCGACACCGGGCACGGTTCGACGTCGGAGACCGGAACGAACGCCACCTCGGGGTGGCGGTATCCCTCCGCCACGAAGCTTCCGGTGATCACGATGCCCTGCCCGCCGGCGACGGCTTCGAGCATTTCGTCCAGCGTGCGCACGGACGGTCCGTAGCGGACCGGAACCCCGCTCGGCCGCGGGTCGCAAGCCCACCAGCGCACCCAGGCCGGGTCGGCGTCGTCGGCGGTGAGGTGGGGTTCGCCGTCGAGGTCGCGGAGCCGGACCGCCTCCCGGCTCGCGAGGCGATGCGTGACCGGCACCGCGACGATCCGCGCTTCGCGGTGGACGAGGTCCAGCCGGAGGCCGGCGAGATCGGTGACCGGCGGCCGGACCATGGCGGCGTCGACCGCGCCCTCGCGGACCGCGGACGCCTGCCGCGACCAGGCCAGCTCGACCAGTTCGACGGACAGGCTGGGGATTTCGCGGCGCAGCCGGTCGGTGAGCCGCCGCAGGTGCGGCCCGGTGGCGTTCATGAAGCCGATGCGCAGGCTTACGGCGAGTTCCCGGCGGTAGGACTCGACCGCGGCCACAGCTCGGTCCGCGGCGGCCAGCGCCTCGCGCGCTTCGGCGAGAAACAGCCCTCCCGCAGCTGTCGGGCGCACCGGATGCGCGGTGCGGTCGAGCAGTTCCGCACCGAGGCTGCGTTCCAGTTTGCGGATCTGCTGGCTCAGCGCGGGCGCGCTCACGAACAGCCGTTCCGCCGCGCGGCCGAAATGCCCTTCGTCGGCCACCGCGACGAGATAGCGCACCAGATGCAGGTTGAGATCCACGGCCGCTCCTCTCGCCGCGGCCGAGCCTACCGTGCTGACCTGCGCGGTTAACCGATTCGTTCAGATGCTCGCGCGCCTTTGTCATGGCCTGGCGGCGGTGCTCCGGCCAACGATGGAGACCCCTGAACCGACTCGACGAGGAGCACCGGTGAGCCGTTACGAGCACGACTTCCAGCACATGTTCGCCAGCCTGGAGAAGCAGATCGCCGAGATCGACAACCCGCGGCGGCGCGCGATCCTGAAGAACTACCGTCGCCATGCCCTGCTGGAGGTGTCCGGCCGGTACGAGGAGCTGCTGGCACCGGACATGACGGTGGAAGAGCCGCACTATCGCCTCCACGAGGGCGGGACGTCGACGATCCTCGACGGGATGGCCCAGATCAAGGCGTTCTACCAGTCGCTGGTCGACGCGAACGCGCTGGTGATGTGGGTGCACCAGCAGGACATTTCCGTGAACGACAACGGGTTCTCCGGCGAGGTCGAGTTCTTCGAGTTCGTGCCCGAGGCGATGCTGGGCGGCGAAACGGTCTTCGGCTCGGTGCCGGTCGGCACCGGCCCGCAGGAGATGTACCTGCTCAAGCGCACGCTCGCGTTCCACTGGCCCTACGACGAGCGCGGCCGGTTGATCGGCGAGCACGTGTACGAAGACTTCGCGTCCCGCGAGATCACCAAGCCGGACCCGTCGGACGTGATCACCGCCGCCCGCGCGGCCGAGCTGCTCGCCCCGGAAATCGAGAAGGTCCTCCCGTGAGCGTTGCGATGGTCACCGGCGCGGCCGGCACGGTCTCGGCGCCGCGGTCGCTGAGCGGCTGGCGCAGGACCACGCGGTGCTGGTCTCGATGAAACGCCCGCGGACCCCGGCCGACCTCGCCGAAGCGATCGGGTTCCTGTTGCCCGGCAAAGCGGCCAACGTCACCGGGCAGACGGTCTCGGTGGGCGGGGGGAGGGGATGACCTGATCGGCGCGGGCAGTGCCGCCAGCTCGCGCGGCGGCACTGCCCGCGAGTGCTGTTCCGCCGTACGGGTGAGGCCAGGGAACCTCCTTCGTGCGCGTGCCGTCTGATTGAGCACTTCGCCGGTTTGGCTGCCGGATGCCCGACCGGCTGACATACTGATGCGCGCGTTGGGCGAGGGCGCTCGCGAGGAGGTGGCTGGGGTGAATACGCACCGGGTCTCGGACTGGGCCGACGTCCGTGCGTTGCACAAACAGCAGCAGAAGGAGGCGCATCGCACCGGGAAGGATCCGGCTCCGGTCGACTCGCTGCCGGACCCGAGCGGCGCGGGCAACGCCGAGATCGTCGCCGACACCAGCATCATCGAACTGGACCCGGCCGAGATCGCCGCCGCCGACGCGGAGCTGGCCCGCCGCCAGGACGAGCTGGCCGGGTATCTCGACCAGGCCAAGCAGCTCGCACACCCGCTTTCCGACGGAACCAGCCCGGTCGCCGCGCACCTGCGGAAGGCGTTCGGTGTGCGCGGTTCGGCGGACGGCGGCGTGCAGACGATCCTGCAGCAGTACCTCGACGAGCTGTCGTCGCTGCGCGAGGCCATCCGGCAAGCCAGCGCCGGGCACGTCCAGCAGGAAAGCGACGCGAAGGATTCGCTCGACGCGCTGAGCCGACAGGCGGAAAACGGGGGAGGGGCGTCGGCATGAGCCGGGAACCGGGCTACGAGCAGCTGCCGTACGACAAGCACCGCAAGCACAAGCTGTGGACTGAAACGCACCCCCTCACCCCGAAGCAGCGCAGGATCGTGCAGCGCACAAAGCTGATCCAACGGGCGAACATGAAGGACGCGACGTTCGGCAAGATCAACTGGAACGCCTGGGCGCACCCGACGCTGTACGACATGATCATGACCGCGGACCCGGCCGGGATGGGGGCCGCGGCGCAGCAGTGGGGCCAACTCGCCTACAACGTCGACTCGTCCACCGCGGCGGTGCACAAGACGGTGCAGAAACTGTTGCTGTCCTGGCGCGGAGGCGCGGCCGGGAACGCGGCGCGATCGGCGTCGAAGCTGACCTCATGGGGTGCGGACGCGAGCGAGACGATGCGCGCGGTCGGCGACAATCTCGACCGCTACACGAGCGCGGTCGAGACGGCGAAGCACAAGATGCCGGAACCGGTGTTCGACATCGCGGAGAACCAGTTCCGCGACGGCTACGACGTGAACGCAGCCAGCGGGCCGAGCGGCGCGGTGATGGTCGACCAGCTGCTCGATGATCGCTTGCCGGCCAAGAAGAACGCGTCCGCGGCGAAGGCCGAGGCGGTCCGCGTGATGGAGGGCTACGAAACCTCCAGCAAGGACGTGCACGACAGGCTGCCGCACTTCACGAGCGCGCCGAAGACGACGAACGTCGACCCGGGCGGCGGGTCGCCGAATGACTCACGCGGTTCTTCGGGCGGAGCCTCGGGCGCTGACGCGACGACGGCGTCCTCGGTGGCAGCGGGCGGCGCTGGGCTGTCTGGCGTCGGCGGTCCGTCCGCCGGCTTGTCCGGGATGCCGGGCGCGATCGGCTCCGGTGGGATGGGCGGAGCCCCCGGCTCGCTCGGCAGCGGCGGCAGCGGGAGCGGAAGTGCGTTGCCCGGAAGTCTGCTGGGCAACGCGCCGGGCGGCGGGGCGGCGGCCGGCGTCGCCGGTGCGGCGGCCGGGATGCGCGGCAGCCCGATGTCGGGCGGATTCTTCCCGCCGATGGCACAGCGCGGCGGCGAAGGCGCGGAAGACCATCAGAACCGCTACGCGAAGAACGGTGCCTTCGACTTCCTGGAAGACCTGCCCGCCGCATACCCGCCCGTGCTGGGCGAGTGATGGCCAGACAGCTCCCCGGCGCCGACGGCGTCGTGCTCTCGCACCTGGAATTCGACCTGCTGTGGGCGGATTTCGACCTCGGGCCGGCACCGTACCCGCTGGAAGTGCCGTCGCACGGCTACACCTTGGAAGAGCGCGAGGAGCTGGGGTTCCAGGTCGCGGAAAGCCTGGCCGGGGCCGGGCTGCTCGACGACGCGGACGAGCCGCACCCGTTGCTGGGCCAGGTGTTCGCGACGCTGGCCGAACCGGTGTTTTCCGTAGACCTGCTGGTCTTCCGCGATCCGCCGCTGCGCGCGCTGGCCGCGGCCGGGACCAAGCTCGGCGTGCTGGCGGTGCTCGACGCGGGCGAACTCGCGCTGCGCCCGTGTCATCCTGACGACGTCCCGCACCTGGCGGCCAGCGTCCTCGGCCCGGCGAAACCCGGCCGGGGACAACCGGTCCGGCTGCCGCGGGAAGCGTTTTCCGAAGCCATGCAAGCGTTCGCGGCCAACGGAAACGACGCGCTCGAACGAGTGCTCGGCGAGGCCGGGCTCACCGAACGGGACACCCGGACAATCTCGACCTTGGTCACCCGCCCGCGAGTCGGCTACGGCCAGTTCGCGGTGAACGGTCCGGGCGGACGGTCGCCGGCCGTCGCTTGGTACGACACGGAAGCCGGCCGCTACGGCGCGGTCGTGCGGGAAAGCGCAGGCACCCGCTGGGTCACTGTCGCGCCCGCGGACGAGGCATGGATCGCCGACCGGATGCGGGAACTCAGCCGCGGAGTGTCCTCCGTTCGGGGGGCCAGGGAACCTGCGGGCGAGGGCTTCCGTCTCACTTAGGGCAGCAGCGAAGCGCCGGGGCACAGAGGGGGAAGGCATGAGCAGGTTGTCAGCGGAGGAGATCGCCCAGCACGCGTACCGCGCCGGGTTTCGCGGCCAGGCGCTGACCACCGCGGTCGCGGTGGCGCTGGCCGAATCGGGCGGCAATGCGCGGGCGCACAACGGAACCCCGCCGGACAACTCGTACGGGCTGTGGCAGGTCAACATGCTCGGCTCGCTCGGACCGGCCCGCCGGCACGAGTTTCACCTGAACTCCAACGACGAACTGTTCAACGCGGACGAGAACGCGAAGGCCGCCTGGTCGATTTCCGGGCACGGCAAGAGCTTTCAGCCCTGGTCCACCTACACCGACGGCGCGTACAAGAGCCATCTCGCCGCGGCGCGCAAGGCCGCCGAGGATGTCACCCGGCACCACGGGGCGCATCCGCCGAAGCCGGCACCGCACAAACCCGCACCGCACAAACCCGCACCGCACAAGGGCGGTCCGGACGGCGGGTTCAAGGCGGATCTGCAGCAGTTCGTCGCGTACGAGAAGAAAACCGAGCAGATCGCGGACGAACTGGTGGCGGTCGGACGCAAGACCGTGCACCGGGTCGCCGGGATCGCCAAGGACAGCTTCGGCAAGGTCGGACAGGAGACCGGGTTCTCCGACGCGCTTGGAGAGTTCAGCCGTTCGCTGGAGTCGCAGGTGCGCGCGACCGGCGCGCAGGCGCGCACGCTGAGCGCGTCGGTATTCCAGGCACGGCAGGCATACGCGGCCGCCGACGCGGACGCGAAGGCCGCGATCAGTGCGCAGGACATCAAGGGAATTCTGGGCTGAGGCAGGGGGAGCCGGGATGGACACCGCAGGAGTCGCGACGCTGTTCGCGGACGAAATCAAGACGCATCACGAGAAACTCCAAGGCAAGGCCGCGGAATCCCAAGCCGCGCAGCAGGCGCTGCGGCAGGCCGCGAACGAGATCACCGAGCAGTACGAGGTGCAGCGCAAAGCCGCGCACTCTCTGCTGAACGCCTGGCACAGCAAGGCGAACCCGGCGTTCGAGCACGACAGCGACAGATTCGGCCGCGACCTGAAGGTCACCGCGCAGGCCAGCCGGCACGGCGCGCAGGTGGTCGCCGAGGTCACCGACGCGCTCGCCGGACGGCACCAGGCCACCGGGAAGCTGCTCGACGAGTTCATCGCGAGGGCACGCAAGATCATCGAGGCGGGCTACCTGCTGGCGCGCAACGGCAGCCCGGCGGCGTTGCTGATGGCGATCGGGGACGTGGCCGACCTGGCCGGCAAATACCTCAAGGAATCGTCCGGCCACCTGAAGAACGCCCGCGCGGAGATGGAGGACGCCGCACGCAAGCTGCGGGCGCTGCAGCAGGACCTGAACCACGACGGTGTCGCCGACCCGGGCAAGCCGCGGCCGAAGACGCCGGGAAACCACCAGAAGCACGAACAGCACAAGCAGCACGAGGCGCACAAGAAGCATCAGCAGCACCACCCGCACCCGACGCACCCGGGCAAGACGAAGACGAGCAACAGCAAGCAGGTCACCGAGATCCTCGACCACGCCCGGCACAACCTCGGCTACCACGAGGGTCCGAACAACCGGAACAAATGGGGCCCGACCGGACAGCCGTGGTGCGCGTACTTCGCGACGTCGATGTGGCGCTCGGCCGGCGTGGACATCCCGAAGTACGGCTTCACCGGCGACGTCTACAAGTGGGGCGAACGGCACCACTTGGCCTACGACCGGGCCGCCATCGCCCACAACGCCCGCCCCGGCGACACCATCCTGTTCGGCGACGGCCCGTCATGGGGGAACAGCCACCACATCGGGATCATCGAAAAGGTCGAGGGCAACAAGATCACCACGATCGAAGGCAACGCGAACGACCAAGTGGAGCGCCTCACCTACGTCCTGCCGCGCGACCTGCACAAGTTCTACGGCGGAGTGCACCCGAAGTGACCACGAACGGCACTGCCCGCCGCGGCGGAGTAGCGGTGGAAGTCGCACCTGGAGGGGCCCTGCGCTCCCTGGACCTGACCGCGGAAGCCCTCCGCGGCGGCGGGTTGCGCCTGGCCGAGACCATTCTGCGCACCGTTCGCGAAGCGGCCGCGGAAGCGAACGAACGCGCCCGGCGCGTGCTGGAAGCGGAACTGGGCGACCTGAGCGGCGCGGAACTGGGCAGGTTGGGGCTCCAGCGGGAAGAGGAACTGGCAGCTCGGGTCGAGGAGACCACGCCGGACACGTGGAGGGCGTGATGGAGGAATCGGCTCGCGCGGCCGTTGACCAGGCCGCCGCGGACGGGCGTGCGGGTGTCGGGTTGGTCGCGGCTGGCGCGGATGAACACGGTAGCGACGAACGCGGCATCGACGAACTGATCGAGATCGCTGACGAAATCCCGGACCAGCTGGGCTTGTCCGAGGGGCTGGCGGACATCCGCGCCTCGGCCCGGGGCGAGGGCGTAGTGGTCACCGTGGACCTGCACGGGATGCTCGTGGCCCTGGATATCGGTGAATCCGCCCTGGAACTTGGCCCGGACGCGCTGGCCGCGGAGATCGCCCGGCTCAGCGCGGAGGCCGGAACGCTCGCACTGCGCGACGGCATGCGAGCCATCCGGGCAGGCTGCGCTCCGGCCGTCGCGGCGGCAGTCGAGGGCGTGGTGCCCGTGGACGACGAGCCCGCTGCAAGCTCCGCACCGGATCCAGTGCCCGAACCCGTGCCGGCGGCCGAGGCCCCAGCGTCGCGGCGTCGCCCATCACCCGACGACGAGGACGGCGAGGGCGGGTTCGTGCTCAAGCCGGTCGAGCATTGAGCAGCGTTTCGACCGAAGCCACGGCTGACCGTGCGCGATGGAGCCAGGCAGCGACTGGCCGAGCCCCATGCCAGCTCCGCGCCCCGGTCGGCCGCCGGCCCCGGCTCCGGTTCTGACCGGGAGCTCCGGCCCCGGCTTCCAGCTCCGGCCCGGCCTCCAACCTGGGTGATCTCCGCGCGCCTGCCGTGCAGGTTTCCGAACCCGTGTCAGGCTGGGAGCCATGACCCATTACGCACTCGCCCAGTCCGTGGCCATCGCGACCGACCTGGAAGCGAAAGGTTTCCTCGGCACGGTCGGCAAAATCGCGGCGGCCACGGTCATCTTCTTCATCGCGATCGGACTGATCGTCGGCCTCGTGATCGGGTACTTCGTCGGCCGCTCGGTCGGCCGCGGGCAGGGCAGCAATCGCTGACCGAGCCGGACCGGCCGCCGGGCGAACGCTGTCCGTTTCGTGTCCGCCGCGTCGATTGTCGGTTCGAACGGGCGATCGTCATGCGTTCCTGGTTGGCCGGCTGGTGACGGCCAGCGGCACCGGCTTGGCGAACGTGCCGAGCACCGGTGCTCGCCTGGTCCGTCCTCGTCTGGGACGGAGCTTCGGCCCGCACGGCGTACTGCTCCTGTCGCGGTGAGCTCGATCGGAGCGGCTCGTGCCTCCGCATTCGGCGGTGCCGGTCTTGTGTCCTCGTCGAATGCGGTGTGGCGGAAGAGGGTTCAGCGCCAGGTCGGGGCGTCGCCTCTATCACGGTGTCGCCGGGGGCACCGCAGGACCGAAGCGGAACAGGTTCGCCGGGTCGATTTCGCGTTTGATCTCGGTGAGCCGCCGGTAATCTCCCGGGTCGTAGCATTCGCTGGCGGCAAGGGCGCGGTCGCCGAAGACGAAGTTGAGCACCCGCGACGTCGAACCGCATCCGAGGCCGTTGAGCACACTGCGGTGGAGGTCGGCGAGTCCCGGTGCCGCCGGAAAGAGAACCGGGCTGGTGGCCCGCACCAGGAACCGCGTATCGCGGCGGCCGACCGCATTGGCCGGACTCGCCGGGCGGCTCATCGCGCCGCCGAGGTGATGGACGGTCAGGAACATCGCGTGCTCGGCTCGCGGACTGAACCAGGCGGGATCAACGGCGTCCGGATCGAGGTCGCTGGTGGCGACGGCGTCTCCCTGGTAACCGTGCGGTCGCACCGGCTCGGCGAACACGTCGCCGAGGTCGGCGTACCGCATGGGGCGCACGGTGTCCTCGACCGGACCGAAGGCCCGCAACAGTTCCGTCGATCGAGCGCACCGGTCGAGGTCGGTTCCGGCGATGAACACCCGCAGCGTCCGGCGGCCGCGCAGGTGGGGCGGAAGGCCGGGAGCGTCCGGGAAAGCCATCATGGACAGCGAGGACGTCAGCGTTTCGGGCAGGTCCTCGGTCCATTCGCGATAGCGGTGCAGCAGATCGGCGAATCGGTCCGGATCGAAGGCGAGACTCCCGCCCAGGATCCGGTCGACGGGAAAGAGCCGCACCCGGATCGAGGTCGCCACGCCGAAACTGCGGCCGGCGCCGCGCACCGCCCAGAACAGCTGCGGTTCGTCGGCGCTCAGATGCCGCAGCTGGCCGTCCGGGGTCACCAAGTCGAGGCTGTGGACGTGGTCGGCTGCGTAGCCGTAGCGACGAGACAACGGCCCGAGCCCGCCGCCGAGGGTGTATCCGGCTACGCCGACGGTCGGCGAACTGCCGCTGAGCGGCGCGAGGCCGTGGCGCGCGGCTTCGTGCACGACGGTGCCCCATCGGACACCTGCGCCGACGTCGGCGGTCTGCGCGTCCGGGTCGACGTGCAGATGGTCGAGGCGATCGGTGACGATCAGCATGCCTCCGGCCTGGGACACCGCGCCGTGCCCGCCGCCGCGGATCGCGACCGCAAGGTCCCGCTCGGCCGCTTCGGAGATCGCGCGCTGGACGTCGGCCGCGTCCGAAGGCCGGTCCACCACATCGGGTTCGCATTGGACGGCGGTCTGGAAACCCAGGTCGGCAATCATCGGATCCTCTTCGAAGCGAGTGGGGGACGGGAAGCCGTCGCGAACATCGCGACGACGAGGAGCGCGGCGACCGCTGCGGCGAAGGCGAGGCCCGACAGGCGCAAGCCCCACCGGGCGGAAGCGGCTCCGGCGAGCATCACCGGGACCGAGATTCCGAGGTAGACGACCAGGAAGAAACTGGACATCGTCCCAGCGCGCTGGTCGGCGGGGGCGAGGGCGCCGACGACGGCGACCGCGCCGCGGAACGCCACCCCCTGTCCGCCGCCGATCACGACCGTGGCGGCCGCCAGCACTGCCGCGGACTGCGTGCCGATCGCCGCGGCGAGCCCACCGACCCCGGCCAGCACCACCGCGCAGCCGATCGGCAGCGCGCGACCGGCCGGCACCCGCCGGGAGAGCACCTGACCGGCCGCCGATGCTGCGAACATCGCGAAGACGACCAACCCGGGCACCGCTGGACTGCGCACCTCGAGCAGCTGCACCAGCATCGACGGTTCCACGGCGGCGACGAGCCCGAACACCGCGAAGGCAGCGAACATCGCGGCGGCCGCGGGCAGGAATACCGGCCGGACCTCGGCGGGCAGCACCGGCCGGACGATCCGGAACCGTGGCCTCGCTCGCGTCGGGGGTGGCGAAAGCGGGGGACGATCTGTCGCGTCCGCGGCGGGCGGCTCAGGCGTCCGCCAAACGGCGATCGCGGCCGGGATCAGCAACGCCAGATGCACGAGGAAGGGCAGCCGCAACGGGGCCGGCGCGACCGATGCCAGCACCCCGCTGAGCAACGGCCCGCAGCCCAGCCCGGCCATTTTGGCGACGGTCGCGACCAGGCCGGCGTGCGCTTGGTCGCCCCTCGGGTGCAGTTCGCCGAGCGCGGCCGTGGCGGTGCCGGTGACCAGCCCAGCCGACAGCCCGGAGAGCACGCGCCCGGTCAGCAGGCCGGCGAGCCCGGCACCGCCGAGAAAGGCAATCGCCGACAGCGCGGCGCAGGCCGATCCGGCGAGCAGCACGCGCCGCCGGCCGAGCACGTCCGACGCTCGGCCGAACAGCAGCAGTGCCGCGATCACCCCGGCCGCGTAGACCGCGTAGAGCAAGGTGCTGGCCAGCTCGCCGAACCCGAATTCGTGCTGCAGCAACGGATACAGCGGCGTCGGCAAGGTCGTGCCCGCCATGGTCACCCCGAACGCGAAGGCGACTCCCCAGAACCCCGCAGCGTGCCGCACTCTCATGCCACCAGCGTTGCCCGAGCACCAGTGATCAGTCCAACGGATGTTTTCCATTGCCACGATCGATATGATCAATCCATGGAATTGCGCCAGCTCGAGCACTTCCTGGTCCTCGCCGAGGAGTTGCATTTCACCCGCGCCGCCGCGCGGGTGCACCTGGTGCAGTCCAGCCTGTCCAGCTCGATCGCCGCGCTGGAGCGCGAGCTGGACGCCGAACTGTTCGTCCGGTCGCGGCGCAGAGTCACGCTGACCGAAGCCGGCCGGGCGCTGCTGCCTGCCGCGCGCCGGGCGGCGGCAGCGGCCGAAGAGTGCCGGGACGCGGTCGCCGCTATCCGAGGCGTGCTGCGGGGCCGAGTCCGGATCGGCGCCATCCAGGCGGTGGGCGGGATCCCGCTTTCGCGGCTGCTGGGCGAGTTCCACGCCCGCCACCCGGCGGTGCACCTCCACCTGCGGCACGACTCGGTGCCGGGCCTGGTCCGAGAGGTGGTCGATGGCGGCCTGGACCTCGCTTTCGTGGACCGCCCGTTCGACACCCGGCACGTCGAGTACCGGACGCTGGCGGCGCAGTCGCTGGTGCTAGCGGTCAGCGCGGGCGACCCGCTGGCCGGGCGCGACCGTGTCGCGTTGGCCGAGCTGGCGGATCGCGAGTTCGTCGAATACCGCGCGGATTCCGCGCTGCGGAACCGGATCGACGCGGTCTGCGACCGCATCGGGCTGGCCCGGCGCAGCAGCTGCGAGGTCGACACGATCGCCGACCTCCTGGACTCGGTCGAGCAGGGGATCGGCGTCGCGCTCGTTCCGCCGGAGGCGGTGCGGCGCCACCCGGAGGTCCGCACTCTCGAGACCGACCCGGGGATCGGCCGGGAGGTGGTCGTGGTGCACGCCGCCGACCGGCCGCCGAGCCCCGCGGCGGCCGCGTTCCTGGCGCTGCTTCCGGCCTGACCGCCGGTCCGTGAAGGACCCCTTCCGGGAATCAGATTCCCCGAAGGGGCCATTCACGGACTTCCTGCCGCGCAGCGTGCGAGAGGCACCGCCTCGGCCGTTCGGCCGATCCCCGCGGAGGAACCCCGGCCGAACGGCCACCTGGCCCCGGCCGTTCAGATGATCACTTCGGCCGTCCCCGCCGCCAGTCTCGATCCGGATCGAATACGCCGGACCAAGGGGTGACTGGGGATCATGAACATCGGCACGTGGCTGCAGGCCAAAGCCGTCTGGGTGCGCGCCACCCGCGCCCGCAAGCGGACCTTCGCGGCGTTCGCCGCGGTGATCGTCGCAGGAGTGATCGCCGTCGTCGGCAGCTTCGGCCCGGTCGACCTGGAGGTCTACCGCTTTGGCGCGGACGCGGTACTGAACGGCGGCGACCTGTACGGCCAGTTGCCGGTGACCCGGTCGGGCATCTCGCTGCCGTTCATCTATCCGCCGTTCGCGGCGATCCTCTTCACCGCGCTGGCGGTCCCGCCGCTGGCGGTCGCCTCGATCCTGCTCGACGTGCTGTCGGTCGCGGCGCTGTGGGCCGCCCTGTACGCGGCCGTCCGTCGCTTGTGGACTGGCTGGCCCCGCCGCACCGCACTTGCCGTCGCGACTGGTCTGACCGTGGCCGCTTTCGCTTTCGAGCCGGTGCGCTCGACTGTCTTCTTCGGACAGATCAACCTGATCCTGATGGGTTTGGTCGCCGTCGACTGCCTCGCGCCGAAACCGCGCTGGCCGCGCGGGATCCTGGTCGGCATCGCCGCCGCGATCAAGGTCACGCCCGCCGGATTCCTGCTGTTCTTCTTGCTCACCAGAGACTTCCGCGCCGCCCGCAACGCGGTGCTCGCCGGAGCCGGGGCGACCGCGCTCGGTTTCCTGGTCGCTCCGCGGGCATCCGCCGCTTACTTCTTCGGCGGCGGGCTCACCGGCGCGGCCGGTCTCAGCGGCTCGCCGTATGCGACCAACCAGACCATCGAGGGCGCGCTCAACCGGTTGGACCTGGCACCGCTCGTGCACGACGTGCTCTGGTTCAGCCTGTCGGCTTTCGTCCTGCTCGCCGCGGTGATCGTGATCCGCCGGGTCGAGGGACCGGTCGCGTTCGCCGTCAACGCGACGGCGGTCCTGGTGCTTTCGCCGATTTCCTGGTCGCACCACTGGGTCTGGGTCGCGCCCGCGGTGCTGATCTTCGCCGCCCGGGTACGCACCTGGCGCGGTGCGGCGGCGCTGCTGGCGGTCTCCGCGGTGTACATCGCCGCACCGCACGCGTTCTTGCCGTCCGCTGAGTCGCGGGAGCTGCTGTGGGCACCGTGGCAGCACCTCGTCGGCGACGCCTATCTCCTGCTGGGGCTGGGATTCCTGGGTTGGCAGCTGTTCGCGACGCAGCCGGTCCGGGTGGAGAAGCCGGTGCTGGAAGCCGGCTGACCGGCCAGCGCCGCCAGCCGCCGCCTCAGAACCAGTGCAGGCAGTGCGGTGCCCGCTCTCCCCGGAACAGCGCGTCCGCGTCCTCGGCAGCCCCGTCCCGGTGTGCCTGCACGCGACCGGCCCGCACCAGCGTGCTCACCGGGGTCCCGCCGAGATATACCGACCCGAGGTCGCTCACGTCCAGCGACAGATCCGCCTCCCGGTCGGTTCGCGCGCACTCGGCCTTCCCGTCCCGCACCGTCAGCAGGTACCGGCCGGTCTGGTCGGCGAACCCGTCCGCCACGTCCAGGACCAGTTCCCCGTCGGCGAACCAGCCGCGCGCGGTCAGCGCCCGCGGGACGTCCAGCAGCCGCACCCACAGCCAGTCGGTCTCGCCGGCCGGCTCCGCGGCGCGGAAGTCCCGCAGCTGCCAGCGCAGCGGGCTGTCTTGCGGGACCTTCCGGAACACGACCGTCTTCACCAGGTCGTGGGTGAGCAGGAACCGGGCCAGCGCGGCGGCGGCTTCGTCGCCCCCGATGGTCTCGTCGACGGTCAGCGTGTCGCCCGCGACCAGGTAGGTCGCATAGCCGTCCGCGACGCCGTCCGGGTCGCGGTGCACCGCGACGTGCCGCGGTTCCGGCGCGACCGGCGGCTGGCCGGCGCCCAGCTCCCACCAGCGGCGCGGCCGGGTGACCGCGCCGGGTTGAGTGCGGCGGTACCGGTCGTAGATCTCCGCCAGGAGGTCAGTGCTCGTTTCGCGGGTCCGCATCTCGATCGTCCCCCGCGTCTGCGGCACGGCGAACGCGGCCGCGCTCCGGTCGACGGTCAGCCGGTGCAGGTAGGTCGCCGGACCGTAGCCGAAGCGGCGGTAGATCACCGCTTCGGAAGCGAGCAGGACGGACAGGAATTCGTCCCGGTCGCGGCAGTTCTGGAGCTGGCGCCGCATCATCGCGCTCAGCACGCCTTGCCGCCGGTGCGTCGGCAGCACGCCGACGCCGGTCAGCGCGCCCGCCGGGACCGCCGCGTCGCCGGGCAGGGTCAGCTCGAACGAGTACGAGCTGGAGCAGCCGATCGGCCGCCCGTCCGGCCCGAGGGCGAACAGGCCGCGGTCGGGCTCGAACGCCGCCATCAGGCCACTGCCCGCGGCGGTCGGGAAGAACTGGCCGAACGCGGACGTGACGGTCGAGAAGTAGAGGTCGTAGTCCTCGGAGGTGGTCTGCCGGATTTCCATGTGCGCGCGGTGCCTTCCCCAGGAGCTGACGTGTCCGCCGTATTCTCCCCGGCGGCGGCAAGCGAATTACCGCTGCGTCGCTTTCGGCGGGGCTCCGTCAGGGCGTTTCGCGACCAGCCGGTGACCGCCGCCGTGGGATACCACGCGGCCGCCGGTGGGGGGCGCGAAATGAGTGCCCAGCACGAGAGTTTCCGAGCCGGCCAGCCCCGTCAGCAGGCGGCGGCGGGTCTTCTCGGATTCCGCCGGGTCGATGTCCACCGACGCGCCGATCTCCGGATGGGCGAACTGCACCGGATGGTGCACCGCGTCCCCGGTGATCAGCGCGGTTTCGCCGGAGCTGGTCACCTCGACCGAGACGTGTCCCGGCGTGTGCCCGGGGGTCGGCAGCAACCGCACGCCGGACACGATTTCCACGCCGTTCGCCGGCACATCGACCAGGTCCAGCAAGCCCGCGCGCTCCACTGGCAGCAGGGAGTCCTCGAACATCTGCTGGCGTGGCCCGTCCATGGCGAAACCGGCCCAGAACTCCCGTTCGGCGCGTGCGGTGACGTACCGGGCCGCGGGGAAGGTGGGCACCCACTCGCCGTCGCGGGCACGGGTGTTCCAGCCGACATGGTCGGTGTGCAGGTGAGTGAGCAGCACCAGATCCACCTCGTCCGGGGCGAACCCGGCCGCGCCCAGTGCGTCCAGGTATCCGGTGTCGAGATCGTGCCACGCCGGGTTGGCGCGGGTTTTCCCGTTGCCGATGCCGGTGTCCACGAGGATCTTCATCCCGTCCTTCTCGAACGCGAAACTGTGGCTGTGCAGCCGAATCGCGTGATCGGCGTCGGCGAAGTCCGGAAACAGCCAGTCCGCGTTTCCGACGACCTCGGCGGTCGCGCCGGGAAGCAGCCACCGGCCAGTGGCAGCGGGCAGTTCCGCCTCGTCGATCCGGTGGACGGCGACCTCGCCGACGATCCAGGGCCGCATCCCCGATCCCTCCTTAACGCAACTTGTTTGCGTTAAGTGACAGTACTGGGTACCGTCACTTAACGCAAACAGTTAGCTTTTAGGAGGACTTGTGTCCGAACTGGCCCCCGGCGAGGCAGCACGCCTGGCCGCCCGAGCCGGACTGCCGCTCGACGCTGCCAGGCACGCCGCCGTGGCCGCCGCCGCCGACCACATCCACTCCGTGGTGTCCGTGCTGCGCGAGCTGGATTTCCACGAGACACCACCGGCTTCGACCTACCGCGCGGAGGAGGGCGTCCGCCATGTCGCTGGCTGACCTGACCCTCGCCGAAGCCTCCGCCGCGATCCGGAACCGGCGGATGTCGCCAGGAGAACTGGTCGAAGACGTCCTGGCCCGCATCGACGAGGTGGAGCCCCGTCTGCACGCGTACGTCGCGGTGGACGCGGACCGGGCCCGCGCCGAAGCCCGAGCCGCGGAACGAGCGGAGATCCGCAGCCCGGTGCAGGGCGTCCCGATGGGGCTGAAGGACCTGATCGACGTGGCCGGAACCCCGACCACCGCGAGCTCCCGGGTCCGCGCCAGTCATCTCGCCGAGAAGGACAGCACCGTCGCCGCTCGGCTCAAGGCCGCCGGAGCGGTCTTGCTCGGCAAGACGCACACGCACGAATTCGCCTACGGGCTCACGACTCCGCAGACGCACAACGCCCGGAACCCGTCCCGCGTCGCCGGCGGCTCCAGTGGCGGTTCGGCGGTAGCGGTAGCCGCCGGAGCGGCGATCTTCGCCCTGGGCACCGATACCGGTGGCTCGATCCGGGTCCCCGCCGCGCTGAACGGGGTCGTCGGCCTGAAGCCGACCTACGGCCTCGTCCCGGGCAACGGCGTGACATCGCTGTCCTGGTCGCTGGACCACGTCGGCCCGATCACCCGCACCGTCGAGGACGCCGCGCTCGTGCTGTCCGTCCTCATCGGACAGAACGTGGCCTCGTCCGGCTGGAACCCGGACGGAGACCTGCGCGGACTGCGCGTGGGAGTGCCGGTCAACCACTACTTCGACCACATCGCCCCGACTACGGAAGCCGCGGTACGCGAGGGCATCGACCGTCTCGCCGCGCTCGGCGCCGAGGTGGTCGACGTCGAAATCCCGATGACCCGCTACCTGCAGGCGACGCACTGGGGCCTGATGGTCCCGGAGGCGACCGCCTACCACGAGCGCGACCTGCGCGCCGTGCCCGACCAATACTCCGCGGACGTCCGGGTCCTGCTCGAAGCCGGTGAACTGATGAGCGCGGGGGACTACCTGCGCGCCCAGCGCGCCCGCACCCTCCTGCGACAGGAATGGGCGCGGCTGTTCGAAAAGGTCGACGTGCTCGCCGCGCCGACCGTTCCGATGACCGCGGTCCCGGCCGGGCAAGAGACAGTCACCTGGCCCGACGGCACTGTCGAAGCGGTCTCCGACGCGTACGTGCGGCTGTCGGCTCCGGCGAACATCACCGGTGCGCCGGCATTGACGCTTCCGGTCGGCCAGGATTTCGACGGGATGCCGATCGGTCTGCAGCTGCTGGCCCGGCCGCACGGCGAGCCGGTGCTGCTGCGCACCGGACACGCGCTGGAGAGGACGCGGCTTAAAGTGGCACGGTGAGCCAGAAGCGGATGGTGCGTCCCGGCGGGCGCAGCGCACGAGTCCAGGAATCGGTGCACACCGCGGTCCGCGACCTGATCGCGGAATCGGGCCGGGACGCGCTGACCGTGCCCCAGGTCGCGGCTCGGGCCGGCGTCACGCCGTCGACGATCTACCGGCGATGGGGCGACCTGCAGGAACTCCTGTCGGACGTCGCGGTGGAACGGCTGCGCCCGGAAGCGCCGCCGGAGGACCACGGCTCGCTGGCCGCGGACTTGGCGGCGTGGACCGAACTGTTCCTGGACGAGATGGCCTCGCCTGCCGGGCGGGCCTATCTCCGCGACGCGCTGCTCGGCGATCCGGACGGGAGCAACGCCGGACAGTGCTCGGCGTACGCCGCTGACCAGGTGGAAGCCATCCTGGCCAGGGCGATCGCCCGGGGCGAGGCGGCACCGGCGGCGGAAGCGGTGATGGACCGGGTGGTGGCGCCGATCATGTACCGGATCCTGTTCCGCCCGCACGGTCTCGACGCCGCCTACGCCCGCCGGTTGGCGGCGGAGGCACTGGGCTGAACCCGTCCGGGGCCGCACCCAGTGCCAGTCCGTGCCTGGCCGCGCGAGCGGCTTACTGCCGGATCGCCTTCGGCTGGACCTGCCCCTGGACCCGCTCCTGGAACCGCGCCAGCAACGCCGCCGCCACGCTCACCGCGATCACCGCCGGTTCCTTCCCGCGCAGCTCCGGCAGGCCGATCGGAGTGGTGATCTTCTCCAGCGCGGCCTCGTCCTGGCCCAGGTCGAGCAGCCGTTTCCGGAACCGCGACCACTTTCCGGCCGAGCCGATCAGCCCGATCGACCCGCATGACCCGTTGCGCAGCGCGGCGTCGCACAGGGCGATGTCCTCCGCGTGATCGTGCGTCATGATCAGCACGTGCGTGCCGGCCGGCAGCTCCGGCAGCACCGTCTCGGGCAGCAACGGAACCTGGTGAACATGCACGCTCGCCACCGCGTCCGCCAGCACCCCGAGCCGTTCCGGGGTCAGCTGTTCGGGCCGGCTGTCGATCAGGTGCAGCGCGACCTCGTGCCGGGCGAGCACCCGGGCCAGCTCCAGCCCGACGTGGCCGGCCCCGAAGATCGCCACCGCCGGGCGCACCGGCAGCGGCTCGAACAGGAGCGTCATCTCCCCTCCGCAGCACTGCACGCCGTGCTGGTAGGGCGCTTTGTCCGACAGCGCAAGCGTTTGCAGCTGTGGCGCGGTCGCGTTGTCCCGCAACAACTCCCGGGCGCGTTCGATGGCGACTGCCTCGGCGTTGCCGCCGCCGATCGTGCCGTGGCATTCGGCGGCACCGACCACCATTTTCGCGCCGCCCTCGCGCGGGGTGTGCCCGCGCGAGGACGTCACCGTGACGAGCACGCCGGGCAGCCCGGCGTCCCGCAGGTGCTGCACCGCGTTGAGCCAGTTCACGGCTGGCCCACCAGGTCCGCTTCCCGCTCCTGCACGCCAGGAATGCCGGCGACCGCCCGTTCGATCGCCCAGAACACCGCTTCCGGCGTGGCCGGCGAAGCGAGATCGACACTGTTGCCGGGCGCACCGAACGCCGCCACCGCCTGCCGCAGCGCCTCGCGCACCGAGAAGGCCAGCATCAACGGCGGTTCGCCGACCGCCTTCGACCCGTAGACCGCGCCGTCCTCGGCCGCGTCGGCGAGCAGCGTGACATTGAAGACCTCGGGCATCTCCGAGAAACTCGGCAGCTTGTACGTGCTCGCCGCCTGGGTGGCGAGCCGTCCTCGGGTCGGCCGGTCGGACTCGTCCCAGCGCAGGTCTTCGAGCGTCAGCCAGCCCATGCCCTGCACGAAGCCGCCTTCGATCTGGCCGATGTCGATCATCGGGGACAGGCTGTCGCCGACGTCGTGCACGATGTCGACTCGCCGCGTCCGGTACGCGCCGGAGAAGTCGTCCACCTCGACCTCAGTGAGCGCCGCGCCGTAGGCGAAGTACTTGAACGGCGATCCGCTCATCGTCGCGGAGTCCCAGCTCAGCCCCTCGGTCCGGTAGTACCCGGCGGCCGAGAGGTGCACCCGGGCGAAATAGGCCGCGTTCACCAGCTCGTCCCAGCCGATCTCCTCGCCGGACGCGGCCCGCGCGACGCCGCGGGCGATCCGGACCTCGCTCTGCGCCGCGCCGAGCTTCTCGGCGGCGACGGTCAGCAGCCGGTCGCGGATCTGTTCGCAGGCGTTCTTCACCGCGCCGCCGTTGAGGTCCGCGCCGGAACTCGCCGCGGTGGCCGAAGTGTTCGGCACTTTGTCCGTCCGGGTCGGGGCCAGCCGCACCTTCTCCGGCGGCACGCCCAGCGCGGTCGCGGCCACCTGCAGCATCTTCGTGTGCAGGCCCTGGCCCATCTCGGTGCCGCCGTGGTTGATCAGCACCGAGCCGTCCTTGTACACGTGCACCAGCGCGCCGGCCTGGTTGAACGCGGTGAGATTGAACGAGATGCCGAACTTCACCGGGGTGATCGCCAGTCCGCGTTTGGTGTGCGGGTGTTTCGCGTTGAACGCCGCGATCTCCGCCTGCCTGCGTCCGGCGTCGCCGCTGTCCAGCAACTGCTGCCAGATCCGGTGGATCCGCTCCGGGTGCCGCACCGGCATCCCGTACGGCGTGTCCTGGCCTTCGGAGTAGAAGTTGCGCCGCCGCAGCTCGATCGGGTCGATGCCGAGCAGCGGAGCGCAGCGGCCGAGGATGTCCTCGATCACCAGCATGCCCTGCGGCCCGCCGAAGCCGCGGAACGCGGTCTGCGACGTCTTGTGCGTCTTCGCGATCCGGCCCAGAGCGCGGACATGGGGGATCCAGTACGCGTTGTCGACGTGGCACAGCGCGCGGGCGAGGACCGGTTCGGACAGGTCGAGGCTCCAGCCGCCGTCCGCGGTCAGCGACACGTCGAGCGCCTGCAGCTTGCCGTCGGCGTCGAACCCGACGCTCCACTCGGCGTGGAACCCGTGCCGCTTCCCGGTCATCGTCATGTCCTGGGTGCGGGTGAGCCGCAGCCGCACCGGGCGTCCGGTCAGCGTCGCGCCGAGCGCGGCGACCGCGGCGTACCCATGGGGCTGCCATTCCTTGCCGCCGAAGCCGCCGCCCATCCGCAGGCTCTGCACGGTGACTTCGTGGCTGTGCTTGCCCAGCACGTGCGCCACGATGTCTTGCGTTTCCGACGGATGCTGGGTGCTGCTGTGCACGAAAACCTGATCGCCTTCGTCCACATAGGCCAGCGCGGCCTGGGTCTCCAGATAGAAGTGCTCCTGCCCGGCGAAGTCGAACTCGCCGCGGAAAACCTGTGCCGCAGCGGACATCGCTTCGTCGACCTCGCCGCGCGCCACCACGCGCGGCTCGCCCTGGAAGCTGCCCGCGGCGATCGCCTCGCCGACCGTCACCAGCGAGGGCAGCGCTTCGGTCTCCACCTCGACTGCGGCCGCGCCCAGCCGGGCCGCTTCCAGCGTCTCGCCGAGCACCCAGCAGACCGCGTGGCCGTAGAACATGACCTCGGACGGGAACAGCGGTTCGTCGTGGTGCACCCCGGAATCGTTGACGCCGGGGACGTCCGCGGCGGTGAGGATCCGGACCACGCCGGGCACCGCCTCGGCGGCCTCGGTGCGGATGGCGAGCACCTTCGCGTGCGCCTCGGGTACCTGTACCGGGTATGCGTGCAGGACGTCCTTGGTCCGCGCGACGAGGTCGTCGGTGTACAGCGCGGTGCCCATGACGTGTGCGGTGGCGGCTTCGTGCGGCCGGGGAATCCCGATGGACGGGCTTTCCGGGCGTTCGGACAGTGCGCTCATGCCGTCGCCTCCTTGACGAGTTCCACGCTGGCCGCCGGGGAGCCGACGGCGACAATGACAGTGATTCGCTTGCCGGCGGCGCTCATGCTCGTGCCCCCTCCAGGGAGTCGGCGTGCAGTTTCAGCAGGCTGCGGCCCAGCGTCGCGGCACGGTAGGCCGCGCTGGCCCGGTGGTCGTCCATCGGCGTGCCCTCGCCGCGCAGGATTTCGGCCGCCGCGTGAACGGTTTCCTCGTTCCACGGCCGCCCGACGAGCGCCGCTTCGGTCCGCAGCGCCCGGATCGGCGTCGCCGCGACCCCGCCGAGCCCGATCTGCGCGGTGCGCACCAGCCCGTCGTCGAGGTCGAGCGCGAACGCGACGGCCACGCTGGAAATGTCGTCGAACCGGCGTTTGGCGATCTTGTGGAACGCGGTGGTTCCGGCCAGCGGCAACGGAATACGCACCGACCGGATCAGCTCGTCCGGCCGCCGGACGCTCTGCCGGTAACCGGTGAAGTACTCAGCCAGCGGCACTTCCCGTTCCCCGTCCACTGAGGACAGCAGCAGGCTCGCGCCGAGGGCGAGCAGCACCGGCGCGGCGTCGCCGATCGGCGAACCGGTGCCCAGGTTCCCGCCCAGCGTCGCCGCGTTGCGGATCAGCCGGGACGCGAACTGCGGGATCAGTTCGCTGAGCAACGGAACCCGCCCGGCGAGCCGGCGGTCCATCTCGGTGAGGCTCAGCCCGGCGCCGATCTCCAGCACGTCCGTGCCGAACTCCAGCACTTGCAGTTCCGGCACGCGGTCGATCGCGACCGCACAGTCCGCCCGGACACCGCGGATGTTCACTTCCACACCCCAGTCCGTCGCTCCGGCGACGAACACCGCGTCCGGCCGGTCGCGGCGCAGCCGCAGCGCTTCCGTCCAATCGGCCGGTCGCAGGTACTCGCGGCCGCCGCCGGTCAGCTGCGTGGCCACCGGTTCCGGTGCGCGGTGCTGGCGCCGCTCGGCCAGCGGATCCTCGGCCGGAGGGACTCCCAGCGCGTGCGCGGCGTCGCGAATCGGCCGGTATCCGGTGCAACGGCACAGGTTTCCGCTCAGCGCGTGGATGTCGAACCCGTTCGGCGCGTGCTCGTCGCCGCCGCAAGCGCGGTCGCTGCGGTAGTACTCGGCGGCCATGCTGCAGACGAACCCGGGCGTGCAGTAGCCGCACTGGGATCCGCCGCGCACCGCCATTTCCCGCTGGACCGGGTGCAGGTCCGCGGCGGAGCCGAGCCCTTCGGCGGTCCAGACTTCTTGTCCGTCAAGGGATCCGACCGGAGCCAGGCAGGCGTTGATCGCGACCAGGTCGGTCGGCGTCTCGACGCCGGGGCGGGCGACCAGGATCGCGCAGGCCCCGCATTCGCCTTCGGCGCAGCCTTCCTTGCTGCCGGTCAGGCCAAGGCCGCGCAGCCAGTCCAGTGCCGTGGTGTGCACGGGAACGTCGCCGATGGCGGTGCGTTTCCCGTTGACGGTCACCTCGGGGTCGACCATCGCAGAGTTCCTCTCGTCTTCGCTGAATCCGGGGTCACGGCCGCTTCCGCGCAGACTACGGCGCAGGTCAGCGGGTCGCGAGGGCTCCGTCGGGCGGATAGCCGGACGGGGGACGGGCGTCAGCCCGCACAGGGGAGCGACCGAGCGGAAGGACCGCTCAGGGACGCGCGCGCCATCCGTGCGCGACTCGCCCCTTGTTCCAGGCGGACTGGCGCATGCGACGACGGAGGTCGGCACGCTGGCCGGGGGTCAGCCGCATCGCGCACCTCCTCGAGAGCAAACCGGATCAGCGGTGCACCCACACCGCGAGAGCCGAAGCGTAACTCCGGTCGGCAGCCGGAGACAAGGGCCGGCCGGCTGCGCGCAGTGACTCAGGACACTCTTTGAAATACCCCTTGGGGGTATACGGTTCGATCATTGGCAAGAGCGCGAACGAAGGAGAAACCAATGACTGTCAACGGCACCGCCCTCTCGACGGACCAGGTTCAGCTCGGCGTGGTGCGCGCCCCGTCGAAGGCGGGCGAGACCGGCGAACTCTCGTTCACGGTCAGCACGCTCGACGGCCGCCCGGTCACCCAGTACGAGGAGGCGCACGACCAGCGGCTGCACCTGATGGTGGTCCGCAACGACGGCGAGTACTTCCGCCACCGCCACCCGGTGCTGGACCCGGAAACCGGCGTCTGGACGATCCCGTGGACCTGGGAGGCGGCCGGTACCTACCGCGTCTTCACCGACGTCACTCCGGCAGGCGGCGAGAGCGTGACGCTGTCGCGGACGGTCGAGGTGGCCGGTGACTACCAGCCGCGCGACCCGGAACCGGTCGCCAAGCACGCAGCCGACGGGTACGAGGTGACGCTCGAAGGCGAACTCGCGGCCGGTGCCGGGACGATACTGACCGCGCGGGTCGGCCGCGGCGGAGAGCCGGTCACTGACCTGGAGCGCTACCTGGGCTCGTTCGGCCACCTGGTCGCGCTGCGCCAGGGCGACCTCGCCTACCTGCACATCCACGCGCTCGACGACGGGATCTCCGGCCCGGAGATCCGTTTCCACGCCGAGGCCCCGACGACCGGCCGTTACCTGCTCTACCTGGACTACCAGGCCGAAGGCGTCGTGCGCACCGCGCGCTTCGTTCTCGACGCCGCGCTCGCCGCGCCTGGGGCCAGGGAGCACCACGAACACCACGTCACGCACGCAGACCACCACCACTGAGCGGCCGCCGGATGCCGTGTCGCTCGCCCCCTGACCGAAGAGAAAGCGAAAGAGAAATGACTACCGTGCAGCAATCCCGCCCAGGCACCCGCAGATGGTGGGCGCTCGGCCTGATCTCCTTGGCCCAGTTCATGGTCATCATGGACACCTCGATCATCGGCGTCGCGCTGCCCCGGATGCGGGACGCCCTCGGCTTCACGCCCAGCACGCTGTCCTGGGTCTTCAACGCGTACGTGATCGCTTTCGGCGGCCTGCTGCTGCTCGGCGGCCGGCTGTCTGACCTGTTCGGCGCCCGCCGGCTCTTCGCGGCCGGCTGGGCGGTCCTGCTGGCCGGTTCGGTGCTCGCCGGCGCCGCCGGGAACGTGCCGGTCGAACTCGCCGGCCGGATTGTGCAGGGCGCGGGCGCGGCGCTGATCGCGCCGAGTGCGCTGACCCTGCTGATGATGCTTTTCGGCGGCAACCCGAAGGAACTGACCAAGGCGCTGGCGCTCTACGGCGCGGCTGCGCCCGCCGGCGGAACCGCCGGGGTGTTCCTGGGCGGCTTGATCACTGAGTACCTGTCGTGGCCGTGGGTGTTCTACCTGAACGTGCCCATCGCCGTGCTCGCCCTTGTCGCCACTCGGATTCTCCCGGGGGGAGCGACCGGCGCCCGCGGCGCCGTCGACGTCTTCGGCGCACTGACCGTCACGCTCGGGCTCGGCACCCTGGTCTACGGCATCGTCCGCGCCCCGGACGCAGGCTGGGCAGCCGCGGAAACCTGGGTCGCGCTGGGCAGCGGACTGGTCCTGCTCGCCGTTTTCGTGCTCCGGCAGGCGAAGGCCGCCGCCCCGCTGATGCGGCTGTCGATCTTCCGTGCCCCGCGGCTCGGCGCGGCGAACCTGGCGCAGGTCTTCCTGGGCGCGGCGTGGATCCCGATGTGGTTCTTCCTGAACCTGTACCTGCAGCAGGTGCTCGGCTTCCGGGCGTTCCCGGCCGGCGCGGCGCTGCTGCCGATGACCGCGCTGATCATGCTCGGGATGATCGCGCTGGCACCGCGGGCGATCGGCCGGTTCGGCCCGAAGCCGCCGGTCGTGGCCGGACTGATCTTGCTGGCCGCCGGGCTCGGCTGGCTGTCGCTGGTCCGCGCGAACGGCAGCTTCTGGGTGGACGTGCTGCCCGCTTCGCTGGTCGCGGCGCTGGGGATGTCGCTGGCTTTCATCCCCTCGTTGAGCACCGCGATCTCGGCAGCCCGGCCGGAAGAGGGCGGCCTCGCCTCAGGGATCGTCAACACCGGCTACCAGGTCGGCTCGGCGCTCGGACTGGCCGTGATGACGGCACTGGCGGCTTCGGCGGGGGCCGGCGCCCTCGGCGACCCGGCGGCGCTGACCAACGGGTATTCGGTGGCGTTCATCGGCTCGGCGGTCATCGCCCTCGCCGGTGCCGGGCTGGCGGTGCTCACCTTCCGGCGTCAGTAACCCCGAAGTCCGTGAAGGGCCCCTTGCCGGAATCAGATTCCGGCAAGGGGCCCTTCACGGACTCGGGGCAGGCGGGTCAGGCGGCCTTGACCGGCTGCTTGTCCGAGATCCGCGCGTACAGCCCGGCGAACAGCAGCACGAAGGCGACGGTCAGGATGATGTGCCCGAGCCCGGCGATGCCGGCGATCGCGCCACCGGATTCCTTGCCCAGCACGGTAAGCGTGCCATGCACGGCCATTCCGCCGACAGTGATCACCATTCCGGCGTGGTAGCTCCAGAAGAACGGTTTGAACGACTTCGTCTCCGACAGTGCGAAAACCTTCTCCAGCACCAGCACGATCAGGAACACCAGGGTGCCGAGCGCGAGCAGGTGGGTGTGCAGGATGGCGAGCTGGGTCTCGCCGGTGAAGTTCTTCGCCTTGGTCAGCTCGCGGTAGTACAGCCCGCCGAGCAAGCCCAGGATCGTGTAGATCACGGCTGCCCAGTAGATCTTCTTCGTCATCGGTTCTCCTCGGCGCCGGCGCGAGCCGGCTGGTGGATCCGTCCGTCGACGACCTCGTGCACCGAGTCGACCCCGTCGAGGTGGGAGCGGTCGTGGGTGACCAGTACGGTCGCCGTCGCCTGTTGGTGCGTGATCGTAGTGAGCAGGCCGATGATCGCGGCGCCGCGGTCCTGGTCGAGCGCGCTCGTCGGTTCGTCCACGAGCAGCACGTCGGGTTCGTTCATCAACGCCCGCGCGATGTTCACCCGCTGCTGCTGTCCGCCGGAAAGCCGCCCGGGCCGGTGGTTCGCGCGGTCGGCGAGCCCGACCGCGGCGAGCAGCTCCCGCGCACGGTTCGCGGCTTCGCGGCGCGGCATTCCGCCCAGGCGTGCCATCACTTCCAGCTGTTCGGCCGCGGTCAGCGAGGCGAGCAGGTTGGGCTGCTGGAACACGATCCCGATCTTCGTGCGCCGCAGTTCCGCGAGCGCGGCCCGGTCGAGGCCGGTCGTGTCCACCCCGCCGACGACCACGCTTCCGCGATCCGGCCGGATGAGCGTCGCGGCGACCGCCAGCAGGCTCGACTTGCCCGAGCCGGACGGGCCGACGACCGCGGCGACGCTGCCCTCCGGCACGTCGAGGCTGACCTGGTCGAGCGCGGTGAGGCGGGAATCGCCGTCGGGGTAGGTGAGAGTGATGTCGGACAGGTGCAGGCTCATCAGTGCGCTCCGGAAGTGAGGGCGGTCAGCGGGTCGACGGACGTGATGCGGCGGACGGCCAGCCCGGCGCCGAGCAGGCCCAGCACCACCAGCACCGCGGCCGGGCCGAGCAGCGTGCCCGCGCTCAGCACGAACGGCACCGTCCCGGAAGCGACCGCCCCGAGCGCCGCGGCGAGGCCGGTGCCGAGCGCGGTTCCGCCGACCAGCAGGAGCACGGCTTGGCCGAGCGCGTCCCGCAGCAGGTACCTGGTGGTCGCGCCGAGCGCTTTCAGCACGGCGATGTCGCGGCTGCGCTGGATCGTCCACACCGTGAAGAACGCGCCGATGACCAGCGCCGAGATCGCGAAGAGGAAGCCGCGCATCAGCTGGAGCGAACCGTTTTCCGCGGTATAGGAACCGATCGCGGACAACGCGGCGTCCTTGCTGACGGCCCGGGTGCCCAGGCGCGCGTCGGCGGCGGCGAGCGCGGCCGGGTCGGTCGTGGTCACCGCGAGAACGGTGGCGTCCGTGCCGGTGAAGTCGGTCCACACCACCGGCAGGTGGCTGTAGGAGGCGTCTCCGGCGACCGCCGCGACGGTGACCTGCCTGCCCTGGAGGGTGATTCGTTCGCCTGTCTTCGCCTGCAGCTTGTCCGCCGCGCCAGCGGACAGGACGACGGCGCCCGGACCGGGCTTTTCCGGTGCGAGACCGGAATCCGGCCGGACGGCGAACGTCGACACGGTGGCCGCGTGCGGGCCGGAGCCGGCGTTGACGGTGCCGATCGCGATCGGCGTCGCGCTGGTCACCCCCGGGAGGCGGGCGTACTGTTCGGCCTGGTCCCGGGTCACTGTGGACTGTCCGAAAGAGAGGGACCCGCTGCCCGGATCCGAAAAGACCAGCCGGTCGGCGTTGAGCCCGACGACCGCGGACGTGCTCTGCCCGGCCAGCCCGGCAGTGAGCCCGGACAGCAGCCCGACCAGCAGCGTCATCAGCACGACGACGGTTCCCATCAACGCGAACCGCCCCTTGGCGAAGCGCAGATCCCGCCACGCGACGAACATGATGCATCCCTTCCTTGCCCGGTGTGCCTTCCAGGTTCGTCCGGCCGGGGCGCGGAGGCATCGCGCCGCGGATGGCTCTGCCGGCATCGATGGGCGCACCCGCCGCTCAACCTTTCGATTGATGCCGATCCGACGCGAAGCACGGACAATCGAGGAGAGGAGGCTTTCGTGAACCCGCACACCCTCGACCGGCCGTTGCGCGTGCTGCGCGTGTGCCTGCACCTCCTGCTGGCCGGGCTTTTGGTGCTCGCGGTCGCGCGCGCGTTCGCCGACGGCCAGCCGCAGGCCCCGTCGGTGCTCGCGGGTGCGCTCGTGCTGGGTGCCGTCTACACCGCTGGCCCGCTGCTGCCGCGCGTCGGCCGCTCGCCCCGTGCCACCGCCGGCTGGCTGCTTGCCCTCGGCGTCGCCTGGCTGCTCCTGCTCTGGCTCACTCCGGATGGAGTCTGGCTGGCATTCCCGCTGTACTTCCTGCAAATGCACCTGCTCCCGACGCGATGGGGGCCCGCCGTCGTGGCGCTCACCACGGTGCTGGCCATCGCCGGATTCACCCGGCACCAGGGCGGTCTCAGCGTCGGCGTGGTCATCGGCCCGGCCCTCGGCGCCGCGGTCGCGATCGCCACCGTGCTCGGCTATCAGGCGCTCTACCGCGAAAGCGAACACCGACGGCAGTTGATCGACGAACTGCGCGAAACCCGCAACGACCTGGCCGCGATGGAACGCTCCGCAGGCGTGCTCGCCGAACGCGAACGGCTGTCCCGGGAAATCCACGACACGCTCGCGCAGGGCCTTTCCAGCATCCACCTGTTGCTGCGCGCCGCCGAACGTGCCTTGCCGGACCGGCCCGCCGCCGCTCTCCCGCACGTCGCGCAGGCCCGGCAGGCTGCCCAGGGCAACCTCACCGAAGCCCGCCGGCTGGTCTACGCACTGTCCCCGGTCGAACTGGAGGGCGCGTCCCTGCCCGCGGCGCTGGAACGCCTGTGCCGGCGGGAAGGGCAACGATCCGGCCTGACTGTCCACTTTCACCTGAGCGGCACCGCGTTCGACGTGCCGACCGCCTATGAGGTCGCCTTGCTGCGCATCGCCCAGTCCGCGCTGTCGAACACCGTCCGGCACGCTTCGGCCAGCCGGGCCGAGCTGACCTTGAGCTACATGGACACCAGCGTCACCCTGGACGCCGTGGACGACGGAATCGGTTTCGACCCGCAAGCCCTGCGCGGCGGCAGCGAAGAAGGCGGCTTCGGCCTGGCCGCGATGCGCGCCCGAGCCCGCTCGCTCGGCGGTACGTGGACGGTCGAATCGTCGCCCGGTCACGGCACCGCGCTGGCCGTCAGCTTCCCGGTGGACCCCCGATGATCCGCCTCCTGCTGGCCGACGACCACCCGGTGGTGCGGGCCGGGCTGCGCGCCGTCCTGGAAACCGAGCCGGACCTGGAAGTGGTCGCCGAAGCCTCTTCCGCGGAAGACGCCGTGCGGCTGGCGCCCGGCGTGGACGTGGTGCTGATGGACCTGCAGTTCGGCGCCGGAATGCACGGCGCCGCCGCGACCGCGGAAATCACCGCGGCCGCGGACGCGCCGAAAGTCCTGGTCCTGACGACTTACGACACCGACGGCGACATCCTGGCCGCGATCGAGGCGGGCGCGACCGGCTACCTGCTGAAAGACGCCCCACCGGAGGACCTGGCCGCCGCGGTGCGCAACGCCGCCGCCGGGCAGACCGTGCTGGCGCCGGCGGTCGCGCACCGGCTGATGAACCGGATGCGCACCCCGGCCGCGGCGTTGTCCGGACGGGAGATCGAGGTGCTCGGCCTCGTCGCCGACGGACTGTCCAATGTGGAAATCAGCAAGCGGCTGTTCCTGAGCCAGGCGACGGTGAAATCGCACCTGGTGCACATCTATTCGAAGCTGGCGGTGGATTCCCGCACCGCCGCGGTGGCGGCGGCGCAGGCACAGGGCTTGATCCGGCGCTGACTCGCGAGCACTTCTTCGGCCGGTGTTGGCCGGTCCGTGAAGGGCTCCTTGCCGGACTCAGATTCCCTCAAGGGGCCCTTCACGGACTTCCCGAGCCACCCCGGCCGAGCCGACCGACCCGAGCCGAGCCGGTTCCGTTGCGTCAGCTCTTGGCCGCGGCTGCCTGGATCGCTTCGAACTTGGCCCCCATCTGTCGTGCCAGTGCCTCCGCGGCCCGCAGCGGCCGGACCATCACCATGAAGTCCGCGATCTTCCCGTCCGCGTCGTAGCGCAGGAAATCGCACCCGGTCACCGCGAGTCCCTCCACCTTCGCCTCGAACACGAGCGCGTGCTCCTTCCCGTCGGCGATCTCGCGGACGTACCGGAAGTCCTCGAACACCTCGGCTACCCCGCGCAGGATCGCCGCGGTGATCGGTTTGCCCGAGTACGGCTTGAACGCGACCGGGCTGCAGAACACGACGTCGTCGGCGAGCAGTGCCTCGGCGGCGGCCAGGTCGTGCGTTTCGATCGCCTCGCGGAACGTCTTCATCGGGCGGGTCCTCCGTGGTCGTGGTCCGCTCACCGTACCGAAGAACCCGCACGCCGCGGGGTGGCCGCGAACTGGCCGTCGGCGAGGCGGGGAGCGACAATACCCGGGGTTCCGCGGGACGAAAGGCACGTCGATGACGCTGTTCGCGATGGCGATCGTGTTGCTCGCGGGCCTGGCCGGCCCGCTGCTGGCGACGCCGAAGCGGACCCGGATTCCGATCGTCGTCGGCGAGATCGCGCTCGGCGTCGTGGTCGGCCGGACCGGGTTCGGCTGGGTCGACGCGGACGAGCCGATCCTGTCCTATGTCGCGTCCGCCGGATTCGCGCTGATCATGCTGGTCGCGGGAAGCCACGTGCCGCTGCGGGACGCGGCGTTGCGGGTCGCCGCCGGGCGGGGCGCGTTGCTCGCCGCGCTGGTCGGGGTGCTCGCGGTGCCGGCTGGCTACGGTGTCGCGGCACTTGTCGGAACCGGGCACGGGCTGCTCTACGCCGTGTTGCTCGCGTCGAGTTCGGCGGCGCTCGTGATGCCGGTACTGGACGAAACGAAGCTCGCCACTCCGCCTGCGGTCGCGTTGATCGTGCAAGTCGCGATCGCCGACACCGCCTGCATCGTGGCGTTGCCGCTGGCCGCCGCACCGGGGCGGGCCGGAAAAGCGGCGCTCGGCGCGCTCGCGGTGATCGCGGCCGGTGCGGTGTGGTTCGTGCTCCTGCGGTGGCTGCACCGGCGCGGGCTCGTCGACAAGGCCCACGACCTCAGCAAGACCCGGCATTTCGGCCTGGAAATCCGGATCGCGCTGATCGTCCTGTTCGGCCTTGCCGGGCTCGCCCAGCTGGTCGGCGTGTCGGTGATGCTGGCCGGGTTCGTCGCCGGCCTGGCGCTGGCCGCGGTGGGGGAGCCGCGACGGCTCGCGCGCCAGTTGTTCGCCGTGACCGACGGATTTCTCGGGCCGCTGTTTTTCGTGTGGCTGGGCGCTTCTCTCGACCTGCGGGCGCTCGGTCAGCACCCGGTGATGTTCGTACTGGCCGCGGTGCTCGGTGTCGGCTCGGTCGTGGTGCACGGCGCGACGCGGCTGCTGGGCCAGCCGCTGCCGCTGGCGGTTCTCGCCGGCGCGCAACTGGGCGTGCCGGTCGCGGCGGTCACCATCGGGACGCGCGAACAGTTGCTCGCCCCGGGGGAGGGCGGGGCCATTCTCGCCGCCGCGCTGATCAGCGTCGGCGCCACCGCGTGGGCGGCGTCCCGCGCGAGCAAGGACCAGTCCGCCGAACCGAGGGAGGCGTCGTGAAGGAACACTGGAAAGACGAACCGGACGATCACGATTACCCGGCCGCGTTCGACTACCTCACCCTGATCTCGCCCGAGGAGGCCGCGAGCGGGCTGGTCGACCAGTTGAAGCAAGCGAAACTGACGCACCGCAAGGCAAAGGACATCCTCCGTGCGAGCGGACTGAAGCTGCTGCCCGAGGACAACGTGCACGTCGCGAAAGACCTGGCGAAGGTCAAGGACGGCACCGCGCTGTCGCCGGTCCTGCTGGTCCGCGGCCACGGCCATCCCGGCTTCGACGCCCGCGAGGACCTCGTGATCGCCGACGGCTACCACCGGGTGTGCGCGTCGCACCACCTGGACGAGAACGCGGACATTCCCTGCAAACTGATCTGAGCGGCGGCTTCGGTTCCGAAACGGTTGCGAAGACGGGCCGGCGGTAACGCGCCTGCCCGGTTGCCGATCTCCAGGCGAGATCGACGAGCGAGGCGGGACCGTGGACGAGTTCGACATCGAGAAGCATCCGGACCTGATGAATCCGGAATGGCAGAAGCACGCCGAACGCGAGGCGTGGATCGGAGCGCGGCAAGACCGCCGCCGGGGGAGGAGCCGCAAGGCGGCGACGATCGCCGCGGTCGTGGTCGTCGCCGCCGCGGCGGTCGGGGTCTACCTGTGGACCCGTCCGGCGGGCGACCAGTCCGCGGCGAGCCCGGTGCCGGCCGGTTCGCTGGCCGCCGTACCGTCGACCGCCACGCCTTCGACCGCCGCGCCCGGGCCGACCGACCTGCCGACCGCGGCGTCGGTCGACCTGTCCAGGCCGTTCGACAACACCCCGGCGCAGAACTGGCGCGAGGGCATCGACGGGCTGGCCATCCCGCCCGCGGCGAAAACCGGCCCGTTCTCCGCGAAGCAGGTGGAGCAGGCTCAGCAGCAGGTCAAGCAAGCGATCGTGCTCGCGCATTTCGACAACGGCATCCACGAAAGCCACAACGCGGACGCGCTCGTCCAGCTCTTCGCACCGAACGCCCGGACCGACATCCAAGCCCATGCCGTGAGCTATGCGGTCTTCTTCCCGGAGGGCTACCACCTCCTCCCGGCGCCGCCGCGGATGAACGGCAAGATGACCGTCCGCCCGGGCGACGAGGGCGAGCTCGTCGTGCATGTCTCGTACGTAGTGGCCTACGCGTTCGACCCGGGAACTCACACCTACCACGGCCCGGCCGACCTGGATCCGTTCGTGCGGGTCGACCAGGACTACGTCCTGCGCATCGGCTCCGGGTGGGAGCCGGGCGACCGCGGCCTGTGGTTCGACAAGGGCGGTTCGTACTTCACCAGCATCGCGTGCCGGCAGCCGGACGACGGCATTCTCGCGCCCGCGTTCAGCGACCCGACCTACGACGCCCCGCCGATCAGTGCCCAGCCGGGCGAGTTCGATCCGGACAAACCCCTGCCTACCAAGGGAAACTGCGGAAAGTAACGGTGCGCTGGACGGGTACCGCATTCGGGTCGCGACCGCCGGGCGGGCAGCCGGTAGTATCACTCCCGATGATCACGAATGCGTCTCGGCCGGTCCGGGCGAGCGGTCCTGCCCGGTGGCGGGTCGACGAGGTCGGCTGGAAGGTGCGGCTGCGCGAGGTCCGCCCGGCCGACCGGCGCACGCTGACCGGTTTCGACCGGGACGGGGCACGGGCGCGGGACCTGCAGGTCGGCGGCTACCGGCACTGGGCGACGCATCGGATCAGCGCCGCGGACTGCCCGGACGGGTTCCATTTCGCGATCGAAACCCTGCACAATCGGACGCTGGTCGGGTCCATCTGGATCGAGACCGACCCGTTCACCGGCCGGTTCAGCTACGGCATCGGGATCGGCCCGCAGCACCGCCGGTGCGGATACGCCGCGGACGCGGTCGCGCTGCTGCTGGCGTTCATGTTCAAGCGGTGCCGGTACCGCGCGTGCGAGGTCAGCGTCAACGGCAGCAACTTCGCGTCGCTCGCGCTGCACGGCGAACTCGGCTTCCGCGAAGCGGCCCGGCCGCGCGACGTCGAGCTGCGGCGCGGCGAGATCAAGTACCCGGTGCTGATGAGCATCACCGCCGAGCAGTTCGCCGCGCACCACCCGGCCCTCTCGGCCGCACGCGGCCCCGGTCGTCCGTCGCGCGGTCGGCACTGGCGGATCGAGCGCCCCGGCCGCCACCGCCGCACCAGTCTGCGGATCGCCGAGTAACCGGCGGGTTTTTCCGCGCGCCGCAAGTGCTTCCGCTCCGGACCAGAAACTCCGGCAGCTCCTCTGCTCTCCTGCGTTCCGGCCGCCCCGAAAGGCCGAACGCAGCGCTTTCACCTGCGCCGACCCTTGACTTCGACGTTCACGTCGATAACATGACGCGAACGTAACGCGGGTGGGCGAAGGGGCCCGCCCGCCGGAGGGAGATCACCGTGCGCATCGTGCAACGACGTATGTCCCGGATGGCGGCGGTGATGTCTGCCGCGGTGCTCGCGCTGGCCGGCGCCACCGCGGTGGCCAGCGCGGCCGACAGCTGGCCGCTGGCCCCGCGGGCAGTGTCCGGACTGCCCGGCATCCCGGCGGCGACCGACCTGGCGAACGTGACCTCGGCGAGCGGCGCGCACTGCCGCGACTACTTCTTCCCGGTCACCGAATCGCCCGGAAGTTCCGCCGTGCTCAAGGAATTCGGCCAGCTGTGCACCGCTGACCCGGCGTTGCTGGGCAAGCAGCCAGTGCAGATCCTGGTCCACGGCGGGACCTACGACCACACCTACTACGACTGGCCGTATCAGCCGGAGCGCTACAACTATGTCCGCTACATGACCCAGCGCGGCTTCACGACGCTGAATCTTGACCGGATCGGCTACGGCCGCAGTGATCATCCGCTCGGCGCGAGCATGAACTTCGACGTCGCCGCGAACACGACCCATCAGATCGTGCAGTACCTGCGCCAAGGCGGGCTGGGCACGCGGTTCGGCACGGTCACTCTGAACGGCTACTCGATGGGCGGCCTCACCTCGCAGGTCGAGGCGGGCACGTTCCACGACGTCGACGCGCTGATGGTGCACGCTGTCGGGCACGGGCTGCTGACTGCGGCTTCCGTCGCCCGGCTGGGCACCTTCGCCTATCCCGCGTTGCTGGACCCGAAATTCTCCGGCCGGCCGTGGGCGATCGATCCCGCGTATCTGACCAGCATTCCGGGCCGGCGCACCATCTTCTACGGTCCCTCGGCGACGTACGACCCGCGCCAGCTGACCGTCGAGGACGCCACCAAGGACACCATGTCAGCGACCGAGCTCGCGGACATCACCCTGCGCACCTACACCGACCAGACGAAGAACATCGACGCGCCGATCCTGTGGTCGCCCGGCCAGTACGACAAGATCTGGTGCGGCACCACCGACGACTGCGACACCGATCCGATGTCCGCCGCCGAACCGGGCTTCTACCGGCCGGGCGTGTTCACCAAGTACATCGTGCAGAACACCGGCCACGCCACCCTGCTCGGCTACGGCGGCCTCGACTACCTGAACGAAATCGTCCGCTGGCTCGGCGAGCACGGCATCCACGGCGTGGGAGGAGCCCGCGGGTAAGCTGCGGATCATGTCCACCGCCGAGCGAGGTAAGGGAAAACGCAGCGAGCTGCGCCGCACGCTGGTGACATCGGAGCTCCTGGACACCGCGACCCGGCTGTTCGCGGAAAAGGGCTACGAGGCGACCAGCTTGCTGGACATCGCGAACGCGCTGAACATCTCGCGGCCCGCGCTGTATCACTACGTGAGCAAGAAGGAAGACCTGCTCGCGATGCTCGTCGAACAGGTCACGAACGGTTTCGCCGAGGTGCTCGCCCAGTTCAAGGAGCGCGACGACCTCGCGCCGTCGGAGAAGATCGCCGACGTCGTCGGGCTGATCGTGCGGCAGCGTGCCGAGCATTCCGATCAGTTCCGCATCCTCGACCGGTCCGAGCCGATCCTGCCGGAACCGCTCGCGGGCGAGCACCTCGAAGCGAAGCGCACCGTCCTGCGCGAGTTCACCGCGCTGGTGGAGGCGGGCATCGAAACCGGGGAGTTCCGTCCGGTCGACGCCCGCACCGCCGCGTTGTCCTTGCTGGGCATGTGCAACTGGGTCGCCTGGTGGTTCCGACCCGGCTCGGACATCGAAGCGGTCGTCGCGACCATCACCGGCTTGTCCACGGCGATGCTCGCGGCCGGCGATCACACCGGACGCGGGCGGCAGGACGCCAAGACGATCGACCAGATCCGCGCGCTCCTGGACCGCCTCGAAGGCTGACCGGGCTCTACTCCGGCCGTGCGGCGCATCAGCGTCGCACGGCCTTTTTCGTGTCCGAGCGTGGAGGCGCACACTGTGACATGGACGTCGAATCTTCGACATAGCTATTGAACTTTCGCCTGAACCGGCTTACCGTCGTTCCCATGACGTTGCCTCCACCCGCACCACCGACGACCCCGTACGACGAGGTCAGCGTGCTTGCCTATCGGCGTGCCAGGTTCTGGGCGGGGCGGTCGCTGCCGGCGGAACTGCTCGACGCCGCCCGCCGCCACCGGACGCGGACCGCGCTGCTGTCCGAGGGCCGCACGTGGACCTACGACGAACTCTTCGACGAAGCGCAGCGGTTCGCGGCCGGGCTGCTCCGCTCCGGCGCGGCCCGGCCGGGCGAGCCGGTGCTGTTCCAGATGGGGAACGTGGCCGAGACAGTGGTCGCCTACCTGGGCTGCCTGTTCGCCGCAGCGCCGCCGGTGTGCACGCTGCCGCAACACGGGACGCGCGAGATCTCCCTGCTCGCGGCGCACGTCGGCGCCCGCACTCTCCTGGTGCAGGCCGATTTCCGCGACGGGCGGCTGCGCGCTCAGGCCGAACAGCTCCTCGCCGAAGGCGCGATCGCCGAGGTGGTGACGTGTCGCGGCGAGCCGATCGGCACCGCAGGGACCTACGACCGGCTGGTGCGCGAACCGGTCCGGGAATCGTTGCCCTATCTCGAAACCGACCTGCTCAGCCCCGCGGTCTTCCAGCTGTCCGGCGGGACGACCGGCCTGCCGAAGGTCGCTCCGCGGCTGCATGAGGAATACGCCTACAACTCCCGTGCCTGGGCCGCCGCGATGGCGATGGACGAGCACTCCCGTGTCCTGTATCCGTTGCCCCTCATGCACAACGCCGGGATTTCGCTCGCCCTCCAGCCGTCGATCTTCGCTGGGGCGACGCTCGTGCTCGCGCCCTCGGCGGACGTCGACACGCTCCTCGGCCTGATCGCCGAACACCGCCCGGACGTACTGCCCCTCGTGCCCCCCGCCCTCGCGGTCCGGCTGCTCGATTCGGCGCGCGCCCAACGGGCCGATTTCTCCTGCCTGCGCGATTTCGTCGTCGGCGGGCAGCGACTGCCGGTCGAGGTCGCCGAGCGGCTGCGCGACGAGCTGGGCATCCGGATCCGGCAGATGTTCGGCATGGCGGAAGGGATGTTCCTGGTCACGCCGGCCGGTGCGGACGAGGCGGTGCGCCACCACACGGTCGGCGCGCCGATCTCCGCGGCCGACGAGATCCGGATCCTCGACCCGGTCTCCGACGAAGAAGTACCGGACGGCGAGGTCGGCGAGTTCGCCGCGCGCGGGCCGTACACGATCCGCGGCTACTACCGCGCCGACGAGCACAACCGGACCGCGTTCACCTCCGACGGGTTCTACCGCACCGGCGATCTGGCCCGGCGGCACGTGACCGCGGAAGGCGTCAGCTATTCGATCGACGGCCGGATCAAGGACGTGATCAACCGGGGGGTGGAGAAGATCTTCGCCGAAGAGGTGGAGGAGATCATCGTCGCGCACCCGGACGTGGTCACCGCCGCGCTCGTCGCGATGCCCGATCCGGTGCTGGGCGAACGCGCCTGCGCGTACCTGGTGCTGGAGGACGGCGCGGCGCCGTTGACGGTCGCGACGCTGGCCGCGCACCTGCTGGCCCGGGGGCTGGCGAAATACAAACTGCCCGAGCGGGTCGAGATCGTGCCCGCGCTGCCGCTGACGAACGTCGGCAAGGTCGCGAAGAACCGGTTGCGCGAGGACGTCCAGGCGAAACTGGCCGAAGGGAGCGCCCGATGACCCGGCGGGTGAACGTGATCGGCGGCGGCCCCGGCGGGCTGTACGCCGCCCGGCTGCTGAAACTGCACGACCCGGGCCTGGAGGTGGTCGTCCACGAGCGGATGGACGGCGCGCAGGAGACGTTCGGATTCGGCGTCGGCCTGACCGAGGCCACTATGCGCAATCTCGAACAGGCCGACCCGGAAACCGCTGACCGCGTCCGGGAGGTCAGCTACGTCGGGCACGAACTGCGGTTCGCCGCCGGGGACCGGTCCGTCTGCTTGCACGGCGCACGGAACCTCGCGGTCGGCCGAGCCGCGCTGCTGCGAGTCCTGACCGAAGCGGCGACCGCGGTCGGCGTCGAGTACCGGGCCGGCTCCCGCGCGGATCTGGGCTCGGTGAACGGCGATGTCGTCATCGCCGCGGACGGGGTCGGCAGCGGGACGCGCGCCAAACTCGGCACCGAATTGGGAGTGCGGACCAGCCTCGGCCGCACGCGGTACGTCTGGTGTGGCGCGCCGTTCGCCGCGTCGTCCGCGTTCTTCGCCTCCGCCCGGCGCGGGCAACAGCTGTTCGTCACGCATGCGTACCCGTATGCCGAGGACCGCAGCACGTTCCTGATCGAAGTCGACGACGAGACCTGGACCGCGGCCGGGCTGGGCGAGTTCGACGCGGCGACCGCGCCGGGCGAAACCGACCAGCAGAGCGTGCGCCTGCTCGAAAACGTGCTCTCGGGCCAATTGCGCGGCGGGGAATTGCTCGCCAACCGCACGCGGTGGAGCCGGTTCGTCAATCTCGACCTGGAACGGTGGCACACCGGGAACGTCGCGCTGCTCGGCGACGCCGCGCACACCGCGCACTACACGCTCGGTTCCGGAACCAAGCTGGCGCTGGAGGACGCGATCGCGCTGGCCGGTGCGCTGGCCGGGGAAAGCTCGGTGACCGCCGCGTTCGCCGCGTACGAGCGAGCCCGCCGTCCCGCGGTCGAGCGGTTCAAACAGCTCGCCGGCCGCAGCCAGCGGTGGTGGGATTCCTACCGCTGGCGGGCGGACTGGCCGGCCGAACGGCTCGGCCTGTCCTACATGACTCGCTCCGGCAATCTGACCATGGCCGACTACGCCGCCTCGGAGCCGGAGGTCGTGCGTACGGCACTGGAGTGGCTGGGTACCGCGCCGTCCGGCGACCCGGCGGAGTGGGTTCTGGCGCAACCGTTGCGCGGCAACGGAATCCACCTTCCTGCACGGGCGATCACGCGGGCGGAACTCGGCCGGCCGGTCGAAGAGGTCGGGTGGACCGAGCCGGACGTGTGGGGCGAGGCCGCCGACGCGGCGGTCGGCCGGCTCGCCGCTGGCGCCGGACCCCTGCTGGTCACCGGGAAACCGGACGAGTTCTGGGCCCGCGTGGACCTCGCCGAGCGGCTCCGGCTGCAGACCCGGCGGACCGTCGGGGTGGACCTGCCGCGCTCGGCGCGGGCCTTCGCGGCAACCTCGGTCGGCGCCGGCCGAGCCGATTTCGTGACTGTCTCCCAGGAGGATTCGTGACCAGCAATTCCCGGCGCGTCGGGCTGATCGTGCCGAGTTCGAACGTCACCGTCGAGACCGAGCTGCCGCGGCTGCTGCAGCGGGTGGCCGGCGTCGAGTTTTCTTTCCATGCCAGCCGGATGCGGATGCACGCCGTCACCCCGGAGCAGCTGCGCGCGATGAACGCGCAGCGCGAACGGTGCGTGCTGGAGGTCGGTGACGCGCAGACGGAGGTGTTGCTGTACGCCTGTCTGGTCGCGGTGATGGCCATGGGCGCCGGCGAGCACCGTGACGCCGAGCTGCGGATCGCCGAACAGCTCGCGCTCGGCGGATCGGACACGAAGGTGCTGTCCAGCGCCGGTGCGCTCGTGCGGGCGCTGGGCGACCTGGCCGCGAAGCGGGTCGCGCTGGTCATGCCGTACACCGAACCCGTCGCTCGCACGGTGGTCGAATACCTCGAAGCCGAAGGCTTCACGATCACCGGCTGGCGCGCGCTCGGCGTCGCGGACAACACCGAGGTCGGCTGCATTCCGGGCGACACTGTGCTGGCCGCGGCCCGCGAGCTCGACCTGGGCGACAGCGACGCGCTGGTGCTCTCGTGCTGCGTCCAGATGCCGTCGCTCGATCTCGTGCAGCCCGCGGAAGAGGAATTCGGGCTGCCGGTGCTGTCCGCGGCCACCGCCGGCGCGTACTCGATCCTGCGCGCCCTTGGCCTGCCCGTCGACCTTCCCGGCGCGGGTTCGCTGCTGCGCGCCGATGCCAAAGTCCAAGCCTGAAAGGGGTTCCCGATGACCGACAAGCCAGTGCACCGGGTGCGCGGGGTCGACCACGCCGCGTTCCCGACCTTCGACCCGGCCGCAACCGTCCGGTTCTACCGTGATGTGCTCAAGTTCCCGATCGTCCACTCGATCTGCGCGGCCGGCTGGGGCCCGGAACGGCATCCGGACTTCATCCACTTCTTCTTCGACATCGGCGGCGGCGACCGGCTGGCGTTCTTCTACTACTTCGGCTGGGAACCGGCCGGCGACCAGACCGCACCGGGCGACGCGTGGGCCCGGCTGCCGCACGGCACGCCGAAGTTCTTCGCCGACAGCAGGCACCTGGCGATCAACGTCGCCGACGAGGACGACTTGCTGGAGTACCGCCGCCGGCTGGACGACTCCGAGTGGCCGGTCGAAATGCAGGTCATGCACGAGACCATCGAATCCGTCTACACGCACGACCCGAACGGATACATGGTCGAGATCACCCGCGCGCTGCGCCCGGTCACGCCGCAGGAAGACCTCGACGCGGAGCTGACTCTGCAGGCGCTGTGCGACGTAGTGGCCGGCGAGGCGCCGTCGATGGACCAGCTGCTGACGCGCAAGGCCGAGCTGATCGTCGAGCGGGCGGCGTCGTGGGAGCCGGCGGGGAAGGAGCTGGTCTGACGTGGCCCGGTTCTACGTCCTCGACGTGCCCGAGAACATCGGCGTGGTCGACGTCGCACGGCAGGACGACCACAACACCGTCGACCGGATCGGACCGTACTTCCGGATCACCGCGCCGGAAGCCATCGTGATCGACCGGCGCGCGACCGGCTGCCGGCACGCGGTCTGGTACAGCGCGGTGGCCGGGCTGGAAGGCTCGGTGATCACCCAGCACGACAAGAACGCACTGCGGGTCGACAGGCGGGCCGATGGCTGAGAACGGACTCGGCGCCGGCCGGTATCTAGCCCCGGCGGAGGCCCCCGAAGCGACGACCACGACCGCGCACCAGCTCACGACGTACGACGGCGCGACCGTCAACGGTCTGCTGAGGACAGTCCCGGGCGCGACCACCGTGGCGGTCCTGATGCATCCGCGCCAGGACTTTTCGCAGCATGTGCTGGTGCCGGAGCTGCTGAGCCAGGGGTACGCGGTGTGGACCCAGGGCACCCGGACCGTCGGCAACGACCTCACCCTGCTGCACGAGCAAGCGTTGCTCGACCTGGCCGCCGGGAATGTTTTCCTGCGGGACAGGGGCTTCTCCCGAGTAGTCCTCATCGGACACTCCGGCGGCGCGGCACTGGCCGCGTTCTACCTCCAGCAGGCCGCGCGTCCGGCCGGCGAGCGGCTCCGGCGGACCCCCAGCGGGAAGCCGGTTCCGCTGGGAGAGGCCGAAATGCCGGTCGCGGACGGGTTCCTGATGATGGCTCCGCATCCTGGCCAGGGCGCGTTGCTGCTGCGGCTGATCGACCCGTCGGTCGTCGACGAGCAGGACCCGCGTTCGGCGTCGCCGGACCTGGACCCCTACCTCGCGGCCAACGGCTTCGCCGAACCTCCCGGCTCGTCCGCGTATTCGGAAGAGTTCCTCGCGAGGTACCGAAAAGCACAGTACGACCGGATCGCCCGGATCGACGCGCGAGCCCGCGAACTCGCCGAGCGGTCCGCGGCGGCCCGGCACCGGTACGGCGAAACCCGCGATGCCGCCGACCGCCGGACCGCGTTGGCCACCGGCGTCCTGACGGTGTATCGCACCGATGCAGACCTGCGCTCGGTCGATCTTTCGCTGGACCCGAACGACCGCCCGTACGGTTCGCTGTTCGGCCGCCGCCCGGACCTCACCAACTACGGAGTCGTCGGCTTCGGCCGCCTGACGACGCCGGATTCGTGGCTGTCGACGTGGTCGGCGATCTCGGGCAACGCGGACCTGGCTGCCTGCCTGCCCGACGTCACGGTGCCGACGCTGCTCGTGGAACTGACCGGCGACCAGGCCTGCTTCCCGGCTGACGCGCTTCGGTTCCGCGACCTCAGCGGCGCCGAGGACGTGTCGCACGTGCGGGTGCCGGGCCGCCATTTCGGTGCGCCGCTGCGGGAAGGGATGACCTCCGGCGCGACCCTGGCCGGCGCGGAAATGGGGGAGTGGCTGCGGGCCCGGTTCCCGGCCGGAGCGCTCACGACGGCCTGATCTCCCATTTCTCCAAGCCGTCAGCCAGCTCTGGCTGAGATGCTGGCCGACATGGTCAATCGAATCATCGCCTACTCAGTCGGCGCCGACGACGCCGAGACTCGCGAGTTCTATCAGCAGGTCCTCGGCCTGGAGGTCGCGATGGACGACCCGGTGCTCGGCCTGCGCAGTCCCGGAGCGCCGGCCGCGCAGGTGCTGGTCCTGCCGCCGGGCCCGGTGGTCCCGCGCTGGGGAATCGACCTCGGCGACCCGGCCGCGGTCGAGGCGGCACACGCCGAATCGGTCCGCCGAGGTCTGCGCATCGCCTACCCGCTGACTGACGAATCCTGGGGCGTAAAGCGGTTTTTCGTCGAAGATCCGGGCGGTACGGTGGTCAACGTGCTCGCGCATCTGGAGTGAGGCCGCGAGCGGGGAGGCGACGTCGTGGACCGCGAAGAACTGCGCGAGCTGTTGGAGGCCGAAGGCACCGAGGTCTGTCTGCTGGCTGCCGACGGGCTTGCCCATGGCGCGCTGTTCGATGGTTTTGGCCGTGGCCACACGATTTCCTTCGCGTCGATCTTCGGCCGGAGCACGGTCCGGCTGGAGGTCTCTTCCGCCCGCGACAGCCGGAAAACACTCCAGGCCGACGCCATGAGGACGGTGCCGGCCTGGAGCGTTTCGTGACGGGCTCAGCGACGGGCCGCCGCGACGGCCAGCTTCCACACCGCGTACCCGATCGCGTCGGAGTTCTTCTCCAGCGGCGGGTCCGGGATGTTCGAGGTCGTGTCGCAGGCGCGGTGGTAGCAGTTGTCGAACGGCGCGCCCGCGGTGCCGCCCCACTTCTGGGCCTGCGCGGAGCTCTTGATGTCTCCGGCACCGGTGGCGAGACCGCCGACCGGGATGCCCGCGCTCTTGAACGACGCGTGGTCGGACCGGCCGTCGCCTTCGGAGTCTCCCTCGGTCTGGATGCCGACCGAGGCGAAGTACTCGTCGAAGACGGCCTTGACCGAGGCGACGTCGTCATAGACGAAGTAGCCCCAGTTCTTCGAGCCGATCATGTCGAAGTTGAGGTAGGTCTTGATCTTCGCGCGCTCGGTGCCGGGCAGGCTGCTGACGTAGTGCCGGGAGCCGACCATGCCGGATTCCTCGTCGGCCCACCAGGCGAACCGGACCCGCTTGGCCATCGCCGGGTTGGTGCGGGCCAGCGTCAGCGCGACCTCGAGGATCGACGCGCTGCCGGAACCGTTGTCGTTGATGCCAGGGCCGGCGCTCACCGAGTCGAGGTGCGCGCCCAGCATGAGGACCTGGTTCGCGTCGCCCTGCGGCCATTCGGCGATCAGGTTCTGCGACTGGCCGAGGCAGCTCGTGCAGGTCTGGCGCTTCGTGGCGAAGCCCGCGTTCTTGAGCAAATTCTCCACATAGGACACCGACGCCGCGTACCCGCCGCCACGCGGGGAGCGCGTGCCGCCGTTGTCGCGGGCGATGGCCTGCAGCTGGGTGAGGTGCGTCTTGATGTTGGCCAGCGAGATGTCCGGCGCGGCGAGCGGCGACTCGGGCGCGGCGGTGGCCACGGGCCCGCTGAGTACGCCCAGCATCGCCGTGAGGGCGGTGGCCCCGGCGGCGAGTCGTGTCTTCCATTTCATGGCAGTGAGATCCTCCGGGTGGAGTGGGGAGACCTCGGGGCTGCCCCGGCGGGACAGCCCCGAGGCGCGGCCGGGCGGGACCCGGCCGCGGTCAGCGGCGCGGCGTGCAGGAGGTCGGTTCGCCGCTCACCGCGGGCACCGAGATGGCGTTCCAAGCGGCCTTGGTGGCGTTGAATTCGGCGCAGCTGCCCGGGTACAGGTCGATCGCGGCCTGCAGCGTCGCCTTGCGTGCGGCCCGGTGATTCCACGAGGAAGTCTTCTTCAGAAGACCGTTGTAGAAAATCTTGGCGGCCTTCTGGACGCCGATCCCGGTGACGCTGGAGTTGTTGCAGGTCGGGCTCTTCGGCTGGCCGTTCGTCGGCGACGAACCCTCGGCGAGCAGGTAGAACCAGTGGTTCTGCGGACCGGCCGCGGCGTGCACCTCGGTGCTCGGGATGGACGACGAGTAGCAGTTCGGGTCGCCGGCCTTCGAGGGGTCGTACATGTACCGGATCGGGCCGTTGCCGACGAGGTTGACGCCTTCGCCGACCTCGTAGTCCGGCTGGTCCTTGGCGTTGTTCGCATACGCCTCGGTCATCGCGCCGAAGATGTCGCCGGTCGACTCGTTCAGGCCGCCGTTCTCGTTTCCGGAACCGGCGCCGCCCGGGGTGAACTGGAAGACGCCGTGCCCGAATTCGTGCGCGACGACGTCCATCGAGGTGGCCTGGCGGCGGTTGTCCTGCGAGTGCCCGAAGTGCGTCGACGAGCCGTCCCAGTAAGCGTTGACGTCGCTCAGTCCGACGGACGCCGGGTAGCCTCGCCCGGTGCCGTTGATGCCGTCGCGGCCCAGCCAGTCCTTCAGCATCTTCCACTCGGTCTGGACGCTGAAGAGAACGTCGACGCAGCCGGTTTCCAGGTCGGTGCCCGAGCCGTTGCCCCAGCTGTTGTCCGGTCCACTGTAGACGGATCCGCCTTCGCGGCCGCAGCTGATGCCCTGGCGGCCCGGGTCCCGCATCGAGTACGTGGAGCCGGACTGAGTCGTGTCGACGGACACATTGCCGACGTAGTAGCTGTTTCCGGTGCCCGCGGCGTTGACCGCGTCCGGCTGGGGCTTCGCTTTGCGGCCGGAGGCGAAGGTCTTGACGTCGTCTCGTTTGTCGAGGATCGCGCCGGTAGCGGCGTCGACGAACACGTGCAGCTTGCTCGGCGCCGTAGCGGTGCGCCCGGAGACGACGACCTCGTAGGCCAGCTTCGGGTTGGCTCCGGCCAGCACCACCTTTTCCGGCGTGCTCACGCTGTCCACAGTGGGCAGTTGGGCGCGCGCTGTCCCGACGGCTTTGGCGGCCTCGAGAACCGCTTGCGTCCCAACGGAAATCGGTGACGTCTCCGCCGCGCTCGTGTCGCGCACGTTCCCGGCCCCGTCCGCGACGACGACCGCGTCACCGCCGACGACCCGCAGGCCCTGGTAGGTGCGCTCGTAGGCACCGTAGTAGAGCCCGCCGCCGCCGGCGATCAGGCCGACGCGCCGGAACGCTTCGGCCGGACCGCGGTTGAGCGCGCCGAGCCCGGAGGCGACCGCCTGGTCGGCGGCGCGAGCGGCGGCCGCGTCCGGGGACGAGGGCTGCGCCTGCGAAGCCGCGCTCGCCGGAGCGGTCGGCAGCGTGAGGGTCATGGCGAGCCCGGCGGCAGCCGCCAGGCCGGTAGTGAATCCGCGATGGGGCATCGAGGTTTCCTTCCCTGAAGGCAGGACGATGGGGTGCGGAGAGAGCGGAACGTGCTCGGCCTGCTCACTGTGGGTATCCGTCCGAACGCGTCCGAGTAAACGATCACCGCATCCGGGCGTCAATGCGCCGAACGGCCTAACGGAACGTTTCGGATTGCCCGGACATCGGCCAGTTGTCCCGTTGTTGCAGGGGTTTTCGGTGGATTCCGGGCAGGAGCGACTTTCGTAGGGAATGTCCGGTAAGCAGTCCGAATGTCGGAAGAGTCCGATCGGGGATCGAGACGGCGCCTGGCGGGGACGGCGAGGCCGCCGATGCGGAGCGCGTCGAGCACCGCGGAGTCCGACGGCGGGTTTCGCAGTATGCGGCGGCGGTGACCGGGGGTGCCGCCGCGGGCTCGCCTGCTCGGTGCGCTGGGCCGCAGGTCGGTTTCGGCGCGGTCAGCCGGAAAGCGCGCTGGCGTGTCGGCGGCCGGGTGCGCTGACGTCGATCCGCGCGCGGTATTCCGGTGGAATCGCTCGGCCGGAACCGGCCGCTGCCAGGCTCGGCGCGAACCGTCCCGCCGGCTTACGACGCCAGTTCTACCTCCAGCCCCATGACGCTGATGGTGCGCCGGCGGCGAAACCAGCTGCGGACGGCCGTCGCGTCAGGGAGCTCGTCGCGGAATGCCTTGCGCTGAGCCGGGGTCGCGGAACGCCAGCGCAGTTGCAGCACGGGCCGGACCGGCGCGACGACCGCACGGAACTGTTCGTGGACGTCCGCGGCCCGGGCGCGGTAGTCCCGATCCGGCTCGTAAGCCAGTTCCAGGTCGATCAACGGCTCCGGGCCGCCGGCCCGGTACCGGCACCGCGACAGCATGCGCGCGATCTCGTCCACGGCGAGCTGCACCGTGGTCGCCATCCGGTCCTGCCACCGGCCCAGGTGCGGCGCGTTCACCGCGGCCGGGGTCAGGTCGCCCGGCTGCACGATCAGCGCGCCGACCGCGGTCCCGGTGAGCTCGACGCGGAGCCGGCGTCCGCCCGAGTCGACGGAAAAGCGCGGTACCCGGCCGGCCAGGCCGGCGACAGACCGCAGCCGGGCCCACTCCGAGCCGTCGCCGGCGAGCACGAACGTGAACTCCAGTTCGTTCCCGGCGAGGTTCATCCTCGCCGGGAACAGGGACCCGAGGTCGGTCATGAACGCCGAGCCGATGCCGAGCACGCCGCTGGAACCGCCTCCGGCCATCACCGCCTCCTCGCGTGTGGGGTCAGGGCTACAGCTGCAGGTCCGCTTCGATGCGCTTGAGGTAGTGCCGGGCCAGTGCCAGGTTCGCGCGTTCGCGGTCCAGCACCAGGTACAGGAACAGCGTGTTCCTCGAACCCGCCGAGTTCAGCAGGCGGATCAGGTGGTACTGGCGGTGCAGCGTGATCAGGATGTCCTCGATGTTGTCGTTGAGCGAGAGCGAGGACATCACCCTCAGCTTGGACCGCACGACCTCGGTGTTGCCGGCCGCGGCGACCTCCAGGTCCAGCCAGTCGCCGCCGCCGCTGGTGCCGAGCGACATCCCGCTGTCGTAGTCGACCAGCGCGACGCCGACGGCGCCGGCGATGGACATGGCTTCCTTCAACGCGGTGTCGATGCTCATCATTACGCAAACTCCTCCTGTGAAAAGGGTGGTGGGGCCGGCCGCCGTGATCGGCTAGACGGCCAGAATCGCGCCGATCCGCTCGATCACCGGCCGGGACTCGAACAGAAGGCGTCCGACGTTGAGTCCCTTGTCTCCCAGCACGACCAGCACAGCCACCCGGCCGATGGCATAGACGGCCATGTAGCCCTCGCTGCTGAAGACGACGGTCTGTTTCAGCGTGCCCTGGCCGCACACCTCGGACGCCTGGCGGGCGATGCCGAGGTCGGCGGCGGCGAGCGCGGAGAGCTTCAGGGGATCAAGACCTTCCGCCGCGTCGGCGACGATCGGTATCCCGTCGACCGCAGCGAGCACTGAGTCGGTGACCCCGGCGACGGTTTCCCGGAGTTTCCTCAGCTCAGCGGCCAGCGCGTCGAAATCCACGATTTTTTCTTTCTGCATCAAAAAGGGGTGAAAGGGTTCTGGTGGTATTTCCCGAACACCCGAAGTTATCCCCGCTCCGCGAGGTTGACGAGAGCTGCGCATGTCTAATTCGGAGACAGCGCGACGATCAGGTTCCAGCGGTGGCTCCGAGTTGACTCATAGGTAGGGACCCGGGCGGTGGAGTTGATCACCAGCCATTCGGGTTGCTCTCGCGCCGGAACGATACCTTCGCCGCCACTCAACGCATACCTGCGACACGAGATCATTGCGAGCATCACACGTTCGGACCAGTTGCCGTTGGCGGTCTTCGCAGTGGGGCAATGACCTGGTCCGCATCTTGTCAGTAGTTCACCCAACTAGTCCAAAAATAGTTTCAAGGCATCGATAAATGGGATGAACTGCGGTGATGCGGAATCCGGGTCCACCATTACTACTCCCGCGTAAAGTAATTGTACGACCATTTGGCCCAACACGGTTCCCGCTCGGCTTCGCGCGGCGCTCGGCTCACTGCTGGAGGGACTGCCGCGGTTACCGGCGATCCCCTGAACGCGACGACGTCGATGCGCTGTGCGGAAAGCTCAGTGCGACTGCCGGTGCGGGTCGGCCGAGGGCAGCCACACTGTCGCCGGGTCGAGCTTGGGCGCGGTGCCGTCCGCCAGCGCCTCCACCGCCGCGAGGACGCCCGGCCGGGTTTCGTCGGTGCGGCAGACGAGCGACCACGTCCAGTACGGCGCCGGCGAGTGCACCGGAAGCTGCGCCAGATCCGCTGGCACCGGCGAGGTCTGGCCCTTGGGCGAGTTCAGCACCGGACGACGAAGCCGCCGCACGTGGTCGAAGAAAGCGGCCCCGGTGATGCCGCCGTCTTCGATGGAGACGACGGTGGCGCCGGTATCGGCGGCGAACTCCTCGGCGAAGAGGTTCCAGGATTCCCAGCTCGCGGTGTCCGCGTCCACCAGCACGACGACGTCGCGGGCGCGTACCGGCCCGCTGCCGATCCCGACCGCGTACAACCGGTCCGCGCCGAGCAGTCGCGCGCGCAGGCCGTGTTCGGTCAGGTCTGTTTCGCGGACCCAGCAGATGGCCAGGTCGATGCTGTGGTCGGCGACCCGGCGCGCCTGGGCGTGCGAGGGCAGCACCCAGGTGTCCACGTGTACCTGTGCGACCGCGGAAACGCGGGGGACGAGGTCGGCCGGTCGCCAGTTCACGTAGCCCAGCCGCACGGGTTCGGCGGCGGTGAGGCCGGCCGCGGTGCGGCGCAGCTCGTCGGCTTGCGCGAGCAGCGCGCGGGCTTTCGGCAGGAGCGCGGTGCCGGGCTCGGTGAGCGCCACCGAGCGGCGGTCGCGGTCGAACAGCCGCACGCCGAGGTCCCGCTCCAGCGCCTTGATCTGCTGCGACAGAGACGGTCCGGCGATCCTCAGCCGAGTCGCGGCCCGGCCGAAGTTGAGTTCCTCGGCGACCGCCACGAAGTAGCTGAGCTGGCGCAACTCCATTCGCGGAGCTTAGTGCGGTGCGAGCCGCAGCCTCGCAGCAGAGAGGAAACCAGTCGTGGCGGGCGGGGCAGGCGCGGACGCAAGCTTCGAAGGCGCGGACCGTCCGGGTCCGCACCAGACACCAGGAGCAGCGTGATGAACAGCCGTCGAGTCGCGGTCGTCACCGGAGCGTCGCAGGGCATCGGCGCGGAACTCGTGACCGCGTACCGCAAGCTCGGCTACGCGGTCGTCGCGAATTCGCGTTCGATCGCCGCCTCGGCCGACGCGGAGATCCTGACCGTGGCGGGCGACCTCGCCGATCCCGCGGTCGGACCCCGGATCGTCGACCGGGCGCTCGCGGAGTTCGGCCGGGTCGACACGGTCGTCAACAACGCCGGCCTGTTCGTGGCCAAGCCGTTCACCGAGTACACCGCCGCCGACTACGCCGCGGTGATCGGCGTGAACCTGACCGGCTTCTTCACCCTCACCCAGCGTGCCGTCGCCGTGATGGCCGAGCAGGGCGGCGGCCACGTGGTCAACATTACGACCAGCCTGACCGACCACGCGCTCGCCGCGGTCCCGTCGGCGCTGGCCGCGTTGACCAAGGGCGGGCTGAACGCGGTCACGAAGTCGCTGGCCATCGAGTACGCGGGCCGGGGAGTCCGGGTCAACGCCGTGTCCCCGGGGGTGATCCGCACTCCGATGCACCCCGAGCCGACCCACGCCGCGCTCGCCGCGCTGCACCCGGTCGGGCGGATGGGGGAAGTCTCCGACGTCGTCGACGCGGTCGTCTACCTGGAGAACTCGGCCTTCGTCACCGGCGAGATCCTGCACGTCGACGGCGGCCAGAGCGCCGGGCACTGACCGCCGGCACCGGACAGCGGAGGAGAAAAGCCATGGAAGACAAAGAAATCCTCACCGGCGTGCTGGACCGGTGGAAGGACGCGGTGGACGCGCACGAGCCGGGCCGGGTCGCGACGTACTTCGCCGGGGACGCGGTGTTCCGCGGCCTGCACCCGTATTCGGTCGGCCGGGCGGGGGTGGCCGAGTACTACGCGGGGCAGCCGCTGGGACTCACCGCCGGCTACTCGCTGCTGGAAACCCGGCGGCTCGCCGACGATCTGCTGCTCGGCTACGCGCACGTCGACTTCGCGTTCCCCGACCGGCCGGGGATCCCGGTGTACCTCAGCGTTCTGCTGCGCCGGACTGGGGACGAATGGCTGATCACGCACTACCAAGTCACCCGGATCGAGGGCTGAACCATGGAGTACCTGGTGGACATGCGCACGACGGTGCCGGCCGGGACGCCGGACGAGACGGTGGCCGAGACGCGGCGGCGCGAGGCGATCCGGGCCGGAGAACTCGCCGGGCAAGGCGTGCTGCGGCGCCTCTGGAAACCTCCGGAGAAGCCCGGCGAATGGCGCACCTTCGGGTTGTTCGCCGCGGCCGGCGAGGCCGAACTGCGGCAGGCGCTCGAATCTCTGCCGCTGCACAAGTGGATGACCGTCGAGGTCACGCCGTTCGCCCCGCACCCGAGCGACCCGGGCCTCGGTCGATGACGACGAGCACCCTGGCCCGCCGCGACGCCTGGGCGCACACCGTCCAGGGCGCAGCGGCCCTCGCCGCCGCCATGGGGGCCGCCCGATTCGGGTTCACGCCGATTCTCCCGCTGATGACGGCGCACGCCGGGCTGAGCGTGTCGGCGGGCGCGACGCTGGCCACCGCGAACTATCTCGGCAACTTCGCCGGTGCCCTGCTCGGCACGGTCGCGCCCGCGTTGGGCCGCTCGGCCCGGCTGAACCGGTGGTTCCTCGTGATGATGACGGTCGCTTTGGCCGCGATGCCGCTGACCCATTCGGTTGCGGTCTGGTTCGTGCTGCGGCTGCTCGCCGGGATCGCCAGCGGCGCGGTTTTCGTGTTCGCGGTCGACTCGTTGCTCAGCCGGGTCGGCGCGCATCAGTCTGGCTGGGCCTTCAGCGGAATCGGGGCCGGAATCGCGTTGTCCGGTCTGACCGTGCTGCTCGTGCCGTCCGGCGACTGGCGGCTGGCCTGGTTGGCGACCGCCGCTCTCGCCGCCGTCCTCACCGCGGTGGCGTGGCAGTTGCCGCAGCCGGTAGCCGCGAGCGCCGAGACAGCCGCTGCGCGACCGCGGACCGGCCGGTGGTTCAGCGTGCTGTTCGCGAGCTACACGCTGGAAGGCGTCGGCTACATCATCGCGGGAACGTTCCTGGTGGCCGCGATCAGCCAGGCGTCGCCCGGCCGGCTGGGCAGCGTCGCCTGGCTGCTGGTCGGTCTCGCGGCCGCGCCGTCGGCGGTCGGGTGGGCATTGCTGAGCCGGCGATGGTCGCGGCCGAGCCTTCTGGGTGCGGCGCTGCTGACACAGGCCGTCGGCATCGCGTTGCCGGCATTGCTCGGCGGGGCCGGGATCGCCCTGATCGGCGCGGTCCTGTTCGGTGCCACCTTCCTGGGCATCGCGAACCTGGCGCTCTCGACCGGGGCGCATCTGGGTTTCCCGCGCGCGGTCGCGTTGCTGACCGCGGGGTATTCGCTGGGCCAGATCATCGGCCCGGTGGCGGCGGCGCCCTTGCTGCGCCACGGGTATCCGGCCGCGTTGCTGCTCAGTGCGGCGATCGTCGTGGGGGCAGCGGTCTTCGCCGCGGTGCTCCGGGCGGGGTTTCCGCATCGGGTCCACTGAGCGCCTCGCTCGGCCGGTCGCTCCTGATCCCGTTGCTTGGCGTGGTTGTCGACGAGTTCCTTGATGGTGGTCCGGACGAGTCGGACCTTGGCGAGGAACTCGTCGGGCGGCGGACCCCGCAAGAGGCGGAAAGACGACGAGGAAACCACGAGACGCTAGCCGAACAGGTTCTCGTACTGGGTCCGGAGTTTGTACTTGAGGATCTTGCCGCCGACTGTTTCGGGGAGTAAGTCGGTGAACACGATCGCCTTCGGGGTCTCGTAGCCGGCAAGGCGGTCGCGGCAGAACGCGATCAGCTCCTCCGGCGACCGTTCGGCGCCGGGGCGGGGAATGACCACCGCGGTCACCGCTTCGCCCCAGTGTTCGTGCGGCAGGCCGATCACGGCGGCGCGCAGGACGTCCGGGTGTTCGTGCAGCACCGCCTCGACCCGCATGCTCGAGACGTTCTCGCCGCCCGTTTTCACGATGTCTTTGTAACGGTCGACCATCGCGCGCAGGCCGTCCTCGTCGACGACGGCCGAGTCGCCGGAGTGGAACCAGCCGCCGCGGAAGGCTTCTCGTGTCGCCGCCGGGTCGCGGTAGTACCCGGCGGTCATCACCGGGGACCGGTAGATCGCCTCGCCGGGTGCGCCTCGGACCGGGGTGCCGAGTTCGTCGACGACGTCGGACGCGAGCAGCCCGCTGGGCACGCCGACGTAGTTCACCGCGGGAGCCGTGCGCGCGTGCACTTCCGGCCACGCCGTGGGCCAGAACCGGTGGCAGGCGATGGCTTCGGTCTGTCCGAAGATCCCGACGGTGACAAAGCCGGGCGCGGTCCGGGCTTCGAGGCGGCGCAGGAGTGCCGGGGAGAGGGCGCCCCAGCCGTAGACGAGGGTCGTCAACGTGGAGAGATCCAGGGCGGGGTCAGCGTCGATCTCGTCGGCGAGTGCGGCTACGAACTGGGGCGAGCCTGCCCACAGCGCGGTGGCCTTCGACTCGGCGATCGCGGCGGCGACCGGCCCCGGCGCCGGGCGGCGGCCGAGGGTGAGCGTGCCGCCGGCGAGGAAGGTCGAGTAGGTGAAGAGCGTGTCGCCGACGTGGTAGATCATCGGCAGGAACGTGCAGACCTTGAGGTCCGTCTCGTGGCGCAGGCCGCGGGACAACGACAGCGCGAAGTTCAGCCCGCCCAGATGCACGTAGCTGTGCGAGAGCAGCACGCCCTTCGGCATGGCCGTGGTGCCGGAGGTGAACAGCAGCTGGAAGATGTCGTCGCCGTGGATCTCGACGTCGGGTTCGGTGCCCGGTTGCCCGTCGAGCAGGTCCCCGAACGACGGTGAGTCCGCGATCGGTCCGCCGCCGACCGTGATCGTGGCGCCGACGTGCAGGTTCGTGGCCTTCGCGACGTCCGCCAGCCGCGGCCACAGCTCAGCGTCGACGATCGCGAAGCGTGGCTCGGTGAGCTCGACGAGATGGGTCAGGACGTCGGGGGCGAGGCCGGGGTTCACCGGGACGGCGACCATGCCCGCCTTGGCGATCCCGATCTTCGCGACGAACGCCTCGACGCTGTTCTCGCAGAACAGCAACACCCGGTCGCCGGGCCGGAGGCTCGCGTTCGCGAGCGCGTGCGCGAGCTGGTTGGCGGCCTCGTCGGCTTGCCGGTAGGTCACGGCGGCGAACCGCTCGTCACCGTACGCGCCGTCGACCCCGGCGATCGCGACCTGATCCGGGCGGCTCCAGGTGAGCCGTTCGAAAATATCGCCGACCGAGGTGCGCTCCCACCGCCGCACCGCCCGGCGGCCGCGCAGGGTTTCGACGTCGATCGTGGCCAGGTCGGGCAGGGCCGCGCCGTGGGGATGACGTGGGAGACCCGTCACGCTGGGATCCGTCGCGGTCATGCTGAGGCTCCTTCGCCGTCGCTGCCGCCGACCAGCATGCCGTGACCTGCGCCACTAAATCAAGGGGGAAGTTACTCCCCGTTCACTCGCGAGGTGGACGGTGCGGCGACGCCGAGGCAGCCGTGAGCCAGCTCCTCGAGCAGTTCGGCGAGTCGCTCTGACGCCAGGCCGCTGCGAAAGAACAGGGTGGACTGCACCGCGCCGATCGCCGCGTGCACGGCCAGCCTGAGCTCGCCGTCGGCGAGGTCGGGCCGCAGCGGGGCGAGCAGGTGGACCCAGTCCTCGACGTAGTGCCGCTGCAGCCGCCGCAGCCGCCGTCGCTCGTCTTCGGGGAGGTTGTGGATCTCGCGGTGATACACCGCCAGCACGGTGCGGTCCTCGATGGCGACCTGAACGTGATCCCTGATCAGGCCGGACAGTACGGTCCGGTCGTCCGGGCCGGCGGCGAGAATCGCCGCGGCCCCGTCCTGCAGGCGGGTCATCACGCGGTCGAGCAGCGCGACCAGGATGGCGTCCTTGTTCTCGAAGTGCCGGTAGACGCCGGAGCCCACGATGCCGGCCTCCGCGCCGATGTCGGCCATGCCGATCGCGTGGAAGCCGCGCCGCGCGGTGAGCTCGGCGGCGGCGGTCAGGATCCGCTCCCGGCGCTCCGGGTCGCGGCGGCGCCGGGTGGCCGGGGAAGTCGTCGTCATCTTGTCATCATCGCAGCAGCGCGCTACGGTTCGCCATTAGTGAATATGAAATCACTAAGGAGCGTCGGAGTGGACGTGCTCGAAAGCGATGAGACCCGTGATCTCCGGGCCGCGGTGGGTGCGATCGCCGCTCCGTTCGGCGGCCGCTACTACGTCGAGCACGCACGCGAAGGCCGGGAATGCACCGAGCTGTGGCACGCGCTGGGCGACGCGGGGTTCATCGGAGTCAACATCCCCGAGGAGTACGGCGGGGGCGGTCGCGGCCTGGCCGAGCTGACCGTCGTGATCGAGGAAACCGCGGCGAAGGGCGCGCCGATCCTGCTCCTGCTGGTCACCGAAGCGATTTCGGCCGAGGTGCTCACCGAGTTCGGCACCGCGGAGCAGCGCAAGGAGTGGCTGCCCGGTCTGGCGAGCGGCCGGCGGAAGGTCGTCTTCGCCATCACCGAGCCCGACGCCGGGTCCAACACCCACAAACTGACCACCACCGCCCGCCGCGACGGCGACGAATGGGTGGTCGACGGCGAGAAGTACTACATCTCCGGCGTCGACACCGCCGACGCGCTGCTGCTCGTCGCCCGCACTGGCCGCGCCCCCGACGGCACCGCCCAGCTCTCGCTGTTCCTGGTTCCGGTGGACGCGCCCGGTCTCACGGCTACGCCGCTGCCGGTCGACGTCATGCTCCCGGAGAAGCAGTTCACTCTGCGCTTCGACGGCGTGCGGCTGCCGGAGACCGCACTCGTCGGCGACGAAGGCGCGGGCTTCCGGCAGGTCTTTCACGGCCTCAACCCCGAACGCATCACCGGTGCCGCGCTCTGCGTCGGCATCGCGCGCTACGCCCTCGACGTCGCGAGCCGGTACGCGAGGGACCGCACGGTGTGGGACCGGCCGATCGGCGCACACCAGGGAGTCGCCCATGTCCTCGCCAAGGCCAAGATCGAAACCGAGCTGGCGGCGCTGATGACGCACCGCGCGGCCGCCCTGCACGACCGCGGGCTGCCCGCGGGCGAGGCGTCGAACATGGCCAAGTACGCCGCCGCCGAGGCCGCGCTGGCCGCCGTCGACGCCGCGATCCAGACCCACGGCGGCAACGGCGTCTCGGCGGACTTCGGGTTGCTGCCGTACTGGGGGCTCGCACGGCTGCTGCGGATCGCCCCGGTGAACCGCGAAATGATCCTCAACTTCGTCGCGCAGCACAGCCTCGGGCTGCCCCGGTCCTATTAGGAGGACTGATGACGGACCACAACCTCGTCCACCGGGTCAACGTCGGCGACGCGCTGACTCGCGTCGCGTTCGCCCGGCCCGAGACCCTCGCCGTCGTCGACGGCGATCGCCGCTGGACCTACGGCGAGTTCGACGCGTGGGTCAACCGGTTCGCCCACGGGCTCACCGCCCGCGGCTACACGACCGGTGACGTCCTCGCTCTCGCCTCGGCCAACAGCGCCGAGTTCCTCGCCGTCTACTACGCCTGCGCCAAGCTCGGTCTCGTCTGCGTCCCGATCAACCTCGGCTGGCGCGGCGACGAAGTCGCCTACGTGCTCGGGCATTCGCGGGCCCGCGGCATCGTCGTGGAGCGCCAGCTCGCCGGCGCCATCGCGCCCGCGGTGGCGCAGGCGCCCGGGGTGGCCGACGTGATCCTCGCGCCCGGCACCGGCGGCGACGCCGCGGGCGTGGAGTTCGACGACGTGCTCTCGGACGACACGACCGCACCCGAAGTCGTCGTCGAAGACCGCGCCCCACTGTCCTATCTGTACACGTCGGGCACCACGGCCGCGCCGAAAGGGGTGGTCGGCACGCACCTGGCGATCCACCTGGAGTCGATGTCGGCGGCGCTGGACTCCGGCTGGTCCGCCGGCGACCGGTTCATCGCGATGATGCCGATGTTCCATACCGCGCAGCTCAACGCTTTCTGCACGCCCGCGGTCGTCGTCGGCGCCACGATCTTCGTCCACCGCGGTTTCGACCCGGAACGGTTCCTCGCCACGATCGAACGCGAGCGGATCACCCAGGTCTTCGGCCTGCCGATGATGTACCGCGCGGCCCTCGAACACCCGTCGTTCGCCGGCCGCGATCTCTCCTCGTTGCGGCGTGCGGTCTACGCGATGGCACCGATGCCCGAAGCACAGATCAAGGCGTGCCTGGACGGCTTCCGCTGCGACTTCGCGCTCCTGTTCGGCCAGACCGAGATGAGCCCGATCACCACGCTGTTCCGGCCCGAGCACCAGCTCTCGCACGTCGGCGCGGTCGGCACCCCGCTCACCGGCGTCCAGGTCGGGATCATGGACCCGGACGGGAACCTGCTGCCGCGCGGCGAGCAGGGCGAGATCGTCTACCGCGCGCCGTCGACCATGCAGGAGTACCTGCGCAATCCCGGGGCCACGGCCGAGGCGTTCCGGCACGGCTGGTTCCACTCCGGCGACGTCGGGTGGTTCGGGCCGGACGGGGTGCTGTGGTTCGCCGACCGGTACAAGGACGTCATCAAGACCGGCGGCGAGAACGTCGCCTCGATCGAGGTCGAGCGCGCGGTCTACGACGCCGAGCCGAACGTCGCCGAGGTCGTGGTGGTCGGGCTCCCGCACGAGCGGTGGACCGAGGCCATCACGGCGGTGGTCGTGCCGAAGCCGGGGGAGCGGATCGACGCGGACGACCTGCGGCTGCGGCTCAAGGACCGGCTCGACGGCTACAAGGTCCCGAAGGCGGTGATCGTCGCCGACGAGCTGCCGCGCACCTCGACCGGGAAAATCCAGAAGAACGTGGTCCGGGAGCGGCACGCCGGGCACTACGGGGGAACCGCATGACCGTCCTCAAATCCCTGCTCGACGTCTCCGCCGAGAGCTACGCGACCAACCGCAAAGCGCAGCTGGAAGCCCTGGAACGGCTTCAGGAGCAGCTGGAGCTGGCCATCGGCGGCGGCGGTGAGCGCTACGTCCAGCGGCACCGCGACCGCGGGAAGCTCCCGGTCCGGGAACGGCTCGAACTGCTGCTCGACCCGGACAGCCCGTTCCTCGAACTCTCCGCGCTCGCCGCGTGGGGCACCGACTTCACGGTCGGCGCCTCGGTGCTCACCGGCATCGGCGTGGTGTCCGATGTGGAGTGTGTCGTGATCGGGCACGACCCGACCGTCCGCGGCGGGGCGATGAACCCGTACTCACTGCGGAAGACGTTGCGCGCACTGGAAATCGCCCGCGTCAACCGGCTCCCGGTGATCAACCTCGTCGAGTCCGGCGGGGCCGACCTGCCCACGCAGGCCGACCTGTTCGTGCCCGCCGGGCGGATCTTCCACGAGCTGACCGAGCTGTCCTCGATGGGCGTCCCGACCCTCGCGATCGTGTTCGGCAACTCGACGGCGGGCGGCGCTTACGTGCCCGGCATGTGCGACTACGCGGTGCTCGTCGACCGCCAGGCCAAGGTGTTCCTCGGCGGTCCGCCGCTGGTCAAGATGGCCACCGGGGAGGAAGCCGACGACGAGTCCCTCGGCGGCGCGGACATGCATTCCCGCGTCTCGGGCCTCTCGGACTATTTCGCGGTGGACGAGCTCGACGCGATCCGGCTGGGCCGGCGCGTCATCTCCCGGATCAACTGGCGCAAGCTCGGTCCAGCGCCCCGCCGGAATCCGGAACCGCCGCGCTACGACCCCGAGGAGATCCTCGGCATCGTGCCGCCGGACACCAAGGTGCCCTTCGACCCGCGCGAGATCCTCGCCCGCACCGTCGACGGCTCCGACTTCGACGAGTACAAGCCTCTCTACGGCACCTCGCTGGTCACCGGCTGGGCGAGCATCCACGGGTATCCGGTCGGCGTGCTCGCCAACCACCGGGGCGTGCTCTTCAGCGAGGAGGCGAAGAAGGCCAGCGAGTTCATCCTGCTCGCCAACCAGACCGACGTGCCGCTGGTGTTCTTGCAGAACACCACCGGCTACATGGTCGGCACGCAGTACGAGCAGGGCGGGATCATCAAGGACGGCGCCAAGATGATCAACGCCGTCACCAACAGCACGGTGCCGCATCTGACGGTCAACATGGCTTCTTCGTTCGGCGCCGGCAACTACGGCATGTCCGGCCGGGCCTACGACCCGCGGCTGATGTTCGCCTGGCCGGGCGCGAAGCTCGCGGTGATGGGCGCGACCCAGCTCGCCGGGGTGATGTCGATCGTCGGGCGCGCTTCCGCGGCCTCGCAGGGCCGCGAGTTCGACGAAGCGGCTGACCGGAAGCGCACGGCGGCGATCGAGAGCCAGATCGAAAGCGAGTCGCACGCGTTCGCCGTCACCGCGCGGCTCTACGACGACGGCATCGTCGACCCCCGCGACACCCGCGACGTGCTGGGGATGTCGTTGTCCGCTGTGCACTCCAACCGCGTCGAGGGCCGGCGTGGCTTCGGCGTCTTCCGGATGTGAGGCCGATGATCACGAAACTGCTGGTCGCCAACCGCGGGGAGATCGCCGCGCGGGTCATGCGCACCGCGCACGACCTCGGCATCGCCACCGTCGCCGTGTACTCCGACCCCGACGCGGGCGCGCCCTTCACCCGGCTCGCCGACGAGGCCGTGCGGCTGCCCGGCTCGGCACCTGGCGAGACCTACCTGCGCGGCGACCTGGTCATCGCCGCGGCGCGAGCCACCGGCGCCGACGCGATCCACCCCGGGTACGGGTTCCTGTCCGAGAACGCCGGGTTCGCCCGCGACTGCGCCGCGGCCGGGCTGACCTTCGTCGGCCCGTCCCCGGAGGCCATCGCCTCGATGGGATCGAAGATCGAAGCCAAGGCTCTGATGGACGCCGCCGGGGTCCCGGTGCTGCCGGGGGCGACCGTCACCGACGAGACCGACCTCGCCGCGGCGGCCGCGTCCATTGGCTTCCCAGTACTGGTCAAGGCCGCGTTCGGCGGCGGCGGCCGGGGCATGCGCGTCGTCCACGACGAGGCCGAGCTCGCCGACGCGGTGGCCGGCGCCCGCCGGGAAGCCGCGTCCGCCTTCGGCGACGGAACGGTGTTCCTCGAACGGTTCGTCGTCGACCCGCGGCACGTCGAGGTCCAAATCCTCGGGGATGCGCACGGCGAGGTGGTGCACCTGTTCGAGCGTGAATGCTCGATCCAGCGCCGCTACCAGAAGATCGTCGAAGAGTGCCCGTCCCCGGCCGTCGACGACGCCCTGCGCGCCGAGCTAGGCGCCGCCGCGGTCGCCGCCGGGAAGGCGCTTGGCTACACCGGCGCCGGCACCGTCGAGTTCGTCCTGGACGCGGCCGGTCGCTTCTACTTCTTGGAAGTCAACACCCGCCTGCAGGTCGAGCATCCGGTGACCGAGCTGGTCACCGGTCTGGACCTGGTCGAACTGCAGCTGCGCGTGGCTGAGGGGGAACCGCTGCCGCCCGAGGTCGCCGGCGCGCGGATCACCGGGCACGCGATCGAGGTCCGGCTCTACGCCGAGGACGTCCCGGCCGGCTTCCTGCCCGCCACCGGGACAATGCACCGCTTCCGCGTCCCCCCGTCGCGCGGCGTCCGTGTCGACTCCGGGGTCGTCGACGGCTCGGTGGTCGGCCCGCACTACGACCCGATGCTCGCCAAGGTGATCGCCCACGGCCGCACCCGGCGCGAAGCCGCCCGCACGCTGGCCCGCGCTCTGCGGCACGCGGAACTCCACGGCGTGACGACGAACCGGGATCTCCTCGTCGGCATCCTGGGCGAAGCGGAGTTCCTGGCCGGCCGAACCGACACCGGGTACCTGACCCGGCACGACCCCGTCGCACTGGGAGCTTCCGAAGGCGGCGGCGCCCGGCAGGCGGCCGCGGCGGCGTTGGCGCGGCAGGCCCGCCACCGCCGGGACGCGCGGGTGGTGCCCGAGATGCCCTCCGGCTGGCGCAACGTCGGCGGCGTGCCCCAGCGGGTCGACTACCGCCACGGCGGCGAAATCCTCGAAGTCGCCTACTCGGTACGGCGGTCCGGGCTTCTGCTGACCGTCAACGGCACGCCGCTCGGCGGCTCGGTGCGGCTGGTCTCCGCCGCACCCGACCTCGTGGAGCTGGAGATCGACGGCGTCCACCGCGCCTACCGCGTGCACCCGCGCGCCGGAACGTCCTATGTGGACGGACCGGACGGGTCGGCGGCACTGGCCGAGGTCCCGCGCTTCCCGGATCCGGACGCCGCCACCGCCGCCGGATCGCTGCTGGCCGCGATGCCCGGCGCGGTGGTGCGGGTCCTCGTCGCTGCCGGGGAGAGCGTCGTGGCCGGTCAGGCACTCGTCGTCTTGGAGGCGATGAAGATGGAGCACACCGTCACCGCGCCGATCGACGGTTCGGTGGCCGAACTGCGGGTGCGCCAAGGCGACCAGGTCGACTCCGGACAGGTGCTGGCGGTGGTGGAGTGATTTCCTACGAGGTCAGCGACGGGGTCGCTTGGCTGACGATCAACCGTCCGGAAGCGCGCAACGCACTGTCCAAAGAGGTCCGGGAGGGGCTGTGGGACGGCACCCGGCGGTTCGTCGCCGACGAGTCGGCCGCGGTGCTCGTGCTGACCGGAGCCGGCGACCGGGCGTTCTGCGCCGGCGGTGACCTCAAGGAGATGGCCGAGACGGCTCTCGAAATCCCGCCGCCGGACTTCCTGCCGCAGTTCGGCCGGAACATCGACGTGCCCAAGCCCACGATCGCGGCCGTCAACGGCGTCGCCTATGCCGGCGGGTTCCTGCTGGCCCAGCAATGCGACCTCGTCGTCGCGGCCGAGCACGCGCGGTTCGCGGTGACCGAGGTGAAGGTGGGCCGGGGCGCGCCGTGGGCGGCCCCGCTGTCCTGGCTGGTGCCGCCGCGGGTGGCCATGGAGATCCTGCTGACCGGCGACCCGATCGACGCTCGCCGGGCGAGGGAGGTCGGACTGGTCAACGACGTCGTGCCGCAAGCGGAGCTGCGCTCGCGGACTCAGGCGCTAGCTGAGCAGATCGCGGCCAACGCGCCGCTGTCGGTACGGGCGGCCAAGCGGACCGCTTACCTGTCCCGCGCCGACGTCTACGGGCGGGCAGAGGAGATCTGGGCACCGGTGTACCGCTCGCGGGACGCGCAGGAAGGCCCGGCGGCGTTTCGCGAGAAGCGCACGCCCGTGTGGGAAGGACGCTGACATGGCCGTCTCCTTGGACCGGCTCCTCGACGACCTGTCCGCCGAAGCCGCCGAAGTCGAGGCGATGATCGGCCCGCTGGACGACGCCGGGATAGCACGGCCCACGCCCGCCGCCGGGTGGACTATCCGCGACCAGGTCACGCATCTCGCCTTCTTCGACGAAGCCGCGACGCGGGCAGCGGTCGATCCCGACGGCTTCCGGCAGGAGGCGTCGGCGTTGATGGCCGACGGCATGGACTTCCCCGACCGCGTCGCCGCGCAGTACACGGGACTGAGCGCGGCCGAAACCCGGGCGTGGTTCGCGCAGGCCCGCGCTGTGTTCGTGACGGCGTTCCGCGGGCGCGACCCGCGGGCCCGGCTGCCCTGGTACGGGCCCGACATGAGCGTGGCTTCTTCAGTCACGGCGCGGATCATGGAAACGTGGGCGCACGGCCAGGACATCGCGGACGCGCTCCGGGTGGCGCGCCCGGCCACCGACCGGTTGCGGCACATCGCCCATCTCGGCGTCTCGACGACCGGGTTCAGCTTCCGGCTCAACGGCCGGGCGGCGCCGGCCGTCCCGATCCGGGTGGAGCTGCGCGCCCCGTCCGGTCCACTGTGGACCTGGGGGGCCGCGGACGCCGCCGACCGGGTCGAAGGCACCGCGCTCGACTTCTGCCTGACAGTCACCCAGCGCCGGCACGTCGACGACACCGGGCTCGTCGTGACCGGACCGGTGGCCCACGAGTGGATCGGCATCGCGCAGGCCTTCGCCGGAGCACCCGGGCCCGGCCGCGAACGGACGCACGCATGAGCCGCCCGGTCCGGATCGCGAACTGCTCCGGCTTCTACGGCGACCGCCTCGCCGCGGCGCGCGAGATGGTCGAGGGCGGCCCGATCGACGTCCTCACCGGCGACTACCTCGCCGAGCTGACCATGCTGATCCTCTGGAAAGCCCGCCGGAAGGACCCGTCCGCGGGCTACGCCAAGACGTTCCTCGGTCAGCTCGAAGAGGTCCTGGGCACCTGCCTGGACCGCGGCATCCGGATCGTCTCCAACGCCGGCGGCCTCAACCCGCCGGGGCTCGCCGCCGAGATCGCGGCGCTCGCCGGACGGCTGGGCCTGCACCCGAAGATCGCCTGCGTGGACGGCGACGACCTCGTCGACCGGCTTGGAGAACTGCAGGCTGCCGGACACGACCTGGCCCACCTCGACACCGGCCGCAAGCTCGCCGAGGCCGGCGTGACCCCGGTGACCGCCAACGCCTACCTCGGCGGCTGGGGTATCGCGCAAGCGCTTGCCGCCGACGCGGACGTCGTCGTCACCGGTCGCGTCACCGACGCCTCCCTGGTCGTCGGCCCGGCGGCCTGGTGGCACGGCTGGGCGCCCACCGATTTCGACGCGATCGCCGGTGCGATGGCCGCCGGGCACGTGATCGAGTGCGGCCCGCAGGCCACCGGCGGCAACTACGCCTTCTTCGAAGAGATTACCGACCGCCGCTACCCGGGCTTCCCGATCGCGGAGGTGGAAGCCGACGGCTCGAGCGTGATCACCAAGCACGACGACACCGGCGGCCTGGTCTCGGTCGGCACGGTCACCGCGCAGCTGCTCTACGAGATCGCCGAACCGGCCTACGCCGGCCCCGACGCGGTCGCGCACTTCGACACCGTGCGGCTCGACCAAGCCGGTCCCGACCGGGTGCGGATCAGCGGCACCCGCGGCAGCCCGCCGAGCGATCGGCTCAAGGTCGCCCTGAACCACGACGGCGGTTACCGGAACACGATGACCCTGGTGCTCACCGGCACCCGGATCGAGGAGAAGGCCGCGTGGGCCGAGCAGCAGCTGTTCGAGCTGCTGGGCGGCAAAGAGCAGTTCGCCGAGGTCGACGTGACCCTGCTGCGGTTCGACCATCCGGACGCGCCTGCGAACGCCGAAGCCACCGCGCATCTGCGGGTCACGGTCAAGGACCCCGACCGCGCCAAGGTGGGCAGGCGCTTCTCGAACACGACGATGGAGCTGGCGCTCGGCGGCTACCCGGGTTTCCACACGACGACCCCGCCGTCCGCGGAGAGCGGCTTCGGCGTCTACTGGCCGGCTCTCGTCCCGGCCGCCGAGGTCCGGCACCGCGTCACCCTGCCCGACGGCACCCGGCGCGTGATCCCGCATGCCCCGTCCGGCCCGGCACCGACTCCGCCGCCTTCGGCCGCAGCCGAAACGCGGGTGCCCGGCGGTCCCACCCGGCGGGTGCCGCTGGGCGAGGTGGCCGGTGCCCGCTCGGGGGACAAGGGCGGCAACGCCAACGTCGGGTTCTGGACCCGGACCGACGAAGAGTACGGCTGGCTCCGGCACTACCTCGACGAAGCCCGGTTCCGAGCACTGCTGCCGGAGGCGGCCGCTCTCGAGATCAGGCGTTTCGAACTGCCGAACCTGCGTGCGGTCAACTTCGTGGTGGTCGGGCTCCTCGGAGCGGGCGTCGCGGCGTCGGTCCGGCCCGATCCGCAGGCCAAGGGCCTCGGCGAATACCTGCGCAGTCGTGTTGTCGACGTGCCGGACGAGATCTGCCGCAGTGACCGGTCGAGGTCGTAACTCCACGGCGAGACTGCGCTGAGCCAAGCAGGTGTGGGCTGGACAGTTGTCACTCGCTACTGAAGTGATGCGGTTGTGCGCCAAGAAGTTGAGTGAAGAATTTGGCAAACCGCTCCCCAGTTCCCTTGAGCGGCATTGTCGAGTGCGGCCACCCCGCTCGCGAGCGCTCCAATCGGACCGGGAGCAGCGGAGGCAAATTCGGTGGCTTTGGTGACAACGTCGACCGCCCGCTAACCGCAGAAAAGATCGGGGATGCCTCGCGCGAAACCCCGTTGGGCAACTCGGGCCGCACAACACGCCGCGTCGTCGCGCTGAGTTCGGTGCCTTCGCCTTGGCGGACTTATTGGCCGCAGGCGTGGCGACCGCGGCCGTCGGGTTCTGCAACGGCGGTAAACTTTGCTCGCCGCGTTGGAAATATCCTCAGGACGGCCAAGCGCAAATCGCGAGGCAGAGTTCAAGGGAGTAAATGCAACATTCCGGCAGCCGAAGGTTGCTGGACGCATCTGGGTGGGCTTGTTCGGCGTAGCGGGATTGACCGCCGCGACGCCCGGAGTACCGGCGCGGCCAGGGTGGGTGCGTTGCACCCAGGCTCCGGAACCCGGCCCGCATTACTGTCGCCGTTGTGGACAGCGAGAACAAACTTGGTGACTATCTGCGAGCGCGACGGGCGCTGCTGCGGGCAGGCGACGTCGGTTTGCCCGACGACGGTCCCCGGCGGGTGCCGGGGCTCCGGCGCGACGAGGTGGCACTGCTCGCCGGGGTGAGCACCGACTATTACGTCCGGCTGGAACAGGGTCGCGAGCGGCATCCGTCCGACCAGGTACTGCGGTCGATCGCCGGCGCACTGCGGCTGGATGAAGCCGCCGCGGCGCACCTGTTCCGGCTTGCCCTGCCGGTTTTCGGGGCCAATGCGGCGACGTCGTTGACTGTCGCTCCGGAGTTGGTACGGCTGATGGACGGCATGTCGGACGTGCCCGCCTTCCTGGTCGGTGCGGCGCAGGACATCCTCGCCGCGAACGTGATGGCGCGCGAGCTCTACCGCGGGTTAGCCCGGTACGACAACCTGCTGCGCATGATCTTCCTGGACCCGCACGCGAGGTCCTTCTACGGTGACTGGGACGCCGCGTCGCGGCTTGCGGTGAGCAACCTGCGGGCATCGTCGTCTCAGTTCCCAGCGGACGAGCACATCGAGCGGGTCGTCGGCGAACTGACCGTGCGCAGTCCGGCGTTCGCGAACCTGTGGGCCCGCTACGAAGTGCGCCCGCGAACCACCGAGGTGAAGCACTTCGTGCACCCGCGGGTCGGGGAACTGCGGCTGCACTTCGAGACGCTGGCCGTCGCCAGCGCACCCGGACAGCACCTGTCCGTCTACAGCGCTGAGCCCGGTAGCGCCAGCCACGACGGCCTGACCCTCCTTCGCCGGCTGGCCGAGCAGGCAGCCCGCTCCGACAACGTGGACCAGGACGAGGCATGGGAGAAAGGCGACACCCGATCATGACTACCTCGCTCGCGGACAACGTCGGCACCTACGAGATCGCCGGGAAGAAGGTCGCTCGCCTGGGTTTCGGCGCCATGCGGCTGACCGGACTCGGCATCTGGGGCGAGCCGGAGGACCGCGCCGAGTGCGTGCGTGTCGTGCGGCGTGCCGTTGAACTCGGCGTACAGCTCATCGACACCGCCGACTCGTACGGGCCGCACATCAGTGAGGAGATCATCCGGGAAGCTATCCACCCTTACCCGGACGACGTCGTGATCGCGACGAAGGCGGGCCTCACGCGCAACGGCCCGGACACCGTCAGGCGAGGAGAAGAGCTGGTGCGGCTCGGTCCTCGAGCCTGGCCGCCGGTCGGGCGCCCCGAGTACCTCCGCCAGCAGGCACTGTTGAGCATGCGCCGGCTCGGTCTCGACCGGATCGACCTGTTCCAGCTCCATCGCGTCGACCCCGGCGTTCCGCTGGAGGACCAGGTCGGCGAATTGAAGAACCTCCAGGACGAGGGCAAGATCGTCGCGATCGGACTGTCGCAGGTCACCGTCGGCCAGATCGAGCGGGCGCGGCTGATCGCCGACATCGCCACGGTCCAGAACCGCTACAACATCGCTGACCGAAGCTCTGCCGATGTGCTGGACTACTGCACCCGGCACGGCATCGGGTTCATTCCCTGGGCGCCCGTCGCCGCCGGGCAGCTGGCGCGCCCCGCAGGACCGGTCGAGCACATCGCCGCGGCGCACGGCTCTACTCCGGCCAACGTGGCGCTGTCCTGGCTGCTGCACCGCTCCGAGGTCGTCCTGCCCATTCCTGGCACGTCCAAGGTCGCCCACCTGGAAGAGAACCTCGCCGCGTCCCGGCTCCGCCTCACCGACGCGGAGCTGGCCGAACTCGACGCGGCCGCATAACCGCGCTCGTCCTGGGCTCGGTCCGCATACCTCGGCCCGCCGCGGGCACGAGCACGCGCCTGGCGCTGCGGCAGGTGACCGCCTCAGCGTCTGCGGCGGCGCGAGGCGCCTCCGCCGACGCGATCCGCTGCCGGATTGCCCTTACTGCCACCGTTTTCGAGAGATCCGAGTTGCTGTGATACTTCCGTTCGACCAAGCCGGCCATGGCCGGCCGATCGTCCTGCTGCACGCCCGGCCCGTCGACCGCACGATGTGGCGGGGACATCTTCCCCTCCTCGCCGAGGCGGGCGTCCGTGCCATTGCCCTGGATCTGCCTGGCCATGGCGACGTCGCCGCCGCCCAGCGTGCCGAGGTCGCCCCCTGGGCCGACGTGCTGGACACACTGGACCACCTCGGCGCCGACCGTTTCACTTTGGCCGGGAACTCGCTCGGCGCCCTGGTAGCGCTCCAGATCGCCGTCACCGAGCCTCAGCGCGTGCAGGGTCTGGTGTCCTTCGGCTACCGGCCGCACGACCTGCCGCCCTCCGCCCGCCTACGGACCGCATGGGACAGGGAGCGGGCCGCGCTGGAGGCCGGTGACATCGAAGCCGCCGTGCAGGTCGGTGTGGCGGCCTGGACGTCACCCAAGGCATCCGACGCCGTACGCGCGCAGGCCGCCGTCATGATGCGCAACCAGCTGATCGCGCGCCTCACATACGGCGAACCCGAAGTAGCGGCGGACCCCCTGACCAAGGACGCCGGTGCCTTGCGCACCCTGGCCACGCCGGCGCTGATAGGCGTCGGTGAACTCGACATGCCCGATTTCTTCGAAGGCGGAGCAGTCCTGAGCAACGAGCTGGGGTCCGGAGAGGTCGCCGTTCTCGCGGACGCGGGACACCTCGCTCCGCTGGAACAACCCGAAGCTTTCTGCGCTCTGCTGCTCGACTTCGTGGGCCGCCTGCCCGCCTAGTCGCCCCGCGGCCGCGCGCGTTCCGCTCTCGGATGTCCGGGAAGGGCTCCTTGCGGGAAGCAGATTCCCGCAAGAGGCCCTTCACGGACGAGTCCGCCCGGAACGAGCGCTGCCGAGCTGGGACGGCGGCGGTGTCCGTCCGGAGGCCGATTCGGACACGGCGGCCGGAGCGTCTGGCGGGGTCTGCGAAGAGTGAAAGGATGGCTACGGAACGTGTTGCCGGGCGCGGAGTCGCCCTGCGGGGTTGCGCACGGAGGCATCCTCGATATCCTGCGGTAAGCGGGCGCTTAGCGAGCGCTGTCCAGCGTCGGACAAGGAGACGGTGTGGTGGAGTCGTTCAAGGATCGCGTTGCCCTGGTCACCGGGGCCAGCCGGGGGATCGGACTGGCGATCGCGAAGCGCCTGGTCGAGCGCGGGGCGCGGGTGTGCATCACGGCGCGCAAGCCGGAACCGCTCGCTGCCGCCGTCGACGAGCTCGGCGGGCCGGACGTGGCGATGGCGGTGGCGGGCAAGGCGGACGACGCCGGGCATCAGCAGGAGGCGGTAGCCGCCGCGGTGGAGCGGTTCGGCAGTTTGGACATGCTGGTCAACAACACCGGCATCAACCCGGTCTACGGGCCGATCCTGGACACCGACCCGGCGGCGGCGGCCAAGATCTTCGCCGTCAACGTGATCGCGCCGCTGTCCTGGATCAAGGTCGCGCGCGACGCGTGGATGGGCGAGCACGGCGGCTCGGTCGTCAACGTCGCCTCGATCGCCGGGATCCGTACCTCGCCCGGGATCGGCATGTACGGCGTGAGCAAGGCGGCGCTGATCCGGCTCACTCAGGAACTCGGCGAGGAACTCGGGCCGAAGATCCGGGTGAACGCGGTGGCGCCTGCGGTGGTCAAGACCCAGTTCGCGACCGCGCTTTACGAAGGGCGCGAAGAAGAAGTCGCGGCTGCCTATCCGATGAAACGGCTCGGTGTGCCCGACGACATCGCGGGCGCGGTGGCATTCCTGTTGTCCGGCGAAGCGGGCTGGGTGACCGGGCAGACGATGGTCCTCGACGGCGGCGTGACCCTCGGCGGCGGCCTGTGAGCGCCGGGGTCGTCGTCACCGGCGGCGGCGGCGGGATCGGTGCCGCGCTGGCCCGCCGGTTCGCGGCCGACGGCGCTCGCGTCGTCGTCGCGGACCTGGACGGCGACCGGGCGGCCGAAGTGGCCGAGGAGGTCGGCGGCACCGCGTTCGCCGGTGACGTGGCAAGCGAATCCGGTGCCGCGGCACTGATCGACGCGGCGCGCTCGACGCTCGGCGAGATCGACGTTTTCTGCGCGAACGCGGGAGTCGCGCCGTTCGGGGACGCGCACGCGGACGAGTCCGCGTGGGCGCTCGCGTGGGACGTGAACGTGATGGCGCACGTCCGCGCGGCGCGGCTGCTGCTGCCCGCGTGGCTGGAACGCGGCAAGGGGCATTTCGTCGCGACCGTGTCCGCGGCGGGGCTGCTGACCAGTCTCGGTTCCGCGCCGTATTCGGTGACCAAACACGGCGCACTCGCGTTCGCGGAATGGCTGTCGGCCACCTACCGGCACCGCGGGATCACCGTGCAGGCGATCTGCCCGCAGGGGGTGCGTACGGCGATGCTGGAGGAGACCGGCGAGCGCGGCAAGCTGCTGATGGGTGCGTCCGCGATCGACCCGCCGCAGGTCGCCGACGCGCTGTTCGACGCGATCGCGGAGAACCGGTTCCTGGTGCTGCCGCACGCCGAGGTCGCCGATTTTTACGCGTTGCGCGCCACCCAGACCGACCGCTGGCTGGGCGGGATGAACAAGCTGCAGCGCAAGATGGAGGAACTGCCCGGCGACGCGTGAGGCCGGGTTCCGACAAACCGTGGAAGCGGCACCCGCCGGAACCCACGTCCTGCGGTCGCGGACCTGTCCTGCCGGAGCCGATACTTCCGGCGGCGGTACGACGCCGTGCCGCCGCCGGAAGGATCTGGAGCCGGAATGACCACACCCGCTCGCGCCGACGTTTCGCGTTCGCGCATCGCCACCGCCAGCTTCATCGGCACCGCCATCGAGTTCTACGACTTCTACATCTACGGGACCGCGGCGGCGTTGGTGTTCGGGAAGGTCTTCTTCCCGACCTTCTCCTCGACGGCCGGAGTGCTGGCGTCGCTCGGCACGTTCGCGGTCGGGTTCATCGCGCGTCCGGTCGGCGCGATCCTGTTCGGGCACTGGGGCGACCGGATCGGCCGCAAATCGATGCTGGTCGCTTCCCTGCTGGTGATGGGACTGTCCACAGTGGGCGTCGGGCTGGTGCCGGAGTACGGCACGCTCGGCATCTGGTCGCCGGTCCTGCTGGTGGTGTTGCGGTTCGTGCAGGGGATCGGCCTCGGCGGTGAATGGGGCGGCGCGGTGCTGATGTCCACCGAGTACGCGCCGCCGGGCAAACGCGGGCTGTATTCGGCCTTCCCGCAACTCGGCCCGGCCATCGGGTTCGTGCTCGGCAACCTGCTGTTCCTGGTGCTGGACGCGGTGATGACGCCGGCCGCGTTCCTCGCCTGGGGCTGGCGGCTGCCGTTCCTGTTCTCCGCGGTGCTGCTGGCGGTCGGCTTCTACATCCGGATCAAGATCGCCGAAACCCCGGTGTTCCAGGCCGCGCTCGACAAGGCCGAGCAGGCGCGCGTGCCGTTGTTCGAGCTGCTCCGCAAACAGCCGCGGGTGCTGGTCCTGTCCACGTTGTCGTTCGTGCTGGCGCACGCGCTCTTCTACACCGTCACCACGTTCTGCCTTTCGATGGCCACTTCGACACTCGGCATTCCGCGCACGACGGTACTGATCAGCCTGCTCGTCGCCGCTTCGGTGATGGGGGTGGCGACCCTGGTGTTCGCGACGAAATCCGACCGGTGGGGAAGGCGACGGCTCAGCGCGGCGGCCGCGGTGTCCGTGGTGGCGTGGTCGTTCCCGCTGTTCGCCTTGCTGCAGACGCGAAATCCGCTGTTGCTGACGCTCGGGTTCATCGGAGCCCTGCTGTGCTTCGCGATGCTTTACGGGCCGATGGGAGCGTTCCTGCCGGAGCTGTTCCGGGTGCGCTACCGGTACTCCGGTGCGTCGATCGCTTACAGCGTGTCCGGCATCGTCGGAGGCGGGATCGTGCCGCTCGTGTCGACCGACCTGTGGGCATCGACCGGGTCGTCAGTGCCGGTTTCGCTGGTGCTGGTGGTGCTCGGCGTGCTCAGCCTGCTGTGCATCCTGGGCTTGCCAGAAACCCGCAACCACGATTTCTCCGACGGGCTCGGCGAGGAGGCCGCGGTCAGCCGCCGGTGACCAGGTCGGCGACGAGGAGCCCGGCGTGCAGCAGAAGCCGGGTGCGCCCGTCGTCGAGGTCCAGCCCGCTGATCGCGCGGATCTGGTCGAGCCGGTAGTACAGCGACGTGCGGTGCAGGTGCAGCGCCTCGGCGGTGCGCGGGATCGAGCCGCCGTGGTCGAGGAAAGTGCGCAGGGTTTCGACCAGCCGCGGGCCTTTCGGATCCGCGCGGAGCCGGGCGAGCGGCTCCGGGATCAAAGCGGGGGAGAGCGCGTCGTCGGGGATCTGCAGGAGGATCGCGTACGCGCCCAGATCGGCCCACTGCGCGACCGGGCCCGCGCCAGGAAGCAGCCGCGCGCCTTTCGCAGCGGCGGCCGCCTGCGCGTAGGACTGCCAAGCCGAGGCGAGACCGTCGGCGGGTTCGCCGATCCCGGCGACCGCGGTGCCCTGGCCGCCGAGCAGCTGACTCAGTTCTCCGGCCATGCGTTCGGCGTCGCGGGCGATTTCGTTCTGGTCAATGTGCGGAGCGGGATGCACGAGGACGCCACGGATGCCCGCGACCAGCGGAAGAAGACGGCGCGGCCGGCGTCGCGCGGCAGATTCGACCACGCTGCGCACGGCGACTTCCGTTTCCGCCGCGCTGAGTTCGCCCGGCCGGGCTTCAAGGACGGTCACCACGACCTGCGGGGCGTCGGAAAGCCAGTCGGCGGTCAGCGCGTCTCGCCGGGCATCCGGTTCCGGGCCGAGCAGCCGCGACAGGGTCCGCTCGCGCTCGCCGCGCACGCCGTCGGCCGCGATCCGGGCCTGGTGCAACAGGGCGGCAGCGGTCTTGGATACCTGCTCGATGCGCGCGGTCTCGGACTCGGTGAGGGAATGGTCGGCGTCGATCACCATCAGCAGGCCGAGCAGATCCCCGCGTTCGCGCAGCGGAACGCAGAACCGCGGGCTCATCCCGAGTTCGGCGTCGCCGTCGAGCATCCCGGGCCGCGGCCACTGGGCTACGCCCTGGCCGAGAATGAAGCTGCTGGCCGCCGCGCCCGCGTCGTGCTGCAGGACGGCGCGGATCCGGATCTCGTCCTCGTCGCCGAAATGCCGGCTCGTGCACAGCACGCGCACCACCGGATCGTTGACCGCGACCGAGCGCTGCAGTTCGTCGGCGAGGTCGTCGACGAGCGTTTGCAGCGCGTCGCCGTCCCGGTCCGCCATGTCCGAGCCTCCCTCCCGCCGTTCGACAGAGCGTGGAACGACGTGCCCGGAATCTACGACGAGCCGTCGTTCCGGCCGGGCGGCACCCCGGCCGAGGATGAGATGTCCCACCGGAGGAGGAGCGTCGTGACGGGTTTGGCCGGCCGGGTAGCCGTGGTGTTCGGCGCTGGTTCGAGCGGAGTCGAGCTGAGCAACGGCCGCGCGGCAGCGCTCGCGTACGCGCGGGCGGGGGCGACGGTCGCGGCGGTGGACGTGAATGCGGCCAGCGCGGAGGAGACCGCGCGGCAGATCGCGGCGGAGGGCGGCAGTGCGGTGGCGTTGACCGCGGACGTGACCGACGAGGACGCTGTGGCCGCCGCGATCGCCGCGGTGGTCTCCGAGGTCGGAGTGCCGTGGATTCTGCACAACAATGTCGGCGTGGCCGTGACCGGCGGGGTGAGCGAGCTGTCGCGCGCTGCCTGGGACGGCGCCCTCGCGCTGAACTTGACCGGAGTTTTCCTGGCCTGCAAGCAAGCCTTGCCGCACATGCGCGCTGCCGGGCGCGGGGCGATCGTGAACGTGTCGTCGATCGCGAGCATCCGGCATCTCGGCTACGACTACCCGGCGTACATGGCCTCGAAGGCGGCCGTCAACCAGCTCACGGTTTCGCTCGCACTCGCCCACGCGCGGCACGGGATCCGGGTCAACGCGGTGCTTCCCGGGCTCATCGACACGCCGCTGGTGAGCCAGCAGCTGCATCGCGATCCGGCCGCGCTGGCGGCCGCCCGCGCCGCGCGCGACGAGGCGAGCCCGACCGGCCGGATGGGCAGCCCGTGGGACGTGGCGAACGCGGCGGTGTTCCTGGCCTCCGACGAAGCCGCATACGTGAACGGCGTCTGCCTGCCGGTGGACGGCGGGTTGAGCGCCCGGTCGCGCTGATCGCGGCGCCGGCGGTGCGCAACCCCCGCACGGGGGATCTCCGGACCCGGCAATTCGGCCCGGTTACACGGTTTTCCCGTTCCGTGGGCCGTTCGGGCAGTGGCCCTTGACACACTTATTTGGTCTAGTCCAGTGTGTGACCGCACCCTCCGGGTGCGCTCCTCCCGGGTTGATCCCGCCGCCTCAAACCGGAGGTGTTCCGTGGTGCTCGCAGGAGGAACACAGATGAAGAGAATGCGTCGGCTGGCCGCGGTCGCGGCCGCGGCAGGGGCGGCACTGGCGACGGCGGCCGGGATGGCACCGCAGGCGACCGCCGGACCGGCACCGTATCTGGCGGCGGCGCCAGACCCGGTGCTCGCGTCGCCGTATCTGTACCAGTGGAGCGGGCAGACCAGCGCGTCCGAAGCGATGTCCGCGACCGGGATCAAGACCTTCACCCTGGCGTTCATGCTGTCCGACGGAGGCTGCAACCCGAAATGGGACGGCGACCGCTCGCTGACCGGCTCGGACAAGACGCTGATCAGCAGCATCCGAGCCGCGGGCGGTGACGTGATCCCGTCGTTCGGCGGCTGGTCCGGCACGAAGCTCGGCGCCAAGTGCTCGTCCGCGTCCGCGCTGGCCGGCGCGTATCAGAAGGTGATCGACGCCTACCAGCTCAAGGCGATCGACCTGGACATCGAGAACACCGACGAGTTCGAGAACGCGACCGTGCAGGACCGGATCCTGAACGCGGTCAAGATCACCAAGCAGAAGAACCCCGATCTGCGCGTGGTGATCACGATCGGCACCGACACCTCCGGCCCGAACGACTGGGGCAAGCGGCTGATCAAGCAGGCCAAGGCGATCGGCGCGAACGTCGACGTCTGGTCGGTGATGCCGTTCGACTTCTCCAGCGGCGGCGACATGGCCGGCAAGACGAAGTCCGCGGTGGACGGTCTCGCCAATCAGCTGAAGTCGACGTTCGGCTGGGACAGCGCCACCGCCTACAAGCACGCGGGTCTGTCGTCGATGAACGGCAAGACGGACAACGCGGGCGAGGTCGTCTCGGTCGCGGACTTCACCGCGATCCGCGACTACGCGACGAGCCACCACTTGGGCCGCTTCACGTTCTGGGCGACCAACCGCGACTGTTCGGGCAGCAGCAACGACTGCAGCGGCATTTCCCAGCCGAAGTACGCGTTCACGAAGATCGTGGCCGGGTACCACGGCTGATAGCCGGAAAGCCTCGGCTGTCCCGGTCCGGCTTGGCGGAGCCGGACCGGGACAGCCGACCTGGGCGAGCGGGGCCGGTCCGGCCAGTCGGCAGGGGTGATTGGCACGACCGGCACCGGTCCGAGTTCGGCGACGGGGCCGCCGTTTCGAGGGGTGCGGCCTCGTCGTCACCAGCAGGAGGGCTCGTGCGCGGCCGGTCCGGCCGCGCACGAGCGCTCAGGCGGGAAGGTCCACGAGATCCGCCAGCCGGGCCCGGTGCCGTCCGGGCGTGCCGAACGCGATCTGGTCGCTCTTGGCCCGCTTGAGGTACAGATGCGCCGGGTGTTCCCAGGTCATCCCGATTCCGCCGTGCAGCTGAATCGCTTCCTCGGCCGCGTGCACCGCGATCGGCGCGACCCGGGCCTGCGCGACCGCTACCGCGATCGGCACGTCGTACCCGCCGGCCAGCGCGTCCGCGGCATACCGCGCCGTCGCTCGCGCGTTGACCAGTTCGGTGTACAGATTCGCCAGCCGGTGCTTGAGCGACTGGAACCCGCCGACCGGGCGGCCGAACTGGTACCGGCCCTTCAGATACGCGACCGTCTCGGTCAACGCCCATTCGGCGATCCCGGTCTGTTCCGAAGCGAGCAGACCGGCGGCCACGGTCAGCGCGTGCTCCACCGCGTCCGCGGCCGCCGCACCGGAGCAGATCAGCTGCCCCGGAGCCGACTCCAGCACCACGTCCGCGACCCGGCGAGTCAGGTCGAGCGAAATCGCTTCCTGCACCGAAGCGGCCGAAGCCTCGACGGCGTACAGCTCCGGGCCGTTCGGGCCGGCTGCCGGGACGATCAGCACCGAAGCCGCCGACGCATCGACCACAGTGGACACTCGGCCGGTGAGCACCCCGTCCCGGGCTTCGACTGCCGAAGGGAACGCCGAACCCGGTGCGGTCGACAACGGCACCGCCAGCGCCCCGGTCACCGCCCCCGACGCGAGCTGGGGGAGCAGGTCGGAGTCCGTCCCCAGCAGCGCCGCGGTCGCCAGCACGGCACTGCCCAGGAACGGCACCGGCGCGACGCTCCGGCCCAGCTCTTCCAGCACGACGGCCACCTCGCGCGCCGAAGCGCCGTGTCCGCCACGGGATTCCGGCACCATCAGCCCGGCGGTGCCGAGGTCGGCGGCGAGTGTGTGCCACAGGTCCAGGTCGTACGGGGTGTCCGTCTCGACCCGGGCGAGCACCGCGGCCGGCCCGGCTTTGTCCGCCAGCAGCGCCCGCACCGAAGCCCGCAGGTCCTCTTCCACCTCGGAATACAGCAGGTCCGGCGAAGTCATCGCGGCAGGTCCTTCCAGGCGACGTCCTTGTCCACTCGCGGCTCGGACGGCAGCCCCAGCACGCGTTCGGAGATGATGTTCCGCAGCACCTCCGAGGTGCCGCCCTCGATCGAGTTCCCCTTGGCCCGCAAGTACCGGTAACCGGCGTCGCGGCCGAAGAAGTCGACCTGTTCCGGACGGCGCATCGTCCAGTCGCTGTACCGCAAGCCCTCTTCGCCCAGCAGTTCCAGCTCCAGGCCGGACAGCTGTTGGTTGAGCTCGGCGAACGCCACCTTCATCGCCGAACCTTCCGGCCCCGGCGCGCCTGCCGCGAGCTGCTGCCGCTGCCGGGTTCCGGCCAGCCGCAGCGACTCGGCCTCGACCCAGTGCTGCACGAGCCGGTCCCGCAGTTCCGGCGTGCGCAGCTCCGGCCGCTCCCGCCAGGTCTTCGCGACCAGCCCGATCATGCCGCCCTCGCGAGGCATGGCGGTGCCGCCGATCGCGACGCGTTCGTTCATCAGCGTGGTCTGCGCGACCTTCCAGCCCTCGCCGACCGCGCCGAGCCGCTGCGTGTCCGGGATCCGCACGTCGGTCAGGAAGACCTCGTTGAACTCCGCTTCGCCGGTGATCTGGCGCAGCGGCCGCACCTCGACCCCGGGCGCGGTCATGTCGCACAGGAAGTACGTCATGCCCTGGTGCTTCGGCACGTCCGGGTCGGTGCGGGTGACGAGGATGGCCCACTGCGCGAGGTGCGCGCTGGACGTCCACACCTTCTGCCCGGTGACCACCCAGTCGTCGCCGTCGCGCACGGCGCGGGTCGCCAGCGCGGCCAGATCCGAGCCGGCGCCCGGTTCGCTGAACAGCTGGCACCAAACCTCTTCGCCGGTCCACAGTGGACGCAGGTAGCGGTTTTTCTGTTCCTCGGTGCCGAACGCGAGAATGGTCGGCGCGGCCATGCCGAGCCCGATCAGAATCCGGCGCGGGTTGTTGTCCGGAGCTCCCGCGTCGGCGAACGCGGCTTCGACCTCGCCTTGCAGGTGCCGTGGCGCGTCCTGTCCGCCCAACCCGGCCGGGAAGTGCACCCAGGCCAGTCCGGCGTCGAAGCGCGCCCGCAAGAACTCCAACGGGGACAGCGACTTCGGGTCGTGCTCGGCGAGGAAAGCGGCGACCTGCGCGCGCAGCTGCTCGGCGGTCACTTGGCCGCCTCCGTCCGGTACTTCTTCAGCTCGCGCCGGGCCAGCGAACGCTTGTGCACCTCGTCCGGGCCGTCGGCCAGCCGCAGCGTGCGGATGCCCGCCCAGATTTCGGCCAGCGGGAAGTCCTGCGAAACGCCGCCCGCGCCGTGCGACTGGACCGCCTTGTCCAGGATCCACTCGACCGCCAGCGGGGTGGAGATCTTGATCGCCTGGATCTCGGTGTGCGCGCCCTGGTTGCCGACGGTGTCCATCAGCCACGCGGTCTTCAGCACCAGCAGCCGCTGCTGCTCGATCCGCACCCGCGATTCGGCGATCCAGTCCTGCACCACGCCCGAATCGGCGATCGGACGGCCGAACGTCTCGCGCGACAGCGTGCGCCGGCACATCGCTTCCAGTGCCCGCTCGGCCATGCCGATCGCGCGCATGCAGTGGTGAATGCGGCCCGGCCCGAGCCGGGCCTGCGCGATGGCGAACCCGGAACCCTCGCCGGCGATCAGGTTCTCGGCGGGCACCCGCACGTCCTCGAACAGCACCTCGGCGTGCCCGCCGTGATCGCCGTCGGTGTAGCCGAACACCTGCATGCCGCGCACCACGGTCACCCCGGGCGTGTCGCGCGGGACGAGAATCATGCTCTGCTGCTTGTGCGCGGGCGCGTCCGGGTCGGTCTTGCCCATCACGATGAAGATCTTGCAGTTCGGGTTCATCGCGCCGGTGATGTACCACTTGCGCCCGTTGATGACGTATTCGTCGCCGTCGCGGCGGATGCTGGTCGCGATGTTGCGCGCGTCCGAGGAGGCGACCTCCGGCTCGGTCATCGCGAACGCGGAGCGGATCTCCCCGGCCAGCAACGGTTCCAGCCACTGCTTCTGCTGCTGCTCGTTGCCGAACATGGTGAGCACTTCCATGTTCCCGGTGTCCGGCGCGGCGCAGTTGACCGCGGCCGGCGCCAGGTGCGGGCTGCGTCCGGTGATCTCGGCCAGCGGAGCGTACTGCAGGTTGGTCAGCCCCGCGCCGTGCTCGCCGGGAAGGAAGAAGTTCCACAGGCCGCGTTTGCGCGCCTCCGCCTTGAGGTCTTCGACGATCGGCGGCGGCGACCACGGGTCGCTGCGCTCGGCCAGCTGCTCGTGGAAGACGGCTTCGGCAGGGTAGACGTGTGAATCCATGAACTCGAGCAGCTGACCACGCAGCTCCTCGGTACGGGCGTCGAACGCGAAGTCCATCAGTTCTCCTCAGTGAGGGTCTTGGTGCCCTGGTCGATCAGCGGGGCGACGGCGGCACCGATCTGGTCGAAGCCTTCGCCGACGGTTTTGCCTTGCTGGAAACGGAAGTAGATGCCTTCGAGGATCACCGCGAGCTTGAAGTAGGCGAAGCTCACGTACCAGTTCAGCGCGGACAGATCGCGGCCCGAGCGCTGCGCGTAACGCGCGATCGTCTCGGCGGTGTCCGGGTAGCCGGCCGCGGAACTGGCATTGGACACCATCGGCAGCGAGAGCTGGTCGCGCTGCGCGTAGGTGACCATCAGGCCGAGGTCGGTGAGCGGGTCGCCGAGGGTGGACATTTCCCAGTCCAGCACCGCGGTGATCCGGTCGTCGCCGTCGACCAGCACGTTGTCCAGCCGATAGTCGCCGTGCACGATGGCCGGCGCTCCGGACGCCGGGATCGCCGCGGCGAGCCGGTCGTGCAGGGCGTCCGCGCCGGGCAGGTCGCGGCTGCGCGAGCCGTCGAGCTGCTTCTTCCACCGGCGCAGCTGGCGTTCCAGGAAGCCGTCCGGGCGGCCGAAATCGCCGAGCCCGACCGCGGCCGGGTCGACCGAGTGCAGGTCGACCAAGGTGTCCACCAGCGAGTCGGCGATCGCGCGGGTGCGCTCCGGGCCGAGCCGCTCCAGCTCTTCGGCGGTCCGGTACGGGGTGCCCTCGACGTACTCCATCACGTAGAACTTCGCGCCGAGCACGTCCGCGTCCTCGCAGAGCAGCACGGTCTCCGGCACCGGCACCGGGGTGCCGGCCAGGCCGCTCATCACGCGGAACTCGCGGCCCATGTCGTGCGCGGTCGGCAGCACGTGCCCGAGCGGCGGGCGGCGCACGACCCAGCGCCGCGTGCCGTCGGAGACGATGTAGGTGAGGTTGGACCGCCCGCCCTGCACCACGTCCGCGGTGAGGGGGCCGGACACCAGGCCGGGCCGCTCTCGGTCGAGATAGGCGCGCAGCCGTCCCAGATCGAGGCCGGGCGGGTCGGTGGGGGTCATCGGCGGGACTCCACTTCGTACGAGTTCAGATCGCCCCAATGCCACATTGGGTGCGTGGGATGCACCGAATGCCACATTGGGTGCGTCAGATGCACCCAATGTGGCATTGGGGCTCGGGCGGGACGGTCAGACGATCAGCCGGGACACCATCTCGGCGACGCAGGCGGGCTTGTCCTCGCCCTCGATCTCGACGACCCAGCGCACCACGGCCTGCTTGCCGCCGGGCACGTCGGTCAGCTCGACCAGCTCGGCGGCCCCGCGTACCCGCGCGCCGACCTTCACCGGTTGCGGGAACCGGACCTTGTTGAGCCCGTAGTTGATGCCCATCTTCAGCCCGTCGACCCGGTAGATCTCCGGCAGGAAGCTCGGGATCAGCGACAGGGTGAGGAACCCGTGCGCGATGGTTGTGCCGAACGGGCCGGCGGCGGCCTTCTCAGCGTCCAGGTGGATCCACTGGTGATCGCCGGTGGCGTCGGCGAACAGCTGCACCTGTTCCTGGCTGACGGTGTGCCATTCGCTCACGCCGAGCGGCCCGCCCACTGCTTCGGCGAGTTCGGCGACGTCGGAGAACACGCGCATCGCGATCAGTCCTTCGGTCCGCCGGCGACGTAAATGACCTGGCCGGACACGAAACCGGCCCCCTCGCTGACCAGGAACGACGCCACGTTCGCGATGTCCTCGGGCGTGCCGACGCGCTGCACCGGGATCTGCGAGGCGGCCGCGGCCTTGAAGTCCTCGAAGCTCATGCCGACCCGCTCGGCGGTCGCCGCGGTCATGTCGGTGGCGATGAACCCGGGCGCGATCGCGTTGGCGGTGACGCCGAACTTGCCCAGCTCGATGGCGAGCGTCTTGGTGAAGCCCTGCATGCCCGCCTTGGCGGCGGAGTAGTTCACCTGGCCGCGGTTGCCCAGCGCCGAGGTGCTGGACAGGTTGACGATCCGGCCCCACTTCTCCTTGGTCTGGTACTTCTGCACCGCGCGAGTCATCAGGAACGAGCCGCGCAGGTGCACGTTCAGGACCGAGTCCCAGTCCTGCTCGGTCATCTTGAACAGCAGGTTGTCGCGAGTGATGCCGGCGTTGTTGATCAGCACGGTGGGCGCGCCGAGCTCTTCGGCGACGCGGGTCACCGCGGCTTCGACCTGCTGGGCGTCGCTGACGTCCAATGCCACGCCGACCGCACGGCCGCCGTCGGCGACGATCGCCTCCGCGCCCTGCTTGACGCCGGCCTCGTCGAGGTCCAGCAGGCCGACGGCGAACCCGTCGGAAGCGAGCCGGCGGGCGACGGCGGCGCCGATGCCTCGGCCGGCACCGGTCACGATGGCCACACGGGAAGCGGTCACGGGGTCTCTCCTCATCGTCGGGGAAGGGTCGGCAGCGCCGGGGCAGGCTCGGACTGCCTGCGCAGAATGCCACGACGCGGCCCCCTGCGCTGGCGGCTAAGCGTACGCTTATTACGCGTCGACCGCGAGCCCCTTGCCGCGGCCCGGTGCGCTGAGCGCGGCGAGCGCGAGCAGTTCGGTCAGCGCCATGCCGCGTTCCACCAGGCCGAGCGGGATGAGCAGCCACCAGTGCTGTCCGGTCAGCGCGGCGACGGCTATCGCCCCGATAATCACCGCGAACCAGGCCAGCGCGGCGATCGCGAGCGCACGGACCAGCCACCGGCGACGCGGCTGGTCCGGAAACGCGGCGCGCGCCGCGACGAGCACGGCAACCGGAAGGCAGACGAACGCGACTACGCTGGCAGCCCGGTGCAGCGCTCCGCCCGGACCGGAACTCGCGGCGGCATTGGCCCAGTCCGTCTTCGGGAACGCGACGATCACCAGCAGCCCGGCCGTCCACAACGCCCCCAGCACCGCGGCGGCTCTCGGCAGCCGGCCCTGCAGTCGCAGCACCGCGAACGCGATCGCCGAGCCGGCCGCGACCAGCACAACAGCCAGGTCGAACATCCACTTGTGGTCGGACAGCCCGTACTCGCTGATCGTCCGCCACGTCGCGCTGATCTCGTTGGTCGGCAGCACCACCTGCAACAGCAGCATCAGCACGGCACCGAGCGCGAGTGCGCCGATCCCGGCCAGCGAAAGCAGAGCAGGACGGCGGTCCGCGCGCACGGTTGTCATGCACCCAGCGTGGCAGGGCACGGATGTGCCCACGGTGAATCAGGCGGCCCGGCCGGACCCGGTGACCTGCGCGCGCATCGTGCGCAGCGCCTGGTGATCCACAGTGGACGGTTCAGCGGACAGCCAGCCGCCGACCTCGTGCAGGAACTGCTCGGGCGTCATCGGCGGGGCGGGTTCGCCGTCCGGCTCCGCGGTGGTGATCTCGCCGTCGCGGCTGGGGTACACGATCATCGCGCCGCGCAGGACGACGCCGGGCAGCAGTTCGCGATAGCGCTCCAGGCTTTCCTCGAGCCGGCTGCCGCCGCCGCGGAACAGCCGGCCGTTGCGCAGCACCCGGCCGTCCTCGGCGGTTTCGTAGTGTCCCGGAAGCCACAGCTTCGACTCGATGAGCACCAGGCGTTTTCCGCACAGCACCGCATGATCGACATCCGCGAACACCGAACCTGGCCAGGCGAGACCGTGGAAGACGCGCGCGCCCGGAAGCCGCGTCAGATAACGCTCCAGCAGTTCGGCGGTGAGCCTTTCGGCCAGCTCGTCCGCCTCGGTGCCGGGGGAGCCGAACACCGGACTGCCGCCGAACTCCTCCGCGAACGCGTCCCCGGCGCGGCGCGCGGCCAGGTAACCCCGGGCCAGCTTCGCGACGAGCAGCGCCGTCCCCGCGGTGAGCGCGAGCCAGACGAAGAGCACCGGCGGGGTGAAGTCGGCCCCGACGACCAACGGAAGCAGCACAAGAGCCATCCCGGCGACCGCCGCGACCACCGGAGTGTGCCCTGGCCCGCGCCGCCGCCCGTGCCGCATCCGCGGGTCCTCCGCGGCGAACTCCCACCACTCCAGGTCTTCGGGATCGATGTCCGGCGCGGCAGGCGCGAACCCCGGCTGCTCGCCGAACCGCCGCCGCGGCCGGGGCCTCGGCACGGAAACCGCCGGAACGCCCGCGTCGTACCGGGCGCGCAGATCGGGGTCGGCGAGGGTGTCGTACGCCTCGCGCAGCAGGTGGAACGTGCCGACCGTCCCGCCCGCGTCCGGATGCAACGTCTTGGCCAGCCGACGATAGGCGGCCTTGATCTCCGTGGGGGACGCGGTCTTCCCCACGCCGAGTACCGCGTAGTAGTCGGGCACGGTCGGGTTCCACCTCCGGACGGTTGCCGCGCAACGATATTCGGTCGGCGGTGCGGGGTGTCATCCGCCTCCGCGGCGCGCCCGAGTGAACGTCCGGGTGCGGGATGCGGCTGCGGTCGCCCGCCTCGGTTGACGGGGTGTTCGACCAGGCACGGGCGGCGGCGAATCGCGAACGGTCGTCGCGGGGCTGCGGGCGGACTGCGGTGAGGAGGGCGAGAACGGGCGAGGAGGTCTGAGGGCGTCTTCTTCTGTCGTGTCCTTTGCGGCGGCGGTGGGCGAGTACCGGGGTTCCCGGGGCGGAGGAAAGTACCGGCCGCCCCAGCCGCCCGGTTGCGCGGTGCCGACACCCATCGCGGACGCCCCGGTTCCGCGGTGCCGACGCCCATTGCTAGCACCCCGCCGCCGCCCGTCGGCCTCCCCGGCTCGCAGCTGCCGGAAATGCCGGTTCCGCCCACCGGCACCCCGACGGCTCTCCCGGCCTGCCCGTCCCACCGTCCCCTTCCCCAACTCCCGCACCGGTTTCGGCAACTTTCCGGGCGCAGACCTTTCGGCCCAGTTCATCTTATGTTAAGAACCTTTACTAACTATTGCGATGGAGGACACGACGTGAGCTCACCCACCCGCCCGGGGGAAGCCGCGGCTCTTCCGCGGACCGGTCTCGAACGCCGAATCGGGCCCCTGCAGGCGACCGCGATCAACATGACGCAGATGTGCGGGATCGGCCCGTTCGTCACCATCCCCGCGATGGTCGTGACGATGGGCGGCCCGCAGGCGATGTTCGGCTGGATCATCGGCGCGATCATCGCCCTCGCCGACGGGCTTGTCTGGGCCGAACTCGGCGCCGCACTGCCCGGGGCCGGCGGCACCTACATCTATCTGCGCGAGGCGTTCCAGTACCGGTCCGGCCGGCTGATGCCGTTCCTGTTCGCGTGGAGCGCGGTGCTCTTCATCCCGCTGATCATGTCCACCGGCATCATCGGCCTCGTCCAGTACCTGGGCTATCTGGTCCCGGGCGTGACCGACGCCGGCGGCGTCACCCCGCTCGGCAAGGTCATCGGCATCGGCATCGTCGTGGTGATCGTGCTGTTGCTGTTCCGCAAGATCGGGCAGATCAGCAAACTCACCACCGCGTTGTTCCTGATCATGCTGTTCGCCGTCTTCGCGGTGATCATCGCGGCGTTCACGCACTTCGACGCGCACCAGGCGTTCAACTTCACCCCGGGCGCCTTCTCCGGCGGCGGCGCGTTCTGGTCCGGCCTCGGTGCCGGCCTCGTCATCGCTGTCTACGACTACCTCGGCTACAACACCACCGCCTACCTGGGCGGCGAGGTTCGCGAGCCGGGCCGCACCATCCCGCGGTCGATCATCTTCTCCATCCTCGGCATCATGGCGCTCTACTTCCTGCTGCAGGTCGGCGTGCTCGGCTCGACCCCGCTGGAGCAGGTCAAGACCGCGACGTCGGTCGCCTCCTCGGTGCTGGAGCAGGCGTGGGGGACCGTCGCCGCCAAGATCATCACCGTCTTCATCGTCATCGCCGCGGTCGGCTCGGTGTTCGCCGGGCTGCTCGGCGGTTCGCGGGTGCCGTTCGAAGCCGCCCGCGACAAGGTGTTCCTGCCGGTCTTCGGCAAGCTGCACCCGAAGCTGCACATGCCGACCGCGGGCGTGCTCGCGATGGGGGCGATCACCGCGATCGGCTCGCTGTTCGACCTGACCGACGTCATCAACGCCGCGGTCACCGTGCTGGTGCTGATCCAATCGCTCGCGCAGGTCGCCGCGATCATCGTGTTGCGGCGTCGGCAGCCGAACCTCAAGCGGCCGTACCGGCAGGTGCTGTACCCGGTGCCGACGATCATCGCGCTCGCCGGATGGGTCTACCTGTTCTACTCCGCCACCACCTTGTCGAAGCTGCTCTCAGTCGGCTGGGTCGTGCTGGGCGTTCTCGCGTTCCTGGTCTACGCGCGCAAGGAAAAGGTGTGGCCGTTCGGCCCGAAGGAAATCCGCGAGGCGTTCGCGGGCCAGCCGGAAGGAGCGCAGGCATGAGGAAACCGCTGATCGCGGGGATCACCGCGCTGATCCTGGTTCCCGGGGTGGCGACGGCGGTGTCGACGGCCGGTGCCGCGCCCGTGCAGCAGCCGGAAACGGCGACCGGCCGGCCGCACGGCCAGTCGGCCATCGGTCTCGGCGGCTGGCAGGTGCTGACCACCGCGCAGGTGAAGGACGACGGCGCGGCGGTTTCGAAGCCGGGCTACGCCACCGGCAGCTGGTTGAAGGTGAAGCCGGACGACGCGGGCGCACCGGGCACCGAGATCAACGCGCTGGTGCAGAACAGCAAGTGCGCCAACGTTTACTACTCCGACAACATGCGCAAGTGCTTCGGTTACGTCACGCAGCTCGGCCCGGTCGCCACGAAGCCGTTCTCCGACCCGTGGTGGTTCCGCACCGATTTCGACCCGGGTTTCCGGCAAGGCAAGAACGCGAAGCTGACCATCCCGGGCATCGTCGGCGAAGGCGACGTGTGGGTGAACGGCACGCTCGTCGCGGGCAAGGACGTGGTGAGCGGCGCCTACGCGGGCCACGTCTTCGACGTCACGAAGCTGCTGCGCCCGGGCAAGAACACGCTCGCGGTCAAGGTGTACCCGAACAACCCGAACACGATGTACACACTCGACCAGGCCGACTGGGCGCAGATCGCGCCGGACAACAACACCGGCCTGCAGTACCCGCCGACCCTGCAGCTGTCCGACGCGCTGAGCGGCGACAACGCGCACGTCGTCCAGGACAACGCTGCGGATCTGTCGACGTCTTCGCTGACCGCGAAGCTCGACGTCACCAACGACGCGGACAGTGCGCAGACCGGTGACGTCACCGCGACCGTCACGCCGCCGGGCCAGGGAACGCCGATCATTGTCAAGCAGAGCGTCACGGTTCCCGCGCACAGCAAGCAGACCGTGACGTTCACGCCAGCGAAGTTCCCGCAGCTGAAAATCGCCAAGCCGCAGGTCTGGTGGCCGTACTCGATGGGGGCGCAGCCGCTCTACACACTCGGCACCGAGGTCGCGCAAGGCGGTGTGGTGTCGACCTCGTCGTCGGAGACGTTCGGGATCCGGACCGTGTCGTCGAAGCTGGTCGGCAAGTCGGCGGCGCTGCCGGACGGCGCGCGGCTGTTCTCGGTCAACGGCAAGGACTTCGTCTTCCGCGGCGGGGGATTCGCGCCGGATCTGCTGCTGCGCTACGACAAGGCGGACATCGCGCACCAGCTCGCGCTGATCAAGAACATGGGGCTGTCCGGCGTCCGGCTCGAAGGCCACGACATGCCCGCGGACTTCTACGACCAGGCCGACCGGGCCGGGCTGCTGGTGCTCGGCGGTTTCCTCTGCTGTGACGCGTGGCAGCCGGAGAAACCGGAGAAGCTGACCGATCGCGACTACCGGATCATGCACGACTCGGCGTACTCGATCGCGCAGCGCGAACGCAGCCACCCGAGCGTGATCGTGTACGGCTGGAGCGACAACGCGCCCATCCCGCGGCAGGAGACCGAGACGCTGAGCGCGTTCAAAGCCGCGGACTGGAACGTGCCGCTGATCGCGTCTGCTGAGTACAAGAGCACCAAGACGCTCGGCCCGTCGGGGGAGAAGGAGGGACCCTACGACTGGGTCCCGCCGTCCTATTGGTACGACTCCTCGACCTTCGACAAGACCGACCCGAGCCGCACGAACGCGGGCGGCGCCTGGGGCTTCGCGAGCGAGCAGAGCGCCGGGCACACCGTGCCGACGCTGGACTCGATCCGGCGGTTCATGTCGCCGGCGGAACAGGCCAAGCTGTGGCAGGACCCGGCATACAACCAGTACCACGCGAATTTCGAGTCCGGGCACGGCGGCTACAAGTTCGGCACGCTGTACACCCTGGACGATTCGATCTCGCACCGCTACGGCAAGTGGGACTCGCTGGAGTCCTATGTGGAGTCCGCGCAGATCGCGAACTACGAGAACACCCGCTCCCAGTTCGAAGCGTTCCTGGCGCACTCCAAGGACAAGCAGAACCCGTCCACCGGAGTGGTGTACTGGCAGCTCAACAAGGGCTGGCCGACGCTGCTGTGGTCGCTGTACAACAACGACGGCGACCAGCCCGGCGCGTACTTCGGCGCGCAGAAGGCGAACAAGCCGCTGCACGCGCTTTACGCCTACGACACCGGCACGGTCGCGCTGGACAACCTCGGCGCTTCCCGGCTGGACGGAATTTCCGTGCAGGCCAAGGTGTACGACCCCGCGGGCAAGGTGCTCGACGACCAGTCCACCGGCGCGGTTTCGCTGGACAGCCAGGGCGTCGCGACCGGGCTGCTGAAGCCGAAGGTCCCGGCCGAGACGAAGGCCCCGGCCAAGGCCCAGGTGTACTTCGTGGAGCTGCAGGTGCGCCGAGGCGGAAAGGTCGTGGACCGGAACGTCTACTGGATGTCGACGCAGAAGGACGTCGTGAACTGGGCGAAGACGCTGCAGCAGCCCCAGGCCACGATGAGCCAGTACGCCGACCTGACCGCGTTGCGCGACCTGCCGAAGGCGCAGGTGGGCGTAACCGCGTCGACCAGCCCGGCCAACGGCCCGGACGGCGCGGACACCCAGACGACGGTCACCGTCACCAACACCTCGCCGACGCCGGCCGCCGCGTTCTTCCTGCGCGCCGACCTGCGCCGCGGCGGTGCCGCCGACGCGGATTCGCAGCTCGCGGCGGCGACCTGGGACGACAACGACATCACGTTGTGGCCGGGCGAATCGCAAACGTTGACCGTCCGCTACCGGGCCGCCGACCTGCGCGGCGCGTCCCCGGTGATCAGCGTGGACGGGTTCAACACCGGCCGGGTCGTGGTGCCGGCCGGTCCGCACCGGGGCGGTCACGGGACCGTCCCGCCGGTCATCGAGGGGACCCGCGAGTGACATCGGACGATCTGATCCTGGGCATCGACTTCGGCGGCACGAAAGTGGCGCTGGGGCTGTCCGACCGGACCGGGAGCCTGCGGGCGACCCGCCGGCTCGACACCGACGCGGAAGCCGGTGCCGAGCAGGTGGTCACCCGCGCGCTCGCCGCCGCGGCCGATCTCGCCGAGGGCTCCCGGATCAGCGCGATCGGGGTGGTCAGCCCGGGCATCGTGCTGCCGGACCGGATCCTGCTGGCCCCGAACGTGCCCGGCTGGGAGGAGCTGCACCTGGCCGAGCTGGTGTCGGCGGCGTTCCCGGACGTGCCGGTGACCGTCGGCACGGATGCGAAGGCGGCCGCGCTGGCGGAGTGGAAATGGGGCACGCTGGCCGGTGCCGACCCGGCCGTGTTCCTGTCGCTGGGCACCGGCATCGCGGCCGCGGTGCTGGTTCGCGGCCGCCTGCTGACCGGCGCGAACGGCGCGGCCGGGGAGCTGGGATACAACCTGCGCACCCCCCAAGACACCGAGGGCTTCAAGAGCGGAGCGGCGCCGCTCGAAGAAGCCGTCGGGGGCCGGGGGCTGGGCACGCGGGCGACCGCGTTGCTCGGCCGCCCGGTGACTGCCGGCGAACTGTTCGCGCTGGCCCGCGAGCACGCCGAGGCGAAGGAGCTGGTCATCGCGGCGCTGGACGAGCTGTCCATGCACGTGGCCAACCTGGCGATCGCCTTCGACCCGACCCGCATCGCCGTCGGCGGCGGCCTGGTCCGCTCGGCGGACGTGCTGCTGCCGGCCCTGCGCGAACGTCTCGCAGCGGCTGTCCCGTTCCCGCCGGAGCTGGTGCCGGCCCGGTTCGACCAGGACGGCGCGCTGCTGGGCGCGGTCGCCCTCGCGCTGGGCGAGGGCTGAGTTCTCCGTGGCCGGCAGGGCTGCCCCGACGCCCTGCCGGCCACGGCTTCCACCTCGGAGCCGGTGTCTCCCGGTTTCCTCCCGCCACCCGCGAGCCGCTCGCGGGTGGCGTGCTCGTTCCGCGCTCGGCCGGTGAGGCGGGCCGACGACGGCCATTGTGGCGAGGGGCCCGACAGCTCCGGGCCAGGCAAGCTGGCCGGGTGATCGGCGTACACAGTGGACCGGTGCTGGTCACAGCGTGACGGGCGTCTCCGCCCCGGACCGCTGCGGGGGTGGGGTGCGGTACTGTCGCGACCATGGGGAGTCTCCGTTCGCGTGTCCTCGCCTGGGCCGGCCGCCGCTACCTCGCGCGCCAGCAAAAGCGGGGTTTCGATCTCGAGAAGATGGCGCTGCTGCCGGATTCGGCGCTGGAGCCGTTGCGCAGGCACGGACTCGACCCGGTGCCGGATCTCGGCCGCCTGCGTGCCGAGGCTCCGATCAGCAAGCTCGACCTGCCGTTCGGGATGAACGCCTGGCTGGTGACCGGCTACGAGGAGGCGAAGGCTGTCCTCGGCAAGGGCAGCGAGTTCAGCAACGATTTCACGAACCTGGTCGGCAACGCGGGCGTCACCGAGGACCAGAACCCGGGCGGGCTCGGGTTCGCCGACCCGCCGGTGCACACCCGGCTGCGGAAGCTGCTCACGCCCGAGTTCACGATGCGCAGGCTGTCCCGGCTCACGCCGCGGATCGACGAGATCGTGGCCGACCGGCTGGACGCGATGGCCGCCGCCGACGGTCCGGTGGACCTGTGGGAAGAGTTCGCGCTGCCGATCCCGTCGCTGACCATCTGCGAACTGCTCGGAGTGTCCTACGAGGACCGCGCTGACTTCCAGCGGCTGAGCACGGCCCGGTTCGACCTGTTCAGCGGCGCGGGCGCGTCGCTGGGGGCGATCTCGGAATCGCTCGGCTACCTGCTGGAGATCGTGCGCAAGCAGCGCGAACAGCCCGGCGACGGCCTGCTCGGGATGCTGATCAAGGAGCATGGCGACGAGATCGACGACCGGGAGCTCGCCGGCCTGGCGGACGGAATCCTGACCGGCGGCCTCGAGACGACGGCGAGCATGCTGGCCCTCGGCGCACTGGTGGTGCTGCGCGACCCGGCCGCGTTCGAAGCGGTCCGCGGCGACGACGACTCGGTGCACCGGTTCGTGGAGGAGTTGCTGCGCTACCTGACCGTGGTGCAGATGGCGTTCCCGCGCTTCGCGAAGCAGGATCTGGACGTCGCCGGCGTGCACATCAGCGAGGGCGACATCGTGCTGGTTTCGCTGTCGGTCGCCGACCGCGACCCAGTGCTCGGCAAAGGCGATTTGGACCGGTTCGACCCGACCCGCGAGCCGTCGTCGCACTTGGCGTTCGGCTACGGGATCCACCGGTGCATCGGTGCGGAGCTGGGGCGCATGGAGCTGCGCGCGGCCTACCCGGCCTTGGTGCGGCGGTTCCCGAAGCTGCGGCTGGCAGTGGAGCCGGAGGAGCTGGCGTTCCGGAAGGTGTCGATCGTGTACGGGCTGGATTCGCTGCCGGTGCTGGTGGACTGACCTCAAAGCCAGGAACTTGAGGCGACGCTGCGGGTGTCTTGAGCCGCGTCTGCCCAGGTCGACGGAGCTGGCCGGGGCCAGCGGGTGGCGGGAGGTCCGTGAAGGGCCCCTTGAGGGAATCAGATTCCCTCAAGGGGCCCTTCACGGACCTGATGAAACGGCTATATCGTCGTCAATCGGTTATTTCGGTGGCGCTGGCGGCCTTTATGGATGGCCCGCCGGCGGACGCGTCGCAGCTCAAATTCCTCGCTTGGACTCTGAGCCCGTGAAGGTAACCTTCGCGGACGTCCCACGCCGTGCCCGCGGTCCGTCGGCTCCGCCAAGCCGCTGTCGCTCCCACGGCCGGGCTGCCCCCGAGCGCCGTGTCACGCGCCGCTCATCGGACCCCGCGCGGCCGGAACTGGATGCTGATCCGAGGCCCCACTGCCCTCGCCGTCTTCGGAATGGCGTGTTCCCACGTCCGCTGGCAGGACCCGCCCATCACGATCAGGTCGCCGTGCCCCAGCGGATACCGCACCGATTCCCCGCCTCCGCGCGGGCGCAGCGCGAGCTGCCGTGCCGCGCCGACGGACAAGATGGCGACCATCGTGTCTTCGATCCGGCCGCGGCCCAGGTCGTCGCCGTGCCAGGCCACGCTGTCTTGGCCGTCCCGGTAGTAGCACAGCCCGGCCGTGCGGAACGGTTCGCCCAGTTCAGCCGCATAGTGCGCGGTCAGCGCCTCCCTCGCCTCGGCGAGGACCGGGTGCGGAAGCGGCCGCTGCTCCCGGTAGAAGCACAGCAGCCGGGGGACGGCGACCACCCGGTCGTACATCTGCCGCCGCTCCTCTTGCCACGGGACCTCGGCCGCCAGGTGCTCGAACAGCTCGTCCGAGCCGTCCAGCCATCCCGGCAGCACGTCGATCCACGCGCCCTGCCCGAGCTCGGTGCGGCGCAGGCCGGACAGCGGTCCCAGTGCGGTCGGTTCGCCCGCGCCGAACAGCGAACCCTGAAGTGCCTGACTCATGAACCCACCGTACCTGAAGTTCGAACACCTGTTCGAGCTAATCTGCCGGTTTGGGGTGCGCGGTCACGACGAGCCGGTGCATCCTGGCATCGGGAGCGGATTCGTGGTGATAGCGGGAGACGAGGTCGGCGACGAGGGCGGTCAGTTCTTCGGTGAAGGCGGAGCGGTCGCGGGCGGAGGCGAAGGCGATCTCCGCGTCCAGGGTCAGCGTTGAGAGCGGTTTGCCGGCCCGGGCGGCGCGGCGGACGAGCCCGGCGACCTCGCGCAGGGTCCGGCCGGCGACGGCCAGCAGGTAGCTCGCCGAGAGGCGGTCGGCCTTCACCCGGACGGTGCCGGCTGGGCCCAGCGCGGCGGGGGAGAGCAGGTAGGAGCCGGCGGTGGCGACGAAAAGGCGTTCGGTGAGGCCGCCCCATTGCCGGGTGCCCGCGGGCTCGACCAGGCCGTGCGACTCGAGCGCGCGCAGGTGGTAGTTGACCTTTTGCCTGGTCAGCTCGACGCGGGTGGCCAGCGCGGCGGCCGAGGCCGGTTCGGTCAACGCGGCCAGCAGCCGGGCGCGCACCGGGTCCAGTGCGATCGCCGCGACGGCGGGGTCCTCGATCACTACGACGTCCTGCATCCGCTGAGCCAAGCAGTGACAAACAAAGTCGTCAAGGCGGCCGCCCTTGTCCGCAATCGTCCGCGGACTTAGAGTGATCCACCAGTGGTCTGGACCTGTACCACCACCGCCGCCGCCCTGAGTTCCACGGAGGTTGGCACGTGCGCACGAGAACCCGGATCGGCGGAGCGCTGGCAGCGGCGGCTTGCGGGCTCGCGATCCTCGCCCCGGCAGCGTCCGCGCAGGTCGGCGGCGGCACCTGGACGCCATGGTCGCCGAGCTACAAAGAGCAGCAGAAAGGCTGCGGCCAAGTCAGCGGGCTCACCTTCAAGCTGACCTGCTCGGACAGCAGCGGCGAGCAACGCGCCGAACGCCGCTACGAGACCTACACCGGCGGCACCCACCAGTTCGAAGGCTCATTCAAGATCACCAGCATGGCCGGTTCGCGGATCAGCCTGAAGCAGACCTTCCGCGACGGTTCGAACGCCGGCCCGTATTTCCTGCTGGCCGTCGAGAAGGGCGGCCGGCTCTACACGGTCGAGAACGGCCAGACCGTCGCCACCGGCGCGACTGTCGGCACCTCGGTGCGCGTCAACACGATCAACCAGCCTGGCAGCTCGCATCAGGTGTACATCAACGGTTCGCTGAAACAGACCGACGACAGCCCGTCCGGCAGCTACTACGACAAATTCGGTTCGTACCGGACGGCCAGCGGCGCTGGTCCGATCACTGTGGAGTGGAGCGGCATCAAATTCTGGACCAAGTGAGCGGGCACTAAGAGCATGCCTCACCTGGTGCTGACGTGATGGCTGCTCGACCGTCCGTGAAGGGACCCTTGAGGGAATCCAAGTCCCTGAAAGGGCCCTTCACGGACAGACCGGCGGACCGTTCGGCGCGCACCACCTGAGACAAGCTCTAAGTGTGTTTCTGGCAAAGGAAAACCCAGCTTTCGCCGCCAGGCTCTGCTCAACTCCGGCGCGCATTTCCTTCTGGCGAAGGAAAAGTAGCTACGAAAGCCATTCCGCAGGAGAATCCCAGGCCGTCAGCGCTCGACGGCTCACGAACCGCCGGTGCTCCCCGGTCATCGGGTCGTCGAACTCCAGCACCTTCGCCAGCAGCTGCAGCGGCCGGGTGAAGTCGTCGAGCGGTTTCTCCCGCAGGTCCGGGTAGAAATCGTCGCCCAGGATCGGGATTCCCAGCGAAGACATGTGCACTCTCAGCTGATGCGTCCGCCCGGTCGCGGGCAGCAGGCGGTACCGGCCCAGTCCGGCCCGGTGTTCCAGGAGCTCCACAGTGGACTCGGCGTTCGGCGGGCCGGGCACCTCCTGTGCCGCCAGCACCCCGCGTTCCTTGATGATCCGGCTCTGTACCGTCCGGGGCAGCGGCAAGGCCGGATCGTATGCCGCGATCGCCTCGTATTCCTTGCGCACCAACCGATCGCGGAACATCGTCTGATACGCGCCGCGCGCGGAAGGGGTGATCACGAACATCACCACCCCGGCGGTGACCCGGTCGAGCCGGTGCGCGGGGGAGAGCGTGGGCAGGTCGAGCGAGCGGCGCAGCCGGACCAGTGCGGTCTCCAGCACGTGCCGTCCGCGCGGGATGGTGGCCAGGAAGTGCGGCTTGTCGACCACCAGCAGGTGCTCGTCGCGGTGCAGGACGGCGACGTCGAACGGCACCGGGACCTCGTCCGGCAGGTCGCGGTGGAACCAGATGAACGAACCGGGCGCGTACGCCGAGTCGATGCCCAGCGGCCCGTCCTCGCCGTGGATGCGCTCCTCGCGCAGCATTTCCGCGATCCGTTCCGGGGCGACGCGCGGCAGCCGCTCCACAAGGTGCTCCAGCAGCGTCGCCCACGGGCCTTCGTCCGGCAGCCGCAGCCGGGCCGGGTCGAGGCCGTGCCGTTGCGGGATCGGGGCCGGGCGCTTGCGTCTCATCGGAGACCGAGTCTAGTCGCCGCTGTTCTGCCGGTAGATCGCGATGTACCGGGCGGTCGCTTCGGCGTTGGCCTCGGCGGCCTTCTCGCGCCGGATCCGCTTGCCGGTGCCGGGCGGGAAACCGTGCCGGGACAGCCGGTGGTCGATGCTCTCCTCCATGTAGGCGCACGAGTAGAAGTACGCGACCAGCGCGGCCATCAGCACGATCGCCAGCCGCAACCCGAGGGGGGCCGGCAGCAGCAGCCAGACCAGGCACAGCGGGGCGATGCCGACCGTCGAGCGCAGGACGTGCCGCGCCTTCCAGTGCTTGGACGTCGCGTCGTGCAGCAGCCAGTCGCGGTAGCGCTCGGGCAGCCGTCCGCCGGCCGCGTGCCAGAACCAGCGGAGAACGCCGGGCCGTTCGGTCATCGTTCCTCCTCGTCGCCACTCGGTACAGTACACTAATTATTAGCATACTAATCATTAGTGCGACGGAGATCGCGCTAGAGTGGGCTGGACCAGAAGGAGGTACGGGTGGCCAAGATCGATCTGGGCGAGGACCCGCTGAAACTGGACCGGCAGGTGTGCTTCGCGCTGTCGGTCGCCTCGCGCAGCGTGATCGCGATCTACCGGCCGCTGCTGGAGCCGCACCAGCTGACGCATCCGCAGTACCTGGTGATGCTGGCGCTGTGGGAGCAGTCGCCGCGGTCGGTCAAGGACCTCAGCACCGCGTTGCGCCACGAGCCGGCCACCTTGTCGCCGTTGCTGAAGCGGCTGGAGGCGGTCGGCTACGTCACCCGGGGCCGCAGCCGCGCCGACGAGCGGCAGCTGACCGTGGAACTGACCGAAAAGGGCCGGAATCTGCGGGCGGAGGCGGAGAAGATTCCGTACCGGGTGGTGGAACGGCTCGGCATGGAGGTCTCCGAACTCGAGGCGCTGCACGCCGCGCTGGGCCGGGTGATCCAGGCGACCGCCTGACCGCGGATTTCCGGCATAGTGGGAAGCGCCGACGCGGAAGAGGGGGGCATGTGCTGAAGATCCGGCTGGGGGTGGCGCCGGGAGTCGGGACCGGGCCGGCGGAATTCGCCGGACTGGCCGAGCAGGTCGAGGCGGCCGGCGTCGATTCGCTGTGGCTGTCCGAGATCGTCTACTCCTCCGACGTCGACCCGATGATCGGCATGGCGCACGCGCTCGCCCGCTCCAGCACCCTGAAAGTGGGCACTGGCGTGGCGATCCTGCCCGGGCGGAATCCGGTGCTGGTGGCGAAACAGCTGGTCACGCTGGCCGGGCTGGCTCCGAAACGCGTGCTGCCGGTGTTCGGGCTGCTGCCCGCGCGGCCCGAGGAGCGTGCGCTGTTCCCAGTGCCCGACGGCCGGCGCGCGGCGGTGTTCGACGAGTCGCTGACTGTGCTGCGGCTGCTTCTGCAACAGGACGACGTGCACTTTGACGGCGAGTTCTTTCAGCTCGACGGGGTCACCATCGGCCCGCGTCCGGCGAAACGGCTCGACGTGTGGCTCGGCGGAGCGGCCCCGGCCGCTTTGCGCCGCGCCGGCCGGTTGTCCGACGGCTGGCTCGGCAGCTTCCACACGCCGGACCAGGCCCGGGCGGCCCGCCTCCAGATCCAGGACGCCGCGGCCGAGGCCGGGCGCGAGATCGAACCGGACCACTTCGGGCTGAGCCTGGTCCTGGCGCCGCACGGCATTCCGGCGAGCCTGCGGGCGACGGCCGAACGGCGCAATCCCGGCCGCCCGGTCACCGAGCTCATCCCCACCAGCTGGGCGGAAGCCCGCCGGATGATCGAGCGGCACATCGACGCCGGGCTCACGAAATTCGTGATCCGGCCTGGCTACTCCGGCGACTACCGGAAGTTCCTCGACGAATTCGTCCGCGAGCTGGGCCCGCTGCAGAACTGACGGTCAGGCGAAGGTCAGCTGCTCTGTCTTGCGCGGCATGAGCAGCAGCGCGACGACGGCGAGCACGGACACCGCGACGATCGCGACGAACACGTTGTGCGCTGCGGCCGCGAGCGACTGGCGCACGTACTCCGTCGCCGGCGAGTTGTCGCGCGCGCCGTCCAAGACGCGGCTGGTCGCGTCGACGCTCGCTGGCAGGTGCCCGGCGACGTTCGCGGGCGGATTCGAGAACCGGGACGCCAGCGTCGCGTTGGCGATCGCGCCGAAGATCGCGGTGCCGACCGCGCTGCCCAGCGAACGGCTGATTATCTAGGTTCCCAGTAAGCGGCTACCTGGGCCGTGACCAGCGGTTTTGCGGGTCAACGCTGACTATGTTGCATCGGACGCCGCTACGAGTCAAGATAACGCCCGTGCCCGACATCGACCTGAGACCCCTTCTCTCCTCCTGGCAACTGCACCTCCGATCCGAACGGAAATCCCCCCGCACCCTCGACGCGTACACCATGGGCGTCACCCAGTTCTTCGCCTACTGCGACCGCGAGGACGTGCCGCTGGTCCTCGACCACCTGACCGTCAAAGCGTTCGTCGCGGACCTCCTCGAGCGCGGCGCCGAGGCCTCCACCGCCGTGAATCGGCTCTCCGCCCTCCGCCGCTTCTCCGCATGGCTTACCGACGAGGGCGAGCTCGACCGGGACGACCTCATCGGCGTCAAACGCCCCAAGGTCGACAACAAGGTCGTGCCCCGCCTCACCGACGACGAATGCACTGCCCTCGTCAACGCCTGCAAGGGAAAGACATTCCGCGACCGCCGCGACGAAGCGATCGTCCGGATCATGCTCGAAACCACCGTCCGCGCCGGCGAGGTGTGCGGCATGAACGTCGACGACGTCAACCTGCAACGCGGGCTCCTGATCGTGCGCGGGAAAGGCGGGAAGGAACGGTTCGTGCCGTTCGGGCCTCAGACGGCGTTGTCGATCGACCGGTACCTGCGGATGCGGCGCTCGCATCGCGATGCGGCGTCTCCTGCACTGTGGCTCGGTGGGCGCGGCGACGGCCGCTTTCGATACCACGGCCTGTACTGCGCGCTGGAGAAGCGTGCCGAGGCGGCGGGGATCGAGCACTTCCATCCGCACCTCACGCGGCACACTGCGTCGCAGCGGTGGCTGGCAGCCGGGGGCAGTGAGGGCGGTTTGATGGCGATCGCGGGATGGACGCGCCGCGACATGCTGGACCGTTATACGCAGGCGACGGCGTCGGACCGCGCCGCCCAGGAGTCGCGGGGCCTGAATCTCGGCGACCTGTAAGCGTTGGGGGAGAAGGGGAAAAGAGGCTGAAGACGCCCCCCCCCCCCGCAGTTTTACGGGAACCGTGCGGGGGCCGGGGGAAGCGGCCGCACCGGTTCGGGGTCAGAGCACACACAGATCTGCGATCGGGCGCAGGTTGACGTCGATGCCGCCGCACGGGGTCGGCGTCGGCGGTTTCGGCGCGGGGGTCGTTCCCGGCGGTTCCGGAGTCGACGTGCCAGGCGAGGCCGGGTGCGGCGGCTGCGCGGTGGTGGTCCGCGTCGCGACAAGATACGGCGGCGCGCCGGGGACAGGATGCTCGTGCGGTGCGGGCGCCCGTGCGGCGACTGTCGCCGCGGACTCCGACGACGACGTGGCCGTAGGCGGTGTCGTCGGCGCAGGGTCCGGCGTTGCCGGCGGGGCCGGCGGCGGGGGCACGGGCAGCGGAGTGACGGTGACCGGCGGCGGGGGTCCGCCGGCGATGGGGTTGCCGATGTCCGGCACAGCCATGGGGGTCGACGCGGCGACAACCGCGGTTGTCGCGACCGCGCCGACGAGCCCGACGACCGCGGCGGCGGGGTGTTCCTTGGTCCACGCGATGGTGGCCCCGGCCGCGCCGATCATGGCCATCGCGCCGCCTTTGATGATGCGCAGGACCGGTTCGGCGGTGCCTCGGCTGCCGCCGTCGTCGTCGGGGGCGCGGCTCAATGCGTCGAGCCGGGCCCGCGCGTCGAGCCGCCGGTGGAGTCTCCGCAGCGCAATCGCGTTGTGGATCATGACGCCCGCGATCACCGCGAGCAGTGCCAGTGCAGCCAGTAGAAGGAATATCACTAGACCACGAATATCGCCGTGGCCAGCGGTTTTCCACCCATTAATCGTTTCGCAATCCTACAAATAACCGGACGGAGCAGTGTTTAGCCTCGCCTAACGTCGCGGCGCTTCTCGTCGAACAGGCGTTTGCGTCGGTCGATGATGTAGGACCACTTCACGTCGTCCGTCTCGCCGCGGATCGCGAGCATCTCGTGCTCGACCTCGCCGCGCGGTTCGCGTTCGTAGACCTCGGCGGGGTAGAGATCGGAGCCGGCCGATTTCGGGACGAGTTTGTCGATCGCGTAGTCCATGAAGTCGTCGGTCGCGCCTTCGGGCAGATTCAGCGCTGCCTCGATCTTCCGCATGGTGGTCACGCGCGGGATCTTCTTGCCGGTTTCGATGTCGGAGATGGTGCGGACGCCGACGCCGGATGCAGTCGCGAGCTGGTCCTGTCGCGGCATGTTCTGGTCGGTGCGGAGCTTCGCCAGTTGCGCGCCGAGTGCCTCCATGCGGCGCTTCTTTTGCGTGTTTTGCGTGTCCACGTATGCAGGATGGGGGGTCGGGCGGCAGGGCGCCAAGGCACGGCGCTGTCCGGGTCGTCCCAAGATGCGCAGACTGCTCATGCATTCAAAGTAATTCATGCGACTACACGCAGTCAACCGGCCCGCTATACGCACTTCATGCTTGACTCTGTGCGCAAACTGCGTAATCTGCATACATGGCCATCCTCACTGGAGTCCGAGCCCGCAGGCAGCGCACCGGCGTCAAGTCCGGCGCGTTCGCCAAGCTGGCCGGCTACAGCCGGGCCGCGATGATCAGCATCGAGAACGGCACCCGGCCCGCCTCCCCCGAAGGCACTGTGCGCATCGCCGCCGCACTCACCGACCTCGGCGTCCCTACCGAGCCGGGCGAACTCGACGGCACCGTCCCCGACGACCCGCCGAAGCAGCCCAAGCGGGAACCGACTGCCCCGCCGAAACGACAGGACCGCGAACCGTCCAAGGGCCCGCGGCGAATCCCGAACGGCGCGGCGGCATGAGCACCCCGGAGCAGCGGCAGCTGGCGGCGCGCATCGCGTCGCACACGAGCTGGGCCCTCACTGAGGACCGCACCGCGCGCACTGCGCCCGGGACCCGCGCGTTCCTCGACCGGTTCGAGAAGCAGGTCGACCCGGACGGGGTCCTCGCCCCGGCCGAGCGCGCGAAGCGCGCCGAGAGCGCGAAGAAGGCGTACTTCCTCGGGCTCGCCGCGAAGTCTGCCGAATCCCGGCGCAAGCGCAAGGCCGCTTGACCCACAACAAAAAGGTGCCCGCCCCGGGCCGGGGGCGGGCGTGACCAAGAGGAGATAGCCCTCATGATCGACAGCAAGTATCTCACGGATCTTCCCGCGCCTCAGCGTGCGGCGCTGGAGACGCTGCTCGCGCTGGACTGCGACACCCCCGAGCGCGCGTCGGAGCAGATCTACGACACGCAGGCGTTGCGGGACCTGGAGCGGGTCGGGCTTTTGAGCTGGGACCCGCAGCACGGCGAGAGCCTGACCGCTGCGGGCCGGGCGCTCGTCGTCGAGCTGGCGCACGTCGACGCGACGCGGGAGGACTTGCAGCGCCGGGTGCTCGCGGCCACGCCGTCGGGTCGTCACCGCGCGGCCGAAGAGTTCGTCGACTCGTTCGCGGAGGCAGCGGTCGAGCACACGGCAGAACTGGAGGCGATCGCCGCGCCGGTGTCCCTGCGCGGGTGGGTGCACCGGAACCTCACCAGGGCCCGTGTGTCGGCGCTGCTGCTGTCGGTCGCGGTCGTCCTGGTCGTGGGCGGCGTGTGGGCGGTGGCCCGATGAGCCAGATCAAGAACCCGCTGACGGTGATCGAGCTGGTGCACGCGCACCTGGAGACGGCGTTCTCCCGCGAGCTGGAGCACATCCGCAGTTTCGGCGACGACCGTTACACGGCGGCACGCGCGTTGGGCTTCGAGCTGGCCTACCTGTTCGGGGTGACCGAGGGCTCCTACGGCCTCGACTCCGACGTGATCAACGAGCGTTTCGAGAAGACGCTGGGGGCGCTGTCATGACCGCCGCCCGTGAGCACGTCGTGATGGGTGGGCCGCCGGTCATCACTCCGTTGATCGAGACCCCGTCGGGTCGCCGCGAGTACGAGCAGGCGCACGAGATCGGCCTGGAGCCGTGCCACCAGTGCGAGGAAGAGGGCCACTGGGTTCGGTGGCGCGTCTACCCGCATCCCGGCCCGTTCCCGGCCGACGGCGTCCTCACGGAGGACGTGGAGGGCTGCCAGCACTGCACGTTCGGTCGGGATGGCCGTGAGGGTCTGATCGCCCGGGCTGAGCGCGAGTCGGTGGACGACCGGGACATCACGGTCGAGCACCTGGAGCGCGACGGCTCGTGGAAGCCCTGGAATCGGTGGTTCTGATGCCGAAGCAGGCGAAGAACAACCCGGTGCCGAGGAACAAGGCGCAGAACAAGGAAAGCGCTGACCGCGACCGTGCGTTCGCGCGCGAAGCGAAGGCGATCTTCGCGCGCGCCAACGACCCGAAACCGACCGCGGACGACCCGCGCCTGTCCGGGGGTGCGTGATGGGGATCGTCCGCAAGCTGCGCGACGGCGCGCGCTGGATCGAGAACGTCGTCGAGGTCGAGGCCCCGCGGCCGACGCCTGCCGAGCAGGTCGACGACAACGAGCAGAAACCCGCTCCCGCCAACAATTCTTCCGCCCCGGAGGCGACCCGATGAACGACACCACTGCCCGCCTGTGCGCGGTCGCGTACTACATCGAGAAGTTCGACGTGCCCGAGTTGCTGGCGGTGGAGTTCCGCACGGACGGCGTGGACTTCCATGGCCACAGCGAAGAGCACGAGATCGCGACGTTCCTGCGGTGGGCCGACACGCTCGGCGGCGATGTCGAGATGACCGTGCACAAGAGCGAGTACTACCACCTGCACGCTGTCGGATTCCTGCCCGGGACGGACATTGCCGCGAAACTGAAAGTCTTGGTCGTCCCCAGCGCCGAGCGCGACGCGTTGGCGGAGGAGTTTGGCCGTCCGGCACAACCGGTCGCCATCACCCGCACCCAGCTGGCGAAGATCACCGACCCGGAGCTGCTCGACGACCGCCCGTTCCTGACCGAGGAGCAGCGGGACGAGATCGAGTACTGGTCGAACACGCCGATGACGCACGAGGTGACCTCGTGAGCCTCACCGAATTCCCGGACGTGATCCAGGGCTCCGACGAATGGCACGAACAGCGCCGGGGAATCGTCACAGCGTCCGTCGTCGGCCAGCTCGTCACGCCGAAAACAATGAAGATCGCTGCCAACGACAAGAGCCGCAGCATCGTCGCGCAGCTCGTCGCCGAACGCATCACCGGCTACACCGACCCCACCTACATCGGGGACGACATGCTCCGCGGCGTCGAGGACGAACTGCGGGCACGCGACCTGTACGCCGAATTCTACAAGCGCCCCGTCCGCGAGGTCGGTTTCCTTCTGCGCAAGGAAACCGCTTGGCAGATCGGCTACTCGCCCGACGGTCTCGTCGGCGAAGTCGGCCTGATCGAGGTGAAATCGCGCCGCTCCAAGCTGCACCTGCGCACGATCCTCGACGACGAGGTGCCCGCCGAGTACATGGCGCAATGCCAAGCCGGGCTGCTCGTCTCCGGGCGTGAGTGGCTCGACTTCATCTCGTTCTCCGGCGGAATGCCGATGTGGCACAAGCGCGTGTACCCGGACCCGTTGTGGCACAAGGCGATCATCGCCGCAGCCGAGCAGTTCGAGGCCACGGCAGCGGAAATGACCGCGGACTACCTGGCCAAAACCGAAGGACTTCCCGCGACCGAGCGGACTCCCGACTTCATGGAGTTGACGATCTGATGGACCTCACCGACAGCATTGCACCCACGAGCGACCAGCTCGACGCGGTCGACCTTCTCGGCGGCCCGCGCACCTTTACCATCGACGCGATCGGCGCGGGCAATGCCGAGCAGCCCGTCAACATCAAGCTGGTCGAGTTCCCTCGCGTCTGGCGTCCCGGGAAGTCCATGCGGCGCGTGCTCGTCGCGTGCTGGGGTGCCGACGGGTCCAAGTACGTGGGTCGCCGTGTTCGCCTCTACTGCGACCCCGACGTCAAGTTCGGCGGCCAGGCCGTCGGCGGCACCCGCATCAGCCACCTCAGCCACATCGACAAGAAGCGGCAGGTGCCGTTGCTGGTGACGCGCGGCAAGTCCGCGATCTTCGTGGTGCAGCCGCTCGTCGAGACGGTCGAGGACCGCGTCGCCGAGTACAAGCTGGAGTGGCGGACTGCCACGCCGGAGCGGCGAAAGGTCATCAAGGCCGAGGTTGCTGCCCTGACGAACCCCGAGGCCCCGTCGACCCCGCCGGTCGCCGAGGAACCGGAGACGAAGCCGGAAGAGCTGGAGGCCGAGGACTTCGACGCCGACGATGACCCGACCTTGCCGGACGACCCGGACCTCGCGCTGCCCGCGCAGGAAGGCGCGACTCGGTGACCGTCCGCCTTGCCATTCCGCGGGCCGCGCCGTCTGCCGACCGCCGGGTGTGCGAGGACAGCTCGCTCACCCGGTCGTCGACGCTCGTCGGCGCGGTCTGCGGCGGCGGGATCCCGCAACCGGCGTGGCCCGCGTGCGAGGAACCCGGCCGCTGGGAGATCGCCGGCTACGAGCACCGGTATTGCACCCTGCACGCCGCGACCCGCGTCCGTGCCCGTGACGCGTTGGCCGGGTGGATCCGGTGACGCGCGCGGAGCGTCCGCACGGGCGCGCGAAATACGTACGGGAGCACTGTCCGTGTGACGTCTGCCGGGAGGCGAACAACGCCTACCAGCGCGACCGGAAACGGCAGCGCGGCTACGGCCGCGCGGCCTATGTCGACGCCGAGCCCGCTTGCGCGCACCTGCGCGCGCTCGGCGACGCCGGGATCGGCTGGCGCCGCGCCGCCGAACTCGCCGGCCTCTCGACGTCCGTCGTGAGCAAGCTGCTCTACGGGCAGACGAGTCGTGCACCGTCGAAACGGGTCCGCGCGGCCACCGCGGAGAAGATTCTCGCCGTCGAGATCAACGCCGAGGGAATGGCTGCGCACGCGATCGTCGACGCAACGGGCACCAGGCGCAGGCTCTGCGCGCTCGTCGCGATCGGCTGGACGCAAACCCAGCTGGCCGAACTCCTCGGCTTGACCCCCAACAACTTCTGGCCGCTGATCCACGGGCAGCCGAACATCACGGCCGCGCGCCGTCGCGCGGTGGTGCAGCTTTACGACGATCTGTGGGACAAGCCCCCCGCAGACGACGCGCTCGCGCGGAAGTCCAGGCGTTACGCGCAGCGGCACGGCTGGGTTCCGCCGCTGGCGTGGGACGACGACAAGATCGACAACCCGGCCGCGCGTCCTGCCGGCGTCCGGATGGACGCGGTCGACGACGACCTTCGGAGGTCGGCGTGACCGATCGCTGCCAGGTCCCGACGTGCAACCGGCCCCTCACGAGCGAGGAGTCGAGACGGCGCGGCATGGGTCCGGTCTGCTGGCGGCGCAACAACCCTCCCGCACCACGCATTCCGACCGGCGCGCATCCGGCCGGCCCCACTCAACTGTCCATGGAGGACATCGTGACCACCCAGCCTCGCGTTTTCGACGTAGACGCCCCCGAGCCGTCGGACGTGCTGTTCCTGCGCACCCACGACGGCGAGATCGTCGAGCGTCTCGCCGGTGGCCGCTACTCCCTCAACGGCGACGACACGCTCGACTGGAACGACGTCGTCGAACGGGCACCGCTGCACGAGATCGTCACCGAAGAGCCCATCGACACGCTCCGGGACATCGCCCGCGGACTCATCGCCGACCACGCCCGCGAAACCGCCAACATCCGCGCCTTCGAGGCCCACTCGGCTGAACACCTGCGCGACGACGACCTGTACGTCCTCGAAGCCCTCATCGACCGTGCCCAGGTAGACGTCACCGTCACCTGGCCTGCCCCCTGATTTGTCGGCGGGGCCGCGCCGCCCGAGGACCACGACCCCGCCGACACGCCAATTTCCCCACCACGAAAGGAAAACGAGTGACGACGACCAAATCCGCCGAGGACAAGCAGACCGAAGCACCGGACTTCGCGGCCACGCTGCTCAACCTCGCGAAAGGCAAGACCCACGCGGAGCTGTCGACGCAGCTCGCCGAGCTCGTCACCGCGGTGACCACGACCCTGAAGCCCGGGAAGCTGACCCTCACGCTTCAGGTGAAGCCGCAGCACGGCGTCGACGGCGCGGTGCTCGTCACCGCCGCGGTCGCCTCGACCAAACCGAAGTTCGAGGCCCCGGCGTCGATCTTCTACGCCACCGACGAGGGCAGGCTCGTCCGCGACGACCCCAACCAGGCATCCCTGTACTGACCGTCCCCTTTTCCCAACCACTGCAAGGAGAAACCCGTCGTGGAATACGACACCGACACTCCGACCGGCGCACTGATCGCCGATCTTTCCCGCCGCGTCGAGGCGAACGACGCCGCGCTCGCGTCCTACAACGTCGTGCAGGACGGCCCGATCCTCGCACGCACCGCCCGCCAGGACGAGCGGCTCGAAACCGTCAACCTGGAGAAGTGGCTGCCCGAACCGACCCGGGCGCGCGGCACCGTCACCCTGCACGACCCGGGCGACTTCACCATCTATACGGAACGGCTCTGCAACGCCGGAACCACCGTGTTCGGCGAAGAGGACCGTGCCCGCTTCACCGCGGTGTTCAACGACCACCAGGAAAACGGCGGCGGCGAAGACGAGCCGGTGGCCGGCTGGCGGGACCATACCGCGGTGCTGCAGCTGCAGACCGACCCGGACTGGTCGAGGTTCCTCGCCGTTGACCGGAAGTACCTCAGCCAGCTGGACTTCGCCGAGTTCCTTTCGGACAACGCCTCGGCGTTCGTCGAGCCGGACGGCGCGACGCTGCTGGAGGTCGCCACCCACTTCCGCGCGCACAAGAAAGCCGAGTTCCACGAGGCAGTCAACCTCGACACCGGCGACGTGCAGCTCACTTACAACGAGGAGACCGCGACCAAGACGACGGCCGGGCAGGTCGCCGTTCCGCGCGAGCTCGTCGTCCGGCTGACGCCGTTCCTCGGCTACCCGCCGGTGGATGTCCGGGCCCGGCTCCGCTACAGCATCGACGGCGGCCGGCTTCAGATGGGCTTCGTGCTCCAGCGGCCGGACCTGGTGAAGCGCGAGGCGTTCGCGCAGATCCGCAACGGCATCGCCGACCAGCTCACCGAGACGCACGACGTGCCGGTGCTGCTCGGCACGCCGCCCGCGTCGACCGTCCCGCAGTCCTGACCCGGTGGCCCGGCCGGTCCCGATCCGGCCGGGCCGCCATCCCTCAACCCCACCGAGGAGGTGACTGGTGACCGAACACCTGCGCGACGTTCCCGAACACATCGCCGAACGAGCCCGCGTCATCATCCAGCTTGCCGAGAACACCGATGCGATACACGTCGCCGACATCCTCACCCCTTGGGTGCGCGAAGACCCCGAGTTGTTCGTGCAGGTGCTGATCGCGATCGCGCTCATGGCCGACAAGGACAGGCGCATCAAGGAAGCCCACGCCGCCTACGGCCGCGGGGAACGGTCCCCGTCGATCATCAGCCTGGAGCGCGAATACCAGCGCAACCGCGTCCGCAAGACCCGCACCTTGAAGCAGCACAAGGAAGACGGGGAGGGCGCAGCTTGACCACGATGGCGACTGGGCTGGAGCCGTGCGACCGGTTCGAGTGGGAACGCGTTGTGCGCCGTCTCGGGCTGCCGATGCGGTTGAAGCTCGTCGCGCTCACGCTCGCCACGTACGCCGACAAGGACGGCAGCCGTGTCCGGCCCGGGGTGAACGCTCTCGCCGCGGTTACGGGGCAGGGGGAGAGCACGGTGCGCCGGTTGCTGGCGGCGCTGCGGGAGTCGGGTCTGATCGAGCAGGTGTCGCGGGGCGGCGGCCGCGCGGGGCACGGCAAGGCGACCGAGTACCGGCTGACGCTCCCGGCCGATGTGGACGGTCTCGTTCTTCTGCCGCCGTCCGAGGTTGCACCGCTCCCGATGGCGAGCGGTCAATCGGACGCCGCACCGCTCCCTAGGGAGAGCGCTGAAACGAACGCTGAACCGCTCGCCCAGGAGAGCGCCCAATCGGAACCGTCCCCTGTGGACAACCCGGAAACTCCGCTCGCCATAGAGAGCGGTGATTGTGGACAGTCCCCTGTGGACAACTCGGTTTCAGCGCTCGCCCAGGAGAGCGGCCAATCCGAGGCGCACGAACCGATTGACCGCTCGGAAAACACTGTTACCGACCGATTGACCGCTCGCTACGACGGATTGACCGCTCGCAGCTCCGAGCGACTACCAGATCAAGAACACCAACCACCTAAAAGCGACCAACCTTGTAGTCCCGACCCAACGCAACCACAGACCGCGCGCGAACCCGACCCGAACCCGATCGAACTCCGGCCGAGGAACTGCGCACACGGCCTCCCCGCCCACCGCGACGCCACCGGCACACCCACCTGCCCCCTCTGCCGCCGCGGACTCCCCGCCACGGAGGAACCATGACCCGCTACTGGCACGGCGGAAACCCCGGACTCCGCCCCGGCGACCTCGTCCAACCCGGACACACCCGCACCGTCCCCGACTGCCTCATCTGCCAAGCCCGCGCCGACGGCCAAACAACCCTCATCAACGGCCACGCCATCGACCCCGCCACCGGCCGACCCGACCGCGTCTACCTCACCACCGACCGCGAATACGCCCGCTTCTACGCATCCATGGCCCTCTACGGCGACCTCTACCGCGTCGAACCCATCGGCCCCCTCGAACCCTCCACCGAAGACCCCTTCGACACCTGGATGGCCCCCGCAGCCCGCATCACCGCCGTCTACGACCGCGCCGTCCGACTCACCAACGCCCAACGCAGACGCCTCCTCGCGCGGTGGCCGTGATGACCCTCGACCGCACCGGCGAAGAAATCCTCGAGGTCACCGACGAATGGCCGGCCATCCCCACCCACGACCCACGCTGCGACGGCACCGGCTGGATCGACCGCGACGCCATCCCCGCCAAACCCTGCCTCAACTGCAAACCCCACCTCCGCCGAGACGAACTCCGCCGCAAAACCTTCGGCCCCCACGAGGAGAACACCCGATGAACCGCCAACTGCCCGACTGGGCAAAACAAGCCACGCCGCTCATCGACCCCCAAACCCTCGCCAAAATGCTCGAAGCCATCGAACAGATCCGAGATCACTTCAGCGGCGACCCGTCGGGCCCGCCCACCCGTGAAACCCCGGACGGCGAGAACGCCAGCGAGAGGGCCAGCCAGCTGGGCGCAATGGACCCGTCCGAGCGGGCGCGCTGGATGGATGTCCTGTCCGGGCTGCCGGGGCTCAGCGACTACGAGCAGGGTGCGGAAATCGAACGCCGCATGGTCGCCGGGGAACTCCGGGAGTTGGACGGCATCTGGTACGAGCGGGTCGAGCTGGAGCCCGCCAGCGAGCGGCCGAACGCGAGCCAGGAAACCGTGGCTGAGTCGCTCGCGGCAGCGGACGAGTGGCTCAACCGCGAAGCGTCGCGGCAGTGCGATCAGGTGGTGCTCGCGCTCGGTCCGCTCTACAACGACTGCCACCGCTCATGGTCGGCGGCGTCTCTCGCAGGAAAGGCGGCCGAGGACATCACGAGCGGCACGAAGCGGAACACCTCGATGGACGCCGCAACCTTGGGTGCAATGGCCCGGATCATCGTGCAGGCCGGGAAAGACAGCCACCGCGCCGAGACCGCTGAGGCGCAACTCGAAGAGTGGACGCTGGCGGAGAACGACCAGGCTCGACGCGTCGTCGCTGCCGAGCGCGAGCGTTCCGCGGCCCTGTCGAAGCTCGACCACATCCGGGACCTTGGCCGCCGGTTTCCATGCGTTCATGCTCAGCCTTGGCCGCTGCAACCCGGACGAGGTGCGCACCCGTGCGGTGAAGGCGTTGGACGGCATCCGGAATGTGTTCGAGGACCGCGCGGGACGCGGCGAACCATCGGCGGCGGCGAAGCTCGACCAGGTGCGCGAGGTGATCCTCGACTTCGGTCAGCTGGAGAACAAGCTGCAGCCGATCGAGGTCATCGAGAAGATCGATGCGATCGTCGAGCCCGTCACGGACCGCGAGGAACCGGCGCAGGACATGTGCGGCGAGCCGCTGCCGTCCGACGACACGGCCCGCTGCCAGAACCCGACCGGCCACACTGGACCGCATTGGACGCACGGCTGCGGCCACGGATCAACCTCATGGCGCGCCAGCGAGGAACCGGCCGGCGAGACGAACTCCCAGCGAACTCCCAGTTCGCCCCAGACTGGGAGTCCAGCCCCGCGCACGCTGCTCGGCTGGACCGTGCCCGACCACATCGAGATCGCCGGTGCTGGCGAACTGATCGAACTGTGGTGCACCTACCACAAGCTCAGCGTCTCCGGCGGCTGGACGAACCGGGAATCGGCGGCACCAATCCAGTACTTCCTCCGCAACCACGCCCACGGACAGCCCGTCGAGCGCCAGGCGCAGGAGGCCGACCGTGGCTGACCACGAGTTCACACCTGACCAGATCGAGCACGGCATCGCCTGCGCGGTGAGGGAACGCAACCTCGATGTCATCCCCGGCCTCGTCCAGCTGCTCGCCGTCCAAGACCCGGCACGGGCACAGACGGTGCTCGACGCGCTCCGCGGCAAGGCAACGATCACCGTCGACCTCGCAGCGTCCCGCGAAGACCCCGCCGTCACCCCGCCCGACCGGTCCGGCCGCTGGGTCGGTGATCGGCTCGTCCCGTTCGGCCCCCACGACCTCGACGGCTGGCAACCCACCTACCCCGAGGTGGTTGCTGGTGACTGACCCCGTCGAAATCGACGTGCCGCTGCACAAAGGGAAAGCGCCGCTGACGATGAACCAGCGGCTGCACTGGCGGGAAGTGGCACGACGCAAGCAAGTCGTCCGCGAAGCCGTCGGCTGGGAGGCAAGAAAACTCAAACTCGGCCGCCACAACCACATCAGCGTGCAACTGCACTACGCCACCGGCGACAACCGCGGCCGCGACGAAGACAACCTCGTCGCCACCCAGAAACCGGCCGTCGACGGGCTCGTCGACGCGAAGCTCATCCCGAAAGACACCCCCGAGCACCTGACCTGGTGGGCGCCCGCCATCCACAACGGACCCGGGAAACGGCGGCTCTGGCTCACCATCAAAATCACCGAGGAACCGTGAGCGACGAATACGAGACCTGCACCGTGTGCAACGGGCAAGGGAAGCTCCCCACCCCGAAACGGGGACGGCCGTCACCGTGCACCAGCTGCTTCGGCACCGGCCAGAAACGCAAACCGAAACCGCCGGCACCGCCGAAACAAGAGGACGACGATGACTGACCCGCGCGAACTCATCGACACCTACGCCAGTGAGACCGACTTCTATCGCGGCGATCTGCTCGACGATCGGGAGCACGAAGCCCCGAAAGCGTTCGCCGCGCTGCGCGCCGTGCTCGACCTCCACAAGCCGATCGAGATCGAGCACGGATGGGACCAGACGGTCGACATCAAGTGCAACGACTGCTGCGACTTGTATCCGTGCCAGACCGTCCAGGCAATCACGACCGCGTTGGGGGCCACCGATGGCTGACCCGGATGACCCGCACACCGACGAGGAAATCCTCGAAGCCCTCAACGACCTGATCGACGAGAAAGACCCGCCACCGAGGAGGAAGCAATGAGCAGGCCACTGTGCGACAAGATCGAAGACGACGGCACGCGCTGCACCTCGTGGGCGATCGTCGGCTACGACCAGTGCGTCGCCCACTGGCAGCCCGGCATCGGCCCGAAACGACTGCACGCACCCGCCTACACCGGGCCGTACCAAGAGGGACGCTTCAAGCTTGAGCAGCCCGTCGACGACGAGCCCGAGCCGGTCGCCGCATCCACGCCGGAATCAACGCCAGAGCCCGAAAGCGTTGAAACCCCGGCAGAAAATGAACGCCCGGTTGAAGATCCGGAACCGGATCTGCCGGACATCATCGCGCGGCTGCTCACCGGAGGGGATACGGCCAGACTCGACGCCGAGTGGGACAGGATCCGCGAGCACGCCCTCACCAAGATCGACAAGGTCGCCGTCGAGCCCACACCGAAGCCGCCGTTCCACCGTCGCCTGTGGAACGCACTCATCCGGAGGGCAGCTTGAACCAGCCCCGCGCCTGTGTGCTCCCCGTCCACACCCGCGACGGCGACCGGCCCTGCCCGCGCCGCGCCGCACCCGGCACCCTCGTCTGCCCGCCATGCAGCGAAAACCTCCGCGGCGTCCTGTCCCGGCTCGCGCTCACCTACCGCGCCGTCACCGAGCTCGACGAGCTCATCCCCGGCGGCCGCGGCGGCGACGGTGCCCGCCGGGTACCCGGTCCGCGGTCGCCGGCGGTCGACGCGATCCTCGCCCACACGGATCCGCGCAGCCGGGACGACAGCGCGCTCGCGGTGGTCGAGTCGTGGGCACGGTGGGTGCGCGCCGAACGGTCGATCGACGTGGCCCCGGCGCAGATGCTCGCGACCGTCCCGGCCGGGCGCATCACCATGACGCGTGAGCTGGACACGCTGCGGTTCAACTGGGACTGGATCATGGCCAGCCCGGAGGTGCCGTGGTTCGCCGAGGCGATGCGGTCGGTGACGCAGGCTCTGCGGCAAGTCCGCGGCGAACTCGACCGGGTCACGCGTGTCGGGAAGTGCCCGACGATCGTGGTGGCGGGGGAGGCGCTCGGGATCCCGATCGACCTCGCGTGCGGTGCGTCGCTGCGGGTCCGGCCCGGCGCGACCAAGATCGTTTGCCGGAACTGCGGCACCGAATGGACCCGCGACCGCTGGCACGAGCTCGGCGACGCCCGCGCCGACTACGGCACCCTCGCCGCCCAGTTCAACGTCCCGGTCGGCACGCTCCGCAGGTGGGCGAGCGAGGACGGCTGGGACAAGACCGGCACCCGCGGTCGGCCGTTGCTGCTGCGCGCCGAGGTGTTCGCAAGCTACGTCAAGCGGCGTGGTGACCTCACCTTCGACCAGGCAGGATGACAGCCATGACAGACCAGGTGTTCATCGTGCTGCGCACCCTCGGCGACGTGCCGGAGCCTGTCGGCGCGTGGTTCGACCATGCCGAGGCTGCGCGGATCGCGCGTGACCTCGGTGCCGGCCATTTCGTCGCGCCGGTTCCGATGGTTCCGCCCGGCGTGGGGTTGGTGGCGCAGGTGTTCCGGTGCCGTGCGGTGGTGCGGGACGGCGAGGTGAGCGTGCCGGAGGATCCGGCGCCGCTGAAGGGCGCTGCGCGGCTGGTGCTGGGCTCTGCGGACATGCCCGGAGAGCGGGTGGTGGTCGACGAGCAGGCGGCGGCGCTGGAGGCCGCGGTGCATGGTCGTCCGGTGTTTTTCGTCGAGGCGTTCGCGGTGACCGGGGATCGGGCGCGTGAGCTGGCGGTGGAGCGTGCGGAAGCGTTGGCACGCGGCGACTCCTGAAAAAAGTCCCCCGAGTTCCCACTATCCCCTTGCGATAGTGGGAAGTGAGGGTGCATAATTAAGGAGTCCCGAACGGGACCCCCGGAACCGGGCGCTAGCACCGCCCCCGGGGAAAACTACAGAGAGGAAGGAACTCCGGATGGACGACAAGTTCGCCGATGACCGGTTCTACGGGGTCCGCTACCACGAAAGTGCTGGCGAGGACCTGTACCGCGTCGCTGGACGGATCTTGAGTGACCTCAAGGTCGACCAGCACGAAGGCCGGATGCCCTCGACCGTGATCCTCGTGATCGCAGTCTCCGGGCAAACCATCACCGTCCAAGCCCACGTGCAGGACAACGCCGAGTTCGAGCAGTGGACAGCGGAAACCATCCGCGCACGCGCGACGACGGTGTCTGACCGGTACAACTGGCGAGGCGTGAACAACCGGGCCGACACGCGGTTCAAGTTCGGCTGCAGCGTCCGCGTCGTCCGAGGACGACTCGACGCCAAGCACCTCGGATCGATCATCGGATGAACAACCCCGGGGGCGGCGACACCGCCGCCCCCGGGCGTCCCGCCGGAACCCCCTCGGCGTAGAAGGGCCCCGACGCTCTAGCACAGCGCCGGGGCCCCGAGAGAAGAACTCCACCGACCAGGATAGACGAGGAACCATGCCGCGCAAACCCACACCACCCCCGCCCGAACTCGACGACGTCCGCGCCGTCGCGGACCTGCTCGCCCTCGCCGAGCAGCTCGTCGAGACGCTGCGCGAGGAACGCAACCATCGCATCGCCATCGCTAAGCTCGCCGGCGCGACCGGCGACCAGCTCGCCGAAGCCGCCCAGATGACCCGCCGCAACGCCACCACAGCGGCCGCGGACGGCGGTTTGGGCGAGCCCGGGTGGGTCGACGACCCCGACGCGTACCGGGCCGCGATCCTCCGGCGCCTGGAGGGGCGCGACGCCGACTCTCGGCAGCGGCGCGACGCGATCATGCGGCGGCTGCGCGACGCCGCTGCCGACAAATGACCCTGCGGATGCGAAGCCGGGTGGGAAGAATGACGACTTGGCCCCGCTCGTACTGAGCGGGGCCAAGATCAACGCTCGGCGGTGCGCAGCAGCTCACCCAGCTCCGCGCCGTCCGGCAGCGGCACCTCCCGCGCCCGGGCGAGCATCGCGTCACCGCCCGGTGTAGTCGGGTCGTCGAGGTACGGCTCGCACACGGCGAACAGCGGTTCGCCGAACGCGCGCTGGTCGACCTGCCACCGGCCGTCCACGAAGATCACCGGGACTTCGATGCTGGTTTCCGGAGTCGGTCCGTTCAAGATCATCACATCCTTGGGAGCCATCGTCAGGCCGGTCACGATCCCGGCGACACCGCGCGGAGGACGGGCGCGGTGTTTCGGCTCAGCAGTAGAGGTCAGGCATCGACCCCGCGGCGGCGCAACTCGTCGACCACGAGCTGCCGGTTCATCCGGGCGCGTGCGGGTCGGATGCCGCACACCGCGGCAACTTCCTCGAAGTCCGGCAGCATGTCCTGCAAGTCGTCGGTGATCATCGAGCGGGCGATGTTCTCACGGCCCGCGCGGGTGTGCAGTTCATCGACGATGGCCACCAGGCGGGCGCTCAGGCGGTCGCCGTGCACGCCGTCGTAGTCGGCCAGCCGGAGGGCGAGGTCTTCGTAGGCCCGGTTCAGTGCGGCGACGGTGAGCGCCGGGAGGTCGTTGTTGGTGATCAGCATCGGCCGGTCTCCTGTCTGGTATGGATGGTGGGGGGGTGGGGGTGCCCCCGGCCGGAGCCGGGGGCGTTCCTGTCAGGCGCTGGGGTATTCGAGGCTGGCGTCGGTGTGGAGGACGTCCATCCAGTGCTGGTGGGCGGCGGCGGAGCGGTCCCGGATGTCCTGGTCCTGGCGGGGGTTGCGGGCGATGCGGAGGTCGGTGTCGGCGGTGCGTCCGATGGCGGCGGCGAAGTCTGCGGTGAGGGGGTAGGTGATCTCGTTCATTTTGTCCTCCGGGGTTTCTCTCTCTTGCTGATGTAATAACTATAGCACGGGTGCAATGGCACCTACAATACATAAATCAAGATTCTTTTCGGGAACTCGGATTTGCGGGTGCCAGTGCACCCGTGCTAGCCTCAGGGCATGCCCAACCAGCCAGCCACCTTCAACAAAACCGTCCGCGTCGACGGAGACCTCTGGGACCGCGCCGGCCAGATCGCCACCGTGCAAGGCACCACCCGCGCAGGCGTGATCAACGCGTTCCTCCGCTGGTACACCGGCGACCCGACTGCGAAACTCCCCACCCCGGCCACCCGAGCCGGGACAGGCAACGACCCGCAGGGAGAACGATCTTGAACGAAGCCAGTCCCGTCGAGGTCACGTGCGACCGCTGCCGCATGCCGTACGACAGCACCGACCCAGACAAGGTCCGCTACCACACCGAACCCGTCGACTGTGACTGTGGACGGTGCCGCGGCAAGCCCCAGTGCTACAGCTGCGGGGGAAGCTTCTGTTTCTGCCCCAGCCACTAGCGCGCCGCGCCGGAAACTGCCCCCTCGTTGACGCTGACCAGGGGCGAACGTATATTCGATCACGTTGGAGCACTGTCTCCGGAGCCCGGACCACTGGTTCGGGCTTTTTTCATGCCCAGGGGAGGTGCGCCATGAAGGCGATGTCGGTCTACTGGATCGTGTGGGCGTCCACGATGTTCGTGTCGTTCGCGATCCCCGAGTTCTGGGCGCTCGCCACCCACCACCCCGAGAACACGCTCTCGGAGAACTTCTGGCGGATGGAACAGTTCCTGCCCGGCCAGGACTTCATGCACTGGACCGCGCTGCACTACCTCATCGGGGTCACGCTCACCGTGTGGCTGCTCTGGTTGATCGGGCACCTGGTCTACGGAATCTGGCGATAGCGATGGGCAGCGACCCGGCCTCGATCCGGTGGCTGCTCTCCCGCATCGACCGCGCGCTCGACGTCGGCAACCGCCGCATCTTCATGGAACTCACCGGCCAGCTGAAAGCCGCGAAAACCAAGACCCGACAGCGGAAGGACGGAACCGCATGAGCACCCCCACTGTCTGGAGCGGACGGCATCCAGGCACCCAGCACTTCGAAGCCCTGTTCGAGCACACGCACCTCCCGGAACACCTCGCGGAGATCAGCGCGCCGTTCGGCCGCCTCGCCGAGGCGCTCGTCGCCGCGCTGCCGGACGGCCCCGAACTGTCCGCCGGACTCCGCAAGCTGGTGGAGGCGAAGGACTGTTTCGTGCGCGCGCAGGTCGCCTACGTCAAGGCCGGCCGTCCGATGACCCCGATCGGCGGCGGCCGATGATCGAGCACACCGTCCGCCTCACCGGCGAGCCCGGCACTTTCCAGCCCACCAGCCACAGCGAGTGGATCGGGCACCTCGTCGACGTCACCGGGTTGGACCCCGCGATGCATCACGTGCTGCGCGCCGTCGAGAACACCACCGATGGCACCGCCAGCACACTCACTCTCTCGACCTACAGCGACGCCGGCCCCGACCTCGCCGCCGTGGTCTCCGTGCGCGTCGGCACCCCGCTCGCGAGCGTCCAGGCGTTCGTGAACGGCACGAAGATCGCGACGGCGCAGCTAGAAGCGCCGTTGCAGATCGGGCAGCCCGTGCGGGTCGCCGGCCAGATGTACACCGTGCAGGCCGTGTCCTACCCGGCACGCCAGCCGGACGGCACCACCGTCGGCGACGACTACCAGCGTGTGGACCTGGCGGCCGCGGTCGCGCCGGCGCTGGTCGCCGATCGCGGTCCGGCTCCCGCTCCCGCTCCCGCGCCGAACCCGCTCGGGCACGGCTGACCGTGTCGACCGGCAACGGCCCGAACCCGAAGTGCACCGGGCGGGTGCCGCTCAAGGGCGACGACGGGCAGATGCTGCGGGACGAGAACGGGACCGTCCAAACCCGTGCCTGCAAGAACTACGCGATCGACGGCGCGACGGTGTGCGAGTCGCACGGCGGCCGGGCGCCGCAGGTGAAGGCGCGGGCGCAGGTGCGTGCCGAGGTGATGCGGTGGGGGCTCGGCGACGCGCACGCTGATCCGGCCGAGGTGCTGCTGCGGCTGGTGTCGCAGTCCGCGGCACGGGTCGAGCTGTACGGGCGGCTGCTGCAAGAGGCGTACGACGCTGCGGACCGGCTGCGGAAGGCGCACGCCGCGGAGCAGCTGGTCGCGGACACGGAGATCGAGTACGGGTTCGGCGGCGAGGGCGGCGACAGGGCCGAAGTCCAGACCGCGAAAAAGGATCTTGAACGGATCTTCAACACCGGCGGTGTCGCCGCGCTGGTCGGCTACACCTACGACGACTCGAAAACCGGCGGGATCTACGCCACCGGCGAGCAGATCCGCGGCCTCGCCCAGCTGGAAGCCGCGGAGCGGGAACGCTGCGCCGGGTTCGCGGCGAAGGCGGTCGCGGCCGGGCTCGCGCAACGGCAGGTCGAGCTCGCGGAACGGCAGGGCGCGCTGCTGGTCGAGCTGCTGACGGCGGTCTTCGATGATCTTGGGCTGACCGAGGAGCAGAGGGAGGCGGCACCCGATGCCATCGACCGCCACCTCCGCCTGGTCGCGGGCTGACGTCTCCGCGTTTTCCTCGGCGACCGCGCAGATGCGGGCGGCGAACGAGGCGCGCCGCCTGTCGCGGGACGGTGCGCTGTGGACCCGGGAACGGCTCGGCGAGCATCTGTGGTCCAAACAGGTCGAGATCCTGAACTCGGTGCGGGACAACCGGTACACGGCAGTGAAAGCGTGCCACGGGCCGGGAAAGTCGCGGGTCGCCAGCCGCGCGGCCGCGTGGTGGATGGAAACCCACCCTGCCGGTACCGCGCGGGTCGTCACCACCGCGCCGACCGGCGACCAGGTGAAGGCGATCCTCTGGTCGGAGATCAACAACGCGGCCAGCGTCGCGGAAGCCCGCGGAGAGCCGTTCCGAGGCAGGGTCAACGAAACCGAGTGGAAGATCGGCAAGCAGCTGGTCGCGTTCGGCCGCAAACCGTCGGACTACAACCCGCACGCGTTCCAAGGGATCCACGCCCGCTACGTCCTCGTGATCCTCGACGAGGCGTGCGGCATCGTGAAGCACTTCTGGACCGCCGCCCGCGCGATCACCACCGGCGAACACTGCCGCATCCTCGCGATCGGCAACCCCGACGACCCCGGCAGCGAGTTCCGGCGGGTGTGCGGGAAAGAGGACTGGAACACGATCACCATCTCGGCGTTCGACACCCCGAACTTCACCGGCGAATGGGTGCCGCAGGAAGTCTCCGAAGCGCTCGTCGGACCGTCCTATGTGGAAGACATGCGGACCGAATACGGCGAGCAGTCCCCGGTGTACATCGCGAAAGTCCTCGGCGAGTTCCCCGACGACGCCGACGACGGCGTGGTCCGGTACAGCTCGCTCCGCGCCTGCACCCACCCCGAACCGCCGCCGCACACCGACGCCGAACAGTTGCCCGTCGAACTCGGCGTAGACCTCGGCGCCGGCGGCGACGAAACCGTCATCCAGGAACGCCGCGGCATGGTCGCCGGCCGAGTCTGGACCACCCGCACCCGCGACAGCATGCAGGCCGTCGGGAAAATCGTCGAGGCGATCCGGGAAACCGGTGCCACCGCGGTGAAAGTCGACGTGATCGGCATCGGCTGGGGCATCGTCGGCCGGCTCCGCGAGCTCGCCGGCGAAGGAAAGATCACGGCATCGATCGTCGGCGTGAACGTCGCCGAAGCCTCGACGCAGCCGGAGAAGTACCGGAACCTCCGGTCGCAGATCTGGTGGGAAGTCGGCCGCAAGCTTGCCGAGGACCGGGCGATCGACTTCTCGACGCTGGACACCGCCTATCGGGACAAGCTGTTCACGCAGCTGACCGCACCGAAATACGCGCTCGACAGCTCCGGCCGGATCGTGGTCGAACCCAAGGACGAAACCAAGATCCGGCTCGGCCGGTCCCCGGACAACGCCGACGCCCTGCTCCTGGCCTACTACGCGCCGCGCGGTGCCGACTCCGTCGACTGGATGAAGCAGTTCGTGGCTGCACGCAAGGGGGTGTGAGGTGGGCAAGCGCCGCAAGCAAGGCCGTCGACCGCCGCAGACCGTCCGTCGCGGCGGCCTCGGCATCCCCGACGCGGCGAAGGCGAACATCCCCACCGCCGCGCAGGGCGCACGCGACGCCTCCACCGCGGTCGCCTCGATGACGCAGCGAGGCCGCGGCCAGATCCAGCCCGGCTACGAACAGCAGGCGCTGCCGCGCCCGGACATCTGGTACCAGAACCCGTTCGGGCCCGGTCTGCCGTCGATCCCGGTCGGCATCGACGCGCCCCGCCCGGACACGGGGCGCCCCGAGCCGCGGATCTTCGAATACTCGGTCGGCTGGAACCTGCCGGGCAAGCACAACCGGCTGCTGCCGTGGAAGCTGCTGCGCGACGCCGCCGACTTCATCCCGCTGTTCCGGCGTTGCATCGGGATCCGGCAGGACCGGATCGGCGCGCTCGACTGGGGCGTGCGGCTCACCAAAACCGCGATCCAGAACGCTGAACGCGACAACCCCGGCACGCCGCGGGTCGAGCTGGAGCGGAAGCTCCGCGACGAGAACGCCGCCGCGATCGAACGCTGCGAGGCGTTCTGGCAGATGCCGGACCGTCGCAACCGGCGCGGCTGGAACGCGTGGCTGCGGATTCTCCTCGAGGAAGTGTTCGTCGGGGACGCTCTCTCGATCTACCCCGTGTACACCTACGGCGGAGACCTGCACTCGCTGGAAATCCTCGACGGCACCACGATCAAACCGCTGCTCGACGAGCGCGGCGGCCGGCCGCAGCCGCCGTTCCCGGCGTTCCAGCAGATCCTGTGGGGTTACCCGCGGCGGGACCTGAGCATGGAGGTCGACGCGGACGGCGGCACCGGACCGTTGATGCCGTCCGACCAGCTGATTTACGAGCCGCGGAATCAGCGGGTGTGGACCCCGTACGGGCACAGCGCGGTCGAGCAGGCCCTGTCGGACGGTGAGCTGTACATGCACCGGCACCGGTGGATGACGCTCGAATACACCGCGGGCAGCATGCCGACGTCGCTGTTCGAGGTCGCGGCGGACGCGGGGTTGTCGCCGCAGCAGGTCGCGGAGCTGGAGCGGTATTTCAACGACCTGCACGCAGGCGACAGCGCGCAGCGGCAGCATGTGAACTTCCTGCCGCCGGGGATCGTGCCAAGCAGGGAAGGCGGCGGGGTCGCCGAACGGTACAAGCCGGACTACGACCTGCACCTGATCAAGCTCGTCGCGTCGCACTTCGACACGACGCTGCCGGAGCTCGGGTTCACCGAGACGAACGGGCTCGGGTCGTCGGGTTTCCACGAGGGCCAGGAAAACGTCCAGGACCGCAAAGATCAGTCCCTGATCAAATGGTTGAAGCGGCTCCTCACCGACGTCACTCGCACCCAGCTCGGCGCGCCTGACGAACTGGAGTTCTACTTCCTCGGCCTGGATGACGAGGACGAAGCCGCCGCGGACGACGTCGAGCAGGGACGCCTGAACGGCGGCGTCATCACCCTGAACGAGCGGCGCGACCGGCTCGGCCTGCCGCGCTACGAGTTCGACGAGGCGGACATGCCCGCCCTGTTCACGCAGCGCGGCCTCGTGTTCCTCGAAGGCGCGTCGAGCCTGGAGCCGGCGGGGACGTTCATCACGCCGCCGCAGGCGCCGCCGGGCTCGCCGAACCCGAACACCGCGGCGATCCAAGCCGACGAAACCGGTGCCGCGGGGGACCAGGACGGGGATGCGAACCCGGCCGAGCCCGAACCGGCGCAGCAGAAACCGCCGACGAACGCCGCCGGGACCGAGGCGGCCAAGAAAGCGGAGCTGGCGGCGTACCGAAAGTTCGCGGCGAAGGGCACGCGGGCGCGGGAGTTCCGGTGGCAGCACCACACCCCGGCCGAGGTCGACGCGATCAAGGCAGGTGGTGTCGACCCAAAAGGCCCGGTGGCCAAGGAATGGCCAGGGTGGAAGGTCGACCAGGCGGCCGCGAAGCTGTGGGGGAAACGCATTTCGGCGGCTTTGACTAGGGCAGTGGACGCCCAGACCATCGCAGCTGACTGGCGGCATGCCCGGAAAGCAGCCCCGATCTACCCCGGCCAGGTCGACGCACAGTCCTGGCTGGCGCAGAACGGGGTCACGGTCACCGCGACCCTCCGCGGCGTGCTGCGGGACGTCTACACCGACGGCTACCTGATCGGGGACCGGTCCGCGGCCGCGCTGCTCGCCAACGTCGAACCCGACTGGGGATCGTGGACGCCGGGGGACACCGAAGCCGCACTCGACCTTCTCGCCGGGGACACGTCGCTGCAAGCCTTGCTCGAGCAAGCCGACGTGACGATCACCTCGATCGCGGCTCATCGGATGGACGCGCTCGCGCTGGAGCTGGCGCGCGCGGTGGAGAACGGCGACAGCGCCGACACGCTCGCCGCGAACCTCGCCCGGGTGCTCGACGATCCGCGGTGGGCGCGGATGGTCGCCACCACCGAACTGAACCGGGCCATGTCGTCGGCCACCCTCAACCGGTACGCGCGCAACGGGATCGAAGCCGCGTACTGGATGACCGCCGAAGACGAACGGGTGTGCCCGGACTGCACCGGCAACGAAGACGCCGGCGCGATCCCGCTGTCCCAGCCGTTCCCGTCCGGCTCGTATCAACCCCCCGCGCACCCGGACTGCCGGTGCGCATTGGCCCCGATGGTCGTGGACATCAGCGAAGTAGACACCGCCGGACTCTCGGCGGCGGACCTGGAGGAATCATGAGCACCACCACGGTGTACGCCGAGATCGTCAAGCACTACCGCGACGACGACGGGAACCTGATCGTCGAGGGCTCGGCAACGAACCCGTCCCTCGACCTCGACGACCAGATCTGCGACCCGACGTGGCTGAAGTCGGCCATGCCGGACTGGTTCGAGTGGGGCAACGTCCGCGAGCAGCACACCGCGATCGCGGCCGGTGTCGGCACCGACCTCACGCAGGACGGCGACAACTGGCTGCTCCGCTCGAAGGTCGTCGACCCGGTCTCGGCGAAAAAGGTCGAGAACGACGTCCTGAAGGGCTATTCGATCGGGATCAAGAACCCGCGGGTGATCACCGACAAGTCCGCGCCCGGCGGCCGGATCGTCGGCGGCCAGATCGTCGAGGTGTCCCTTGTGGACCGGCCGTGCAACCCGACGTGCACGCTGACCGTCACGAAGGCCGCGAAGCCGGGCAGCACAGTGAAAGCGGTCGACCTCGACCGCGACCACATGCTCGTCAAGGTCGAGGAATACGCCGAGCACCAGGACGACCGCGAAGCCGGTGCCGACAAGGCCGCTGACGCGGACGATACGGCGACGGTCGAGCAGGAGCCGGACACGCCCCACCCGGCGCTCGCCGTGGTCGACGCGGTGAAGGCGCTCGGCGTCGACCTCGCGAAAGCCAGCCCCGACGAGGACATCGCCTCGGCGCAGGAAGCGATCGCGATCATCGGCCGGATCATCGTCTCCGAGGCCCAGTCCCTCGCCGCCGGGCAGCTGTCCGACGCCTGCGATATCGACGAGCTGCTGTGCGTGGTCCGCGCGCTGAAGTGGTTCATGTGCCTCGAATCCGAAGAGGACGTCACCGCGCCGACTGGCGCCGACAACCTCGTGACCATCCCCCTCGCCGCCGAGCCGGACCAGCCCAAGAACGCCGAGCCCGACGCACCCAAGACCCCGGAACCCGACGCCGCCAAGGCGACCGGGCCGGACAACCTCGCCGAACTGGTGAAGGCCGCAGTCACAGAGGTCATCTCTGCCTCAGAGGAGCGCATCAAGTCGCTCGAGGTGCAGCTGGCAAAGGTGCTCGCCACGCCCGTCCCGGGAGGACCCGCCATCACCCGCCACGCGGACGCCGACGCAGCGGCCGCAGACCTCGCGAAGACCACCGAGGCCACACGGCTGACGCGGCTCGCGAACACGGTCACCGACCGGGAGATGGCCGCTTACTACCGGAACAAGGCCGCGCAGCTCACCGCCGCGCCGGCCAGCGAAGGAGCATGACCATGAGCACCACCACCGTCCTGAAGGACGTTTTCGCCGACGCCGAAACCACGAAGGACGTCGGCGACCGGTTCGAGCGGTACAAGAACCTGCTCACCAAAGCGATCGAGCGCGGCGACTCCCGCAAGGACGGGTTCGCTCCGCGGGTCGGCATCGTCAAGGCCGGGAATTTCGACAGCCTCGCGCAGCGGGTCGCGGACATCACCAAGGGCCTCGACGCCGACGCTGCCGCGCAGTTGCAGACCACCCTCGGCGAGATGCGTGCCGACCTCGGCAAGGACATCACGTTCGCCGGGCCGCAGGGCCCTGGCGGCACCACGCAGCTGGTGCCGTACGACCTGGAGGCCCCGGCGAAGGAGATGTACCCGAAGTTCACGCCGATCCGGAACGAGCTGTCCCGGGTCCGCGGACAGGGCGCGGCGCGCGAGTACAAGCGCATCAACGGTGTCACGAACGCCGGTCTGGGCGGTGTCCCGGACATCAGCCCGTTCTTCAACTCGGAGTCGGACTCCGGGACGCCGTCGTTCGGGTCGCTGACCCTGCGCCGCGGCAAGAAGATCCAGTACGCGGCGGACGACAAGGTCATCCCCTACGTCGAGATGTCCCTGTCGGACATGGTGACGTACAAGGCCCAGTTCGCCGGTGTCGGGTTCGAGGACGTGCGGCAGCTGTCGCAGCACTCGCTGCTGTGGTCGCACCTGCTCGGCGAGGAGAAGGCGCTGCTGTACGGCCGCGGCTCGAAGACGGGTTTCGTGGGTGCGATGACGCAGCCGGCGCAGCCGACGCTGTCGACCGCGACCACGGGCGGCACGATCGCGGCCGCGACGTACTCGGTGCGCATCACCGCCCGATCCGGGTTCGGCGAGACCGCCGCCACCGCGTCGGTCACCCAGGCCACCACCGGCAGCACCAGCACCCTCACGGTGAACCTGCCCGCGGCGAACCTGCCGTTCGGCGCGAACATCTACATCGGACCGGCCGGTTCCGAGGTGTTGCAGGGCACCGGCACCGCCGGGCAGGCTGTCGTGTTCACGTCCCTCGTGACCGGCACGGCCGCGGCACCGGCCGCCGACTCGTCCGCGGACGCGAACGGCTACGACGGTCTGCTGACGAACGCGCTCGCGCTCGGCACCTCGCCGCTGGCGCTGAACGCGAAGCTCGGCCAGGGCGTCTACACCACGCCGGGCGCAGAGTTCCAGCAGCAGTTCCTGGCGATGTGGAACGCGGTCTACGCGGACCCGGACGAGGTGTGGTCGACCGCCGCGGTGCGGAACGAGCTGGGCAACCAGCTGCTCGGGTCGTCCAGCAGCAACTACCGGATCGACCTCGGCGCGGCGCAGAACGGCAAGGTCATCGGCGAGATGGTCGCCGGGATCCTGAACCACGCCAGCCCGACCAGCAAGATGGTCGACCTGCGGGTGCACCCGTACATGCCGTCGGGCACCGCGCTGATCCGCTCCCGCACGCTGCCGTTCCCGGACAACAACGTCGGGGAAACCAGCCAGGTCGTCGCCGTGCAGGAGTACATGAGCGTGGATTGGCCGCAGATCCAGTTCACGTACGACCAGTCGACCTACTGGTTCGGGACGCTCGTCAACTACGCCCCGGCGTGGAACTCGGTCATCACCGGCATTCAGTGATCCACGTGCGTTGAGCAGCCCGGGCCCCGTGTCGGGGCTGCTCGGCGTGCCCGAACGAAAGGTGTCCACTGTGGACACGGTGCGTGTGTGCGCTCCGGACGGTGCGCAACGTGAGGTCGACGGCGTCACCGGCGCCCGCTACCGCTCCAGCGACGGCGTGTACGACATGCACCCCGCCGACGCCGCCGCCTTCCGCAAGATCGGCGCGTTCACCCCGAATCTGGCCGGCGCATCCACGCGCGGCGGATACCGCTGCGGCCGCTGCGGTTTCGGGTCCTGGTTCGTCACCTGCGGCCGCTGCGGCGGCCCCTGCTCGAAGGAGTCCTGATGCCGGAAGACCACCGCGCCCTCTACGAAGCGGGCACCGTCGCCGATCTCGCTGCCGAGCTCAACTCGCGCGGCCTGTCGGCGAAGGGCGACAAGCCGGACCTCGTCGACCGGCTGCTCGAACACGACGCCGCGCAGGCACCTGCCGATCCGGGCGGTGACCAGCCGCCTGCTGACGACTCGGACGGCGAGATCTGCGGCGCCTGCTGGCCGGAAGGGTGGCCCGGCGACGACTCCGCCGCCACCTGCGCGCACGGCAGCTGGACCCGGGCGTAAGAGGACGTTCGTGAAGCACCCGCGCCGCGGCGTGCACGCGAAGCACAAGGGTGCCCACGTCCGCCACAAGGCCATTCACAGCCACGAGCATCCGCATCGCGGCAGCCACATGAAACGCGGGCACACCGCACACCGCCGAACCAGCAGACGGAGGTGAGCCGTGCTGATCCTCCCGTACGTCACCAACGCATCGTTCAAGGCGTACCCGACGTTCCTCGAGGTCGCGAACCTGCGGTCCGGTGATCCGATCCTCGCCGACCAGGACGCCGAGCTGTACAACATCCTCCTCAAGGCCAGCGCGATGGCGGACCGGTACGTCGAGCTCGGCGTTTCGTCGGGCAACGCCGCTACGGGCACCCTCACCGCGCACTCGCGCACCGAGAACGCCCGCGTCCGGACCCGCTACGACGGCCGGATCTCCTACCACCCCGACCATTCCCCGGTCACCGCCATGACCGCGCTCTCGACCGGCTACTCGCCGAACTCGTTGAACCCGGTGACGGATCTGTCGAATTTCTGGGTGGAGGACGGGAAACAGATCGTCGGCTACCCCGGAGGCGTCACGTCGCCGGGTTTCGGGGCGTTGCAGTTCGGATCGGTCGTCGCGGCCGGCGACCTCTACGCGCAGTGGACCTACACCTCGGGGTTCTCCAATACGCTGCTCGCCGCGGACGTCGCGCAGGGGGCGACGTCCGTGACCGTGCAGGACGCCACCGGGCTCGCTGCCGGGCAGGTGCTGCGGATCTGGGACCCGGGCCACGAAGAGGCCGTCACCATCGCCGGGACCTACACGACAGGGTCGACGACGGTGCCGCTCACCGGCGGCCTGAAGAATGCGCACACCGGCACCGCGACCGTGCCGGTCGGGATCTCCGCGGTTCCCGCGGATCTCCATCTCGCGGTGATCTTCTACGCCGCCGCGCTGCTTCAGCGGCCGGACAGCGAATCGGAGGACGTGTTCCCGTCCGCGCGGGTCAAGTCGAACGCGCGTGTCGGCGGGTCGACGGACGGGTCCGGGTTCGTCACCGAGGCCGAGCGGCTCCTCGAACCGTACCGGCGGGTCCGCTGATGTCCTCCGTGAACACCATCGACCAGGTGTGCCGGTACTTCGGCGGCGCCTACGACGCGACCACCCGCACCTACCGGACCCCGCAGCTCGCAGTGTCCGGTTTGGACGGTCCGATCGTGCGCCGGTCGCCGCCGCGCAGCGACGACCACAACACCGACTACCACCAGACCGGCGCGACGCCCGGCTCGATGGGCTGTCAAATGCAGGTCCAGATGCTGCGCGGCGAAGAGAAACGTGTCGCCGTCGCCGGAGCCGTCTCAGGTCTGAAACACGTGTCGTGGACGGTGAATCTCCATTCGTTCGTGCGGTCGACGACGGGGTTCGTGGAGGACCTGGCCGACGTCATGTACGCGCTGCTCGACGCGATCCGCACGCACATCGAAGCCGACCGGACCTTGGGGACCGGCGGATTCGAAGCCGGGTACGGGGTCGGGTTGCAGGCCGGGGAAGGCGGCGACCCGTGGCTCCGCTGGGAAGGCCCGTTCATGGAGTCCACCCCGAAGGGCCTGTCCAAGGGCTACCTGCTCGTCGAATTCGACTGCGACCAGTACATCCAAGCGTGAGAGAGGTGTCCACTGTGGAATACCGCTACAGCGGCGAGGAGCGGGTCTACGTGGACCGGGCTCTCGTCGTTTCCGACGGCGACGTCGTCGACTGGCCCGAGCCGCCCGACGACGGGCATTGGACGCCGGTCGCGCCTGGCGAAGAGAACAAGGCCCCGGACAACGGCAGCAACGACGAGCAGCACGAGAACGAGCCGCCCGCCGACGCGACCACGACCACCGAAGCCCCGGCGGACGCCGTGGCCCAGCACACCGAGGAGTGACCGGTGCCTACTCCAGCCACGTTCACCAGCTACAAGCAGTTCCTCGGCGTCGCCAAGGAAACGCAGCAGGGGACCGCTGTCGCGATGACCGCGACGATCCCCGTCGAGAAGCTCGACTTCGAGGACAAGCCCGTGTTCCTCGACGACAAGGCGATGCGCGGCAGCATGGTCGAGTCGTACGGGAAGCAGGCCGGTGTCATCAAGACCGATTTCTCGTTCTCCGGCCCGGTTTTCGGGGATACGCTCGGTTGGCTGCTCGGCAACATCCTCGGCGACCTCACCACCACGGGTGCCAGCGCGCCGTTCACGCACGCGTTCTCGACGCTGAACTCCGGCAACGGGCAGCCGACGTCGCACACGTTCACGCAGTACACCGGAACCACCGCGAGCACCGGCACCCGGCAGTGGCCGGGCGCGTGCCTGTCGGAACTCACGCTGAAGTGGAACGCGGAGTCGCAGCTGTTCACCTACGACGCGAAGGGCTCGTGCTGGCCCTCGATCATCGCCGCGGCGACGCCGACGAGCGCGCCGTCGACCGTGACGCCGATCGCGTCCTGGCGCGGGCAGCTCGGCGTCGGCGGCCCCGCCACCGGCGGCACTCTCGCGCTCAACGTGACCGACGGCGAGATCGCGATCAAGCGTGTCGTAGAGCCGGTGTTCACCACCCAGAACGCGCAGACCCCGTACATCATCCAGCGCGGTGCCGTGTCCGCCAGCGGGAAGCTGAACTTCATCGCGAAGGACGAAACCCCGTACCTGAACATGGTCAACAACACCCAGCCGCAGTTGCAACTGATCGTCAGCAACGGATTGACCGGTGCCGCGCAGGTGCAGTGCCAGGTGGATGTCCAGCAGGGCGCGTTCGTCACCGCCAAATACGACAGCGGGAAGAGCGCGATCGCCTACCAGACCACGTTCGATGCGGTCGCCAACACCACCAACGCCGGCACCAGCGGCGGGTTCTCGCCGCTGAAGGCGACGCTCACCAACGCGATCGCCGCCGGCACGTACGTCTGACCGGCCGGTCAGCAGTTGAAGGGACGGATTCAATGACGACTCGCTACAAGCTGCCCTCCGGCGGCACAGTGACCCTCCGCGACCCCGAGTCGCTGAAAGCCCGCGACACCAAGGCATTCATGGCGAAAATGGGTGCCGCGGTCAAGAACGTCGACGAGGAGGACGGCGAAGCGGTCGCCGCCGCCGGGGTCGAGTCGACCGACCACCTCATCGCCATGCTCGTCACCGATTGGCAGATCCCGTACGAGACTGAGGACGGCCGACCCTGGCTGATGCCGAAGCTCGACCTCTCCCTGATCGACGAGCTGACGGGCCCGGACTACGGGCTGCTGATGGAACTGGTGAAACCGGCGCAAGAGGCGCTGATGCCGCGCAACACCGATCCCAGCGACTACGAGGACCCGGATTCCCCTACCGAGCCCGCGAGCGCGTAAGAGCGAAGCTCGCGGGGAACCCGGTCAAGGCGCCGCGGCCCGGGGAACAAACCCGGTGGGACGAGGCATCGGACTACTGGTGGTGGGCCGACCGGTTCGGGTGGCCGCCCCAAGTCGTGGACGAGATCCCCGCCTACCTGTACGCCCGCATCCCGGCTGTGACCGCGATGGCGGAGGAAATCCGCTCCGAGGAACAGAAGCAAGCGTTCCGGGGGTGAGCGGTGGCTGAGTTCCATTTCCTCGGCGTCTCCGAGTTCAAGGCCGCGATCGAGGGCTCTATAGCCCGACAGGTCGCCGCTACCTCGACCGCGGTCGCCAAGGGCGCGCACGTCATCGAGGGCAAGGCGAAAGAAGAACTCACCAAGGCCAGCCACAAACGCGGCACACCGACACCGTCCATGGCCGGCCAGCCCCCGGCGCTCGTGTCCGGGACGCTGCGCCGGTCGGTGATCGTGCAGGGTCCGAAACCCACGTCCAGTGCCGGGTTTTCGGCGTCGATCGGCCCGACCGCGGTGTACGGGCGCATCCAGGAGCTCGGCGGCATGGCCGGACACAGTCGGCTCCCGCCGCGCCCGTACATGCGGCCCGCGGTCACGAAATCCGCGACCGAACTCGACAGCCTGTTCAAAGAAGCCTGGTCGAAATGGTGAGGAGGAACCATGGCCGCCGGTAGCCTCCTGCCGCCCGTCGTCGCCGTGCTCATGGGCAACATCGCGGACTTCTCCGCGAAGATGGGCGAGGCCAAGGGCGAGATGGCCGGCGTCGAGGGCACGGCCGGGAAAATGGGCGCCCTCGGAAAGACTGCGCTGCTCGGGCTGGCGGCCGGCGCGGTCGCGGTCGGCGTCGAGTCGGTGAAGATGGCGACCAGCTTCCAATCGACGATGGAGCTCATCGCCACCCAGGCGCACGCCGGGCAGGGCGAAGTCGACAAGATGAAGCAGGCCGTCCTCGACCTCGCGCCGACGGTCGGGATCGGGCCGGAGAAGCTCGCCGAGGGCCTGTATCACGTCGAGTCCACCGGTCTGCGCGGGCAGGCTGCCCTCGACGTGCTCAAGGCCAGCGCGCAGGAGGCCGCGCTGGGCATGGCCGATTTCGACTCGGTCACCTACGCGATGTCCGGCGTGATGTCCGTGGCGATGAAGGACGTGAAGGACGCCGCGGACGGCGTCGCCTACCTCAACACGATCGTCGGCACCGGCGACATGCACATGCAGGACCTTGCCCAGGCGATCGGCACCGGCGTGCTCCCGGCGTTCAAAGAGGCGCAGCTGGGGATGCGGGACTTCGGTGCGTCGATCACGGTGCTGACCGACAACTCGATGCCTGCGGAGGTCGCGGCGAACCACCTGCGGACCGCGGTGGCGTTGCTGCAAAACCAGTCCGGCCCGGCGACGAAAGCACTAGCCTCTATCGGCATCGAGCAGGGGCAGCTGGCGCGGGACCTGGCGAAGCCGGACGGCCTGCTGGTCGCGATGGAGGATCTCAAGTCCCACCTCGAAAACTCGGGCAAGACCGCCGTCGAGCAAGGCCAGATCATCAGCAAGTCCTTTGGTGGCGCGAAATCCGCGTCCACGATCGAAACGCTCGTCGGCGAGATCGACAAGCTCAAGGGCAAGTACCAGGAGATGGGTTCGGTCGGGGAGCGGGCGAAGCAGCAGCAGGACGACTGGGCGAACGCGCAGAACACGTTCAAGCAGAAGATGAACGAGGTCGGCGCGCAGTTCCAGGTGTGGGCGATCGAGATCGGGCAGGTGCTGCTGCCGGTCCTGTCGAAGATGGCCGACTGGTTCATGGGTTCGGTGAAGTGGCTCGGCGCGCACAAAGAGGTGCTGTTCGCGATCGGCGCGATGGTGCTGCCGTTGATCGCCTCGGGGTTCCGCGCACTCGCGAAATCGGCAATCGATGCGCTGGAGGGGATCGGCGCGGCGATCAAGTCGAACCCGATCGGCTTGCTTGCCTCGATCGTCGCGCTCGTCGTCTACGAGATCATCACGCACTGGGATCAGATCAAGAAAGCGCTCGGTCCGTTCGCGGGCTGGGTGAAGCGCGAAGTGATCGACCCTGTCATCCGCGCGTGGGACGCGTTGCTGGCTTTCCTGCGCCCGATCGGACAATGGATCAACACCAATGTCGTGCAGCCGATTGTCCGATTCTGGCATGCGCTCGTCGACTGGACGCGCGGCATCTGGCCGGATATCCAACAAATCATCGAACACGTCCTGAACGGTCTCAAGGATTTCTGGGAACCGTTCTGGAAAGTGCTGCAGGCTCTTTTCGCCGGTTTCGTGGCCGGATTCAAGGCGGCGTGGGATCCGCTGAAGGCGTTCTTCAAGGACGCGTGGGACGTCATCAGCTCCACGTTCAAGTTCGCGTGGGACATCATCACGACGGTGTTCAAATCCGCGTGGCAGATCATCAGCGGCGTGGTTTCCGGGATCATAAAAGTGATCAAGGGAATCATTGATTTCGTCGTCGGGATTTTCTCCGGAGACTGGAAGCGCGCCTGGAACGGCGTGAAGGAAGTGTTCTCCGGGATCTGGGACGGCATCAAGGGAATCCTCGGCGGCGTCTGGTCGTTCATCACCGGAATTTTCAAGGGTGCCGGAACCTGGCTGTGGAACGCCGGTAAAGCAATCCTCGAAGGCTTGTGGAACGGCCTCAAGTCCGTGTGGAGCGGGATCACGAACTTCTTCGGCGGAATCGGGAAATGGATCTCCGACCACAAAGGTCCGATCGACTACGACCGGAAACTTCTGATCCCGCACGGAAACGCGATCATGGACGGATTCCACGAGGGGCTGCTTTCGGGAGGCAAACGCGTCCAGGGCTTCATCAACGACTTCACCACCGGCATCGGGCACACCGCGATCAACGGCGCGTTCTCGATCTCCGCTGGCGGCGCGGTCGGCGGCGGTGCCGGCGGGACGCAGCAGATCGTGATCCAGATGAACTCGCGTGACATGCAAACGTGGCTGCAAACCGGGATCCTCCGCTACAACCTCCGCAACAGCTCGAACGGTCTGGCGGTGAGCGCGTCGTGAGCCGCGTATACCCGCTGATGACGATCAACGCGGACTTCACCGCCGGGCCGCCGAACACGCCCGGCAACTCGCAGGTAGCGCTGATGACGCCCGGGCCGGGCCCCGGGACGACCGTGCGCGCCTGGTCGACGTCACGCGGCCGTCAGTACGAGCTGGACGTGTTCCAGGCGGGCACGGCGTCGCTGGACATGGTCGACGGATCGGAGTGGCTGAACCCGGTCAACGCGTCGTCGCCGTGGAACAGCGGCGGCAATAGCTTGCTGCCGTACCGGTGTGTCCAAATCGGAGCGTTCTGGAACCCGACGACACGCTCGCTAGCCGGGAACCTGCTGAACTCCGGAAACTCCGCCAACATCGCCGGGACCTGGCTCAATTCGAGCCCGTACTATTGCAGCTTCGAGTCCGGCATCGGGTTCGTCGGCACCCTCTCGGGCTCGCCGACGCTCGCGCAGTCGACGGCGCAGGCGTGGGACGGCACGCACTCGCTCGCGATCACCTTCACCGGCAGCACCGATTTTCCCGGGTTCGGGTTCCGCACCGTCCCCGGCCAGACCTACACGATGTCCGCGTACGTGTACCTCCCGGCCGGGGCGACTGTGCAGGCGGTGTTCGCGAACTACCCCGGCGCGCTCGGCACGACCATCGCGTCGGCGTCGACCTCGACGTCGGGTGTGTGGACGCGCCTGGTGATGACCGGCGTCCCGTCCGGCGCGCTCGGCGTGTGCGGCTTCAAGATGACCGGCGGCAGCTTCCCCGCGACGGTGTACGTCGACGCGGTCCAGCTCGAACTGAGCTCGACCGCCTCGCCGTTCACCGTCAGCGGCCCCACTTGGTACAACCTGTACACCGGCTACATCGAGCGTTATCCGCAACGCTGGGACATGGCCGGCTTCCGCGGCCTGAAGCCGCTCGAGTGCGTCGACGCATTGAGCCCGATGTCCCGCACCGCGATCAGCCAGTCGTACGCGGCCACGATCGCCGCGGACAGCCCCAACCTGGTGATCCCGTACAACGACAAGTCGTCGCCGCAGGCCGTGCAGCTGCCGCAGGGCGGGCAGCCGTTCCTCGGCTACACGGCGCTCGGCACCGACGGGCAGGTCAACTTCGCCGGCGACACGTTCCTCGACGGGAGCGAAGCGGTGTCGCTGCTTCAGCAGAACCTGAACAACAACACCAACTACACCAGCATGATCACCAACCAGGGGACGGTGCAAGGACAGCTCGCGATGAACCCGCAAGCGTTCACCATCGAATGCTGGCTCAAGTCGTCGTCGGGGATGCCGTACTTCGGTGCCGCGGCGTTGACGCCGGGCGAGAACCTGAAAACGAAACCGTTCGGGCCGACCTATGGGATCGGCTGGTTGAGCTTCGTCGGCGGCGACCTCGGGTGGTACTACTACGACCCGAACGGCAACAACCCGAACGGCGGCCTTCCCGGATGGAACGGTTTCCCGGACGGGCAATGGCACTACCTGGTGATCAGGCTGACGGGAAGCAACCAGCTGAATGCCGTGGTCGACAACGTGATCGGCGGATACGCATCGATCAGCCCGTCAGGGTCGGTGCAGCTGAACAACTTCTACCTCGACGCGCAAACCTACTGGACCAACCCGGTCACGGAGTTCGCGGTCGCGAACCTCGCCTGCTATCCCGCAGCCTTGTCGAACGCCCAGCTGTCGAACCACTACCAGCGCGGCATCGGCTACCTCGGCGAGCTGTCCGGCAGCCGGGCGCAACGCCTGCTGGCCCAATACTGGTCCAGCAGCAACATCTTCTGGGACTACGGCAAAACGAAGATGGCCCCGGATTTCGGCTACAACGGGCGCTTCCTGCTGGACGTGTTGCAGGAGATCGCGCAGACCGAGAACGGCGCCACCTGGGCCGACGCCGCAGGCGTCGTGCACCAGGACTCGCGCGAGACCAGGTACACCTACAGCCGGTCCGCCGCGTCGCGGTACACGTTCGGCGAGAACACGGCCGCGGGCGAGCTGCCGTACCTCAACGTCGAGTACGACTACGACCCGACGTACGTCTACAGCCAGGCGAACATCACCTCTGGCGGGAGCGGCACCCAGCTCGCGCCCGTCGTGAACGCGACGAGCCAAGCCGCGTACGGGCAACGGATCCTGTCGCTCACGCTGCAAACCCAAAACGATTGGGACGCGCAGCAGGCCGCGCAGTTCTACGTGCAGCGGTACGCGAAACCGGCCGGTGCGCCGGGAACGAACGTGCCGCCGCGGATCACGAAGATGACGCTCGACCCGGTCGCGAATCCGGCGCTGTGGGACGCGGTGCTGTCGATCGACCTTGACGACCGCATCACGGTGAAGCGGCGCACGAGCGCGGGCGTGACGGTGTCCGGGGACTACTACGTCGAGAAGATCGACCATCACGCGGCGGGCGACGCGTCGACGTGGACGGCGGATTACGAGTTGTCCCCGGTGTGGATCTCCCAGGCTTGGATTCTGGGCGACAGCGTGAAAAGCGTGCTCGGCAGCACGACGGTTTGTGTCTACTAAGGACGGAGCATCGTGGGCATCCCAACTCCCGCGATCCCGACGTTCACGGACGGCCAGGTAGTCCATGCCGCCGACCTGAACGCGCTGGGATCGAACCTGACCAACCTCTACAACTACGGCAACGCCGGGTTCACCACCCAGCGGCCGATGGTGATCGCGCAGGCCACCACCACCCAATCCTGCGGGAACGCGGTCTACACGAACGTCACCTTCGGTCAAGCCGTGATCAACACCGACAACATGTGGAGCGCGTCGCAGGCAAGCCAGCTGACGATCCAGCATGCGGGCGTGTACTGGATTTTCGGGCAGATCAGATGCCCCAGCTTCTCGACTGGCGGTGTCGCGGGAAACATCCTGATCAACGGCACCAGCTTCAGCAACTCGAAGTCGACGAGCATCTTCGGCCCCGGGCCGAGCGGGTTCACCGGCCCGACTCCGCAGATGGGCTTGATCGTGAACCTTGCTGCGAACGCGACGGTTTTCCTGTCCCTGTACCAATCCACGGGCGGCGGGAGCTTGACGCTCCAAACCGACTTCGGCGGCAGCTATCTCGGTGCCGCGTTTCTGTCACCGTCCACATAGGAGGCGAGCAATGACTCTCTGGCAGCATCTGTTCCCTCCGTTCGACGCGTGGTGGCCGAACATCATCGCCCAGGTCGTGTGGACGGTCCCCGTGCTCACCGTCCACCACATGCTGTTGCGGCGGCATTTCCGCAACCAGCTGACCGAGAAGCTGCGCGATTTCGTGGAGGGCGAATGACCACCCCAGCGCTGCCCGAGCAGCCGACCGGCGGCGAGATCCTGCGCGCGATCGGCCGCGTCGAGAAGTCCGTCGACGGCCTCGGCGAGCAGGTGCGGCACATGGACGACAAGCTCGACGGCCAAGGGCAAACGCTGGCGGCGCAAGGGGAACGCCTCGTGACCGCAGAACGGGACATCCGCGAGCTCAAGGCGGAGAAGGTCGCCGACCGCGCCGCGGCTGCCTCGCACGCGTCGAGCATGCGCGTCGCGATCAAGGGCGCGATCGCCGCGGGCGCCGCTGGGTTCGTCGCCTCCATCGGTGCGCTCATCGTTCAGCTCATCGCCCACCACTGACCCGGAGGAACCTCATGCAAAGCATCGGTCGCTGGGCCGACGCGTCCGGGCACCCGTCCGGCGCGGCCCTCGTCGCCGAGGGCTACGTCGGCGTGTTCGTCTACGCGGGCACCCCGGGCCGCGCCAAGAACATCACCGCTGCCGTGTACGCCGATTATGTCGCGCACGGATTGCAGGTCGTCGCCGTGTACGAGAACGTCGCCGACGACATCTCGAGCGGAGCGGGCGCGCAGCACGCGCGCGACATCATGGCCGACCTCGCGCACGTCGGCGCACCGAACACACTGCTGATCTGCGCCGCCGCGGACGAACATCTGACCGCCGGCCAAGTCGTGACCGCGACCGGATACCAGCGCGATTTCTGGAACACTGCCAAAGGCGCAGGCTGGTCCGGGCCGGTGGGCGGCTATGGCTTCTCCGAGTTCACGCACGCCATCCACGACGCTGGGCTGTCCGAGTTCCTGTGGCAGTGTGGCAGCGAATCCCTGCTGTGGGACGGCGTGACGTGGTGGCAGCGCAACGACGGAACCGCCGTAGTGGGCGGCGTCCAGGTCGATATCAACGAGCAGTACCAGGAGGTCACCACCATGCCCACCGCACAGGAAATCGCGGCCGCCGTCTGGGCCTACGCGATCGGCAAGCGCCCGGACGGCAGCCCGGTCGAGGCCGGCGACGCCGAGGTCAACGAATATCTCGCCGGGTTCTTCGGCGGCGGCGACGCCGGTGCCCACGCGGTCTACCCGACTGTGAACGCGCTGGCCGCGAAGCTCGACCAGTTGAACGCCAAGGTTGACGCGCTCCAGGGCACCACCCCGGCAGCGATGCAGGCGATGATCGACGCCGCGATCGGCCAGCACATGCAGATCACCGGCACCGTCCAGATCACCGGCGCACCCCCGGCCTCGCCGCCCCCGGCGGCCTGAACACCCCAGATCGTCGCCCCCGCGCCCGTCCGTCCACGGGCACGGGGGCGGCTTTTCCATGCCTAAGTCCGGCGCGTCGGACGCAGCAGCGGCGAGATCTCGATGGCGTTTTGGCCGCCGTGCGGTCGGATCCGCACCTTGTTCTTGATCAGCAGCCGGCGGATGGTGCCGTACGACGTGCCGTGCTTGTCCGCCAACGCCTGCATCGTCGCTCCCTTGTCGTACTCGCGGATGATCTCCGCGACAGGCAGATCAGCACGCCGGACCCCCTGGCGGATCTGCGGGAGCACCGCGCCTTCCTGGCGCAGCAGCCGCCCGGTCCAGCTCAGCGACAGTCGGTGTTCCCGCGCGATCTCGGTGATCGACACACCGGAACGCCAGGATTCGAGCATCCGGCGATTCCGTTTGATCCGCTTCGCGCGCGCCTCGTCCGGCGTGTCGGCCATTCGCTGTCCCGTCGTCGCAAGTCTGTGGATGGGGGCGGTGGTCTTCGGGAGAGGCCACCGCCCCCGCGCCCCGTCCGGCGGGGGCGCACCCGGTGCCGCGGCGTGTCGGGGGATTACCGCCGCGGTGCCGGGCTGTCTAGATGTCCAAACGGAAGCTTTCGCCGCACTCGCCGCATCGGCGATCCGTGTGCTTGGCGGTCGCGCCGCAGGCTTTGCAGGCGAGTCGGATCCGCGTGGGTGGCCGAGGCGGTGCTGGACGCGCGAAACCCGGTTCCTGGCGCAGCCATTCCGCGAACAGATACAGGGGGTTGATGCCGCACTCGTCGTCGGCGTAATGGCGGCGCCGGTAACCGTGGCTCCGGCGTTGCGGCGCGGCTTTCGTGTCGCCAGTCGTCACTGCCGTCCCCTCACCAAGCCGGGAGGGGTGAGGCCCTTCCTCGGATAGCGCGCCTTCACGTACTGGACCCAGACCTCAAGATCGTCGTCCGGGCTCGGCTCGCTGTACTGGCGTGGCGTCGACAACGGCTCGGCATCAGGCTTCCCCGAGGTGCCCGGCTGCGGATCGTCCATCACGCACCCCCTCGCAGATCAAGCAGATCGGTCAGCGAGAGGCGGAGGTTCGAGACCAGTTCGGCACCGCTGTCGAGCATCAGGACCGCCGACGGGCCGACCTCAGATACTTGGCCGAGAGCGTTGATCGCGAGGCCGCCCACATCGTCGCCGTGCCTGTCGACCGTGAGCCCGGTCGTGACCGCGACCGGCCGTCCTGCCGTGTCGGCCGTCCACAGCACTCGTTCTTTCCGCCATCCCCGCACGGCGTCAACCCTGGACCTCAGCACTTGCCCGAGGCAAGGAATCTTGCGCAAAATTCGAGATCAACACTCGAACGGAGTACAACCACTGTTGGAATTTTCCGCGTCGACCCTGTCATCTCACCCGTTTGCCGGTGATAGATTGCGCAAGATCATGGCCACGATGGACGCCCAACCCCGATCAAGGAGGAACCCGATGTCGGACTCACAGGGCATGGCGTTTATCGGCACCAGCTCCGGCGGCGGAGGCTGCCCGACGATCTTCGTCACCGACCGCGGCACTCTCGTCGTCCAGGGCGCCACCGTCACCGACCCGGCCGCCCTCGACACCATGCGCGCCCGCGGCAACGGCATCCCCGCCCACGAGTCCGCCGTCGAGATCCCGGCCGCGCTGCTGCCGTTCGTCGACGTCGAAGCGCTGCAACGGATCGCGTTCGCCGACGAGGACCGGCCGTCGTTCGTCGTCGACCCGGCCTCGGCGGACAAGCTGCGCCAGCTGGCCGACGCGGTGCGCCGATGACCTGGGTCAAACCCGGCGCCGAATTCGCCGCGCTGTTCCACACCTTCGAGTCCTCGGCATGGCGGTGGGAATGCCAGGGCACCTACCGGGAGCCCGTCGAGCGGGAACCGCTGCAGGCATGGCGCGACGGACACCCGACCTTCGAGTTCATGCAGCCCTGGCTCGACCAGATCCGCGCGCAAACCGCCGAAGGCAAGACCTTCGAGCGGGTCCGGATGATGACCAGCCCGCCCACCGAGTACCTCAGGTGGATGTTCGAGTTCACGCCCCTCAACATCGAGGCAGGCGAAGACATCCGGTGGATCGGCGAGGAGCACGCCCGCAAGCTCGGCGCGCCGACCCACGACTTCTACATCTTCGACGACGCCCGGGTCGCGATCCTCCACTTCGACGACAACGGCGTTTCCGGCGCCGAGGTCACCGACGACCCCGATACCGTCGCCGAGCACCGGCAGTGGCGCGACCGGGTGTGGCCGGTCGCCGTCGCGCACAACCAGCAGTTCGCACCGACGACGAGGAGCCCGTGACCGCATCCAATCTGAGCGACCGGCGCATCGAATACGGCGACCGGCTCAAAACGCACCGCGTCGCCGTCACGCCACGGCTCACCGGCAAGGCACTCGCCGAACGTCTCGGATGGCGCGCGGCGAAGGTGTCGCTCATCGAAGGCGGCAAGCAGCTGCCGACCGAGCCGGAGCTCGGCGCATGGGCCGAGGTCGTCGGCATCACCGCCGACGACCTCGCCGCCCTGCTCCAGGAACTGCGCGCGATCCGGCTCGACGACGCACGCTGGAAAGCCCGGCTCCGCACCGGCGGCCACGAAAGCGCGCAACGATCGTTCGCCGAAATGGAAGCCGCGGCCGCCACGATCGTCAACTTCGAGCCCGCTCTCGTGCCCGGCCCGCTGCAAACCCCCGGCTACGCACGCGCCATGTTCGCGAGCATGGCCGCGCTCAAGGACGCCGGCGACGACCTCGACGCCGCTGTCGCCGCACGGATGCAGCGGCAGAACGTCCTCTACGACGAGACGAAGACGATCGAGATCCTGTTCTTCGAGGCGTCGCTGCGGAACTCGATCGCGTCGGATGCGGTGATGGCGGCCCAGGCCGACCGGCTGCTCGCCGCGACCCAGAACCCGAACTTGCGACTCGGGATCATCCCGGTCGGCGTGCAGGTGCCGTACGTGCTGCTGCACGGGTTCTGGCTGTTCGACGACGAGCTGCTCATCGCGGAGATGCTGCACACCGAGGTCACCACCCGCGACCCCGAGGACGTCCGGCTCTACCGCCGGTACCTCGCGGATATGTGGGAGGTCGCAGCGGAAGGCGAGGCCGCCCGCACGCTGCTGCAACGCGTGCTCGGCGACCTCGCCTGAACCGCGGCTATCCCTGCCTGTCGACGATGTTGCAGGTGCCCGACCCCGCCGCTGCCGTCACGCTCACCGACACAGTGTCCGCCCTCTTCAGCGGGAACTCGGTGAACGTGAACACGTGCCCGGCGTCCTGCGCGCCCTCCGTGTATGCCTGCTCGCCGTGCTGGCCGTCGCTGCTCTCGATGTAGGCGTGCACGTTCCCGGGACCGGGGAAGTTGAGCGTGACGCGGATACCGCGGCCATCGGCGGACGCAGTCGCCGTGCTGGCATCGCACATCAGCTGGTTGGAGTTCTCGATGTGCGCGTGCAGCGGCCCGGCCGCGGCGAGGATCGCCGCTTCTCCCGCCCCGGCTGCGTCAGGCGCGGCGGACGTCGGTGCCGCTGGTTTCGAGGCGGTTGCCGACGCGGCAACTGCGGCCGGAGGTGGAGCGACGGGTTTGGGTGCGGCCGCGGGGCTGGCGGCAGCCGGCGGGTTCGCCGGCTGGTCCGGTTCGAGCACCGCCCCGACTATCCCGGCGGCCACCACCACGCCGCCGACTATCCACCAGACCCGTCGCTTCACTGCGGACCTCCGTCATCGCTGGGACGACGACAAGGTCGTCCCCGGCGGCGTCGGCGTTACCGGGATGCGGTGAAACGCGGCGGGCGCGGCGAATCCGATCACGGTGACGACGACACAGCCGGCGGTGACCGCGGCGAGGGTGGCGCGGAGCAGCACGCGCCGCCACAGAGCCGCCGCCTTCACGGGGTCGCCTCGAGCGGGTAGCCGTCGGCGTCGATGGGGTCGCCGGCCATGCCTTCGAAGTCGACGTCGCTGCCGTCGTCGTTACGGTGCCCATCCCAGTCGGTGATCGGCTGGCACCAGCAGGAGGTGCTGAGGGTGTGGGTCAGGCTGCGTGCTGAGGGTGGGTGCGGGATGCTGGTCGCCTGGAGTGGCGTGTTTCGCGGCATGATCTTGCTCCGGTTCAACCCAAGATATTTCAGCCCTCGCCGCTCCTGGGTGACCTGGATTAACCTGCCTTCGGATGCCGCATAACTGCTGCATACCGGCAGAACATGTTGGTCGCGGTCACCACGCCGCGGCGTTCCCAGCCGACCGTCGACTGCACGGCCACCACGGTGGGACTCGCGGAGAGACCGAGCCCGAAACCGACCACGAGAACGACGCCGGCGGCCATCCACACCACGGACCCCGCGCCGAGGAACGTCCCGAGGACCGTCCCGACGACCAGGAATGCGCTGCCGATCAACGCCGTATCGCGGAATCCGATCCGCAGGTAGATCCGCCCGGAGAGCGACGCGGCGATCGGCCAGCCGATGGTGAGCGCCGCCAGCGCGAATCCCGCGGTGAGCGCGTCCGTGCCCAGGACGCCTTCGGCGTAGGTCGGCAGGAACGAGCTGAAGCCCAGCAGGACAGCGCCCGCGACGAGCGAGACCAGGTTGCCGCCGACGAGCGTGCGGCGAGTGAACACCCACAGCGGCAGGATGGGTTCCTCCGCTCGCCGTTCGACCAGCACGAACGTGATCAGCAACAGGACGCCGACGGCGAAGATCGCGATGCTCGGCACGGACGTCCAGCCCCAGGCGACGCCGCCTTCCAGCAACGCCAGGATCAGCAACGCCAAGCCGAGCGTCAGCAAGGTCGCGCCCGAGTAGTCGACGCGGTGTCGGGTGCGGTTCACCTGCTCGGTGAACTTGCGGTACAGCATCCAAGCGGCGAGCGCGCCGAGCGGCAGGTTGACGAAGAAGATCCAGCGCCAGCTGAGGTACTGGGCGAACACGCCGCCCAGTGTCGGGCCGATCACCGAGGCCACCGCCCACACCCCGGCCAGGTAGCCCTGTACCCGCGCACGTTCCTCGACCGTGTACAGGTCGCCGACCATCGTCATGCTGATCGGCTGGACCGCGCCGGCGCCGATGCCCTGGACCGCGCGTGCCGCGATCAGCACCGGCATGCTCCACGCGACACCGCACAGCACCGAGCCGAGCAGGAAAGCGGCGATCCCGAAGAACATGATCGGGCGGCGGCCGAGCACGTCGGCGAACTTGCCGTACAGCGGCACGGTGACCGCCTGGGTGAGCAGATAGATCGAGAACAACCACGGGAACTGGGAAAACCCGCCGAGGTCGGCGACCACCGACGGGACTGCGGTGGCGATGATCGTGCTGTCGAGCGCCACCAGGCCGGTGCTCAGCATGACGGCGGCGAGGACCGGACCGCGCTCGGAACGGAATCCGACGCCTTCGCGTTTCGTTGCGGGGGGACTGCTCGGGCTACCCATGCTGGGAATGAACTCGTTCGCACGGGTAAGCATTCCGCTCGCCCAAGATCGGCGCCCAGGGTTCACTCGGACGCCATGATGGAGGCATGGAAACGTGGGTGCGGCCGATCGGCCGGGGCTGGGTGGTGCGGGCAGCGGTGCCGGGACCGGATGTCGACGAGTTCGCCGAACCGGAGTCGGTGACCGCGGCGCTCGCCGCGGCCGAGGGCGACACGTTGCTGGCCGCGCAACACCCGGCGCGCACTCCCGCCGCATTGGCATCGGGCCTGGACGTGGCGGCGGCGCTGCCGGACGCGCGGGCCACGCTCGACCGTCTGCTCGCCGGGCATTACCGGCCGGAAAGCGGGTTCGTCGCCGCCTACCGGATCGGCGACGCGATCGCGGGCGTGCTCTGCCTGGTCGATGTCCGGGAACTGACCTCGGGCGGCGCGCATGTCCGGCACACCGAGGAGGTCTACCCGGACGTGGTGGCCGAGCGCGCGGCTGTTCTCGCTGGTCTGGGCTGTGCGACGAGTGCGGCGCTGCTCGTCCCGGTCCGCGACGGGACGGAGCTGACGACGGCGGTGAAGGAAGCCGCGGTCGGCCTGCCTGACGTGTCCGCGGTGGACCGCGCGGGACTGGCGCACGAGCTGTGGGTGGTACGGCAGGGTCCGCTGCAAGACCGGTTGCTGGCGGCCGCGTCGGCGAGCGACCTGCTCGTGGCGGACGGGAATCACCGGGTCGCCGCCGCGGCCGCCAGCGGATGGCTGCTGGCGCTGGTCACGGCCGGTCCGCAGCTGGAGATCCACGCGATCGACCGGGTGCTCACCGGCGCTGGGTACTCCGCCGAACGGCTGTTCGCGGCCTGGCGGGCGGCCGGGCTGGAGGTGGCCTGGACCGAGGACCGGACCCGGCCGGAGTCGCCGGGCGCCGCCGTGGTCGTCGCCGGTCCGCGCACGATGCGCGTGGTGCTGCCCCGGACGGATCCGCTGGTGATCGATCACGAGGTGGTGGAGCAGGTGCTGCTCGGGGCCGCGCTCGGCCTGGATCCCGAAGGCCCGCAGGTGCGGCCGCTGCTGCCGGGTGGTCTGGTCCCGGACGACGCGGACGCGGTGGTGCGGCTGGCCCCGGTGCCGCTGGAGACAGTGCTGGCCGTGCACGCGGCGGGCCGGCGGATGCCGCGGAAGGCCACCTACTTCATGCCCAAGCCGCGGGGCGGGCTGGTGGTAGCGCAGTGGTGAAAATGGTGCAGGTCAGCACCTGGTCCGCCTAGGATCGCGGAGGTGGAGTTGCCGCTGTTGCCGCCGGTGCGGCCGATGCTCGCCAAAGCCGTGCACGAGGTGCCGCGCGAAGGCGGGTTCTGGTACGAGCCCAAGTGGGACGGTTTCCGCTGCGTGGTGTTCCGAGACGGCGACGAGGTCGAACTCGGTTCCCGCAACGACCGCCCGCTCACCCGCTACTTCCCGGAGCTGGTCCAGCTGCTCAAGGACGCGCTGCCGGACCGCTGCGTGGTCGACGGCGAGATCGTCCTGGTCACCCCGCGCGGCCTGGACTTCGACGCGCTGCAGCTGCGGCTGCATCCGGCCGCGAGCAGGGTCCGCAAGCTGGCCGAGGAAACCCCGGCGAGCTTCGTCGCGTTCGACCTGCTCGCGCTGGACGAGCAGGACCTCACGGCGAAGCCGTTCGCCGACCGGCGGCGCGCGCTGGAGTCGATTTTCGGTCCGGACGAGGGCGGGTTGCAGCGGGTGCACCTGACTCCGCTGACCACCGATCCGGACGTCGCGCAGGACTGGTTCACCCGGTTCGAAGGCGCGGGTTTCGACGGCGTGATGGCGAAGCCCGCCGATCTGCCGTACGAACAGGACAAGCGCGTGATGCTGAAGGTGAAACACGAACGCACCGCGGACTGCGTGGTCGCCGGTTTCCGGTGGCACAAGGACGGCAACGGCGTCGGTTCGCTGCTGCTCGGCCTGTACGACGACGCCGGCGCGCTGCACCACGTCGGCGTCGCCAGCAGTTTCACCGCGGCGCGGCGGCGCGAGCTGGTCGGGGAATTGGCTCCGTGGCGGGAAAACGCGCTGGACGGGCATCCGTGGCGCAGCTGGGCGGAATGGCAGGCCGACGCGGTCCGCCGGCCGGGCGCGAACAGCCGTTGGGCGCCCGACAAGGACCTGTCCTGGGAGCCGCTGCGCCCGGAGCAGGTCGCCGAAGTCCGTTACGAACACCTCCAGGGCGGCCGCTTCCGCCACGGCGGCCGGCTGGTCCGCTTCCGCCCGGACCGCACACCGGACTCGTGCACGTATGCGCAACTGGACGAAGCCCCGCCCACCGAACTGGCGGACCTGTTCGGGGAGGCCCGATGAGCGGCGTGACCCTGGAGCTGGACGGCGTCGAGCTGACGATCTCCAGCCCGGACAAGGTGTACTTCCCCGAACGGGGGGAGACGAAGCTCGACCTGGTCCGCTACTACCAGGCCGTGGCCGGCCCGCTGCTGGACCGGCTCGGCGGACGGCCGCTGCTGCTGGAGCGCTACCCGGACGGCGCCGGCGGCAAGTCCTGGTTCCAGAAACGGACGCCGAAGAACGCCCCGCCGTGGCTGACCACCGCGGTGGTGTCCACTCCGAACGGAACGACGAGCGACGCGTTGGTGGCGGCGGATCTGGCGCACATCCTGTGGGCCGTCAACCAGGGCTGCCTGGGCTTCCACGTCTGGCCGAACCGCGCGGCGTCGCTGGACATCGCCGACGAACTGCGGATCGACCTGGACCCCTCTCCCGGAATCGGATTCGGCGAACTGCGCACGGCGGCCTTGCTGGTCCGCGACTTGCTGACCGAACTGGGCATCGAGGTGCACGTCAAGACGTCCGGCTCGCGCGGCCTGCACCTGTACTCGATCCTGGAACCCCGCTGGGACGGCTACCAGGTCCGAGCCGCCGCGGTGGCGCTGGCGAGGGAACTCGAACGCCGCCACCCGGACCTCATCACCGCGCAGTGGTGGAAGGAAGAACGCGGCTCGCGCGTGTTCGTGGACTTCAACCAGAACGCGCCGCACAAGACTGTGTTCGGGGCTTGGTGCGTACGCCCGAGGACGGGCGGTCAGGTCTCGACGCCGATCGCGTGGCCGGAGCTGGACACCGTGGAGCCGGACACCCTGACCTTGTCGACGGTTCCGGCCTTGGTCGCGGAGCGAGGGGACCCGTGGGCCGGAGCGAACGACCGTCCGCAGTCGATCGAGCCGTTGCTGGAGATGTCGCGCAAGGACCTGGCCGGTGGCCTGATGGACGCGCCGTGGCCGCCGGTCTACCCGAAGATGCCGAACGAACCGCCGCGGGTGGCGCCCAGCAGGGCGAAGAAAGCGGACTGACCCACGCGCGGTCCGTGAAGGGACCCTTGAGGGAATCAGCGTCCCTGAACGGCCCCTTCGCGGACGTGGCGTCCGTGAAGGGGCCCTTCACGGACTTAGACTCCCTGAACGGTGCCTTTCACGGAATCAAAGTCCCTGAGGGGGCGCTTCCCGGCCCAACGGCAGATCGAACGCGAGCTGCTCCTCGCCGCGGCCGATCGCGCCCGCGCACCGAGGACAGGCTTCGACGCCGTCCGACTCCAGGTCGACCGCGGTCCACGTGCGGGATTCCCGCTCGCCGCACGCGGACCGTCGATAGCGCAGGTCTCCGGCCCGGGTCATCACATGCGCGACCGGACGCTCTTCCGGCAGCGCTCCGACCAGATACCACCGGGCGACAACAGCGACAGCCATGGAACTCGCCTCCAAAGAGGTCACTCCGAGCTACCCGGCCATCCTCACCCCGCGACCCCGGCGAATCCGCGCTTTTCCGCTCCGTCGGCGAGTCGTTGATCAATCCTGGTCGCAATAGCGAAGAAACCGGATCAATCCGCCGGCATCGTCTTCGTCGCCGTTCGTGACACATTCCGCGAGCTGTCGCTCCACCGTCGCGACATCCACCCCAGTTCCGATCGCCACGACGTCGCTGCGCCGTGACCCGCTCCACGACGACCGCTCCACCTGCACGAACGACCCCACCGCATGGACGCCGAACCGCGACCGGGCCCCCGCGACCCCGACGTCGACATACCCCTTGACCCGATACAGACCGGCCGCCCGATTCTCCAGAAACGCGAGAAATCGCCGAGGAGACAACGGCTGATCGGCCCGGAAGGAAACGCTCTCGAAACGCGCGTGCAGATGCTCGGAATGATCATGCTCGCGCAGATCGTCGAATGACATCTGCCCGGCGATCTCCCGCGGTCGCGGATCGAAGAACAACGACGGGTCCACCCGTCCGTGCTCGGTCACCAGCACCGGTACCCCGGGCGCGTGCTCGCCGACCGTCGCCTTGACCTGGTCCAGCCGATCGGCGCCGACCCGGTCGGCCTTGTTGAGGACCACCAGGTCGGCCACCCGCAGGTGCTCGGCCAGTTCCGGGTGCTGGGTCCGGGACTCCTCGAACTCGGCGGCGTCCACGACCTGGACGAGCCCGCCGTAGCGGATGTCGGGGTTCTCGCTCGCGATCATGAGCCGCAGCAGGTCGCGCGGTTCGGCGATGCCGCTGGCCTCGACGACGATCACGTCGATGCCCGCTTCGGGGCGGGAAAGCTTGCCGAGCATGGCGTCGAGCCCGCTCGCGTCCACGGCGCAGCACAGGCAGCCGTTGCCAACGGAGACCATCGTGTCGATCTGGCCGGCGACGGCGAGCGCGTCGATGTTGACGGCGCCGAAGTCGTTGACGACGACGCCGATCCGGGCTCCTTCGCGGTTGGCCAGCAGGTAGTTGAGCATCGTGCTCTTGCCGGAGCCCAGGAATCCCGCGACGAGCACGACCGGGACTCGCTGCTTGGCCACGCCTGGGTTCCGTTCTGCTTGGGGGCGTCGAGTTTACGGGCTGCCGCGGGCGGCGGGTCGGGCGGTGGGCGAGGCGGGGAGCGCTGGGGGGACAATGGGAAGATGATCACTGTCCTCGTCGCGTATGCCGGCAAGCACGGCGGTACGCGGGAGATCGCCGAGGTCGTCGGCGAGGAGCTGCGCGCCGAGGAGTTCGAGGTCGACGTGTGCGGCGCGGCAGACGTCGACGGGGTCGAGAAGTACGCCGCGGTGGTGGTCGGAAGCGCGCTCTACTACGCGCGGTGGCGGCCGGAGGCAGTGCGGTTTCTGGAGCGGAACGCGGATGCGCTGAGGGAGCGGCCGGTCTGGCTGTTCCACAGTGGACCGTGCGGGCCGGCCGCGAACCTCGTCCGGGTGAGCTTGCCGGCCAAGGTGACGTTGCTGGCCGCCGCGATCGACGCGGAGCGCACCGAGACGTTCGGCGGCCGGCTTGATCCGGCGACCGCGAGCGGGGTCCTGGAGAAGCTGATGGCGCGCGGCGAGCGGGCCGGCGACTTCCGGGACTGGGAGCGGATCCGCGCGTGGGCCCGGGACATCGGCCGGCGGGTGCGGTCCGGGGTCGCGATCTAGGGCGCGGATGCTCCCGCACCGGGTCAGAGGTCGATCGGCTCGAACAGGTGCGGGTACGACACGATGTCTTCGGGGGATTCGGCCGCCAGGCGCTGGAACTCCGGATCGCCGAACGCGGTGGCGAGCGCCTCGGCGGATTCCCAGACCGCGACGTTCATCAGGAGCCGGCTGCCCGCGGTTCCCCGGTGCATCCGCAGGGACACGAATCCCGGCTGGGCCCTCATGAACTCGGCCTGTCGCCGGAAAAGGGCCAGGAACGACTCGGTCTTCTCCGGCGGGACGACGAAGGTGTTGGCCAGGACGACCGGCCCGGCCTTCTCCTGGAACTGGGCGAAGATCGGGGTCTTCGGGTCGAGGCTCTGCAGCTGGGCCATGGTCAGTACTTCCCTTCGCGGTGGGTCAGCCGGCGTCGCGGCAGCTGACCAGTGCACTTTCTAGCACTGCTAGATGACGTAGCGACGCTATCACTGCTGCCGCTCGATTGTCTAGCGGTGCTAGATCCACGTGGTGGACCCAGCCGCGACTTCGGTGGCGGCTGAGGGAGCGTCGCGACGTCAGTCGGGCCGGCGGCTGCTGGCTCGGGCGAGCCCAAGGAATGACTCCCGGTCCGCACCGATTCCGGCACCGAGATTCGCCGCACGTGCGGCGGTCAGGGCAGCGTCGGCCTCTCCGGCGGCGCGGTGGTCGAGCTGGATGGTCGCGACGACCAGTCAGTCCGGCCGAAGCGTGCCGGTCGAATTCGCCGGATCGCCGGCCGCGAAACCTGCCGGTTAATCCGTTTTATCGGGCCCTGTCCGGGTCATCCGGAGTCCACATGCGACACTTGCTCCGCCGTCGCGGCAGGTGTAGACCAAGCCGGTGACGGAAAATGCTGCCGGGAGCAAGGAAAAGCGCAAGCTGACCGCGGATCAGCGGAATTCGTTCCTCGCCGCGTGGCTCGGCTGGAGCATGGACGCGTTCGACTACTTCCTCGTCGTCTTCGTGTTGTCCGACATCGCGAAAGATCATTCGTTCGGCGCGACCGCGACCCAGCTGGCGTTCATCACCACCGCGACGCTGGTGATGCGGCCGGTCGGCGCACTGGTGTTCGGACTGTGGGCGGACCGGTCCGGCAGGCGGATCCCGCTGATGGTCGACGTGCTGCTGTACTCGACGGCCGGCGTGCTCTGTGCGGTCGCGCCGAACTTCGGTGTGCTGCTGGTGCTGCGATTCGTCTACGGCATCGGCATGGGCGGCGAATGGGGGCTGGGCGCCGCGCTCGCGATGGAGAAGATTCCGGTGCAGCGGCGCGGTTTCTTCTCCGGGCTGCTGCAAGCGGGCTACTCCGCCGGCTACCTGCTGGCCGCGCTGGCGTACCTGCTGTTCCATACCGCGCTCGGGCTGGAGTGGCGGTGGATGTTCGTGCTGAGCATCTTCCCGGCGCTGATCAGCCTGCTGATCCGGGCGCGGGTCAAGGAATCCGAGGTGTGGGAGGCGGCGCAGGAGAAGATGCGGGTCACCCGCACCTCGGTCAAGGACGTGCTGTTCAACCCGAAAGTGCTGCGCCGCTTCGGGTACCTGGTGCTGCTGATGACCGCGTTCAACTGGATGAGCCACGGCACCCAGGACGTCTATCCGTCGTTCCTGAAGGCGACCGAGCACGGCGGGGCCGGACTGAGCGCGGCGACCAGCACCTGGATCGCCGTGCTGTACAACATCGGCGCGATCATCGGCGGGCTGGTCTTCGGGTCGCTGTCCGAACGCTTCGGCCGCCGGATCACGATTGTCGGTGCGGCCGTACTCGGGCTGCCGATCGTGCCGATCTTCGCGATCGATCACGGGGCCGGAATGCTGGCGCTCGGGTCGTTCCTGATGCAGATCATGGTGCAGGGCGCGTGGGGCGTCATCCCTGCGCATCTCACCGAGATGTCGCCGGACGCGATCCGCGGCTTCTTCCCTGGCGTGACCTACCAGCTCGGGAACCTGCTGGCCGCGCTGAACCTCCCGATCCAGCAGAGCATCGCGCAGTCGCAGGGCTATTCCGCCGCGCTGCTGTGGACGGTGATCCCGGTGCTCGCCGCGGTCGCGGTGCTGACCGCGCTGGGCAGGGAAGCGAAGTCGATCCAGTTCGGCGCGGAGAGCGCCACGACGGCGCCCGCCAGCACTGCCTGACTTTTCCCGGGTTCGTTCGTCGTTGGTTGCGTCCGACTGGGTCGGCGATATATCGTCGTCATGTCGGCGATAGAACAACGACGAATGAGGTGTGCGATGACGACGACCGCAGGCGGGGGACACGCGTTCCGGGGCTTCGGCGGGCCGGAACGGTTCGAGGGGAAGGGCATGCCGTTCGGATTCGGCCGGCCCGGCGGCGATCGCGGGGTGCCGGACGGGCATGCCGGAGGCCGGGACGAGCGCGCCGGGGCCGGGTATTGGCCTGGCGGCGGGAGAGGTCGGCATCCGGGCGGGCCGGGGGAAGGGCACGGGTGGCCCGGATTCGGCGCGGACGAGGGGCGCGGCGGACCGGATGCGAGGGGAAGCGCCGTGCGACAGGGGGAGCCGTTCCACGGCGCGGCTGGGCATGGCTGGCCGGGGGTGGCTGGGCTCGGCTGGCCCGGTGCGGCGGCTGGGCATGGGTGGCCTGGCGGTGATCTAGCTGGGCATGGTTGGCCGGGTGCGGCTGAGCACGGCTGGCCGGGTGGTGCGGCTGGGCATGGCTGGCCTGGCGGCGAGATGCCGGGCGGCCATGTGCGGCCAGGTCCGTTCGGCGGGTCTGGGCCGGGGTTCGGCTGGCCGGGTCCGCACGGTCATCCGGGGCATCCCCACGGCGGCCACGGCTGGCATCCAGGCCATCGAGGCCACCCCGGCGAGCACGCGGTGCCCTTCGACAGCGCGGACGACGAGGAAACCTGGGACAGCACGGTCTTCGAAGCTCACGGCGGCTTCCCGCCAGCGCCTCCCGGCCCTCCTGGCCCGCCCGAGCCGCCGGGTCGCCCTGGCCGCCCCGGTCCGCCGGGGATGCCCGGGTTCCCGGGCTTTCCGGGGTTCCCCGGATTCCCGGGCGGCCCCGGCGGGCCGGGCAGCTTCTTCGGCGGTCCGCCGCGCAGCGGACGCGGCCCGGCGCGGCCGGTGCGTCCGGCGGTGCTCGCGCTGCTCGCCGAGGAGCCCCGGCACGGCTACCAGTTGATGCAGGAGATCCGCCGGCGAACGAACGACGAGTGGCGGCCCAGCCCGGGTTCCATTTACCCGATTCTGCAGCAACTCGAGGACGAAGGTCTCGTCCGCACCGCCGAGGAGGGCGGGCGCCGGGTCGCGCATCTGACCGAAGCGGGACGCGAGCACGTCGCCGGGCGCGAGGAGGAGTTCGCGGCGTTGTGGGAGTCCGGCACGCGGACGGACGACCCGAGCGCGGACCGGTTCGGGGCGCTGTATCAGCAGATCGGCGAGTTGGCGGGCGCGGCGATGCAGGTCGCGCACACGGGCAGCGAGACCCAGGTCGCGGAGGCGCACAAGGTTCTGCGCGAGGCGCGACGCCGGCTGTACGGCCTGCTGGCCGAGGACGAATAACGGGAAACTGACCGCCGCGGTCGAGTCTATTGTGGACTCGGCCGCGGCGGCTGCCTCGGGACACAACCGGAAGTGGTCCGAGCGCGCGTGTCGGTTGTTGGACGCCGTCGCGGTGCGGCCTGTCCAATGCGGGCATGCGCGCATTCGTCCACTTGCACGTCCACACCGAGTATTCGATGTTGGACGGTGCGGCGAAGATCGGCCCGTTGTTCGCGGAGGCGGCCCGGTTGGGGATGCCTGCGGTGGGGATGACCGATCACGGGAACATGTACGGCGGGGACGAGTTTTACCAGACGTCGAAGAAGCACGGGATCAAGCCGATCATCGGGATCGAGGCGTATGTCGCGCCGGAGTCGCGGTTTCATAAGAAGCCGGTTTTCTGGGGGCAGGCGAATCAGCGGGGGTCGGACGAGTTCGGTGAGGGCGGGGACGTTTCGGGCGGTGGTGCGTATACGCACATGACGATGGTGGCGGGTGATGCGACGGGGTTGCGGAATCTGTTCAAGCTGTCGTCGTTGGCGTCGATTCAGGGGTATTACCGGAAGCCGCGGATGGACCGGGAGCTGATCGCGGAGAATGCGGCGGGGATTATCGCGACGACGGGGTGTCCGTCGGGCGAGGTGCAGACGCGGTTGCGGTTGGGGCAGCGGGAGGCGGCGATTCAGGCCGCGTCGGATTACAAGGATATTTTCGGGGCGGGGAATTTTTTCCTGGAGTTGATGGATCACGGGTTGCCGATCGAGCGGTCGGTGCGGGAGGGTTTGCTGGAGGTCGGGAAGCTGCTGGATTTGCCGTCGTTGGCGACGAATGATTCGCATTATGTGACGAAGGATCAGGCGGATACGCATTCGGCGTTGTTGTGTGTGCAGGCGGGGAAGACGCTGAATGATCCGACGCGGTTCAAGTTCGACGGGGATGGTTATTTCCTGAAGTCCGCGGAGGAGATGCGGGAGTACTGGGATCGGGAGGTTCCGGGGGCGGCGGACAACACGCTGTTGATCGCGGAGCGGGTCGAGTCGTATGAGGACGTGTACGCGCACAAGGACCGGATGCCGGTCTTCGACGTCCCGGAAGGCCACACCGAAGCCACCTGGCTGCAGCACGAAGTCATGGCCGGCCTCGCCGAGAGAATGCCGGACGGCGTTCCCAGCGAGTACCGTGATCGCGCTGAGTACGAACTCGGCGTCATCGTGGACAAAGGGTTTCCCGGCTACTTCTTGATCACCGCGGACCTGATCGCGCACGCTCGCACCTCGGGGATCCGGGTGGGGCCGGGGCGAGGGTCGGCAGCCGGGTCGCTGGTCGCCTACGCGCTGCGGATCACCAATCTCGACCCGATCCGGCACGGCCTGCTCTTCGAGCGGTTCCTGAACCCGGAGCGAGTGTCCATGCCGGACATCGACATGGACTTCGACGACCGCCGCCGCGGCGAGATGATCCGGTACGCCACCGACAAGTACGGCTCGGACCGGGTCGCCCAGGTCATCACGTTCGGCACGATCAAGACCAAGGCGGCGATCAAGGATTCCGCGAGAGTCCACTTCGGCCAGCCGGGGTATGCGATCGCGGACAAGATCTCGAAGGCGCTGCCGCCGCCGGTGGCGGCCAAGGACATTCCGTTGGCCGGCATCGTGGACGCCGGGCACGAGCGCTACGCCGAGGCGGCGGAAGTCCGGGCGCTGGTCGAGACCGACGACGAGTGCAAAACGATCTTCGACACCGCCCGCGGGCTGGAGGGCCTGATCCGCAACGCCGGCGTGCACGCCTGCGCGGTCATCATGTCCAGCGAACCGCTCGACGAAGTGATTCCGTTGTGGCGCAGGGACGACGGTTCGATCATCACCGGCTGGGACTACCCGTCCTGCGAGGCCATCGGCCTGCTGAAGATGGACTTCCTGGGCCTGCGCACCCTGACCGTCATCGGCGACGCGATCGACAACATCAACGTCAACCGCGGCGAGGACGTCGATCTGGACTTGCTGGCCACCGACGACGCGGAGACATTCGCGCTGCTGGTCCGGGGAGACAGCCTCGGGGTGTTCCAACTGGACGGCGGGGCGATGCGTGATCTGCTGCGCCGGATGCGTCCCACCGGGTTCGAAGACATCGTCGCGGTCAACGCGCTGTACCGGCCGGGTCCGATGGCGATGAACACGCACAACAACTACGCGGACCGCAAGAACCGGCGGCAGGCGGTCGATCCGATCCATCCGGAACTGGCCGGACCGCTGCGCGAAATCCTTGCCGAAACGCATGGCCTGGTGGTCTACCAGGAACAGATCATGCAGATCGCGCGGCAGGTCGCCGGGTACTCGATGGGCCGCGCGGACGTGCTCCGGCGGGCGATGGGCAAGAAGAAAAAAGAAGTACTGGAAAAGGAGTTCGAGGGCTTCCGGGACGGGATGGTCGCCAACGGTTTTTCCGCGGCGGCGGTGCGGGCATTGTGGGACACGATCCTGCCGTTCGCCGGCTACGCGTTCAACAAGTCGCACGCCGCCGGCTACGCGCTGGTCGGGTATTGGACCGCGTATCTCAAGGCGAACTACACCGCGGAGTACATGGCCGCGTTGCTGACGTCGGTGGGGGACAACAAGGACAAGTCGGCGATCTATCTGTCGGAGTGCCGTCGGCTGGGGATCAAGGTGCTGCCGCCGGATGTGAACGAGTCGGCGCTGCGGTTCGCGGCCGTCGGGAGCGACATCCGGTTCGGTCTGGGCGCGGTGCGCAATGTGGGCGCGAACGTGGTGGAGTCGATCATCAAGACGCGCGAGGAGAAGGGCAAGTATTCCTCGTTCACCGAGTTCCTGGACAAGTCGGAGCTGGTGGCGTGCAACAAGCGGGTGATCGAGTCGCTGATCAAGGCGGGTGCGTTCGACTCGATGGGGCACACCCGGCTGTCGATGATCCAGGTGCACGAGGACGCGGTGGAAGCTGTCGTGCAGCTCAAGCGCCAGGAAGCGATGGGACAATTCGATCTCTTCGGCGGCGACGAGCAACCGGCCTCGTCGCCGCTGGCGCATCTGAAGTTCGGTGCCGAGGAATGGCCGCGCAAACAGCTGCTGGCCCATGAGCGGGACATGCTCGGACTGTATGTCTCCGGCCATCCGCTCGACGGCGCGGAAGGAATTCTCCGCAGACACGCGCCCCGTCCGATCGCGGCGATCATCGACAACCCGCCGAAAGAAGGCGAACTGATCGTTTCCGGGTTGATCACCTCGCTGGAGCGGCGGGTCAACAAAAAGGGCGAGCCGTGGGCGATCTGCACGGTGGAGGACCTGGACGCGTCGCTGGAGGTGCTGTTCTTTCCCAAGTCGTACGCGTTGTGCTCGGCGGACCTGGTCGAGGACAACGCGGTGCTGGTGAAGGGCCGGGTCAACTGGCGGGAGGACAAGATGTCCGTCTTCGGCGCGGCGGTGGTGTCGCTGGATCTGACCGAACTCGGCGAAACGCCGCTGGTGCTGTACACGCGGGCAGAGAAGGTCACCTTGCCGATGGTGCTGGAACTGAAGCAGACATTGTTGGCGTACAAAGGAAAAACGCCGGTTCACGTGCAGGTGGGGGAACGCCGGTACGCGCTGGACGGGTACTCGGTTCAGGTCACGCCGGCGCTGCTGGGCGAGATCAAGACGATCCGGGGAATCGCGTTGACCTGACCGTCGCAGGGGTCCTATCCTCCGGGGACCGGCCAGTCCGGAATCTGATCACGGCTGCGGCTTCTGTCCGCGCCGGCCCTCCCTGCGCTGCAGCGAGCTTCTGACGACCCCCGTGACGACCTGAGAACGGAGTACCCCCATGCCTCTTGCCCGATTGACCACCGGCACCGAACGCGCGCTCCTGGAGAACGCGCTCGACCGCAACCGCGAAGCCCTGATCGCGACCGCGCGCGGCCTGTCCGAAGCCGACGCCCGCCGCCGGCTCGTCGGTTCGCTGACAACGCCGATTTCCCTGCTCAAACACGCCGCGGGAGCCGAACGGATCTGGTTTCAGCGCTTCTGGGCAGGCCTGGCCGAGGCCGACTGCGACGGGTACTCGAAGCGGGACGTGGGCACCTTCGCGGTCGCCGACGACGAAAGCCTGGCCGAGGTGATCGCCGAGTTCGAACGGGCCAGCCAGCGCTCGCGGGAGATCACTGCCCGGTTCGAACTGGACGACACCAAGGACATGCCCCGGGAAGGGACGGTCAGCATGCGCTGGACACTGCTCATGATGAGCGAGGAATTCGCCCGGCACGCCGGACACGGGGACATCCTCCGCGAGCAGATCGACGGCGTCCCGCACCCGAAGCGCTAAGGCCGCTTCATCGCCTCGCCCGGTCCGGGAAGTGCCCCTTGCCGGACTTGGATTCCGGCAAGGGGCCCCTCACTGACTAGCGCAACGCTAGCCCTTCAAGCCGTGCTCGATCGCCTCGATAATCCGCGGCCGCAGTTGCGCCACGCTGACGATCGCGTCCACCGACCCGACCTCCACCGCTCGCTGGATGCTGTGCACCCGGTCGAACTCGGCCGCGACCTCGCCCAGCTTCTCCGCCCGCACCGAAGTCTTCACCTCGGCCAGTTCCGCAGCACAGGCCGCCCGCTCCGCCCCGCTCAGTTCGCCGAGGCGCTTCTGCAAGCCGGCCACCCGCGGGTCGTTGGCGGTCCGCGTGTTCACGTCGCCCGCGAACACCACGGCCGCCGCCGGTGCGCCGCCCAGGACCGAGGCGAACGAGCCTTCCAGCGCCAGCACGGTCATGTTCGGGTTGAGCGCTTTCGAGAACACCACGAACGCGCCGCCGTGGTACCGCGAGATCACCGTGAACACGATCGGGCCTTCGAAGTTCACGATCGCGCGGCCGATCTCGGCCCCGTACTCCAGCTGCAGCTTCTTCATCGACTCCGGCGAGCCGTCGAACCCGGACAGGTTCGCCAGCACCACCAGCGGCCGGTTCCCGCTCGCGGTGTTGATCGCGCGCGCCGCCTTCTTGGACGACTTCGGGAACAGCGTGCCGGCGGTGAAGGTGTCCGGGCCGTCGGTGGGCGGGAAGCCGCGGCGGGGGACCGAACGCGACTCGATGCCCAGCAGGCACACCGGGTGGCCGCCGATGTGCACGTCCTGCACCGCGGCGGTGTCCGCGTCCGCCATGCCCGCCCAGCGTTCCAGCACCGGGTGGTCCTGGTCGGACAGAGCGCGCATCACCGTGCGGATGTCGAACGGCTTCTTCCGGTCCGGGTTGTGCTCGGCGGAGAAGATCTGGCCCACCGTGGTGAAATCGCTGCCGACGACGGCGTGCGGATAGTCCGACATGTCCCGGCCCGCCGGGTCGGTGGTCGCCGCCTGGCGCGGGCCTGCTTCGCCAGGCACCACATAGGTGTGCGCGTAGTGCGACATGAGCACGTCGCGCGCTCCGGCGAGGTTCGGCGCCCAGTACTGCGCCTGTCCGTTCGGCCCCATCACCCGGTCGTAGCCGCCGATGCCGAAGTTGTCCTCGGCGGACACGCCGCCGGAGAAGTCCAGCGACTGCTTGCCGGTCAGCACCATCGCCGAATCCGGCGTCATCACCAGGATGCCCTTGGTGTGCATGAGCATCGTCGCCTCGGCGTTCCAGTACGGCTGCGCGCCGACCGTGATGCCCGCGACCACGATGTTGATCTCGCCGCCGTCCTGGGTGAACTCGACGATCCGCTTCAGGGCGGACGCGACCCAGTCCATGTTCTCGGTGCCGGACTCCATCGAGATCCGCGCGCCGGACGACAGCGCGAACCACTCCACCGGCACGCGCAGCTCTTGTGCCAGGTTCAGCGCGGCGATCACCCGGGTGCATTCCGCTTCGGCGAGCGCGCCGAGCGACTTCGTCGGGTCGCCCATCAGCACGACCCGCCGCACGCCCTCCGGGACCAGTTCGGTCGGCGTGCTCACCACGCCTGCCACGATCCCGGCCTTGTTCTGCCCGCGCGGCCGGTCGACCGGCACCAGCGCGCCCGCGTCGTCCAGGTCGTGCTCCACGAAGGAACCGCCGCCGGCCAGCATTTCGGTCAGCTCGTACGGGTACACGGTGTCGCGCCGCGCGGCGCGCAGCACCTTCTGCCGATAGTCGTCCAGCGGCTGCACCGGCTCGGTCGACGGGGCCTCGACGGTCAGCCGGGTGCCCGCGCCGACCTCGTTGCGGATGGTCACCGCGATGTCGGTCAGCTCGCCGGTCTCCGCGTCGCGGCGGCGGGCGAGGAACTGGATCTCCTCCAGGCCAGCACCCGCGGTGGTCGGCAGGATCCGCCGGGCGAGCAGGTCCAGCTCGTCCATCGTCAGCTCGCTCGGCGGCCACACGTAGAGCACGATCCGGTTGGTGTCGAAGCGGTTCCGGGCCGGCCGCCGCGCCTGGGCGTTGCGGATCGCGTCGAGGCAGGCCACCAGGGTGTCCTCGGCGGAGGGCAGCGAAACCAGCCTGCCGTCGGCCTCGCGCAGCGGGGTGAGGTCGCGGATCTGCGCCATCGCGACCAGCCGCTCGTCGGCCGGGTTCGTCCGCGCGGTGCAGGTGAACAGGTACACCTCTTCGTCGGTCGAGGGCAGCCGGGTGAGGTCGAACTCCTGCAGCCGTTGCAGCTGCAGCCGCTCGGCGACGCGCGGGTGCAGCCCGCGGATCACCCGGTCCTCCACGAAGCCGGAACCGTTGCGGCGGAACGTGAAGTGGTGGTGCATGACCGCGCCGCCACCCCCGGCGACGGTGGTGGTGACCCGGGCGAGGTCGGCCGGCAGCGGTTGCGCGGCCACGATTTCGCCCAGCTGCTCGGCCATCGCGTCGATGTCCGGCTGGTCGGCCCACTTCACGTACACGTCGGCGACGACCGGCGCGTCCGCTCCGGCGGACAGCTCCGCCACCGCACGCATCGCGTCCGGCAGCTGCGGGAAGTCGACCGCCGTGGTCACCACGCGGGCCGGCTCGGCGTGCTCGGCGGTGACGAATCGGCAGCCGGCCGCTTCAGTGACGCGGACGTCGGTCAGCGGCCGGTTGCCGTAGTAGCGGCGGGTCAGCACTTCCAGCATCGGGGCCGGGTCCGCGCCCGGGCGGCCGATCCGCTGGCCGAGCAGCCGCACCAGCGGCTCGTTGCTCGCCACCATGCTGGCGATCCGCTCGGCTCGGTCCGGCGCGTCCGGGGTGCGGTCGAGGTAGCGCAGGTGGCCGCGGACCTCGGTGTACAGCTCGGCTCGCGCCCGGCGCAGCATCGGCTGCGCGAACCAGCGGAACACCACCGCGCGGGCCAGGTCGCTGACCGCCGGGAACCGCAGCTGAGTAGCGGCGATCAGGTGCTCCAGCGCCAGACCGGTCGCTTCGCGCACCTCGGCGGACGGCGGCGCCTCGGAGAGCCACTGGCGCAGCAGCGCGGACACGACCGCGCTGTCCGTCGAAGCCCGTTGCTGGGCAAGGAAGATCCGGAAGACCGCTTCTTCCAGCTCCGGTGTGCGCTCCAGGTCGCCGACGCCGTAGTGGCCGAGCACCCGGCGCAGCCGGCCCTGGAACTTCTCCGGCAGCCCGGCCCGCTCGACGTCGAGACTCTGCAGGTAGGAGTGGAAGTACTCGCGGGCGCTGTGCACCGGGCTGGCCGCGCTCAGGTCGTCCGCGGCCGGCTTGTTGCGGCTCAGCTCGGACAGGTCGGCGAACACTTCCAGCAGGGCCAGCTCCTCGGCCAGCGGCCGCGCCGGCAGTTCGGCGCGGGCGGAGAGGTATCCGTCGAGCAGCCGGTTCTGGTCGTGCGGGTCGACGTCGAAGCCGAGCAGAAGGCTCCGCAGGTCTTGGCAGCCGCGCGCGGCCAGGTCGGCGGCGCTGGTGCCGTCCGGCTCGACCGGCAGGTCGATCTCGGCGGTCTCGGCCTGCGCGGCGGTCTCGTCGGCGTCATCGGCCAGCGGCTCCAGGCGCAGCAGCGCCGCGCCGGTCTCCACCTGGCTGCCGATCGACACCGGCAGTTCCTTGACCCGGGCGCGGAACGGCGCCCGCAGCACCGTCTCCATCTTCATGCTTTCCAGCACGAGCACCGGCGCACCGGACTCGACCTCGTCGTCCACCGCGACCGGCGTGGCGACCACCAGCGCGGGCGCGGGGGAGCGGACGACGCCGCCCTCGTCCCGGCTGACCCGGTGCGTGACGCCGTCGACCTCGACCAGGTGGACCGGCCCGTGGGTGCCGGTGACCAGCCGGAACCGAGTGCCGTTGACGGTGATCTGGCCGCTGTGCGCGTCGAACCGCTCCAGCTCGACGTCGGCCGGGTGCACCTCGCCGCCGCCACTGACTCCGACGCGGAAGCGCTTCGGCCCGGTGCGCGCGACAGTGACCCGGTACGCCGCGCCGCGCAGCTTCAGGTCCAGCGGGCGGATCTCGTGGCGGACCTGCGGGCGGCCGCCGTGCGCGGTGGACAGCAGCCGTTGCCGCGCGGCTTCCTCGTCGTCCTCGTACGCCTCGATCGCCGCGGCGGCGACCGCGACCGCCGAGTGCTTGGTGGTGACGAGCCGGCCCTCGGCGCGGACCCGGTCGATCCAGCCGGTGTCCGCGCTGGCGTCGATCACCTCCGGCTGGTCGAGCAGGTCGAGCACGAAGCTCTTGTTGGTGGCGCCGCCTTCGATCAGCACCGAGGTCTCGGACATGGCCCGGCGCAGCCGCGCCAGCGCCTGGTCGCGGTCGCGGCCGTAGGCGATGATCTTGGCGATCATCGAGTCGAAGTCGGCCGGGATGGTGTCGCCCTCGCTGACCCCGGTGTCGACCCGGATGCCCGGGCCGGCCGGCAGCAGCAGCCGCGCGATGCGGCCCGGCGACGGCGCGAAATCGCGGTCCGGGTCTTCCGCGTTCAGCCGTGCCTCGACCGCGTGGCCCAGTTCGCCGGGCTGCTCGCCTTCGAGCTTGCCGCCAGACGCGACGTGCAGCTGCAGCCGCACCAGGTCGGTGCCGGTGGTGATCTCGGTGATCGGGTGCTCGACCTGGAGGCGGGTGTTCACTTCGAGGAACGCGAACAGCCGCTCGCCAGGGTGGTACAGGAACTCGACGGTGCACGCGCCGCGATAGCCGACCGCGACCGCGAGCCGCTCGGCGGACGTCTTCAGCTCCGCGGCCTGCTCCGGAGCGAGCACCGGCGAAGCGGACTCTTCGATGATCTTCTGGTTGCGCCGCTGGACCGAGCAGTCGCGGACGCCGAGCGCCCACGCGGTCTCGCCGTCGGAGATCACCTGGACCTCGACGTGCCGTGCGCCGGTGACCAGCCGCTCCAGGAACACGATGCCGCTGCCGAACGCGCGCAGCGCTTCCTGGCTGGTGCGCTCGTACGCCTCGGTGAGCTCGCCCGCCGACTCGACCTTCCGGATGCCGCGCCCGCCGCCGCCCGCGGTCGCCTTGAGCATGAGCGGGTAGCCGATCTTCTCGCCCGCGGCCAGCGCGTCTTCCAGCGTGGCGACCTCGCCGCCGCTCCACGGTGCGACCGGCACGCCGACCTCCTCGGCGATCAGCTTCGCGCCGATCTTGTCGCCGAGCTTGCGCATCGCGTCCGCGCTGGGACCGACGAAGGTGACGCCGACCTTGTCGCACAGCTCGGCGAACGCCGGGTCTTCGGCGACGAAGCCCCAGCCGACCCAGGCCGCGTCGGCCTCGGTTTCGACGAGCGCCTTCTCCAGCTTGGCGAGGTCGAGGTAAGGCCGCGCGGAGGCAGGGCCGAGGCGGTAGGCCACGTCGGCTTCGCGCACGAACGTCGCGGTGGCGTCCGCGTCGGTGTAGAGCGCGACCGTCTCGATCCGCTCCCCGGTCTCCGCGGACAGGTCCCGGACGGCGTGGATCAGCCGCATCGCGGCCTCCCCGCGGTTGACGATGGCGACACGACTGAACACGGACAAAGCCTCCAAGCGAACCTGACTGCACTGACGCGCAGCAGGCGACGTCCGCTTGCCCGGAACGCCGCCTGTCTCCGTCGTACACACTGCTCTCTTACCGGCGGGTACACCAATGTCGCGGATGGCGCATGCCGGGCCTGCCGGATTGTAGGAACCCGCCAAAAAGCGCTCGTGTCACGTCGTTCGGCGCGCGATTTCTCGCGAGGTATGCCACAAATCACGCCCGGTTGGCCAGGGGCGAGGGCAACTGGACCGGAAGACGTTTCCGGCGGGTTGAGCGGGGGTTACCGGATGTTCAGCGCCGGCCCGGCAGGTTCTCCTCGCGGTCCGTGAAGGGCCCCTTGAGGGAATCCAAGTCCCTCAAGGGGCCCTTCGCGGACAACTGGGCGGCGGCGGGCGTGCAGCGGGGCGGCCGAGCCAAGTGGGGAGCGGGGTGCCGGGCCAAGCGTGCACCGGGGCGGCTGTTGAGCGAGGCGATCGGCCGAACTTCGCGCGTCGGTGGGTACCGATCGGTGGGACTTGGCGCGGATCCGTCGTTCAGCCTGCCCAGTGCGTCTCCCGGCGCGCTCCGCCGCGGTGAGTCTCCCCAGGTCGAGGTGCCCGCGGCGGCTCCGGAACGCGATCTTGGCCCATGCCCGGCCGGTTGCCCGTTCCTGCTCCGGCTGCTGCCCTTCTGTAAGCAAGTGAGACGTAGATCTCCACCCTTAGAGTGAAACATGCCCGGCCGGGCAGCTTACGCTCTCACGGCGCGTTACTTATTGAGACACATTCACTTCGGTCCGGACAGGTTCGCGACCGGGTAACGAAGGAGGCGCCGTAGTGGGTACCGAGCCGCAGGTCGTCCGCGCCACGATCATTTTCGGGCTGCGCACGTTCGGGTCCGTCCCGCTGCCGGTGCGCGCCGATCTGGAATACGACCCGGTCGATCCGTTCGCGGTGTCCGTCGGCTACCACGCCGGCGGCAGTGTGGTGCGCTGGCTGTTCGGCCGCGACCTGCTCGGCGACGGACTGCTCGCCCCGGCAGGCGACGGCGACGTCCGGGTGCGGCCCGCCGCCGACGACAGCCGGGTGCTGGTCGAGCTGAACGCGCCGGACGGGTCCGCGGTGCTGGAGGCGCCGGCGAACGAGCTCGCCGACTTCCTCGACCGCACTTACGACGAGGTCCCGGTCGGCACCGAAGACAGCTGCTTCGACTTCGACGCGGAACTGGCGAAGCTCGCCCTTCGCGACTGAACCGGATCGCCTTCCCACCCGTGCCAAGGGGGAGGGAGGCATCGTGTTCTGGTTCGTAGTGCCCGGCGACATCGACGACCGCAGCGTGCCCAGCGGCGGCAACACCTACGACCGTCGCATGGCTGAGGAGCTGGCCGCCCGGCTGACCCCGGTCGACGGCAGCTGGCCGGATCCCGGCCCGGCCGCGCGGCAGCGGCTCGGCCAGGTGCTCGCCGAGATCCCCGACGGTTCGACGGTGCTGCTCGACGGTCTCGTCGCGTGCGGGGTGCCAGATGTCCTCGCGCCGCACGCCGCCCGGCTCGATATGGCGATTCTTGTCCACCTGCCGTTGGCCGACGAGACTGGCCTCGACCGACAGCGCGCGGCTGACCTTGGCGCTCGCGAGCGCAAGGCGCTCGACCTGGCTCGGCGCGTCATCGTCACCAGTCCAGCTGCCGCGCGCGCCCTCGAAGGCCGTGCCGCGCAGGCTGTCCCGCCCGGCACCGATCCCGCGCCGCCCGCGGCCGGGACGGACGGCAGGTCGCAGCTGATCTGCGTCGCCGCGGTGACTCCGCGCAAGGGACAAGACCTGCTGCTGACCGCACTGTCTCAAGTAGACGGTCTCGCCGTCGACTTCGTCGGCTCGCGCACCCGAAACCCGGCCTACGCCAACGGCTTGCCGAGGCATCCGCGAGCCCGGTTCACCGGCCCGCTCTCCGGTGCTGCGCTCGAAGCCGCCTATCACCGCGCGGACCTGCTGGTTTTGCCGTCGCACGCGGAGACCTACGGCATGGTCGTCACCGAAGCGCTCGCGCGCGGGATCCCGGTGCTGGCGGCGGAGGTAGGCGGGATCCCGGACGCGCTTGGCCGCGCGCCCGACGGCGAGTTGCCGGGGCTGCTGGTCCCGCCTGCCGACGCGGCGGCGCTCGTGACAGCGCTGCGGTCCTGGCGCGACGACCCAGACCTGCGGCGCCGGCTACGGGTTGCTGCCGCCGCGCGAGCGCGCACACTGGAGACTTGGCCCGCCGCGGCTGCGCGGCTGGGCGGCATCTTGGGGGTGCGTTGATGCGCTGGCTGCGTCTGCTGGCCGGGGCCGCGCTCATCGCGGCGCTGTGCTGGCGATTCGGCACTGACGCCTTCGTGGCCGGCCTGCGCGCCCTCGGTCCGGCTCCGATCTTCGTCGCGCTGACGATCGGGGCGGTGACGACGCTGGCGAGCGCGGCGCGGTGGCGCTTGGTCGCGGCCGGCCTCGGCCTGAGACTGCCGTTCCGCGAGGCGGTCGGCGACTACTACGGCGCGCAGTTCCTCAACGGAGTCCTGCCCGCGGGGGTGCTCGGCGACGTGCATCGAGCCGTGCAGCACGGTCGCCGGTCCGGTGACGTCGGGCGCGGCGTGCGCGCGGTCGTACTGGAACGCGTTGCCGGACAAGCGGTAGTGCTCGTCGCCGCACTGGCGGTGCTCGCTTTCCGGCCGGAACTGCTGCCGCGCCAAGTGGTGCTCTGCCTCGGGCTGGTCGCGGTCGCCGCGGTGGCCGTGGCGTCGGTGATGCGGCGGCGGTTGCGGCAGGTGTGGGCGGCGGACATTCGCTCCGGGCTGCTCGCCGCCTGGCCCGGCGTCGCCGGCTGGTCACTGTTCGCGGTGGCGGGGCATCTGACGCTGTTCGTGGTCGCCGCGCGGGCAGCGGGCGCGAGCGCACCGCTGAGCGTCCTGCTGCCGCTGCTGGTGCTCGCGTTGCTGGCGATGGGGCTGCCGCTGAATGTCGGCGGGTTCGGCCCGCGGGAGGGCGCGGCGGCGGTCTCCTTCGCGGCTGCCGGGCTGGGTGCGGAGCTGGGCGTGACGGTCTCGGTCGGCTACGGCGCGCTCGCCCTCGTGTCCACCTTGCCTGGTGGGGCGGTGCTGCTGCTGCGCCGGATGATCCCACGGCGAGAGGTGCCCAGCGGGCAGGTATCGTCCGGCTGGTGGCGAGGGATTTTCGAACAAAGTGGCGGCGATTCTCCGCGCTCCTTGTCCTTCCCGCGCTGGCCGCGTCGGCGTGCGCGGCTTCGGACGCCACCGGTGCCGGCGACGTCGTCCACACCGCCGCTGGCTCCGTGCGCGGCATCGTCAGCGCTGGGCACCGGCTCTTCCAAGGCATCCCGTACGCCGCCCCGCCAGTAGGCGAGCTGCGCTGGCAGCCGCCGGCCCCGGCTCAGCCGTGGACCGGGGAGCGTGACGCCACCCGGCCTGGGCCACATTGCCCGCAGGCGCTCGCGGACGCGTTGACCAGCGAAGACTGCCTCTATCTGAACGTTTGGACCCCGCCGGCCGGCGCCGTGAAGCGACCGGTGCTGGTGTGGCTGCACGGCGGCGCGTTCCTCACCGGCGGCGGCGACCGGTACCAGGCCGCCCGGCTCGTCGGCCACGGCGACGCGGTGGTGGTCACGCTCAACTACCGGCTCGGCGCGCTTGGCTTCCTCGCCGACCCGGCGCTGGGCCGCGAGCCCGGCAACTACGGCTTCCTGGACCAGCAGCAGGCGTTGCGCTGGGTGCGGGACAACATCGCCTCGTTCGGCGGCGACCCGGGCCAGGTGACCGTCGCGGGCGAGTCCGCGGGCGGGATTTCGGTGTGCGACCACCTGGTCGCGCCGGGTTCGCGGGGCCTGTTCCGGGCCGCGATCATCCAAAGTGGACCTTGCCAGGCGCAGACCACGTTGCCGGACGCGGAACGCAAGAGCGTCGCGTACTCGGCCGCGCAGGGCTGCACTGATCGGTCGACGGCCGCCGCGTGCCTGCGGGCGCTGCCGGTCGCGAAGCTGCTGACCGGACCTTCTTATGTGTCGGTGGCGGGCGTCGACCTGCCCGGTCCGGCGCTGGGCGGCTCGGTGCTGCCGGCCAAGACGGCCGCGGTCCCGGTACCGGTCCTTATCGGCACGACGCACGACGAGTTCACGTACTTCCTGGCGGAACAAGCGGCGACCGGATTTGTCGTCGACCAGCACAGTTATCCGCAGGCGCTCGCCCGGGTCTTCCCGGATCCGGCGGCCGTGGCCCGTGCGTATCCGCTGGATTCGTTTCACGGCAACGCTTCCCTCGCCTACGCGGCGGCCGTCACGGACTGGGCGTTCGCCTGCCCGGCCGCGCGGCTCGCCGGTTCGCTGCCCGCGGCGTCGACCTACGAGTTCGACGACCCGACGTCGCCGGCCGCCGCCCCGCGCTCGCCGTTCCCGCTCGGCGCGACACACGCGTCCGAACTGCCGTACCTGTTCGAGCTGGGCGATCGGCCACCCGCGCTGACGCCCGCGCAGCAGCGTCTCGCGGACCGGATGGCGGGCGACTGGATGTCGTTCGTCCGAGGCCGCCCGGCCGGCTCGGCGATCGCCTATCGGGCGGACGGCGCGCGGCCGCTGACCGGTTTCGCGGAGGATCATCGTTGCGGTTTCTGGGCTTCTCTACGCTGACCGGATGACCGTTCGCGCCGAAGACCTCGACGACGCTCTCGCCTGCGTGTCCGCCGCTCTCGAACCCGTCGTCGGCGGCGACTGGACGCGCCCGGCCGGAGACCTGGACTGGGACTGCCGCTACACCGCCGAACACCTCGGCGACACGCTCTTGTCCTATGCCGCGCAGGTGGCGAGCCGCCCCGCCGACCACTATGTGCGCTTCCTGGCGAAGGCGGACGCCGACGCCTCCGCCGGAGAACTGCTGGAGTTCGTCTTGACGGCCGGCCGGTTGCTGGCCCTGGCGGTCGGCGCCGGCCAGCCGGACGAACGCGCGTATCACCCGACCGGGCGGTCCGATCCCGCTGGCTTCGCGGCCATGGGGTGCGTGGAACTGCTGCTGCACGGCGACGACATCGCGCGTGGTCTCGGCACCGGAATCGACGCGCCGCGCGAGCTCTGCGCCCGCGTCGTCGAGCGGCTTTTCCCGGAACAGGAACCGATTCCCGACGGGTGGGACGCGCTGCGCTGGTGCGCGGGCCGGATCGAACTGCCCGGCCGGCCGCGGCGGACCGGCTGGAAATGGCAGGGCAGCCCGGAATCGGACCGAGTGGCGCCGCCGGCGTGACCGGTGCCACCGGTGCGCTCGACCGGCGGCGTCTCGCAGAGTGAACGCGGTGTCGGCGCCTAGGTCACTTCCGGTAGTCTTGTTCCTCAGGTCGAGAGGCGCTGCAACGGACCGGTGGTCCGCCACGCTCGGCCGGTACCACCATTCCCAAGGGCGCCTCCGTGGACTCATGCGGAGGTGGCGATGACCCAGAACCTGCGGAACTTGCTCGACCAGCGCGTCGTCGTGCTCGACGGGGCTTGGGGCACGATGCTGCAGGGGGCCGGTCTCGCCCCGGAGGACTACCGGGCGGACTGGCTCGACGGCCACGAGAAGGACGTCACCGGCGACCCGGACCTGCTGAACCTCACCCGGCCGGACGTCGTGCTGGACGTGCACCGCCAGTACCTCGCCGCGGGCGCGGACATCACCACCACCAACACCTTCACCGCGACCAGCATCGGCCAGGCGGATTACGGCCTGCAGGACCGGGTGCGCGAGATGAATCTGCGCGCTGCCGAGCTCGCGCGCCAGGCCGCGGACGAGTTCGGCAACCGGTTCGTCGCCGGGTCGATCGGGCCGCTGAACGTCACGCTTTCGCTGTCGCCGCGCGTCGAGGACCCGGCCTACCGTGCGGTCAGCTACGAAGAGGTCAAGGCGTCCTACGCCGAGCAGATCCAGGCGCTCGCCGACGGCGGCGTCGACCTGCTGCTGATCGAGACCATCTTCGACACGCTCAACTGCAAGGCCGCGATCACCGCCGCCCGCGAGGTCGCGCCGCATCTGCCGCTGTGGATCTCGGTGACCATCGTCGACCTGTCCGGGCGCACCCTGTCCGGCCAGACGGTCGAGGCGTTCTGGACCTCGGTCGCGCACGCGCGTCCGCTGATCGTCGGCGTGAACTGCTCGCTGGGCGCGGAGGAAATGCGCCCGCACGTCGAGGAGCTGTCGAAGCTCGCCGACACCTACACCGCCTGCCACCCGAACGCGGGCCTGCCCAACGCGTTCGGCGGCTACGACCAGACGCCCGAGGAAACCGGCGGGATGCTCGGCGAGTTCGCCGGCGCCGGGATGGTCAACATCGTCGGCGGCTGCTGCGGCACCTCGCCCGCGCACATCGCGAAGATCGCCGAGGCGGTCAAGGAGCTTCCGCCGCGGCAGGTGCCCGCGCACGAGGCGAGCACGCGGTTCTCCGGCCTGGAGCCGTTCAAGATCGGCCCGGACACCGGGTTCGTGATGATCGGCGAGCGCACCAACGTGACCGGCTCGGCGAAGTTCCGCAGGCTGATCGAGGCGGGCGACCACCAGGCGGCGGTCGACGTCGCGCTGGAGCAGGTCCGCGGCGGCGCGAACCTGCTGGACGTCAACTTCGACGCCGACCTGCTCGAATCCGAGCAGGAGATGACCACTTTCCTCAACCTGATCGCCACCGAACCGGAGGTCGCGCGGATCCCGGTGATGATCGACAGCTCGCGCTGGAGCGTGCTGGAAGCCGGGCTGCGCTGCGTGCAGGGCAAGGGCGTGGTCAACTCGATCAGCCTCAAGGAGGGCGAAGGCCCGTTCCTGGAGCAGGCCCGGCGCATCCACGACTACGGCGCCGGCGTCGTGGTGATGGCCTTCGACGAGAAGGGCCAGGCCGACACCGTCGAGCGCAAGGTCGAAATCTGTTCCCGCGCTTACGATCTGCTCACTCGTGAGGCCGGTTTCGCCGGCGAGGACATCATTTTCGACCCGAACGTGCTCGCCGTCGCCACCGGCATCAGCGAGCACAACGGGTACGCGAAGGCGTTCATCGAAGCGCTGCCGCTGATCAAGGAACGTTGTCCGGGCGCGCACACCTCCGGCGGCATCTCGAACCTGTCGTTCTCCTTCCGCGGCAACAACGTCGTGCGCGAGGCGATGCATTCGGCGTTCCTGTTCCACGCCGTGCGCGCCGGGCTCGACATGGGCATCGTCAACGCGGGCCAGCTCGCGGTGTACGAGGACATCCCGAAGGACCTGCTCGAACTGGTCGAGGACGTGCTGTTCGACCGCCGTGGCGACGCCACCGACCGGCTGGTGGAGTTCGCCGAGACGGTCAAGGGCAACGGCACCAAGCGGGTCGTCGACCTGTCGTGGCGCGAGGCGCCGGTGACCGAGCGGCTGTCGCACGCGCTGGTGCACGGCATCGTGGACTTCATCGAGGACGACACCGAGGAAGCGCGGCAGTCGTTCGAGCGGCCGCTGGAGGTGATCGAGGGTCCGCTGATGGACGGCATGAAGATCGTCGGCGACCTGTTCGGCTCCGGGAAGATGTTCCTGCCGCAGGTGGTGAAGAGCGCGCGGGTGATGAAGCGCTCGGTCGCCTACCTCGAGCCCTACATGGAGGCGGAGAAGGAGAAGATGCTGGCCGAGGGCCGCATCGAGACCTCCCGCGGCCAGGGCAAGGTCGTGCTCGCCACGGTGAAGGGCGACGTGCACGACATCGGCAAGAACATCGTCGGCGTGGTGCTGGGCTGCAACAACTACGAGGTGATCGACCTCGGCGTGATGGTGCCCGCCGCGCAGATCCTGGACACCGCGGTCGCCGAGCACGCCGACGTGATCGGGTTGTCCGGGCTGATCACGCCGTCGCTGGACGAGATGGTGTCCGTCGCGCAGGAGATGCAGCGGCGCGGGCTGAAGCTGCCGCTGCTGATCGGCGGCGCGACCACGTCGAAACAGCACACCGCGGTCAAGATCGCGCCGGTGTACGACCACACCACGGTGCACGTGCTCGACGCCTCGCGGGTGGTCGGCGTCGTGTCCGACCTGCTGGACACCCGCCGCGCGGACGCACTGGACACCGCCAACCGCGCCGAGCAGCAGCGGCTGCGCGAACAGCACGAAAACCGGCACGCGACGCCGATACTGACCGTCGAGCAGGCACGGGCGAACGCGGAGAAGGTGTCGTTCGAGGACGTCCCGACGCCGGAGTTCACCGGGGTGCGGGTCGTCGAGCCGTCGATCGCGCAGCTGCGCGAGATGGTCGACTGGCAGTTCCTGTTCCTGGCCTGGGAGCTGAAGGGCAAGTACCCGGCGATCCTGGACCAGCCGGTGGCGCGCGAGCTGTTCGACGACGCGAACCAGCTGCTGGACGAGATCATCGAGAACGGCTCGTTCACCGCGCGCGGTGCGTATGCGTTCTGGCCGGCCCACTCCGAAGGCGACGACATCGTGCTCGACGGCGAGTACTCGGACTGGAAGTTCCCGATGCTGCGCCAGCAGACGCAGAAGCCGGACGGCCGCGCGAACCGCTGCCTCGCCGACTACATCGCCCCGTCCGGCTCGGGCGATCACCTGGGCGGGTTCGCGGTCGCCATCCACGGCGCGGAAGACCTGGCCGCTCACTACGAGGCCGAGCACGACGACTACCGGGCGATCATGGTGAAGGCGCTGGCCGACCGGCTGGCCGAGGCGTTCGCCGAGCACATCCACCTGGAAGCCCGGCGGCGCTGGTTCGAACCGGACGTGCAGCCGGTCCTGGCCGACCTGCACGCGGAACGCTTCCGCGGCATCCGCCCAGCGCTGGGCTACCCGGCGAGCCCGGACCACAGCGAAAAGAAGGACCTGTTCACCCTGCTCGACGCGGAGGAGCTGGGAATCGGCCTGACCGAGTCGTACGCGATGACCCCGGCCGCGGCGGTGAGCGGGCTGATCTTCGCGCACCCGGAATCGCGGTACTTCACGGTCGGGCGGCTGGGCCGCGACCAGATGGAGGACTACGCCCGGCGCAGGGGCGAGGAGCTGGCCGAGGTGGAGCGGTGGTTGCGGCCTAACCTGGCGTATTGAAGCCGGCGTGCTTGAGCGCGCGGGCCGGGCGGCTGACTGGAGCTGGGTCGGCTTGGCTCGCGGCTCGCGCGCCGTCCGGTATCGCGGTCAGGAGAGCAGGTCAGCCAGCCGAAGGGTGTCCGCCAGGTAGCGGTCGTACGGGAAATCCGCGTTCCGCAACGCTGTGCGCAGCTCGTCCTGCAGCGGTTTCCCGCTCTCGCGGAACGCGGCGAGACCGGCCTCGGTCAGCGTGACCAGGCGGCGGCGGGCGTGGTCGGGGTCCTGCCGGATTTCGACCAGGCCGGCCGCTTCGAGCGGGCGCAGCGCGCGGCTGACCGCCGGGTCGGAGACGGCCATCGCCTGTGCCAGCTGGTGCTGGGTCGCCGGCTGGATGTCCTCCACCGCGCCGAGCAGGCGGATCTGGCTGTAGGTCAGCCCGCCGGTGCCTTCGGTGCGCTGCCGTGCCGCGTCGCCCAGCAGGGACACCACCCGGTGCAGCGCATCGCCAAGTCCTTCGTCCACGGGGCGACGATATCAGAATTCTTGCATAGTTAATATTAACGGCGCAATAACTCGGCGGACCTGCGAGGGCGGGGCGCGGGGATTAGCTTCTACGCGTGGCAAGACTCAGTGTGGTCCGGTTCGGAATGGTGGCGGGGCTGGTCGCGATCGCGGCCGCGGCCGTGCTGCTCAGCAACACGCTCTCTCCGTGGTGGTGGTTCCTCGCGGGGCCGTTCGCGCTGTTCGCGGCGACCGGGGTCTACGACCTGGCGCAGCGAAAGCATTCGGTGCTGCGGAACTACCCGGTGCTCGGGCACGCGCGTTTCCTGCTCGAGAGCGTGCGGCCGGAGATGCAGCAGTACTTCGTGGAGCGGAACTTCGACGGCCGGCCCTACGATCGCAGCGTCCGGTCCATTGTGTACGAGCGCGCGAAGGGCACCGCGGCCGAGGAGCCGTTCGGGACAGAACGGGACATGTACGCGGAAGGCTACGAGTTCCTCGTCCCGTCGCTCGCGCCGGTGCCGGTGCCGAAGTCGCCGCCGCGAGTGCGGGTCGGCGGGCCGGACTGCGCGCGCCAGTACGACATGGCGTTGCTGAACGTGTCCGCGATGAGCTTCGGATCGTTGTCCAGCAATGCAATCCTCGCGCTGAACCAGGGGGCCGCCCGGGGCGGCTTCGCGCACGACACCGGCGAAGGCGGCCTGTCCGAGTACCACCTGCGCGGCGGTGGCGACCTGATCTGGGAGATCGGCACCGGGTACTTCGGCTGCCGGACCGCTGACGGCGGCTTCGATCCCGGCGAGTTCGCCGACAAAGCCGCCCACGACGCGGTGAAATGCGTTTCGCTGAAGCTGTCCCAGGGCGCGAAGCCCGGGATGGGCGGGGTGCTGCCGGGGAGCAAAGTGAACGCGGAAATCGCCCGGGTACGCGAAGTGCCGGTAGGACAGACCGTGGTTTCCCCGCCGTACCACCGGGTTTTCTCGACGCCGCGCGAGCTGGTGCGGTTTGTCGCGAAGATGCGAGAACTGTCCGGCGGCAAGCCGACCGGGTTCAAGCTGTGCGTCGGGTCGCGGGTGCAGTTCCTGTCGGTGTGCAAGGCGATGCTGGCCGAGGAAGTGACGCCGGACTTCATCGTCGTGGACGGCGCCGAGGGCGGCACCGGCGCGGCGCCGCTGGAGTTCGCGGACCATCTGGGCACGCCGCTCACCGAGGGCCTGCACACTGTCCACAACGCACTCGTCGGCGCCGGGCTGCGGGACCGGATCCGGATCGGTGCGAGCGGGAAGGTGGCCACCGGCGCGGATCTGGTGAAGCGGCTGATCCAGGGCGCGGACTACACGAACGCGGCGCGGGCGATGATGTTCGCGGTCGGGTGCATCCAGTCGCAGCGGTGCCATACGAACAAGTGCCCGGTCGGCGTGGCGACGCAGGATCCGCGACGGGGCCGGGCGCTGGACGTCGCCGACAAGACCGAACGCGTCCGGCGCTATCAGCAGGAGACGGTCGCGAGCGCGATGCGGATCATGGCGGCGATGGGGGTGTCCGACCCGGCGCGGCTGTCTCCGGAGCAGTTGCGGCGGCGGGTGGATGTGCGGACGGTGCTGTCGTATGCGGAGTGGTACGACGACTGGCTGGCCCCACGGGAGCTGCTGGCGGACCCACCGGCCGGATGGGCGGCCGACTGGGCGGCGGCGGACCCGGACCGGTTCGCGGGGTGAACCGGTCCGGGCCGGCCGTCGGTGACGCGGCGATCGGGCACCAGTCGTCGTGGCGCGGCGCTTCCGGCCCGCCCGGCTAGAGACACACGACCGCCCGGTGTCGTGCCGGAAAAAGTCCGTGAGGGGCCCCTTGAGGGACTCCAAGTCCGTGAGGGGCCCCTTGAGAGACTCCAAGTCCGTGATGGGCCCCTTGAGGGACTCCGCTCCGGGTTGGTGGAGGGGTCGTTGAGGGAATCCGCCCCGACTCCGTGAAAGGCCCCTTGCCGGAATTCAAGTCCGTGGAGGGGCCCTTCACGACACCGCCGCCAGGGCGCTTCCGGATCTGCGGCGCGGCGGGACCGCTGGCTCCCGATCCGCGGTCGCGCGACGGCCCGCCGCTCCGCTGCCCGAGTGGGCGATCCGCCGTCGCCGCGCCAGCGTCCGGCCGGGTCGGGCCTGGTCCACCCGGCTGAGCACTGGCGATCCGGGCTCTGATCGGGCACGATCGGCAATCGTGGCTTCCGGGTACCGGCAGGACGCGGGCGATCTCGAGGTTTCCGTGCGCTGGCGCGGGCACGCCGCGGTCGTGACCGTCGGCGGCGAAATCGACCTGGTCACCGCGCCGGAACTCGGCGAGGTGGTCGGCGGCGTGCTCGAACGCGGGCCTGGCGTGCTGGTCGTGGACCTGCGTGCGGTCGATTTCCTGAGCTCCTCCGGCCTGCAAGTGCTGGCAGGCGCGCACCGGCAGCTGGACGCGGGCGCGCTGCGGGTCGTCAGCACGTCGACGATCACGTCGCGCCCGTTCACGACCACCGGGCTGGACGAATGGATCGGCCTGTTCCCGACGGTCGACCACGCGCTCGCCGGCGTCTCCGGCACCGGCGGTTGAGGTGGACGTCCGAGCCGAAACCAGCGCGCTGAGCTGTCACGGCATCCTCGCCGAGCCGACCGCGCTGCGCGCGTTGCGGCACCGGCTGCTGGCGTGGACGCTGGAGTCCGGCGTTCCCGAGGAGCGCGCGCACGACATCGTGCTCGCCGGGTACGAGGCACTGGCGAACGTCGCCGACCACGCCTACTCCGGCGGCGAACCAGGGCTGGTCGACCTGGACGCGGTATGCCACCCGGACCGCGTCGAGGTGGTCATCGCCGACCACGGCCAGTGGCGCGCGCCGACCGTGGAGGACGACCCGGTCGCGTTGCGCGGACGCGGGCTGCTGCTGCTTCAGGCGACCGCCGACCACGCCGAGGTCAGCACGGACGAGAGCGGCACCGTGGTGACGTTGGGGTGGAAACTGGACTAGCGCGGGCTCGGTTCGCTTCGGCGGGGTGAGGTCCGGGCAATCTCCGGAAGTCCTTCCGGGCGCTGGCCTGTCTGTGAAGGGAACATTGAGGGAATCAGATTCCCCCAATGTTCCCTTCACAGACAGCCGGCCAAACCGGCGGCCGAGGCCGAGCTGGGCGGCACCACTGCACGGGTGGCCGGCGCGGAAGCCTGATCAGCTCGCCGTCTCCGCGGCCCGCCGGCGCAGCAGGTACCGCTGCACCTTCCCGCTGGGATTGCGCGGCAGTTCCGTCACGAACTCGACCCGGCGCGGATACTTGTAAGGCGCGGCAAGGGATTTGGCGAAGTCCTGCAACTCCCGCACCTTCGCCGCATCGCCTTCGACGCCGTCGTTGAGCACTACGTACGCGGCCACGATCGACCCGCGGGCATCGTCCGGGGCGGCGACCACCGCGCACTCCAGCACATCCGGGTGGCGCAACAGCACCTCTTCCACCTCGGGGCCGGCGATGTTGTACCCGGACGACACGATCATGTCGTCGCTGCGGGCGCGGTAATGGAAATAGCCGTCGGAATCGCGGACGTAGGTGTCGCCCGTCAAGTTCCAGCCGTCCTCCACGAAGACGGTTTGGCGTTCGTCGGCCAGGTAGCGGCAGCCGGTCGGGCCCTGTACGGCCAGTCGGCCGGGAGTCCCGTCGGGGACGGGGCGGCCTTCGTCGTCCACGATCCGGGCCCGGTAACCGGGGACAGTGCGACCGGTGGCGCCGGGACGGACGTCGTCGTCGGCGGCGGAGATGAAGACGTGCAGCATTTCGGTGCTGCCGATGCCGTCGATGAGCCAGTGGCCGGTGGCTTCGTGGAAGTCGACGGCGACGGATTCGGGCAGCGCTTCGCCCGCCGACACCGCGCGGCGCAGTCCGGACAGCAGCGGGCGGCGGTCCGAAGCGAGGATCGCCCGGTACGCGGTGGGTGCGGTGAACAAGACGGTGATCTGGTGCTTGGCGACCAGGTCGGCCAGTTCCGCCGGGGTGGCCCGTTCGACGAGCAGGGTCGCGGCGCCGGCGTGCAGCGGGAACACCAGCAGGCCGCCGAGGCCGAAGGTGAACGCCAGCGGGGGAGTGCCGCAGAAGAGGTCGGTTTCCCTCGGTTTCAGGAGATGCCGGGAGAAGGTGTCGGCGATCGCGAGCAGGTCGCGGTGGAAGTGCATGGTCGCTTTCGGCCGTCCGGTGGTGCCGGAGGTGAACGCGAGGAGCGCGACATCGTCGGCGGCGGTGTCGACGTCGGCGAACTCGGCCGGGTGCCCAGCGCAACGGGCGGCCAGGTCGGCGGCGGTATCGCCGCCGTAGGTGAGGAGGGGGAGGTCGAAGGACTGCAACTCCTCCGGATAACGGTGATCGCACAGGGCGAGCACCGGAGTGCTGGCCTCGATGATCTTCGCGAGTTCGTGTGCGCGCAGCATCGGCATGGTGGCGACGGCGACCGCGCCCGCTTTCAGCACGCCGAGCCAGCAGGCGGCCAGCCACGGGGTGTTGGGGCCGCGCAGCAGGACCCGGTTGCCGGGGACGACGCCGCGGGCGGCGAGTTCGTGCGCGATCTGGTTGGCGCGGGTCAGGAGTTCGCCGTAGGTCCAGGATTCAGTGGGGGACAGCAGTGCGGGACGGTCCGCACCCCAGCGCGCGACGCTGCCGTCCAGCAGGCGAGTGGCCGCGTTCAGCCGGTCCGGGTAGTGCAGTTCCGGCAGCTCGAACCGCAGTTCCGGCCACTGTTCGAACGGCGGGAGGTGGTCCCGGCAGAACGTGTCGACATGCGCACTCGGCTGGAGCTGCACTCCGTGCCCCCAATTCTGGCTACGACATCACGCGTCCCGCTACTGTAATACGTTTAACGATCGTCAGGAAGACGCAACATCGGACGGCGGCGGAGTGCGCTCGCGGGGGCACGGAGCGCAGCGGTGATCAGCGGCAGTGTCCGGCGAGCCGGCGGCCGCCAGCCTTGCCGGTAATGGGTCCGTGAAGGGAACATCGAGAGACTCTGAGTCCCTCGATGTTCCCTTCACGGACCGGCCTGGGGCAGGCTCAGGCGTGCGCGTCCAGGTACGCCGGGTCCGGCGCCGGGATCGGCACGTCCGGTTGTCCGGCCAGCAGCTGGTTCATCGCGGCGAAGTACGGCGGAGCGGCGACCGTGCCACCGAACGCGCCGTGACCGCAGTCGCCCAGGTGGACCGGGGTTCCCGGGCAGATCTCCTGCGGGTGCGGTCCGTCGGCGAAGACCATCGACGACACCGCGTAATGGTCGACGCCGCCGACGAAGGCGACCGATTCGCTTTGCTGCGTGGTTCCGGTCTTGCCGATGTCCGGATGGGTCCAGCCGGCCGCTCGGGCCGCGGCCGCCGAGGTGCCGATCGTGGTGTCCTGGCTCAGTCCGGCTTCCAGCGTGTTCGCCACGCCCGGCGGGATCACCTGCTCGCACGCCTGCTGGTGCAGCGCCACCGGTTTCCCGGTGCGGTCGGTGACCGACAGGATCGGGTCCGGCGCGCACCACATGCCGCCGCTCATCAGGGTCGCGGACACGTTCGCCATTTCCAGCGGGCTCACCGGGCTGTTGCCGAGGGTGAACGACAGCAGGTTCTGGAAGTACTGCGACTGCGGTTCGTTGTACTGCGGGTTCTTCGACCGCGGGTCCGACGGGTCGGTGATCGGCTTGCTGCCCGCGTCGTTGGTCGCCATCGTGCTGCGCAGGCCCAGTTTCCGTGCCATGTCCAGCACGGCCGGCATGCCGACCTGCGATTCCAGCCCGACGAACGCGACGTTCGGCGACGTCGCCAGCCCGTCGGCCAGCGAGATCGGGTCCGGGTAGCTGGTGCCGTCGTTGCTCACCGGATAGCAGTGCGTGTAGCGGTTCATGTTGGGCGGGTTGAAACAGTCGCTGAACGGGTTCGGCAGCGGGGTGTTCAGCCCGGCCTTGCCGGTGACCATCGCCGCGGCCGAGGTGAAGATCTTGAACGACGACCCGGCCCCGAACACGTTGCTCGCGTCGGCCACGATGTTGGTGGATTGCTCGCCCTGGCTCGGATCGGTGCCGTAGTTGCGGTTCGCGACCATCGCGAGCACCTGGTGCCCGTCGCTGCCCGGCTGGATCACCGCGAACGTGTTGGCGACGCCGTCCTGCGTGGTCGGCACGTTCGCGTCGACCGCGTCCTTGGTGACCTGGCTGACGTGCGGGTCCAGCGTGGTCTTGACCGTGTAGCCGCCGGTGTCGATCTGGTCGGCGGTGAGGCCGGACTGCTCGAGGTAGCGCACCGCGTACGCGCAGAAGAAGCCGGCGTCCGGCGCGGCGCCCATGCAGGTGCTGTCCGGTGCCTGCGGCCGCGATCCGATGACGCCGAGCGGGGTCGCTTTCTCGGTCGCGCCGTAGGAGGCCGGGATCGAGCGCGCGGACACCATCGAATCGATCACCACGTTGCGCCGCTGGAGCGCCTTGTCCGGATGCGTGTACGGGTTGTAAGTGTTGGGGTTGTTCACCATTCCGGCCAGCAGCGCGGCCTGCGGCACGGTCAGTTTGTCCGCCGTCGTCCCGAAATACGCCTGCGCCGCCGCGCCGACCCCGTACACGGTGCCGGAGTATTCGACCACGTTCAGGTAGTCGGCGAGGATGTCGTCCTTCGACACGGTGTGGCTCAGCTGCACCGCCATCTTGGCCTCGCGCAGCTTGCGGGCCAGGGAATCCTCCCGGTCCTTGTCCTGTGCGGTCTTGTCGTTGCGGTCCACGACGTTCACGAGGTAGTTCTTCACGTATTGCTGAGTGAGCGTGGACGCGCCTTGCAGATTCCCGCCCGAACTGTTGTGCACCGCCGCGCGCAGCATGCCCTGCGGGTCGACGCCGCCTTCGGTGTAGAACCGGCGGTCTTCGATGTCGACGATCGCCGCTTTCATCGCCGGGGAGATCTGCGCGGCGGTGACCGGAATGCGGTACTGCGAGTACAAAGTCGCGATCCTCCCGCCACTCCGGTCGGTGACCGTGGTGACCAGCGGCGGCTCGGCGCGCACCAGGTCGGCGGAGATGGCGTCCACCGAATCGCTGACCTGGTTGGACAGCACGCCGGCCCCGATGGCGACCGGGGCCATCGTGCCGGCCACCAGTATTCCGGCCAGCAAGCACAATCCGAGGAACGGGGCGATCTTGTTGCGACGAGCCACGGAAGCCACGTTAGGCCGGTCCGGGTGAGAAAACCGTGTGCGGACGAGGGTGTGTCATCGAGCCAGCCTTCCCAGCAGAGCCGAAGCGACCGCGATCGCGGCAGCGGTCGCACCTATCAAGACGCCGAAGTCCGCGCCGAGGTTCGCCGGGGTGCCGATCAATAATCCGCGCAAGGCGTCAACTTGGTAACTCAGCGGGTTCACGTGGCTGAGCACCTTGAGCCAGCCCGGCATCAGGTTCACCGGATAGAGGGCGTTGGAGCCGAAGAACAACGGCATCGTGATCGCTTGGCCGATGCCCATCAGCCGTTCGCGGGAAAGCACCAAACCGGCGATAACGATGGAAAGGCAGCAGAAAAAGGCCGAACCGAGCACAACGACCACCGCGGTGGCGAGCAGCCGGAGCGGGTTCGCGGTGAGCCCGACGCCGAGGATCGCGGCGAGGACCACCACGATGAACGCCTGCACGAGCGCCCGTACTCCGGCGGCGAACGCCTTGCCCGCCACCAGCGCGGCGCGCGGGGTGGGGGTGACGAGCAGTTTCGCCAGGACGCCCGCGTCGCGCTCCCAGATGATCTGGATGCCGTAGAAGATGGAGATGAACAGCGCCGACTGGGCGAGGATGCCGGGCGCGAGATAGTCCAGGTAGGGCACCGAACCGGTCGGGATCGCGCGCAGCCGGGTGAAGGTTTCGCCGAAGATCAGCAGCCAGAGCGCCGGCTGGATCGCCCGGGTGAGCAGTTCGGTCTGGTCTCGGCGGAGTTTCTGCAGTTCCACCAGGCACATCGCGCCCACCCGGGCGAACAGGACGCGCAGCTGGCCCAGCGGCCCGGGGTCAGCCGAGACGGCGGGCGGTGCGGCGAGTGGCACGGACATTGCGGATCCCTCCTTCGTCGTGCGCGAGCGCGTTCCCGGTCACTGTCCGGAACACGTCGTCCAAAGTGGACTCCGGACCGAGTCCGGCCTCCAGCTCGGCGGGCGTGCCGAGCGCGCGGATCCGGCCGGCGTGCATCAGCGCGACGCGGTCGCAGTACTGCTCGGCCTCGTCCATGTAGTGGGTCGTGACCAGCACGGTCATCCCGGTTTTGACCCGGATTTCGGAGATTCGGTCCCAGACCGCGGTCCGGGCGACCGGGTCGAGGCCGATGGTCGGCTCGTCGAGTATCAGCAGCCGGGGCGAGCTGACCAGCGCCTGTGCCAGTTCCAGCCGGCGGATCATGCCGCCGGAGTACCGGCCGGCCGGACGGTCCGCGTCATTCTCCAGTCCGACGAGTTCCAGCGCCTCGCGGACCTGGGCGGCGCGCTGGGAACGGGGCACGTCGAAGAGCCGGGCGAACAGTGCGACGTTCTCGCGCCCGGTGAGCGAACCGTCCGCGGAAAGCTGTTGCGGCACATAGCCGATCAGCCGGCGCACGGCCATCTTGCGCCGGGCGGCGTCGAGGCCGAACACGGTGACGTGCCCGGTTTCGACCGGCAGCAGGGTGGTGATCATCCGGATGGTGGTGGTCTTGCCGGCGCCGTTCGGGCCGAGGAGGCCGAACACCTCGCCGGAATCGATTTCCAGGTCGACGCCGTCGACCGCGAGAGTGGTGCCGAAGGCGTGCCGCAATCCGGTGCAGCGGACTGCTGTTTCGCTCATGTGTCCTCCTTGAGCACCTCGGTGAGCCGTTCGAGCGCGGGCAGCGCGGCGAGGATGGCCGCGGTGTCCGCTTCGGGCAGTTCGGCGAGCGCCGCGGAAACCAGTCCGGTGCGCGCGCGCCGCCAGGCCGCCATCCGCTCCTGCGCTTTGTCGGTGAGTTGCAGCCGGGCCGCCCGGCGGTCGGCCGGGTCGACCTCGCGGCACAGCAGGCCGGCGTCGGTGAGCGCGTTCACGAGCGTGCTCACCGAGTTCCCGGCCAGGTTCAGTTCCCGGGCCGCCGCGGCGACGCCGATGCCCGGGCTCCGGTGCACCACCCGGAGCAGTTCCACCTGCGAGCCGGGCAGCCGCGGCCCGGGCAGCTCGGCCCGCACCCGGCGGCGCACGACGCGGCGTACGCCCAGCACGGCGGCGAGCAGACTTTCGGCGAGGTCGATCCGGGGTGGCGGCATGCTGGCAAAGTAACTCTGACTCAGAGCTATTAGCAACGCTAAATGTCTTGTTCGCCGGGAGAGTTCCAGTTCATCCCCTCTGAAGGAGGAGCGAGACGCCCAGCGCGACCATCGTGGCCGCGATCAAGCCGTCCAGCACTCGCCACGCGCCGGGCCGGGCGAACAGGCCGGACAGCCGCCGCGCGCCGAGCCCGAGCGTGCTGAACCACACCGCGCTCGCGGCCACCGCGCCGGCGCCGAACAGCCAGCGCCCGTCGCCGTGGCCGGCCGCGACGGAGCCGACCAACAGGACGGTGTCCAGGTAGACGTGCGGGTTGAGCCAGGTGAGCGCGAGACAGGTCAGTAGCGTGCGGCGGGGCGAGGCGAGCGGGTCCGGGGAAGCGGTGAGCGCGTTCGGCCGGAAGGCGCGACGGGCGGCGAGGATTCCGTACCCGATCAGGAATAGCCCGCCGACGACCGCGATCGCCTGCATCGCCGACGGCCAGTGCTGGAGCACCGCTCCGATCCCGCTCACTCCGGCGGCGATGAGGACGATGTCGGACAGCGTGCAGACGAGGATCACCGGCACGACGAGATCGCCGCGCAGTCCTTGCCGGAGCACGAAGGCGTTCTGCGCGCCGATGGCGACGATGAGGGACAGGCCGGTGCCGAAGCCAGCCGCTAGCAGCGGGATCACCCGGTCGACGCTAAGGCTGGTCGCGGACATTAATCCAGGTAAAGATTCTGATTTAAGATAAGCGATCGTGATGTCGGATCTTCCCCTCGACCAGGTGCGCACGTTGCTCGCGGTGGTGGACGAGCAGTCCTTCGACCGGGCCGCGGCGGTCCTGCACGTGACCCCGCCCGCGGTGAGCCAGCGGGTGAAAGCGCTCGAGCAGCGGATCGGCCGAGTGCTGGTGCTGCGGTCGAAACCGGTCCGGCTCACCGACTCCGGCGAGGTGCTGGTGCGGTTCGCCCGGCAGCTGACCCGGCTCGAAGCGGACACCCGCGCGGAACTCGGCCTCGGCGGTCCGGGAGAGCCGACGACGCTGCCGATCGCGGTCAACGCCGACTCGCTGGCCACCTGGTTCCTGCCCGCGCTGCAAGCGGTGCCTGCGGAGCCGCCGATCTCCTTCGACCTGCGCAGCGACGACGAGGGGTACACGGACTCACTGCTGCGCGAAGGGCTGGTGATGGCCGCGATCACCGCCACCCCGCATCCGGTGCAGGGCTGCAGCGTGCGCCGGCTCGGCACGATGCGGTACCGCGCGGTGGCGTCCGCCGCGTTCGCGTCGCGTTGGCTGGACGGCCCGCTCGCCGAACGGCTCCCCGCCGCGCCGACGGTGCTGTTCGACCGCAAAGACGACCTGCAGGACGGCTTCCTCCGCCGGCTGACCCGGCGCAGGCTGCCGACCCGGATCCGGCACTACATCCCGGCTTCGGTGTCGTTCGCCGACGCGGTGGCGGCCGGGCTGGGCTGGGGCATGGTGCCGGAACTCCAGCTGGCCGGGCGAAACCTGGTCGAACTCGCGCCGGAACGCCCGATGGACGTGGCGCTGTACTGGCAGCAGTGGAAGCTCGACTCGCCGCCGCTGGCCGCGGTGGCCGACGCGGTGGCGGCGGCCGCCCGGCGGGAATTGGGGGGATGACCGGACAGGAGTCGTGCGAACCGGGCATGCTGTGGCCGGGCTTGTGAGGGAGGACCTGTCGTGACGGAACCGGCCGACGCCGTCGACCAGCTGCGGGAAGACTGGAAACTGGACGAGGCGGAAGAACTCGGCCGGCGGGCGGTGACGGAGCAGCCGGGAGACCCGGCCCGGTGGATCGCGCTCGGGCGGGTGCAGCTGGAGCAGTACCGGCGGAAAGAGGCGCTGGAGTCCTTCAGCCGCGCGGCGGGGTCCGGGCTGGGAGTGGCCTGGCAGGTCGCTGCGCTGAGCCGGTTGCGGCGATACGACGAAGCGGACGGGGCCGCGGCGGGCGGCCTGGAACGCTTCCCCGGCAGCGCGGACCTCTTGCTCGCCCGCGCGCGGATCCGTTTCGATCAGGACGACTGGGCGGCCGGGCTGCCGTTCCTGGAAGAGGCGCTGGCGTCCGAACCGGGGCACCTGGACGCGGCGCGCTGGCGAGTGATGGCGCTGGCGACCCTGGGCCGGTTCGACGACGCGGAAGCCGCCGGCCAGCTGATGATCGACCGGCACCCGGATCATCCGGATCCGCTCACGACGATGGCCTGGGCGGAGGACGAGCGGGAGCGCTACGACGAGGCACTGGGGTGGGCCGAGCGCGCGCTGGCGGTCGATCCTCGCAACGAGTGGGCGCTCCGGTCCAGGGTGCGCGAGCTGTGGTGCCTGGAACGGTACGACGATGCGATGGCGGCCGGTCTGGCGGCGATCGAGCTGCTTCCCCGAGGCCCGCGGCTTCTTCGCGAACTGGGCTGGGTCGAGAACGTCCGGGAACACTACGAGGAGTCGCTCGGGTGGTTCGAAAAGGCCCGGGAAATCGCTCCCCGAGACGGTCGGCTGCTGCGGGACCAATCGATGGCGCTGGCACTGCTGGACCGGTTCGCCGAGGCGGAAGCGGTGCTGGCGGAAGCGCGTGAAATCCGGCCGGACGATCCGGTGATTCTGGTGCAGTGCGGCCTGATCGCGGAAGCTCAGGCGCATTACGAGGACGCGGTCGGGTGGTTCGAACATGCGTTGGCCGTCGACCCGCGGGACGTGGACGCGTTGCGGTGGCGCCTGCGGACGTTGCGAAGCCTGAAGCGATATCCAGAGGCCGAGGCGGCCGCTCGGGAAGCGGTCGAACGGCGTCCACGCGACGTGGAGTGCCTCGTGTTGGCCGGCGAGGTGTACGAAGACCAGTTCAACTTCGAGGCTGCGCTGAGCTGGGCCGAGCGTGCGCTCGCCCTGGACCCGAAGAGTTACGACGGCCTGGTCAACCGGACGTTCGCACTCCGCCGGCTGCGCCGCTTCGAGGAATCCGCCGCGACCGCGCGGGAAGCCGCCGCGCTCCATCCGGAAGAACCGATTTTCCGCGTCCACGCGGGCTGGGCGGCGGCGGATCTGCGCCAGCATCAGCAAGCGATCGAATGGTATGACCGGGCATTGGAGCTGGACCCGGCTTTCCGGCCAGCGCTGCAAGCGAAGATCTTCGCACTGCGCGTGTTGCGCAGGTTCGACGAAGCCGACACGGTCGTGAACCACGCGATCGACCTGCTCCCCGGCGACGCGAGCCTGCTGGTCTACCGGGGCTGGAACCACGACGACCGGGGCGAGCGCGACAAAGCGCTGGATTCGTTCCGGCAGGCGACGGACCTCGATCCCGCAGAACCCTGGGCGTGGCAGTCACGGATCGCCCTGCTGGTCTCGATGCGGCGGTTCGACGAGGCGGAAGCCGTCTTCGAGGAAGCGGTCCGGCACTGCCCGGACGAACCGAATCTGCCGATGGAGCGGGTCGCGCTGGAACTTGCCCGGTACCGGTACGCGGAGGCGCTGGTCTGGTGCGACCGGGCGCTGGAGCTCGATCCGGTGCACGCGGAAGCGCTGGAAAAACGCGTGCGAGTGCTACGCCGGCTGCGAAGGTTCGAGGAGGCCGAAGCGGCGGCGCACGAAGCGGTCGGTCGCCGTCCGGACGAGCCGGATTTGCTGGTGGAACAGGCTTCGTTGTACGAAAGCCAGTGGCGGCTGGAAGAGGCGCTGGTTTGCCTCGGGCGGGCGCTGGAGATCGATCCGGTGCACGAGTGGGCGTTGCGGTCCCAGTCGAGCGTCTATTCCCGGATGAGGCGCTTCGACGAGGCGAAGGCGTGCACCCAAACGGTTCTTCGCCGCCAGCCGGATCACCTGCTCGCGTTGGTGCAGATGGCGTTGCTCAGCCGCAGCCAGTCCGGTGCCGAAAAGTCGCTGGAATGGTTCGACCGCGTGCTGGCGATCGACCCGAGGGACGCCACGGCGCTGGAGTGCCGGGCGACGGCGTTCCGGGAGCTGCGGCGGTTCGACGAAGCCCGGGCCGCGGTGAACGAGGCGATCGAGCTGCTTCCGAACGACCCGGATCTGCGGCTGGAGCGGGCGTTGCTGCTGCAGGAGGGGGATCGGCTCGAGGAATCGCTGGCGAACGTCCGGCAGGCGCTGGAGATCGACCCGCTCAATTCGGACGCGCTGGAGGGGCAAGCGGTCCTCCTTCGCCAGCTGAGCCGTTTCGACGAAGCCGAAGCGGCGGCGAAAGAAGCGATCGAGCTCCGCCCGGACTCCCCGGACCTGCCAACCGAACTCGGCGTCTTGTACGACGACCAGCTGCGGTACGAGGAAAGCCTGGTCTGGTTCGACCGGGCCCTGCGGACAGATCCGTGCTACCTCGACGCGATCAGCGGCCGGTCGGCGGCGCTGCGCGCGTTGCGCCGGTTCGACGAGGCCGAGCGGGGCGTTCTCGCCGCGCTGCGACGGATGCCGTGGAACCGTTCGCTGCGTGAAGAACTCGTCTGGATTTACCACGACAGCCGGCGGCTCGACGAAGCCGGGCAGCAGATCGCCTTGCTGCAAGCGGACAGCCACAATGCCCGGGAGGAAGCCGAAACCGCGGCGCAGGCGGGATGGATCCGGTTCGCGGCGGGCGACTATCCGGCCGCCGAAGGTCAGTTCCGCACCGCGTGCGAGAAGGATCCGGGCACGGCCGACCACCAGTTCGGGCTTGCCTGGTGCCTGGTGCGCCAAGCCACCGAGCAAAGCCGTCGCGAAGCCGAGCAGCTGTGCTTTTCGGTACTGGAGAAGAAACCCCGGCACCATTCCGCGCACACCTGTCTCGGCGTGATCAACTACCAGCGCGGCAACTACGCCCAAGCCGAACAGCATTTCCGCCGCGCCATCGAACTGGACCGGCACCACGCCAGCTACGTCGACCTGGCCTCCCTCTACTCCCAGCTGGGCCGCTTCGACGAAGCCGAGGAGAATCTGACCGCCGCGCTGAAGCGGGACTGGTATGACGCGCAAGCCCACGTCGAACTCGGCTATCTCCATCTTCAGCGCGGAATGGACGACCCGGACGGCAAAACCGGTGCCGTCGCCGCTCGGCACTTCCGGCAGGCGCGGCAGATCGATCCGGCCAACGGCAGCGCGAGCCTCGGGCTGGCGGTGGCGCTGATGCGGTCCACCGGCGACTTTGTCGAGGGAGAAGCTGTCTTGCAGCAAGCGTTGCAGCGCAGGGACTGTGATCTTCCCCGGTGGCAATTGCTCGTCGCGGTGGCGAAATTGCTGATCGAGCGCGGCGACGCCACTCAGGGCAGGCAGTTCCACTCCGACGCGCTCGCTCATGCGCAGGAGGCGATTTCCCTTGCCGCGCACGAAGCCGAGCCGTATTTCGTGGCCGCGGTCGCTCGCTACAAGCTCGCCGAGTCGGCGGGCGACTTTCCGGCGAAACCCATGCAGCGCCGCAAAGCGATTCGTGATCTGCGGCGGTGCGTGAAGATCGATCCGGGCAACGTCGAAGCGCGGCGGAGCCTGCAGATCATGGAGGAAAGCCTGCGGATCACCCGCAGCAGCACCGTCGGCAGCGTCGTGGTGGTGGTCGTCGGAGTCGCCGCGCTGAGCGCGTTGTGGACGGCGTTCTTCCTGTCCGACAAAGTGACCGGCGTGATGCTGACGACGCTCACGCCGGTCCTGGTCGGTCTCATGGTGGTCGGGCTGCTGCTGCCGTTCCTGATCCGGCTGAAGCTGCCCGGCGGGGTCGAAGCGGACCTGAGCGCGAGCATCCGGCAGATCTCGTCCGGCCCGACCGGCGAGGAGACGTTCGGCCCTGGCCGGTTCAGCGTCACCGCGGCCGCCAGCCCGGGACCGAAGGGACAGCTGGCGCGGTTGTGAGTCAGGACTGGGCGAGTGGCCAGAGATCGTCGTTGAGCAGCCGCTTCACGATCTTTCCGGTGGCGTTGCGGGGGAGTTCCGGGACGAAGTAGACGTCGCGCGGCACCGCGAACCGGGCCAGCCGCTGGTGGATGTAGTGGCGGACGTCCTCGGCGTGCATCCGCGCGCCGTGCCGGAGCACGACGTACGCGGCGAGGCGCTGGCCGAATTCGTCGTCCGGGACGCCGACCACTGCCGCGTCCGAAACCCCCGGTAACGCCGCGAGCGCCTCCTCGACCGGGCGCGGGAACACGTTTTCGCCGCCGGAGACGATCATTTCGTCGGCTCGGCCGGTGACGAACAGCCGGCCGGACGCGTCCTGGTAGCCGACGTCGCCGGTAGCCATCAGGTCGTGCGCGCGGGCGACGCTGGATCCGTTGGTGTAGCCGTCGAACAGCATGTCGTTGCCGACGAAGATCTGGCCCTCGTCGCCGGGCGGGACCGGACGGCGGTCGTCGTCCAGGATCGCGATCCGGGTGCCGGGCGGGCAGCGGCCGGCCGTGGTCGGGGCGGCCCGCAGGTCGGCGGGGTCGGCGATGCTCGCCCAGGAGACCTCGGTGGAGCCGTAGAAGTTGTAGAGCACGTCGCCGAAAGTGTCCATGAACGACGAGACGAACGCGCCCGGCAGCGCAGATCCGCTGCTCGCGACGATCCGCAGCGACGACAGGTCGTACCGGCTGCGCACGCGTTCGGGGAGATCCAGGATGCGCTGCAGCATGATCGGCACCGCGAACAGGGCGTCGCAGCGGTGTTCGGCGATCACCTGCAGGGTGTGCTCCGCGTCGAACCGGCGGATCAGCGACAGTTCCGCGCGCAACGCCATGCCCAGCTGCATCGCGGCCAGGCCCCAGCTGTGGAACAGCGGTGCCGCGACCGCGATCTTGTCCCGTGCCTGCAACGGAATCCGCGACAACACCGTCGCCGACGTGCTGAGCCCCTTCGGGGTCGGCCGGCGCGCGCCCTTCGGCGCACCGGTGGTGCCGGAGGTCAGCACGACGATGCGGCCTTCGCGGCCGGCCGGTTTCGGCCGGTCCGCCGACACGTCGCGGATCAGCTCGTCCAGCGTGCGGTAGCCCTGCTCGGCGTCGTCCCACGTGCTGACGCGCGGGAATTCGCCGGGTACCGAGGCGATCACCGGCCCGAACTCGTCGTCGGCCAGGACCGCGGCGGGCTGGTGCTCGGTGAGCACTTCCTCGACGGCGGCGGGGGAGAGGCCGGTGTTGAGCAGGACGACGTCCGCTCCGAGCTTGCTGCAGCCGACGAACGCTTCGATCATCGCCGCGTGGTTGCGGCACATCAGCGCGACCCGCGAACCGGCCTTCACCTCCAGCGCGGCCAGCGCGTTCGCCAGCCGGTTGCTGCGCTCGTCGATCTCTCCGTAGGTGCGGCTGTTGCGTTCGTCGTGCACGGCGATGTCGTCTGCCCCGCGCGCGGCCGCGGCGAGGTAGCCGCCGGCCAGCGTCGCGCCCCATTGGGCCAGCGAACTGACCTGCCGCACCATCTTGTCCGGCCGCCCGGCCGCCAGGACGCCGGCTCGGACCAGCGTGTTCGCCGTGCGCAGCGCGGTCGCGCGCTCCTGTTCCGGCTGGTCGCCGGGAAGACCGGACAGCTGCTGCCCGATCCGCTTGGCGAGGTTTTTGAGCAGTCCCTTGACCGCGCCGCGGGCCACCAGGCCGGCGTGCTCGTCGGGCAGGGAAGGGAGCATCATCCGCAGCACGATTTCGGTGCCGCCGCGGGGCACCGGGCGCAGTTCGATCGACACCCAGTTGCGCTCGTCCGGCAGCCCGCACCAGACGACGTGCTCGCCCGGCCGCCACACCGCCGCGTGGATCGCGCCTTCGGTCGTCGTCTCCCGGTCCGGCGCGAGCCGGATCCGGCAGTGCGGCCCGCGGCCGCGTTCGGCCTGACGGGCGACCTCGCACCAGCTGATCGCCGGCACGAATCTGGAGTACAGCTCAGGGGAGCCGACTATCGACCACACCTGCTCGGGCGGGTGCCCGACGACCGCACTCGCCTCGACTACATCGTCCCGCATCGCGATCCGCCTCGCCATTGCGCGCGTGTGGGCTCCCCGGTCCTTCCCGGCGCGCGTTCAGGTTGCGGGGACGCTACCAGCTGAACCTGCCGTGGGGTACTCCGAACGGCGGACAATCCAACCTGGTGGGAATTTTCTCTCCGCCGTCGGCGGCCGGTGCGCTGCCGCGCGAACCGGCGGGCGATACCCGCGGAAGTGCTGGTCGGTGCCGGGTCCGGGCGGAGAGGTGCGGGCATTTCCGGACATCGGACCGGTAACCGCGCGGACTCGGCAAGCGGACGGTTAAACCTTAGGGTGGCCTCTGTTAGGGAAGGCTCAGCTGGGGTTACGGTCCTGACGCACCCCTCCCTTCCGCAGAACCGGGTACCCCATGTCTTCCGCTCAGATCGCGCTCCTCGGCGGCATCGCCGGGCTCACCATCTTCCTCGGCCTGCCGCTCGGACGGCTCCGCACGCCGCTGCCCCGGGTCAAGGCACTGCTCAACGCGACCGCGACCGGAATCCTCGTCTTCCTGCTGTGGGACGTGCTCGCGCACGCGTGGGAGCCGATCGATCACGCACTGTCCGGCCATCAGGTCGGCTCGGCCGCGGGCAACGGCGCGGTGCTGATCGTCGCGCTGGGAGCCGGCCTGCTCGGGCTGGCCTACGTGGACGCCGCGGCCGCCCGGCGCGCGGCGTCCGCACGGGCGGCCGGTCCTGGCGCGGCTTCGGCCGGCGAGCTGGCCACCGCGACGATGCGCGGTCCGGCCGGCCGGCTGGCGCTGACCATCGCGACCGGGATCGGGCTGCACAACTTCGCCGAGGGTCTCGCGATCGGCAACTCGGCCGCGGGCGGGGAGCTCAGCCTCGCGCTGCTGCTGGTGATCGGATTCGGGCTGCACAACGCGACCGAGGGCTTCGGCATCGTCGCGCCGCTCACCGGACACCGGCCGTCCTGGGGCTACCTGGCCCTGCTGGGACTGATCGGCGGCGGGCCCACGTTCCTGGGCGCCGTGGTCGGGCAGAGCTTCGTCAACGACACCCTTTCGATCGCTTTCCTGGGCCTGGCCGCCGGTTCGATCCTGTACGTCGTGGTCGAACTGCTCGCGGTGGCACGGAAATCCGGGATGAAGATCATCACCAACTGGGGCCTGCTGCTCGGCCTGGTCCTCGGCTTCGTCACCGACGCGATCGTGACCGCCGCCGGGGCGTGACCGGCGCCTCGCCGCTGCCGTCCGGCGCGGCCGCGCGCACCGGACATAATGGGCGGGTGGAGCATCTGGTCGAGGAATACGGCCCCAGCTGGGAGCCAGGCCCGTACGAGCGCGGCACCGACGGGCCGCGGGTAGTCCTGGTCGGCGCGGACACCTCGCCGACCGGGCTGCGGGCGACGGCGTATGCGGGCGGGCTCGCCCGGCGCCAGCGTGCGCGGCTGGTCGTGGTGTACGTGGCGGCGCCGACGGTGTGGACCGGGTTGGCCGCCGCCGCAGTCGTCGATGTGCAGCAGCAGACCTTCGAAGAGGAGATCGAACAGTTGCGCGCCGAGCTCCAGGACCGGGCGGCCGACCTGCAGGTGCCGGTGAAGTTCCTGGTCCGCCGCGGCGAGACGTTCCCCGAGCTGCGCCAGGCGGCGCTGGACGAGAACGCGGACATGGTCGTGGTCGGCGCGTCCGAGCAGGGCGGGCACCGGCTGGTCGGCTCGGTCGGCAACCGGCTGGTGCGGGCCGCCACCTGGCCGGTCGTGGTCGTGCCCTGATCCGCTCGGGACCAGCACGGGCCGGCACCGGCCAGCGCTGACCTGCCGCGCCCGGGTTCGCCGAGCACGGCGGCGGGGAGTTGCGCAAGCGGGTCGAGTGATCGTCTGCGGGAATTCTCCTGGCCGCCTGGTTGGCCGGTTTGGCCGACTGTCCGTCAACGGCCCCTTGAGGGAATCAGATTCTCGCAAGGGGCCTTTCACGGACAGGCCGGCTGACTGTTTGGTCTGCACCACCTGAGACAAGCGTAGGGTGAGTCGTGGATTTCGACGACTTCGACGACATCGTCGCGCGGCTGCGCGCGGCCGGCTGCGTTTTCGCCGAGGACGAGGCGCGGCTGCTGCTGGACCAGGCGAGCGATGGTCTGCCGGAGATGGTCCGGCGGCGAGTCGCGGGGGAGCCATTGGAGTACGTGCTGGGCTGGGCGGAGTTCGCCGGCCGGCGGTTCGTCGTCGCGCCCGGGGTCTTCGTGCCCCGGCACCGCACCGAACTGCTGGTGCGGCTGGCCGCCGGCTTCGCGCGGACCCGGTCAGTGGTACTCGACTTGTGCTGCGGTTCCGGTGCGCTGGGCGCGACGGTCGCGGCGGAAGTACCCGGGATCGAGTTGTACGCCGCGGATATCGAGCCGGCCGCCGTCGAGTGCGCGCGGCGGAACGTTCCCGGCAAGGTCTGCGAGGGCGACCTCTACTCCCCGCTTCCGGCGAGCCTGCGCGGCCGGGTGAACGTGCTGATTTCTAACGTTCCGTACGTCCCGACCGACGAAGTCGCCCTGATGCCGCCCGAGGCCCGCGACCACGAACCTCGCGTCGCACTGGACGGCGGCCCGGATGGTCTCGACGTGCTGCGCCGGGTCGTCGCGGAAGCGCCGGAGTGGCTGGCGCCCGGCGGGCACGTGCTGTTCGAAGCCAGCGAACGCCAGGCCGAGGCCGCTGCGGCCGAGGTGCGCCGGGCCGGGCTCGCGGCGGCCGTGGAACAGTCGGAAGAACTCGGTGCGACTGTCGTGGTGGGACTGCGCGAACACTGAGCGGCGATCCTGATTCGCCCGCTTTCCGTACTGCGTCGGGCCGGGGAGGCCGTCTAGGGTCGGGGCATGAAGGTCGGCTTGCTCACCCGGGAGTACCCGCCGGACGTCTACGGGGGAGCGGGGGTGCACGTCGAGTTCCTCGCCAGGGAGCTGCGGTCGCTGGTCGACCTGGACGTGCACTGCTGGGGCCCGGATCGTCCGGACGGCGCGCACGGGCACCGCGACGCGCACGGCTACGCCCAGCCCGCGTTCGCCACCATGGACATCGCGGTTTCGATGGCGGACGCGCTCGGCGGCCAGGATCTCGCGCACAGCCACACCTGGTACGCGAACCTCGGCGGCCATCTCGCGAAGCTCGCGCACGGCATCCCGCACGTGATCACCGCGCATTCGCTCGAACCGCTGCGGCCGTGGAAAGCCGAGCAGCTCGGCGGCGGCTACCGGGTCTCGTCGTGGATCGAACGAGACGCCTACCAGGCCGCGGACGCGATCATCGCGGTCAGCTCCGGAATGCGCCGCGACGTGCTGGCCGCGTACCCAGAAGTGGACCCGGCGCGGGTGCATGTGGTGCGCAACGGCATCGACACGGATCTTTACCGGCCCGATCCCGGCACCGATGTGCTTGCCAAGCACGGCATCGATCCGAACCGGCCGTACGCGCTGTTCGTCGGCCGGATCACCCGGCAGAAAGGCGTGCCGCACCTGGTGCGGGCCGGGGCCCAGCTCGACGAGGACGTGCAGCTGGTCCTGTGCGCGGGCGGCGCGGACACGCCCGAGCTGGACGCCGAGTTCCGCGGCCTGGTCGCGGAACTGCAGAAAAACCGGTCCGGCGTGCACTGGATCCCGGAGATGCTGCCGCGGCCCGAAGTGGTCCAGCTGCTGACCCACGCGCTGGTGTTCGTGTGCCCGTCGGTCTACGAACCGCTCGGCATCGTGAACCTGGAAGCGATGGCCTGCGGAACCGCGGTGGTGGCCAGCGACGTCGGCGGCATCCCGGAAGTGGTCGCCGACGGCGAGACCGGCCTGCTGGTGCACTACGACGAAACCGAGCCCGGCGCGTTCGAAGCCGGGCTCGCGCGCGGGATCAACGCACTAGCCGCCGACCGCGACCGTGCCACCCGGCTGGGCCTGGCCGGGCGGGACCGCGCGGTGGGAGAGTTCGGCTGGGCAGCGATCGCCGCCGCGACGGTCGGGGTGTACGAGGCGTGCGGGAGGGTTTCGTGATCGACGGATCCGATGTGCTGGGCATTGTCCTCGCCGGCGGCGAGGGCAAACGGCTGATGCCGCTGACCACCGACCGCGCGAAACCCGCGGTCCCGTTCGGCGGCGTGCACCGGCTGATCGACTTCGTGCTGTCCAACCTCGTGCACGGCGGAATCCGTCGGATCTGCGTGCTGACGCAGTACAAATCGCATTCGCTGGACCGGCATATCTCGACCACCTGGCGGCTCTCGTCGCTCACCGGCGAGTACGTCACGCCGGTGCCCGCGCAGCAGCGGCTCGGCCCGCACTGGTTCCAGGGCAGCGCGGACGCGATCCACCAGAGCCTCAACCTGGTGCACGACGAATCGCCGGCGTACATCGCGGTCTTCGGCGCCGACAACATCTACCGGATGGACCCGCGGCAGATGATCGACGCGCATATCGCGTCCGGCGCGGGCGTGACCGTCGCCGGCATCCGGGTGCCCCGGTCGGAGGCCCGGTCGTTCGGCGTGATCCAGACGGCGGACGGCACGAAGATCGACGCGTTCCTGGAGAAACCGGACGACCCGCCGGGCCTGCCGGACTCGCCGGACGAGTCGTACGTGTCGATGGGCAACTACGTGTTCACCACCCAGGCGATGCTGGACGCGCTGCACGCGGACGCGAAGGACCCGGCGTCCAAACACGACATGGGCCGCGACATCATCCCGGCGCTGGTGGAGAAATCCGAAGCCGCGGTATACGACTTCAGCGGCAACGTGGTGCCCGGCGAAACCGATCGCGACCACGGATACTGGCGCGACGTCGGGACGATCGACAGTTATTACGACGCGCACACGGACCTGATTTCGACGCAGCCGATCTTCAACCTGTACAACCGGAAGTGGCCGATTCTGGCGCATCCGGGCCAGCGCGCCGCGGCGAAGTTCGTGGAAGGCGGTTCGGCGACCCAGTCGATCGTCAGCAACGGCTGCATCATCTCCGGCGCGCAGGTGGTGGATTCGGTGCTGTCGCCGGACGTGTTCATCGAGAACGGCGCGGTCGTGCAGGGCTCGGTGCTGCTGGACGGCGCCCGGGTCGGCCGCGGCGCGGTGGTCCGGCGGGCGATCCTGGACAAGAACGTGGTGGTGCCGCCGGGCGCGCACATCGGAGTGGACCTGGCCCGGGATCGCGGGCACTACCACGTGAGCGACTTCGGCATCGTGGTGCTGGGCAAGGGAGAGACGGCGATCTGACCGGGCTTCGCAGCCGGGTCCGGGAAGGGAACATCGAGGGAATCAGAGTCTCTCAATGTTCCCTTCCCGGCTGTTGGACCGGGGCACAGAGCGTGCCCTGCTGCGCACGCCGGATCTGCCGCGTACGCCGGGCGACGCTATGGTCACCGTCCACCCCGCTGTCGCGAAAGGACCCACCGCGTCATGAACCACGACACCTCGTTCGTCACCCCGGCCGCCGGCCTCGGTTTCGGCGGCCTCGGCCTGGTCTTCACGGTGCTGGTCATCGTCGCGATGTGGAAGGTGTTCGCGAAAGCGGGCCGGCCCGGCTGGGCGGCGATCATCCCCATCTACAACGTCTACACGCTGCTGAAAGTCGCCGGCCGTTCCGGCTGGTGGCTGCTCCTGCTGCTCATCCCGATCGTCAACCTGGTCGTCGCGATCATCGTGTCGCTCGACATCGCCCGGGCGTTCGGCAAGAGCGGCGCCTTCGGGTTCTTCGGCCTCTTCCTGTTCTCGGTCATCGGCTACCTGATCCTCGGCTTCGGCGGAGCGCGCTACACCGCTCCGCCGTCCGCCGGAATCCGCTGACCCCTCAGCGCAGCGCGGCGAGACCGCGGGCGAGGACTTCCGCCGGGCTCGGCTGTTCGGCCATCTCGGCCCGCACCTCGGCCGCGGCCGTGCGGAACGAGGCATCGTCGAGCAGTTGCCGCACCAGCTCCCGCACGGTCGGGACGTCCACAGTGGCCGGATCGTGGCTCAGCCCGACACCGCGCTTGGCGACTCGCTCCGCGGACATCGGATTGTCCGCGAACGAGGGCAGCACGAGCTGCGGCACGCCGTAGAACAGCGGTGTCGCCGTGGTGCCGGAACCGCCGTGGTGGACGATCGCGGCGCAACTCGGCAGGAACACCGACAGCGGCAGGTAGCCGACCGAGCGCACGTTCGCCGGTAGCTCGCCCAGCTCGGACAGATCGGCGGCACCCGCGGCGAGCACGACCTCGACGTCCAGGCCGCCGAGCGCGTCGAGCACGACCTTCAGGCTGCTGACCCCGCTCATCACCGGCACGACGGTGCCGAGCGTGACCGCGATCCGCGGCCGGTCCGGCCGCGCCAGCGCCCACTCCGGGACCACCGCGCCGCCGTTGTAGGGCACGAACTGCATCGGCCACCACGGGACGCCGTCGCGTTCGTCGGCGAACTCCTCGTCCGCCCGCAACCCGCCCATGCTCGGCGCGCGCGGGTCGACCCGGGCGACAACCTCCGGGCCCTCGTCGCCGATGCCGAGCTTCTCGCGCATCAGCGCGCTGAGCTCGCCGCCGAGCAGATCGGTGTGCTCGGTGTGCCACGCGGTGTCCCGAGTGGACCAGGAGACCCGGTTGCCGACCTCCAGCGCGGGCACACCGAGCGCGGCCGCGGTCAGCGCGCCGGCCGCGTGGTCCGACGGGTACGCCACCAGCTCCGCGCCAAACGCCCGGCCCGCCTCGATCGTGCCCGCCGTCATCGACGCGGTGAACAGCCCGAACGGACCGGCCATCCGCCGGGCCAGCTGGTACTCCTCAGGCTCGTCCTCCGGGGCCGCGGCGCCCTGCACCCGGGCCATCAGATCCGCCCACACATCCCGGCCCGGCAGCACGTCGACCACCGGCAACCCGGCCTTCGCGGCCACTCCGGCCATTTCGGACGAGGTAGCCAGCAGCACCTCGTGCCCGGCGGCGCGAGCCGCCCAGACAAGCGGGATCAGCGGCAGCGTCAGCCCGTACCCGGGCGCGGTGGCGAACAAGATCTTCACCTCTGCGAGACTGCCAGAACCGCGGCGGTCCGCGCATCCCGTTTCGCCGGGGAGATCGGTAACGACCGGGGCCCCCGCAACGACACATGCGCAGATCGTTCTTCTCCGAAAGGCACCCCCACCCCATGCGCAGAGCCCGAATCGTGGCCGTGGCGACGCTGGTCAGCCTCGGCGTCGCGATGTCCGCGTCCGTCTCCGCGGCCGACGCGGCGTCCAGCACCGGCTGGTGCGCCCACAAGGACAACGTGGCCATCTTCGGCACGTCGGCCGACACCGGCTACGGAACCACCGGCTACCAGTCCAGCACCGACACCTTCGCCCGCACCCGCTACGGCTGGTCCACGAAATTCGCCGACGAGGTGAAAGCGGCCTGGGGCACCGCGACGCAGAACTACGCGCACAACGGGGCCATGGCGACCGACTACCTGCCCGGCGGCCGCTGGTCCGACACCACCGGCGCGCTCGCCGACCTGACCACGCACCAGCCCGACCTGGTGCTGATCGACCTCGGCGGCAACGAACTCAACGCCCAAGTCGACCCGGCGGTATTCCAGGCGAACCTCGGCACGCTCATCGACAACATCCGCGCCGCCCGGCCGACCGCGAGCATCCTGCTCTCGATCTACGCCGAACTGAAATGGGCACCCAACCCGTGGGGCGGATCGACACAGAAGTACACCTGGTCGCAATACGCCTCGGCGATCTACCAGACGGCGGTCGGCAAGGGCACCGCGATGGTCGACCTGCGGCAGTACATCCCGCCCGCCGCCTCCGCGAACCTGCCCAACCCGAGCCCGTGGCTGTCGGACAACATCCACCTCAACGACGCGGGAAACCTCGCCGAGCACGGCATGTGGTGGGGCTGGACGGCCAGTCTCGGAAGCATCTGCTGAGGTTCAGCGACCGGAGGGGGAGTGTCAGCGGGGAGTGAGTGCCGGCGGGGAGTGAGTGCCGGCGGGGAGTGAGGGCCGGCGGGGAGTGAGGGCCGGCGGGGATTGAGTGCTCGCGGGGGGAGTGCCCGGGAGTGAGTGCGGGATGAGTGCCGGGGGAGTGGTGCTCGCGAAGTGGGTGTGGTGTCGCGAAGTGGGTGTGGTGTCGCGAAGCTGTGTTGTTGGCGCCGGCTCCGCCGTCGCGGCGGGATCGCTTTTAAGTCGGCGTCTGGAGGGGCGATGTGCACGGCCCGGGGGGCCGTGCACATCGCCCCTCCAGACGCCGACGCGATCCCGCGTCAACCAAGACCGTCAAAGTCAAGCCGTACTACCGCTCCTTGGACGGGCTTCCCCTCTCGGACTGTCGCAAGTTCGTCGCCGGTCAGCGCTCGCCGGTAGAGCCTGGTGTCGTCCAGGGCACCGGTCAGGTGCTGGGTGCCGTCCAGGCGTTCGCCTAGCCATAGCTGGAACGACACTGTCTGGCTGACTGAACCGGGCACGTCCGGGCCGGATGCGGCTTGGGCGCCGTCTACCAGGATGCGCAGTTGGCCTGCGGTGCGTTGCAGGGCGATGTGGTGCCACTTCTGGTCGTCGTAGGCCGATGTCGTTGTCACCGACTTGCTGCCGGCCGGGGTGGTCATCATCGCTACCAGCCGGTTCGAGGCCGGCTCGGCACGCAGCCACAGCTGCGGTGCGGTCGAGCCCATGCCGCCCAGCCACATCAACGCCTGCGGATCCTTCGATGCGCCGTAGCGAACCCAGGTCGAGAACGTGAAGTCCCCGGCTCCGACAAGCTGCTTCGGCGAGTACGGGACGCGGACGAAGGCATTCTCCAATTCCACCGCATTCCCGAACCGGCCGGGGACCGCCGCCGCGTCGCCGAGGACCCGGGCGGGCGGTCCGGCGAGGTCCGGAGTGGACACTCCCGGATTCCGGCGCCAGCCCAGATAGTTCTCGTCGAACCGGGCGAACCGGATCTCGTCGCGGGCGTCCACCGCGCCGCCTTCGTACATCAAGCCGATCTCGGCGTCGCGCTGCCCAGGAGCACTGAGCTGCACGAGATCCGAGTAACCCGACCAATCGGACGTGACCCGGGTGCCCTGATCGGCGTTCTCCCACGTCCTGCCGTCGTCATAGGACGAACGGATGGTCATCCACCGCCGGCGGTCGGTGTCCGCGGGGGAAGCGAACAGGATCCGCTGGCCGCCCGGGCGGTCCAGGCGCAGCAACGAGCCCTGCACCATCGGTGTGACCAGGTCGGGGATGGCGGTGAATCGCTGACTGAACGTCTCGCCGCCGTCACGGCTCAAGGCGTAGTCGCGATTGCCGACGTCGGTGCCGCTCTGTTCGCGGCCGCCGGCGTAGACCGTGCCGTCCGGGAGTTCGACGACGCTGACCTCGGACGGCTTCTGCGTGAAGGTGCCGCCGACCGGATGCGGGTAGCTGTCCACCGCGCCGACGCGCCAGCTGGACCCGCCGTCGTCGCTGTAGACCAGGCCCGCGTAGTTCTCCACCGAGTTGGTGCCGTCGCTGCGTTCGGCGTTCACGCCGAAGACAGGCCGTCCGGCGTGTTCGCCGTGCCGCAGTTGGATCCCGTGCACCGGACCGGAGGCGTACCACGAATCCCAGGCGGGCAGTTTCGCCTGCGCGCTGATGTCCACCGGCGCCGACCAGGTGCGGCCGTCGTCGGTGCTGTACTGCGAGTACGGAGTGCGCGGGCACGGCACGTCGCAGCCCTTGGTGTCGGTGCGGCCTTTGTTGTATGTGGTGATCAAGACGATCCGGCCGGTCCGGCTGTCCACGATGGGCACCGGATTGCCGTGTGTGTCGCCGCCGCCGCGGTTGACGACCTGCAACGGGGACCAAGTGGTTCCGCCGTCCGTCGAGCGCTTCAGCACCAGGTCGATGTCGCCGGTGTCGCCGCAGTTGTCCTTGCGGCCCTCGGCGAACGCCAGCAGCGTGCCGTGCGTGCTGCGGACCACGGCCGGGATGCGGAAGCAGGCGTAGCCGGTTTCCTGATGCGGGTTGAAGAGGGCTTGCTGGTCGAAGTAGGGAGCGGCGGAGGCGGGGGCCGGGAAGAGCAACGCCAGCAGCGCGCACGCCACGACCGCACGGAGGATGGCTCTGTATCTCAACGGGCGTCCTTTCCGAACTGTCCGGAGAGGACCGCGACACCGTACGGTGCCAGGTCCACTTCGGACGATGGCGGGGCGGGATCGGTGAGCACATCAGTGCCCGGCGACGGCAGCGAGACCGTCACCGGCACGGAGTTGTGATTGAGCAGGAACAGATAGTCCGTGCCGCCGCGCCGCACGACGGCCTGGACACCGTCCGGCAGCCCGGGCAGCACCGGCGAAACATCGGCCTCGGCGGTGATCCGGTCGAACAAGGTGCGCATCACCGTCGGGTCCGGCCGGGTGCCGAGATACCAGGCGACGCCGGAGCCGAACTCGTTGCGGGTGACCGCGGGACGCCCGGCGAGCGGTCCTTCGGCGAAGGTGGCGACGATGTCCGCGCCCTCGGATTCGATCCATTCCGACCAGACGCTCGCGCCGGCCCTCGTGCCGTCGAGGTGCATCGTGGTCGAACCGCCTTCCGGCAGCGGCCAGAACTCGTCCACCCGAAGGCCGAGGAGATCGCGCAGGGGAGCGGGATAGCCGCCCTCGTACACCCGGTCGTTCTCGTCGGCGATGCCGGAGAAGAACGACACCGCGAGGTGCCCGCCACCCTCCACATAGGAGCGAAGGTTCGCCGCGACGGCTCGGTCCATCAGATACAGATTGGGCACCACGACCAGCCGGTAGCCGGACAGATCGTGCGAGGGGTGCACGACGTCGCAGGTGATGTTCGCGTCGAAGAACGGCGCGTAGTGCGCCAGGTGCGCGTCCAGCTGGGTCAGGTCGTCCGACGGGTGCGAGTTCAGCTCCAGCGCCCACCAGCTGTTCCAGTCGTGCAGGATCGCGACGTCGGCCTGGACTCGGCTGCCGGCGATCTGCGGTGCCGACGCCAGTTCCTGGCCGAGTTCGCGCACCTCGCGGAAAATGCGGGTATCGGCACCGCCGTGCGGCACCATCGCGGAGTGGAACTTCTCCGCGCCGCCGGGCGTCTGCCGCCATTGGAAGAACAGCACCGAGTCGGCTCCGCGCGCGACCGCCTGCCAGCTGCCCAGCCGCATCGTTCCCGGTGGCTTAGGGCTGTTGCGGGTGCGCCAGTTGACCGCACTCGTCGCCTGCTCCATCAACAGCCACGGCTGGCCGCCCTTGAGCGAGCGGACCAGGTCGTAGCCGAAAGCCGCTTCGAGATGCGAGCGCGCGTCGTACGGGTCCGGATAGGAATCGAGGCTGACGATGTCCTCGTGCTGGACCCACTTGTGCCAGTCGAGCGACTTCTGCACCAGGCCGACGAAGTTCGTCGTGACCGGCACGTCCGGCGTGATCCGGGCGAGGATTTCGCGTTCGTTCAGGTAAGCGCCCAGCGAGGCGTCCGAGGAGAACCGGTGGAAGTCCAGTTTGTGCGCCGGATTGGGGAAGGTCGGCGCGACACGCGGCGGTTCGATCTCGGCGAAGCCGGAGTACCGCTGTGACCAGAACGTGGTGCTCCACGCGGCGTTGAGCGCGTCGATGGTGCCGTAACGCTCGGCGAGCCAGCGGCGGAAGTCCACCGCGGACGCCTCGCAGTAGCACTCCCGGATGTGGCAGCCGAATTCGTTGCCGATGTGCCACAGTTCCAGCGCCGGATGATCCGCGTACCGGGTGGCGACCCGATCCACCAACCGGGCCGCGTACCTGCGAAAGACCGGGCTGGACGGGCAGAACTGCTGCCGCGCGCCGGCCGAGAGCCGGGTGCCGTCGGCGCGCACCGGAAGGATTTCCGGATGCTGGTGGGAAAGCCACGGCGGCGGTGAAGCCGTCATCGTGGCCAGGCAGGCCCGGATGCCCGCCTCGGCGAGATTGTCCAGCGTCTGGTCGACCTTGCCGAAGTCGAACTCGCCTGGTCGCGGTTCGACCTGCGCCCAGGAGAAAATGCCCACCGTAACCAGGGAAACCGCGGCCTCGGCCATCAGCTTCCGGTCGTCCTCCCAGATTCCGTCCGGCCAGTGCTCCGGGTAGTAGTCCCCGCCGTAGTAGACCCGTTCCATCAGAGCAGCCCTGCTTCCGCCAGCTTTCCCTTGATCTGCAACAGTTCGTCGTCATTGAGCGGCAGCTGGGGCGGTGCCAGCACCGCGTTGTCGATGAACCCGCGCATCTTCATCGACGCCTTGAACGCGCCGAGCGCGGCCGAACCGCGGCCCATCCGGCTCGGCGGAGAGACGTCGGTGATGCCGAACAGCGTCAGCAGTCGTTCCTGCTCGCGCCGTGCGGCCTGCGGGTTTCCGTTCCGGAAGTGGTCGTAGATCAGCACGTAGCCAACCGGGTCGACGTTCCCGAGTCCGGGCACCGCGCCGTCCGCGCCCTGCGCGAGCGCGTTGTCCACCAGCAGTTCGGATCCGGTGAACACGGCGAACTCGTCCAGGCCGCGCTCGCGCCGCCGCTGCAGGACCAGCCGGAACCCGGCCTCGTCGCCGCTGGAGTCCTTGAGCCCGGCCAGGACTCCGTCCGCGGCCAGGTTCAGCAGCATCTCCCGGTCGAGCTTCGTGTGCACGGCGACCGGGATGTCGTAGGCGAAGATCGGCAGCGCGGTCCGCTCGTGCAGCAACCGGAAGTGCCGGTCGATCTCCGCGACGTGCGTGCGGGTGTAGTAGGGCGCGGTCACCACGATGGCGTCCGCGCCGGCCGCTTCGGCGGTCTTCACGTGCTCAGCGACCCGCAGGGTGGTCATGTCGATGCAGCCGGCCAGCACCGGCACCCGGCCAGCCACCTGGTCGACCGCGGTCTCGACGGTGATCCGGCGCTGTTCGTCGGGCAGGAACGCCACCTCGCTGGACGAGCCGAGCACGAAGACCCCGTGCACGCCGGCATCGAGCTGGACTTCGATGTGCCGTCGCAGCGAGTCGGTGTCGACCGTGAAGTCGTCGCGGAACGGCGTGCACAGCGGCGGGATGATCCCGGTGTACTTGGGCGCAGTCATGAGGCGGTCACTCCGATTTCTGGATGGATACAGCGGTAGCTGTGCTCGTCCGGCCCGGACTGCGCTGGCAAGGCGAGCGAGCACTCCTCGGTGGCTTTCGGGCAACGGGTGTGGAACGGGCAGCCCGGCGGCGGCGCGGTCGCCGACGGCACCGGTCCGCTGAGGACGATCGGTTCCACCGGGTGCAGCAGGCTCGGCGTCGCCGAGAACAGCGCCCGGGTGTAGGGGTGGTGCGCGTTGCCGGGCAGCTCCGAAGCCGGGGCCTGCTCGACGATCCGGCCGAGGTACATGGTGACGATCCGGTCGCTCATCCGCCGGACGGTCTGGATGTCGTGCGATACGAACACCATCGCGAGTTCGAGCTGTTCGCGCAGGTCCAGCAACAGGTTCAGGATCTGCGCCCGCACCGAAACGTCCAGTGCTGACGTGGGTTCGTCGGCCACCAGCAACGCCGGCCGCAACGCGAGCGCTCGTGCGATCGCCACTCGCTGCCGTTGCCCGCCGGACAGCTGCGACGGCAGCGCGTCGGCCACGCTGGAGGGCAACCCGACCAGAGCCATCAGTTCGCGGACGCGTTCGGTGCGTTCCTCGGGAGTGCCGATCCGGTGCACGTCCAGCGGATCGCGGACCACCTTGGCGACCGGCAGCCGCCGGTTCAGCGCGGTGGACGGGTCCTGGAAGACCATGCCCACCGTCCGGCCCAGCTCGGCAGGCCGCAATGCGGACAACGGTTTCCCGGCGTAGCGAACGGTGCCGGAAGTCGGCCGCTGCAATCCGACCAGCACCTTGGCCAGAGTGGACTTGCCGCAGCCGGATTCCCCGACCACGCCGACGGTTTCGCCCTTCGAGATGCGGAGGCTGGCGTCGGTGAGCGCGTACACGCGGTCGTGCCCGAACAAGCTGGTGCCGCGGATCTTGTGCACCACGTGCACGCCGTCGACTTCGACCAGGCTCATGCCTGCGCTCCTTCCGCGACGACCGCGACCGGATTGTCGGCGGGGTAATGGCAGGCAACCAGGTGGCTGGCGCCGGATGGTTCCGGCGCCGTCTCGAAGCAGTGCCCGCGCGCGACCGGGCAGCGGTTCGCGAACCGGCAGCCGAGCGGGAAGTCCGCCGGTGCCGGCACGACGCCCTTGATCTGGGTGAGCGTGGCCTCGTTCTCCTCCAGCGAGAGGACCGCGCTGAGCAGACCACGGGTGTAGTGGTGCCGCGGCGATCCGACGACCTCCGCGGTCACGCCGGTCTCGGCGACCTGGCCGCCGTACATCACCACCACGCGATCGGCGATGTCGGAGACCAGTGCGAGGTCATGCGAAACCAGCACCAGTGCGAAGCCGAGTTCTTCCTGCAGCCGCAACAGCAGAGCCATGATCTGCGCCTGCACGGTCACGTCGAGCGCGGTCGTCGGCTCGTCCGCGACGATCAGCTTCGGGCTGCGCGACAACGCCATCGCGATCAGGACGCGCTGCCGCTGACCGCCGGACAGCTCGTGCGGGTAGGACCGCAGCGTCCGGCCCGGATCGAGGTTGACCAGTTCCAGCAGCTCCTCCGGCGTGCGGGTGCCGCCGCGCCGGGTGAACTGCTTGAGCTGCGCGCGGATCGTCATCGCCGGGTTCAGCGAGCTGAGCGCGTCCTGGTACACCATCGCCAGGTCCTGGCCGAGCCGGCGGCGACGCGCGCCCGGCTTCATCGTGAGCAGGTCGTCTCCGGCGAAGAGGATCTCGCCGCCCAGCCGTGCGGCATCCGGCTGCAGGCCCATTATCGACAGCGCGGTCAACGATTTCCCGCAGCCCGATTCGCCGATCAGCCCGAGCACTTCGCCGGAACGCACCGAAAAGGACACTCCGTCGACCACGTGCACACCGTTGTGCCGCTCGGGGAACGAGATCGCGAGATCACGCACCTCCAGGACAGTGTCCCGGCCGGACAGGTCTCGTGCCTTGGCGGCCAGCCGCTGCCCGGCTTCGAGGAGTCCGCGCAGCGGCAGTACCGCGACGGTGTTCTCCGCGGCCAGCTCGATCTTCTGCGCGGCTTCGGCCGCCTTGGCGGTCCGGGCGGACGGCGCGGCCCACGCGTCGGAGATGCCTTCGGACAGGATGTTCAACGCCAGCACGGTGAGCAGGATCAGCAGACCGGGGAACAGCGTCGCCCACCAGCCGCCGGTCAGCACGAGGTCCTTGCCGTCGGCGAGCACCGAACCCCACGACGGGTCGGGCGGCTGGATGCCGGCGCCGATGAACGACAGCGACGCCTCGAACACGATCGCATCGGCGACGGTCACCGTGCAGTACACGAGAATCGGTGCGGCACAGTTGATCGCGACGTGCCGGGCGAGGATGAACAAGCGTTTCGCACCGAGCACCCTCTCGGCCGCGACGTAGTCCTCGCCGTATTGCGCGAGCACATTCGCGCGCACCACGCGGGCCACCGGCGCCATGTTGAGGAAGCCGATGGCGAGGATCAGCACCAGGATGCCGCGGCCGAACACGGCCACCAGCACCGCGGCCAGCGCGATGCCGGGAAACGCCATCAAGACGTCGAGCACCCGCATGACCGCGCCGTCTGCCCGGCGGCCGGTGGTCGCCGCGAACGAGCCGACGACGACGCCCGCGACCAGCGCCAGCGCCGTCGCGCCGAGGCCGATCGCGAGCGACCAGCGGGTGCCGGCGATCAGCCGGGAGAAGATGTCCCGGCCGGACTGGTCGGTGCCGAACCAGTGCGCCGCGCTGGGCCCGCCGGTGTCGGTGCTGAGCGCATCCGGATTGTGCGTGGCCAGCACGGTGCCGAGCACCGCGACCAGCCCGAGCACGACCAGCACGCCGAGCGCGATCCACGACGAGAGGGGAAGCCGCCGGAACCGGATGCCGGGCCGGGACAGCCGGGCGGTGAGGTTCGGGCGGAGGACCGGACGCATCACGAGCGGCTCCGCAGACGAGGGTTGGCGATCAGGTAGAGCACGTCGACGATCAGGTTGACGAGCACGAACCCGGCAGCGATGGTGATCACGAAGCCCTGCACCTTGGCGGTGTCGCCGTCCTGGACGGCCTGGATCATGTTCTGCCCCATGCCGGGCAGCGCGAACATGGTCTCGATGACCACCGCGCCGCCGAGCAGATAGCCGATCCGCAGGCCGAGCACGGTCAGCGGGTTGACCAGCGCGTTGCGCAGCACGTTCCGCCCGACCACCACGACCGGGGCCAGGCCGCCGCCGCGCGCGGTGCGCACGTAGTCCTTGTCCAGTTCCTCGACCATCGACGTGCGGATCACCCGGGTCAGCTGCGCGGCCACCGGCAGCGACAACGAGATCGCCGGCAGGGTCAGCGAGGCCAGCCAGCCGGAGAACGAATCGGCCGGGCTGACATAGCCGCTGGTGGGGAACAGGCCGTTGCCGACGGCCAGCCACTGCACCAGCAGCAATGCGATCCAGAAGGCGGGCGCGGCGACGCCGGCGAGCGTCACGACCCGGATCAGGTGGTCCGGCCACCGGCCGCGGAACAGCGCCGAGGTCACCCCGAGGACGATCGACACGACGAGCGCGATCGCCAGCCCGAGCAGGGTCAGCTGCACGGTCAGCGGGAGCGCGGTGGCGATGGTCTGGCCCACCGGTTCCTTGGTGATCACGCTGGTTCCGAAGTCGCCCTGGATCAGGTGCCAGACGAAGTGCACGTACTGCAGCGGCAGCGGGTCGAGCAGGCCGTTCTGCTCGCGGAACTGCTGCAGCTGGTCCGGGGTGGCGTTGGCGCCGTTGAACGCGGCCAGTGCCGGGTCGACCGGCGAGAACCGCATCACGATGAACACGAACAGGATCACGCCGAGCAGCAGCGGGATCAGAGCGAGGATGCGGCCGGCCAGCATCCGCACGACGACTGTCACTTGCCGAGCCTCCTTCTCAGACCGGCTTGGCCTGGTTCAGGTAGATGCCCGGGTAGCCCTGGGCGCGCACCCCGGTGATCGCCTTCGCGTCCCAGGCGGTGCCCATCTGGGTGAAGACGATCGGGTAGATCACCGCCTGTTCGGAGATCTGGTCGAACAGCTGCTGGTACAGGCCGGTCCGCTTCGCCTCATCGGTCTCGCCGGCGGCCTTGTCCTGCAGTGCGAGCAGCGCCTTCGCGTCGTCGCCGGTCCATCGCGCGTACTTCGTCATGATCGTGGACGTCGCGTCGTAGTAGTAGCGGACGAGCAGATCCGGGTCGTTGCCGAACTGCAACGGGTTGTTGGTGGTGGCCACCACCTGGAAGTCGTCGCCGTTGTCCAGCTTGGAGAACAGCGCCTTGGTGTCCTGGGAGTCCAAAGTGGTCTGCACGCCGACGGCGTCCCAGCCCTCCTTGATCACCTTCACGCAGTCCAGCACGAGCGAGGTGTTCGTGGTGGACAGCGAGATCTTCAGCCCGGACACGCCGGCGGCGGCGAGCAGCTGCTTGGCCTTGTCCGGGTTGTACTCGAAGCTTTCCGACGCGGGCTGCGAACCGGGCAGCTTCGGGTTGATGAACGACGTGCCGGCGGTGCCGGTGCCGCGCAGGCCGATGTCGATCATCTTCTTCTTGTCGATCGCGTAGTGCAGCGCCTGGCGGACGCGCTTGTCCGTGAACGGCTCGTGCGTGGTGTTGAAAAGCAGGAAGAGGTTGTTGCCGCCGTCGGCGAATTCGACCGTGCGGCCTGCCTTGCGCAGCTGCTCGGCGTTGGCCGGCGGGATGTTCTCCGCGATCTGCGCGTCCGGGCGCGCGCCGGAGATGGCCGCCACCCGCGGTGCGGAGTCCACAATAGACTTCCAGAGCATCTTGTCGTACGCGGCCGGGCGCGGGCCGTTGTAGCCGTCGAACTTCTCGAACGAGGTGTGCGAGAGCGGGGCCTGCTCGGTGATCCGGTACGGCCCGGAGCCGACGACCTTGCCCGCGGCGGCCGCCTTCCAGTTGGTCTCGAACACGTGCTTCGGCACGATCTTGCAGATCTGGATCCGCTGCAGTGCGTACGGGAACGCGAACTTGAGCTTGAACTCGACGGTCTTCGCGTCGACCTTGGTCACCGACTCCAGCCACTGCGTGAAGAAGCTGTGGATGAGAACGTTCTCTTTCGGATCGAGCGCGCGGGCGTAGGTGAACACCACGTCGTCCGCGGTCACCGGCTGGCCGTCGTGCCATTTGGCGCCGTCTCGCAGTTCGAACCGGAGCGTGGTGCTCTTCAGGTCGGCCGGCAGCGCCTTGGCCAGTCCGGGGAAGGGAGCGCGGGTGATCGGATCACCTTCGACGAGCGATTCGTAGCAGTGCAGCATCGCGGCCATCGAGAACGCCGACGCGGTCTGCAGCGGGTCCCAGGTCTGGTTGTTGCCGTAACCGATCACCGCGGTGACCGAACCGGACGAGCTGCCGGTCTTGTTGGTCGACGCGGGACCGCCGCACGCGGCGAGCGTCGACGAAACCGCCGCGGCCGCGCCGGCGAGGCCGGCGTAGCGCAGCAAAGCGCGCCGGTTGAACGAAGTCCCCATGGCGGTTCGGGACATGGCGTCTCCTGACTTGATGCGGTGGTCCACCCAGAAAGCGTTGGAAGTAGGACGTGGGACGTCCTATGACTTGCGCGAAACCCTAGGTCTCGTTTCCCGCCCGGTCAAGGGGTTCGTCCGCCGCTGCCGCGGGGCCGTGATCATGACGTAGGATGTCCTCAGATGGCGACGTGCCAGGTGCAGTCAAGACCCCGGGAGAACGTGTGGCGCGCCCGCAACGCAGTGAAGAGATCACCAAGCAGATCATCGACCTGATCGTCGACCGGCAGCTGCCGACCGGCGCGCCGATGCCGACCGAGCTCAGTCTCGCCGAAGACCTCGGGGTCAGCCGGAACTCCGTCCGCGAGGCGGTGAAGGCGTTGCAGGCGCTCGGCATCGTCGAGGTCCGGCACGGATACGGGACGTTCGTCGGGGCCGCCGGGTCGGAGGCGCTGCAGACGTGGCTGCTGTTCCGGACGCGGAGCAGGGGCAGCACCGACGCCGGCCGGTTGCGGGACCTGCTGGAGGTCCGGGAAATGATCGAGACGGAGCTGACCTGCCGGGTCGCGCGGGAGCACCGGCCGGAGCTGATCGCGGACCTGCAGGAGTGCGTGACGCGGATGCGCCGGAAAGGACCGGATGCCGCGGTCGCGGATCGGGAGTTTCACGACCTGATCTGCGCGGAGGCGGGGTTCGACCTGGCCCGGGAGCTGACCGGGTTGTTCTGGGATGTGTACCGGGCGGCGGAGGGCGAGATGGGCGGGCCGGTTTCCTCGTCGACGGCCACCGCCAAGCGGCATCAGGCGATCGTCGACGCGCTGGCGAGCGGAGACGCGGAGGAGGCCGCGGTGGCGGTGCACCGGCATTTCGACGAGGTGCGGAAGCGGGCGAAGGCGGGCCGGTACGGAGGGTTCGGAGAGGCTCGGCCGCAAGCTGCGCGCCTCGGCTGACGGAGTGGTCCGCTGCCGGAGGTGTGGCGGCTGACTCGTCNGTGAGGGGTCCACTGNGGGACTGCGGTGTCCGTGAGGGGCCCCTTGGGGGACTTGGGGTCCGTGAGGGGCCCCTTGAGGGACTGCGGTGTNCGNGNGNAGAGCCCNTCGAGCGGCTGCGGTGTCCGCGAGAAGAGCCCGTCGAGCGGCTGCGGTGTCCGTGAAGGGCCCCTTGCGGGAATCTGACTCCCTGAATGTCCCCTCCCGGACTTGCGGGGTTCTGGTTAGCTGGGGTTGTGGGTGTTCCGGAGATCGCGTTCCTGCCGCCGTCCGCCGCTGATGATCTTGAGCTGGTCGGCGCGCTGGCCGAGCTGGTGAACCTCGTCTACGCCAAGGCGGAAGCCGGATTGTGGGCCGGGGCGGTGGATCGCACCGACGTCGCCGAGATGGCCGCGTTGGTCCGTGCGGGCGAGATCGCCGTCGCTCGGCTCGACGGCGCGGTGGTCGGGTCGGTGCGGGTTCAGCGGCTGTCCGCGGAGCTCGGCGAGTTCGGGTTGCTCGCTGCTGCTCCCGAGGTGCGCGGGGCGGGGATCGGCCGGTCGCTGGTGCGGTTCGCGGAGGAGCACAGCCGGGCGGCGGGGTGTGTGCGGATGCAGCTCGAGCTGCTGGTTCCGCGGAACGGGACGCATCCGGCGAAGCAGTTCCTCTCGGACTGGTACCGGCGGCTCGGCTATCGCGTCGTGGAGGTCGCCGCGTTCGACGGGCCGCATCCGGATCTTGCTCGGCTGCTGGCGGTCCGATGCGACTTTCTCATCTGGCACAAGGAACTCGCCTGATCTTCGCGGTGGTTTTCGTCCGGTTCTGTCCTGGCATCAATTCTGACCAGGTGGTAGAAATTGGCGCAGGCGGCGGACGGCCGCGGCCGACCAGACCTCAAGGAGAGCGGCAATGGGCAACCCCTCCGTGCAGCTGTACTCGGTCCGCGAGGCGTTCGCGGCCGACCCGGACGAGACGCTGCGGCGGCTCGCCGCGATCGGGTTCAAGCGGGTTGAGCCGTACGGCGTCGTGGAGAACGCGAAGGCGCTCGGCGCGGGACTGCCCGCGCACGGTCTGACCGCGCCGACCGCGCACGCGAAGCTGATCGGCGAAGATCAGGATCGAGTGTTCGCCGCGGCTCGTGAGCTGGGCATCGACGTCGTCATCGATCCGCTGGTGCCGGCAGCCCGGTGGCAGGACGCGGCGGACGTCGCCGCCACCGCGGAGGCGCTCAACGCCGCGGCGAAGGTCGCGGCCGGGCACGGCGTCCGGGTCGGGTACCACAACCACTGGTGGGAGCTGGAATCCCGGATCGACGGGCGGACCGCGTTCGAGTTCTTCGCCGACCGGCTCGACCCGGCGATCGTGCTGGAGGTCGACACCTACTGGGCCACCGCCGGCGGGGTCGACGCGCCCGCTCTGCTCGGCCGGTTGGGCGAGCGGGTGCACGCGATCCACGTCAAGGACGGCTCGCTGGCGACCGACGCCACCGGTCAGGTTCCGGCCGGGCAGGGCCGGGTCCCGCTGGCGTCGGTGCTCGCCGCCGCGCCGGGCGCGTTGCGGGTCGTCGAGTTCGACCAGTACGACGACGGCGACGTGTTCGACGGCATCGCGGCCAGCTTCGCGCACCTCGCCGAGGTCGAGAAGTGACGGTCGGGGTCGGCGTTGTCGGCGCGGGGTTCATCAGCGACACCTACCTGGAGAACCTCAGCTCGTTCCCGGACGTCCGCGTCGAGGCGGTCGCGGATCTCGACGTCGGGCGCGCGCGGGCCCAGGCGGACAAGCACGGGGTACCGCGGAGCGGTTCGCTGGCGGATCTCCTTGCCCTGCCGGAGATCGAGATCGTCGTGAACCTGACTGTCCCGGCCGTGCACGTCGAAGTCAGCTTGGCCGCGGTGGAGGCGGGCAAGCACGTCTGGACGGAGAAGCCGCTCGGGCTCGATCGGCAGACCGCGCGCAAACTCCTCGACCGGGCGCGGGAAAAGGGCCTGCGCGTGGCCAGCGCGCCGGACACCGTGCTCGGCGCCGGGCAGCAGACCGCCCGTCGCGCGGTCGAGGCCGGACGGATCGGGACGCCGGCCACCGCGCTGGCGTTGTTCCAGACTCCGGGCCCGGAGAGCTGGCATCCGGCGCCTGAGTTTCTGTACCAGGCCGGGGCTGGGCCGTTGCTGGACATGGGGCCGTACTACCTGTCGCAGCTGGTCTGCCTGTTCGGACCGATCCGCAAGGTGACCGGCGCGGGCGGCCGGGCGCGCGAGACCCGGGTGATCGGCTCCGGGCCGAGGGCCGGCACCGCGTTCCCGGTGACGGTGCCGACGACGGTGACCGCGCTGGCCGAGTTCGCTCGCGGCGGTAGTGCTCAACTGGTGCTGACGTTCGATTCGGCGTTGCGCCGCACCGGTTTCGTCGAAGTGTCCGGTCCGCTCGGCACGGCTGTGCTGCCGGACCCGAACCGCTTCGACGGCGACACGGTGCTGCACCTCGCCGGGCACGACGAGCCCGAGGAGCTGCCGGCGGCCGGGCACGCGGCGTCGCGCGGCACTGGCGTGCTGGACCTGGCGCGGGCGATCCGGGCGGGAGCGCCGGAGCGCGCGTCCGGAGAGCTGGCCTACCACGTGCTCGACGCGATGCTGGCGATCGAGGAATCGATCACGCGAGGTTCTTCGGTGGAGGTGTCGAGCAGCGTCGACGTGGCGGCGCCGCTGCCCGCGGACTGGGACCCGTACGCGCGGACTGTCTGAATATTCCGGTTTACGGGAACAGTGGGACGGTCAGCAGGGTTTGCAGATAGAAGCGGAGGGAACCGACCAGATCGACACGCGCGGGGGTGGTGAGCCACTGGACCTGGAGACCGTCCATCAACGCGATGAAGGCGAGCGCAGCGTGCTCCGGATCCGTTCCGGGACGGAGCTCGCCGGTTTCGGCGAGGACCCGGAACGACTGGCCCACGCTCTCGCGTGCCTCGCGGTAATGCTTGGCGAAGTAGGCGTGCGCCGGGTGGTCCTCGGCGACCGCTTCGGCGGCGAGCCGCGAGTACAAGTCGACAATCCCGGGGTGGCGCACGTTGTGCTCGGCCAGCGCGACGAAATGCCGCAGCACCGCCAGCCCCGGGGGAGCGGAGAGCTGCTCGCGGACGCTGTCCTCGGCGTCCCGGCGTTCGAGCACAGCGGCGAGCAGCGCTTCTTTGGTGGGAAAGTGGTAGAGCAGCCCGGCGTGGCTGATGCCGACGCGTTTGGCGATCTCCCGCAACGACGATCCGTGGTAGCCCGCCTCGCCGTACAGCACGGCCGCCGCCGAAATGATGTCTTCCCGGCGGATGCGGCCCTTGAGATACCCCTCGCTCACGAGGCGGCGATCGATCCGGCGGCGTCCACGCGCCCATCATGCCCGAGCCGGACCGGGGGTGCCGGGACCCGGGCGGGAAATCCCGTTGCCGGGCGCGCGGCGGGTGGTATTGGGTTGGCGGGACAGCGGCGCCGGCCTCGGGTGCTGAGCATTAGCTGCCCGCCAGGCTGGCCGGAGCGGCCGGGTGCTCAGCGCCGCGTCCGGCGGGTTGGCCGCACCGGTCGGCGCGCCCGGCTGGCCGCAGCCAGCGGATGCGTCCGGGTTGCCCGGCTTGGCACGCTCGCCGGTCCGAGGAGGCCTTGCCTCTCCCGCTCGACCCGCCGTCCCTCCCCGACGAGACCCGCAGCGCGGCACCAGACCTCGAACAGGAGCCGAACCCGATGACCGACCTTTCTCCGCCCGTCGCGTTGCCCCGCGCCGCGCGGATCGCGACGTTCACCGTCTTCGCGCTGTGCGGTTTCGCGGTCGGCATGTGGGTCGTGCACATCCCGGTCATCGAACGCGCGGCCGGGATCTCGCACACCGCGCTCGGCGCGCTCCTGCTCGTCCTCGGCGGCTCGGCGCTGATCGGCATGCAGGTCACCGGCCGGCTCGCGGACCGGTTCGGGCATCCCCGCGTGATGACGGTGGCCGGTGTTCTCGTCGGGATCTCGGTCGTGCTGCCCGGCCTCGCCGCGAACTGGTGGACGCTCGGCCTCGCGCTCGTCGCGTTCGGCTTCTTCAACGGCTCGCTGGACGTCGCGATGAACGCGCACGCGGTAGTCGTCGAACGCGCCTATCCGCGGCCGATCATGTCGGCGTTCCACGCGATGTGGTCGATCGGCGGCGCGATCGCCGCCGCGGTCGGCGCCGCGGTGCTGGGCGCGGGCGTGCCGACCCTCGTTTCGCTCAGCGGCACCGGCGCGCTCTGCGTCGTGATCGCGGTGGCGGTGCGCCGGTATCTGCTCGATTCGCCGGCACCGGCGGACGAGGAAACCGTCGCCGCGAAGAAACCGGCGAAGATTCCGGCGCGCGTGGTGTGGCTGCTGGGGCTCCTGGCGTTCGCGCTGATGCTGTCGGAGGGCGTCGCGAACGACTGGGCCGCGCTCTACCTCCGCGACGGGCTCGGCACTTCGGAAAGCACCGCGGCGCTGGCCTACGGCTCGTTCGCGGTGGCGATGACGGCCGGCCGGTTCGCCGCCGACCGGGTGGCCGGGCTGGCCGGCCCGGCGGCGGTCGTGCGGTACGGCAGCGCGCTGGCGGCGGTCGGCTTGGCGGTGGCATCGCTGGCGCCCTGGGTGCCGCTGTCGTTGTGCGGCTGGGCGTTGTTCGGGCTCGGGCTTTCCGGCGGCGTGCCGCAGCTGTTCACCGCGGCGGGCAACCTGGACAAGCGTGCGTCGGGCGCGTTGATGGCGCGAGTGGTCGGCGTCGGCTACGTCGGCCTGCTGGCCGGTCCGGCGATCATCGGCGGGCTGGCGCACTGGGTGCCGTTGAACGTCGCATTCCTGCTGCCGCTCGCGTTGTGCCTGCTGGCGGTCGTGTTCGCGCCGGCGATCACACCGCGCGGCTGAGCGGTCAGGTGGTGCACGTGCGCGGCCCGGTTTCCTGGCCGCCACCGGTCAGAACGACGGTGCCGGAGCCGGCGTCGCTTCCCGCGGCGAGGATCGTGCAGACGATCTGCGTGACCGCGTTCGGGCTGAGGGTGCGGACGTCGATGCCGAGGTGCGCGGTGAACCCGCTGATCGCCATCGGGGCGCCCAGCGGCGGGACTTCGGTGGTGTAACCAGTGGCGCGTTCCGCGTCGGTAGGGCCGGCCGCGAGCAGCCGGACCCGGTCGGCCGGCGCGGCGCCGATCCCGTCGCGCGGCACCGGGACAACGGTGCCGTTCAAGACGAAGTAGAGCGTGGCCGTGCTCGGACCGGGCGCGGCCGGTCCGCTCGGCGCGTCGCCGCCCGGGATCACTCCGCTGGGCCGGACCCCGCAGCCCGCGACGAGGACCGCGACCGCGGCCAGGCCGGCGAGCAAACGCTTGCTCCTCATGGCTGTTCTCCCCGTGGCAGCCGCAGCGTGAACACCGCGCCGCCTTCCGGCCGGTTCGCCGCGGTCAATTCCCCGTGGTGCAGCCGCGCGTTTTCCCACGCGATGGCCAGCCCGAGACCGCTGCCTGCGGACCGGCTCCGCGCCGTGTCGGCCTTGTAGAACCGGGCGAACACGTGCGGCAGCACCTCTTCCGACAGACCTGGTCCGGAATCGGCGACCTCCAGCGTCACGCCGGCCGCGTCGCCGCGCAGCCGGACGGTGACCGGCGGCGCGCCGTGCCGCAGCGCGTTCCCGACCAGGTTCGCCACGATCACGTCCAGCCGACGCGGATCGACCCGCGCGCGGATGCCTTCCGGCAGGTCGGTGCCGACCTCGAAGCCGCGCACCCGCAGCGTCGCGCGGACCGCCTCGGCCACGTCGACGTCGTCGACTTCGAGCGACGCGGTACCGGAGTCGAACCGGGTCACTTCGATCAGGTCGTTGACCAGCCGGGTCAGGTTGTGCGTCTCCTGGCTGACCAGGCGCACCGCCTCGCCCGCCGCGTCCGGCAGCCGGGCCGCTTCGGCGTCGAGCATGTCGGTGACCGCGGTCATCGCGGCGAGCGGGGTACGCAGCTCATGCGAGACGTCGGCGACGAACCGGCGCGCGTCGGCTTCCATCCTGCGCAGTTCGCCGACGTGCTGCTGCAGCGATTCGGCGGTGGAGTTGAACGTTTTCGCGACACTGGCCAGCTCGTCCCCGCCCCGGACTTCGACCCGGGCGTCGAGATCGCCGTCGCCGAGGCGCCGCGCCGCTTTCTGCAGCTCCGCGACCGGCCGCAGCACGCTCCCCGCCGCCGCGACGGCGATCACCAGTGCGAGCGCGAGCGCCGCCCCGCCGGCGAACCACGCTTCCCGGGACAGCTGGCCGACCGCCTCGATTTCGCCGGTCAGGTCGCGCACCTGGTAAACCTCGATGCCGGACGGAACTGTCGGATTCCGCCGGTCGCCGGTCGAGATCAGCAACGGCGACCCGAGCACCAGGACGGTGGTGCCGCCCCCGTCCACGCGCTGCCAAGCGACCTTTCCGGATCGCACGACCTCGCGCAGCTCGGGCGAGATCGCCCGGCCGATCGGGCTGCCCGCGGCCACTGTCCCGCTGATCACCAGCGCCGAATGCTTGCCCTTGCTCATTCGTTCCGCGAGCGCGTCCACGGCGCTCGCCGACAGCGGTTGCGGCGGCAACGGGTACAGCAGCTTGATCTGCGCGGTCAGCTCGTTCGCGGCGCTGTCCTGGGCGCGCTGGACGATCCCGGTGCGGGCGCGCACGTAGCCGATCCCGGCGACCGCAGCCGCGGTGATCACGCTGAGCAGCGCGAAAGCCAGGACGAGCCGGGTGCGCAGACTGCGGAACCGCCAGTTCACAGCGGCCCGAAGCGGTAGCCGAAACCGCGCAGGGTCTGGACGTACACCGGTTTGGCAGGGTCGTCCTCGATCTTCGCGCGCAGCCGCTGCACGCACGCGTCGACCAGCCGGGAATCGCCGAGATATCCCTGGTCCCACACGGATTCGAGCAGCTGCTGGCGGCTGAGCACGCGGCCGGGCGAGGCGGACAGCTCCAGCAGCAGCCGCAGCTCGGTCGGCGCCAGCCCGATCGGCACGCCGTTCTTGCTGACCACCAGTCCGGCCCGGTCGATGGAGAGCGCGCCGTGCTGGTCTGGACCAGGCTGCCCGTTCGGCGCGCCGGCGCCGCGGTTCTCGCCGGCAGTGCGGCGCAGCACCGCGCGGATGCGCGCCTCCAGTACCCGGGCCTGCGCGGGTTTGACCACGTAGTCGTCGGCCCCGGCCTCGAGCCCGGCCACCACGTCGATGTCGTCGTTGCGCGCGGTGAGCATGATGATCGGCAGATCGCCGGACGCGCGGATGCGCCGGCACACCTCGAACCCGTCCATGCCGGGCAGCATCAGGTCCAGGACCACGACGTCGGCCGGGTCGCCGGCCAGCCGGGCGAGGCCCTCCTCGCCGGTCTCCACGGCATCGACGGTGTGGCCCTGGTAGGTCAGGGCCAGCCGCAGGCCGTCGCGCACGGCCTGGTCGTCTTCGATCAGCAGTACCCTGGGCATGACTCCCACTATCGCAGTCCGCCCGTCCGGCCGCCCGGACAGTCCACAGCGGACAGCCAGGGCCCACCCTGCCCGGCGCGGCTCATCGCCCAGTGCGCGGGAGGTCATCGTTCGGTAACAGCCGCGCCGGGGCGAACTGTTACAGAGCTGTCAAACTCCGCGCGCAGTGCGTGGACACTGGCGCCCAAAAGTGGGCGTCATGATCGAGTTGCTGCGCCGGCCGCGAGTCCTCGCTGCCGTCACCCGCACGCTGGCCGTGCTGTTGCTGCCCGTGGCCTTCCTGCGCTCGCCGTCGCGCTGCCGGTACCTGGCCTGCCAGTGGGCGCTCGGCCTGCGCTACCCGACGGAGGACCTGGCCGGCCTCGCCGAGCCGGCCCGTGCGGCCTTCACCGCAGCGCGCACCGAGGCGTTCTGGCGCCACGGCCAGCTCATCGGCCTCACCTCGGGCCACCGCGACGCGGCTGACCAGTACCGGCTGTTCTCCGACGAGGTGCACCGCACCGGCTCGGTGACCGCCGCCCGCCACCGGGTGCTGCCTCCGCACGAGTCGGCGCACGTCCGCGGGACGGCGCTGGACGTCCGGCCGACGGAAGGGGCAGCGTGGCTGGAAGAGCACGGCCCGTCGTACCGGCTGTACCGCCGCTACGACAACGAGTGGTGGCACTTCGAGTACCACGCCGACACGGTCCCGATGCGGCTGCCGGACCCGGACGCGCTCCGCCCGCGCGCCCTGAGCCGGCTCGCCGGGTGAGGTTCAGGAGCGGTCCAGCGGCTCAGAACCGGCGGGTGAACGGCAGCGGCTTGCGCATCCGGACCAGCAGCAGCAACGGGATCACCACGTAGGGCAGATTGAAGGCGAGAAACTTGCCGGGATTGCCGGTGCGGGTCGCCGGATCGCCGAAGAACTCGACGCCGAACACGACGATCCCGGTCAGCGTGCTGATCATCGTCGCGTAGACGACCGCGAACAGCTGGACGCCGTTGCGGCCGGTCAGCAAGCACCAGACGAGGACGACGTAGAAAGGCAAGTAGACGAAGGCGGAGAGCCCGGTGACGATCCGCATCCAGTCCGGCGGGTGCATGAAGAGCGGGTCGGCGTCGTGGGCGTACCAGTAGTTCGAGTCGACGAAGAAGTTCCCGGTGGGCCGGGAGAAGTCGACGCCGATCGTCGGCAGCAGGTCGCTGATCAGCGAGGTGCCGGTGAAAACGGAGAACACCGCCGCGAAGAAGACGTCGATCTTCCGTTCGCGCAGGGGCAGGTTCGGCGCCTCGGGGCTCATGCCAGCGGATTGTAGGGCTTCGCGGCGGCCCCGCCGGCCGTAAAGTCGCGGGCATGAACGCGTTCCAGGTGTGCCTCTGGGTCTTCGCGGGCGTCTGCGCCGCCTGCTGGCTGCTGTCGGTCCTCGCCCACGAGTACTCCTGGGTCGACCGGATCTGGTCCGTCGTCCCGGTCGTCTACACCGGGGTCTTCGCCGGCTACGCCGGGTTCGCCGATCCGCGGCTGAACCTGCTGTTCGGCCTCGTCTTCCTGTGGGGCGTCCGGCTCACCTTCAACTACGCGCGCAAGGGCGGCTACGCCCCCGGCGGCGAGGACTACCGCTGGGCGGTGCTGCGCGGGCGGATGAAGCCGTGGCAGTTCCAGTTGTTCAACCTCTTCTTCATCACGCTCTACCAGAACGTGATCCTGCTGCTGATCACGTTGCCCGCATGGACCGCTCTGGACCACCGGAGCCCGCTGGGGCCGCTCGACATCGTGCTCGCCGTCGCGTTCCTCGGCTGTCTGGCCGGCGAGACGATCGCCGATCAGCAGCAATGGAACTTCCAGCAGAAGAAAAAGCGCGAAACTGCGGCCGGGCGAATTCCGGATCCGCGATTCGCGCAGACCGGGCTTTTTCGGTTTTCCCGGCATCCGAACTTTTTCTTCGAACAGGCGCAATGGTGGCTGGTCTTCCTGTTCGGCGTGTCCGCGGCCGGCGCGTTCAGCTGGACGGTTGCCGGGGCGTTTCTGTTGACCTGCTTGTTCATCGGCTCGACCGTCTTCACGGAAAGCATCACCCGGAGCCGCTATCCGGAGTACGCCGACTACCAGCGGCGGGTTTCGCCGGTCGTGCCGTGGTTTCCGCGACGGGATTCCGGAACGGGGCCGTCCGCCCGGGCTCGTCCGTGAAGGGCTCCTCGAGGGAATCTGAGTCCCTCAAGGGGCCCTTCACGGACATCCGCGACCGAGCCGACGACCGGGAACCCCGCAGCGCGGGCCGAGCGCGGCTCCGATTAGTGACCGTCATCACGTTAATGCCGTGAACCGCCCTCGCGCCCGATGAGTCGGATTGGATACCGTTCGCCCGGTAGGGTGGCGGTTTCAGAGGACTGGGGGCAGCACCATGATCGGTTTTGAAACGGAGCTCTCCGACCTGCGGAAGGCGAGCGGGCTCGTGGGCAACGCCGGCGACGCGGCGGAGACCGCGCGCGCCGGCGTCGGCAAGCTCGGCGTGGACGTGTCGAACGGAATGCCGGGTGCGCCGTGGCTCGACCCGTTCGGCTTGGCGGGCAGCGGCACCGCGTTCGGCGGCACGCTCGGCATGCCCGAGGTCGCGAAGGCGTACGAGGCGCATCGCGCCAAGGTGGAGGATGCCCTGGCGAAGCTGGCGGCCACGACGCAGCAGACGAGCGAGGCGCTGAAGAAGGTCGCCGAGCTGTACGAGACGTCGGACGCGAACGCGCAGTCGGCGATCCGCCGGGCGGCAGGGGAGGTGCTCTGACGGTGAGCGGCCAGGAGGACTACTTCGGGCTCAGCGGCGGCGGGGACGAGCGGCCGCGCGAGGAGCTGCTCGAAGGCATCTGCGACGAGCTGCGCGGCGGCGCGAACGACGCGCTCGACGGGCTTCAGCTGCTGAAGTACGCCGAATTCTTCCAGTTCGGCATGATGGGCGAGGCCTATGAGGACTTCCAGGACAAGATCACCGGCGTCTTCCGGGAGTTCTCGTCGGCCGAGCTGACCGACTCCGGCACCGGGCTCCAGACGATGATCAACTCGTACGAGCCGGTGTGGCGGAACCTGGGCCACGGCTCGCTGACCGAGCTCAAGCGGGCCAGGGAATTGATGGACTCCTGGCGCGGCGAAGCGGCCGAGGACGTCAAGACCTACCTGGACAACCTGGCGGAGACCTACGACGCCATCGGCGCCGAGATCACCGTCGTGGAGAGCGTCGTCGCGGCCGCCCGGGACAGCGTGTGGGGTGCGCGCGACGACCTCAACAAACTGGCCGAGACGTTCAAGGAGACCGCGCGGAAGTACCAGAAGGACAAGGCCAAGGAGGGCGAGATCTCCTGGTCGAAGGTGGCGGCGGTGGCCTTTTCCGCAGCGTTGATCGGGATGCTCTCGGTGGTCGCGACGCCGGCCGCGGGCGCGGCGGCGGGCGGTCTGACGATGAGCGCGGTCGGCACCGAGGCCGCGGTGGCCGGTGCGGGCGCCGGCATCACCGAGGTGGTCGCGGAGGCGACGACCAAGGTCGAGGGCGACAACGCGATGGAAATCTTCCAGAGCTTCATGGAGCACACCGACAAGCTCCGCGAGAACATGAAGGCGGCGACCGCGCGGTTCGTGCAGAAGGTGCACGAGAAGTCCAACAACATCCCGCCGATCCCGGATCCGCCGGACGTCAGCCCGGGCAACTCGTTCGACCCGTCGAACTTCGAGACGTCGAACACCCCGAAGGACACCGAGAAGCGGGTCCGGGACCGCAAGGTCGACCTCACGCCGGACGACTCGCAGGCCGCGCCGCCGCTGACCGCGTCCGCTATGGACTGACGTGCCGGGACCGGAAGAACTGATCGCGGCATTGTCCGCGTTGTCGGTCGACGCTACGTCGCCCGACAACGCGGTCACGGCCACCGTCAACACGGATGGCGTCCTTACCGGGCTGAAGCTCTCCGACGCGGTGCGCAGCCTGCCGCCGGAGCAGCTTGCCGCGCTGATCCTGCGCACTTGCGCGGAGGCGCAACGGGATTCGGCGAACCGGACGGCGGCGTTGCTGGCCCCGGTCGGGTTGAAGGGGTACGTGATGGACCGGCTGCGGTGGCGTGCCGGGTTCAAGCCGGAGGACGCTCCGCCGGCCGAGCCCGCCCCGGCGCGCCGGACTCCGCCACGCCGGCCCGTGCCGCCGGATCAGGCGACGCGCCCGGGCGCTCCGTCACGAGCGGTACCCTCGCGTCCGGCTTCTGAGTCGGCAGGGAACCCGGCAACGCCTGCGGTGGCAAGGAATCCGGCCGGACCCCGCGCGGCCGCCGCACCTGGCCCGACCGGCACCAGTCAGGCGGCTCCGGGACGGGCTCAGCCCGGCCGGGGCTCGGCGGTGCCCGGTCCGCCCGTGGCAGCCGGTGACCCTGCCGCAGCGGGATACCTGCGTGACCGCACCGCCGACCCGGAGCGTCCGACGGCACCGGAGCGTCCATTGAGCGACGAGGACTGGTACGGCGAAGGCGTCCGGTTCGACGACGCCTGGTAGCGCCGGCCGGATCAGCCGAGCGTGCCGTCGTCGCCGAGCAGCTTCCGCAGCCCCGGCAGCACCGTGGATAGGTCTTTGCCAGTACGGAAAGCGACCACCGTGGTCTCCGCCTCGCCGGTGTTGCCGAACAGGGCGACCGTCTCCGTCATCGCCGCGTCGAAGGCCGCTTCCGGATTCGTCGTCTGGCCGCGCAGCCATCGGCGCAGGACGTGGTTGTGCGCCGTCACCACCGCGGCGGCCATCAGTTCGGCGCGCAGCGCGGTCTCTTCGCCGCCGCCGAGCCAGCGGTGGACGAACTCCTGGAACAACCGCTGGTACTGCCGGGTGCCGGCGATCTCTCGCGCGCGCAGCGCGGGCACGCTGCGGGTGAGCCGGTAGCGGGCCAGCGCCAGGTCGCCCTCGGCGACGTAATGCCGGAGCACCAGCCGTGCCGCCTCGGTGATCGCGACTGTCGCGGTGCGCGGGTCGGAGCCGGACAGTCGGGCCTCGATCGCGCTGAGCAGCACCTCGTGGTCGGGGAAGATCACGTCCTCTTTGGACCGGAACGCGCGGAAGAACGTGCTACGCCCGACGCCGGCGCGCTCGGTGATGTCCTCCACCGTCGTCTGGTCGTAGCCGCGTTCCTCGAACAGCGCGAACGCGGCCTCGCTCAGCCGTTGCCGGGCTGGTTTCTCGGCCATCGCACCACCTTTCCGCGGTCAGCCTAATCGCTGGGCCGGGTGAGCCGGGTCACGCCGTCGATCCCTACCCGCCGGTACTGAGTACCGTCATTATGAAACCAAGTACCGGAGAGATGGGTGAGGCACGTGGAGCTCGTCGGCGTGGTCGGCTGCGGCCAGATGGGGGCGGGGATCGCCGAGGTGTGCGCTCGCGCCGGGCTGGACGTCGTGGCGGTCGAATCGAGCCGGGCGGCCGCCGACGCGGGCCGGGCGCGGCTGGAGGCGTCGCTGGGCCGGGCCGAGCGCAAGGGCAAGATCGAGTCCGCGGCCGCGGTCCTGGAGCGGATCCGGATCACCGAGGAGCTCGACGACCTGGCCGACCGCACGCTGGTGATCGAGGCCATCGTGGAGAACGAGGCGGTCAAGGCGGAGCTGTTCGGCAAGCTGGACAAGATCGTCGCCGCGCCGGGCGCGGTGCTGGCTTCCAACACCTCGTCGATCCCGATCATGAAGCTCGGCACCGCCACCGCGCGGCCGGCCAAGGTACTCGGCATCCACTTCTTCAACCCGGTCCCGGTGCTGCCGCTGGTCGAGCTGGTGCCGAGCCTGCTGACCAGTGACGAGACCACCGTCCGGGCGCGGAAGTTCGCCGAGGAGACGCTCGGCAAGCACGCGATCCTGTGCCAGGACCGGGCCGGCTTCGTGGTGAACGCGCTGCTGATCCCGTTCATCCTGGCCGCGGTGCGGATGCTGGAGTCGGGTTTCGCGACCAAGGAAGCGATCGACGAGGGCCTCGTCCGCGGTGCCGCGCACCCGCAGGGCCCGCTCGCGCTGGCCGACCTGATCGGGCTCGACACCACGAAGGCGGTCGCGGAATCGCTGTACGAGGAGTTCAAGGAGCCGCTGTACGCCCCGCCGCCGCTGCTGGCCCGGATGGTCGACGCCGGTCTGCTCGGCCGCAAGACCGGCCGCGGCTTCTACACCTACTGACCGTTTCCGAGGAGAATCCCGATGAGCTTCGACCTGTTCAAGATCAACGAAGACCACGAAGCGATCCGCGAGGCCGTGCGCGCGGTCGCCGAGGAGCAGATCGCGCCGCACGCCGCCGAGGCGGACGAGCGCGAAGAGTTCCCGAAGGCGTCCTACGACGCGCTGGTGGCGTCGGACTTCCACGCCCCGCACGTGCCCGAGCAGTACGGCGGCGCCGGCGCGGACGCGCTGGCCACCTGCATCGTGATCGAAGAGGTCGCCCGGGTGTGCGCCTCGTCGTCGCTGATCCCGGCGGTGAACAAGCTGGGCAGCCTGCCGCTGATCCTCGCCGCGAACGAGGACGTGAAGGCGAAGTACCTGCCGCCGCTGGCATCCGGTGCCGCGGGATTCTCCTATGGACTGTCCGAACGCGACGCCGGCTCGGACACCGCGTCGATGCGCTGCCGCGCCACCCAGTCCGGTGACGACTGGATCCTCAACGGCCAGAAGTCCTGGATCACCAACGCCGGTTTCTCGGAGTACTACACGGTGCTGGCGGTGACCGACCCGGACGGCCGCCGAGGCGCGAACGTGACCGCGTTCGTGGTGGAGAAGTCCGACGAAGGATTCTCCTTCGGGGCCAAGGAAAAGAAACTGGGCATCAAGGGCTCGCCGACGCGCGAGCTGCTGTTCGACAACGTGCGCATCCCCGGCGACCGGATGGTCGGCGAGCCTGGCGAGGGCCTGAAGATCGCGCTGCGCACGCTCGACCACACCCGCGTGACGATCGCCGCGCAGGCGGTCGGCATCGCGCAGGGAGCGCTGGACCACGCGCTGGCGTATGTGAAGGAGCGCAAGCAGTTCGGCAAGCACATCGCCGACTTCCAGGGCATCCAGTTCATGCTGGCGGACATGGCGATGGCGGTCGAGACGGCCCGCCAGATGGTGTACACCGCGGCGGCGAAGTCCGAACGCGGCGACGCCGACCTGTCGTTCTTCGGCGCGGCGGCGAAGTGCCACGCCTCGGACGTGGCGATGCAGGTCACGACCGACGCGGTCCAGCTGCTCGGCGGATACGGGTACACGCGCGACTTCCCGCTGGAGCGGATGATGCGGGACGCGAAGATCACCCAGATCTACGAGGGCACGAACCAGATCCAGCGCGTCGTGATGGCTCGGCAGCTGCTGAAGGACTGAGGGTTGGTTTTCGAAGCCTCGTCGCCTGCGTTTGCGGGCGACGGGGCTTCGGTCTTTGGGGAAGCCGGACGGTAAGGCTCCCGGTCACGCGCCCGGCTTGTGCTGCCGATCATGCCGCCGCTGGGCCTTGACCACCTCGATCGTGCGGCTGCCGATCCAGTCCAGCAGCCCCTCCAGCGGAATCGTCAGCTCCCGCCCGAGGTCGGTGAGGGCGTAGGACACCTTCGGCGGGCTGTCCGGTTCCACCGAGCGCTCGATCAGGCCGTCCCGGGTCAGCGTGCGCAGGTTCTGGGACAGCATTTTCTCGCTGATCCCGCCGATCGTGTCGCGCAGCGCGGAAAACCGCACCGGGCCGTCGCGCAGGGAGAGCAAAATCAGCGTCCCCCAGCGGCTGCACACATGATTCAGCACCGTCCGGCCGGGGCAGTCGCCGTTGAACGCGTCACCCGGTGCCGCGGCGCCCCGCCCGGCCTCGATGCTTACTGTCACGTACGGACCTTACCTCAGGGTTCGTACTTACCAAAAGTTAGCTGGCCTCCTACGGTGAGTCTTACTGCCACTCAAGGAGGAAACCAACGATGACGACGCTGGTGATCGGCGCGACCGGCAAGGTCGGCCGCCACGTGACGGCGCAGCTGGCCGAACGCGGACTCGCGGTGCGCGCCTTGGTGCGCCGTCCGGACCAGGCCGGCCTGCCCGAAAGTGTCGAGCAGGTGCACGGCGATCTGTCCGACCTGGACAGTCTGCGCGCGGCGGCACACGGGGCGGACTCGGTGTTCCTGATGTGGCCGCTGATGTCCGCCGACCCCGCTGCGCGGATCGCGGCCACACTGGCCGAAAGCACCCGCCGTCTGGTGCTGCTGTCCTCCGCGGCGGCCCGGTCGGGCCGGGACGACGCGATCAGCCGAGTTCATTTGGCCGTGGAGCAGGCCGTCGAGCGCACCGCCTTGGAGTGGACGTTCCTGCAGCCGCACGGCTTCGCCGCGAACACTCTCGGCTGGGCACGGCAAATCCGCGAGGACGGAGTGGTGCGCGGGGCTTACGGTTCCGTGGTCTCCACGCTCATCCACGAGGCCGACATGGCGGCGGTCGCCGTGACCGCGCTGGCTGAGGACGGACACGTCGGTGCCAAGTACGACTTGACCGGGCCGCAAGCGCTTTCCCACGTCGACCAGGTCCGCGTGGTCGGCGAAGTGATCGGCCGCCCGATCCGCTGGGAGGAGGTCTCCCGCGCGGCGGCGCGGGAGCAGCTCGTCAAGCAGATCCCGGCAGCGTACGCGGACGCGATGCTCGACGCCTACGCCCGCCTTTCCGAGGCGGAACCGGACCAGCCGACAGCAACGGTGGCGCAGGTGACCGGGCGGCCGGCGCGCAGTTATGCGCAGTGGGTGGCAGACCATGCTGCGGAGTTCACAGGGCAGTGATCCCGATGCTGGTCAGACGGTGTCTTCGAGGCTCAGCCAATCAGACTGGAGTTGCGGGGGACGGTACGGAAGACCGTTGAGAGTGGTGCCGTGGAAGCCGATGTCGCCGTCGAAGGTGGCGTTGTCGAAGGTTGTGTAGCTCGCGAAACTCACGCGGTCGAACCATGCCTGGTCGCCGAAGCGGGCGCGGTCGAAATACGCGCTTTGGGCTGCGGCTCCGTCCTCGAACACCGGTGCGGCGGTGAACCCGGCGCCGGCGAAGCTGACGCTCCGTTCGAACTCCGCGTCGCTGAACCGGGCGATGCCCCGCAAGAGCGCTCTGTCAAATGACGCGTCGCGCTGGAAGCCAGCGTGCCGGAATATCGTGGTTCCGACGAATTCTGTGTACTCAAAGCGGGCTTCGTTGCGGAACACCGTGCGGTCGAACTGGACGCTGCCAGCGAAAGTGGCTCGAGTGAACCAGGTCTCGCCGTGGAAGACAGCTTCGTCGAACCGGCTTGTGCCGGTGAAGGTCGCTTCGTGGAACCACGCGTCGCCGACGAACTGCGCGCCCGCGAAGCGGGCGTTGTGGAGCGCGGCACCGTTGAGGGAGAGGTCGAAAAGGACAGCGCCCGAGAGATCGAGTTCCACTCCGCTCCAGAACTGCCCGTCGGGCGCGTCCGGTGTCAGGTGCTGGACCAGGAGCCGTTGCGCGGTGAGCCGGACTTCGCGTTCCTGGCGCGGCACCGGGTCGGCGGCGTCGGCAGTGAGGTCGTAGGGCATCCGCAGATAGGCGCTCAGCACGTTGGCGATCGTCGGACGCAGGCGCGCATTTTCCTGTGCCAGCCGGTCGAGCGCGTACAGTCCGGCCAGCCGCACCGGTGCTCGGTCGGCACCGAGCTGTTCGACCGCCTTGAGGTTCAGCTCGTTGATCCGCCGCTCGGTTGCGTCATGGCGGGCATCGGCGTTGGCTTGCTCCCGCAGCCGCAGTTCCGCGCGTTTGGTGGCCAGGTCGCGTTCTGCGGTCTGTTGTCGGCGCGCGGCCAGCAGGAGCGCCAGCGCACCGCCGGTGCCGACGACGATTGTGCCGACCGTCCTGATGCCGTCCAGCCGGATGCGGTCTGCCTCGGTGCCGTGCCCGTACCACGCGAATAAAGCCCAGAAAGCAGTCGCGGCGACCACGACGACCGTCGCCGCGCAGACCACGATCGTGCGGCTGGACAGCACCCCGGCGGTCCCGTCTCCGCCGGAATCCTCCCGCGTTCGCGGGGAGAGATCGACCATCCCTCCATGATCAGCGCTCGGGCCCCGGAAAGGAGCAGCTGGAAGGGTGGAACCCATTCCGCCGAACAGCGGCGCCCTTCCTTACCGGTCGTAATAAGAAGTCGGCGGCTCCGGCCACTGCCGGGTCGGCGAGTCCGGCCCGCTCCGCTTCTTCTTGTGCAGGGTCCGCGCGCTGGCCGCCATGCTGCTCACCACGATCGCGATCACCAGCCCGATCACCAGGTTGATCAACGCCGTCGCGATCTTCGCGTCCAGCCCGACCGTCAGCGTCAACGGCAGCACCACCGCGATCGCCGTCACCAGCACCATGATCCAGCCGAAAAACTGTCCCGGCGCCGGCGTCGCCACGCTCAGCAGATGCATCAGCCCGGTGGCCAGCAGCGCGACCACCGCGGCGGCGATCGCGTACGTCGGGGTGCTCGCCTTGCCCCACAAGCCGTCGCCCTTCGGGGCCAGCACCGGCACGTCAAAGATGCCGCGCGCGATCAGCAGGCCGACCACTGCCACGAGCGCGGCTACGACCGCGGTCGCCACCCCGCCCGCCCACAGCCGGGCGGCGTCGATGCCGGGGCGGGTGTCCTCGTTGTAGCCGCCGGGGTATTGCTGCGCCATCGCGGTCCTTCCGTCGCCGGTACGGTCCTTCCCCGATTGTCGCGCTACTTCGGCGCGGCTGCCGGGTCGGCGGACAGCTTGCGCAGTTTGAACGACAGCACTACCAGGGTGACCCCGTAGATCACCGCGTAAATGCCGATCAGCAGCGCGACGCCGTACGCGCCGGCGATCGGGTGGAACAGCACCAGGACCCCGGCGAGCACCGACAGCGCGCCGGCCACGATGAGGAACGCTTCGCCGGTGATCTGCTTGCGCAGCCGGACCGCGGCGACGATCTCCATGATCCCGGTGACCACGGCCCACGCGCCGACGAGCGTCGCCAGCACCAGGATGGTCAGGCCGGGCCATACGAGGGTCATCACGCCGGCGACGAGGCCCAGCATGCCGAGCAGCGCGTAGGCGAACCGGTGCGCGCCGTCGCCCGGGCGGAACGCCTGCATGATCGCGCCGACCGCGTCGAACAGCACGTAGATCCCGAACAGGATGGCGAGCGCCAGCACGGTGATGCCAGGCCAGACCAGCGCCAGCACGCCGAACAGCACGCCCAGGATCCCGCGGGTGAGCATCAGCGGCCACGCGCGCCGCGGGTCGAGCACCGCCAAGCCGAAGACGGGCGGAGTGGGCATGGTCATGGGGTCGCCTCCCGAGTGTCGTGCTGACCTGGGGAAACGGTAGCCGGATGAGGCCCGGGCCGCCGGGACCTCACCCGATCGAGGGCGCTACCAGACGACCGGGAGACCGGCGAGGCGCCAGGTTCCCGGGTCCGGCATCCGCTTCGCCTCCAGCACCCGCAGGCCGGGGAACCGGTCGAGCAGCGCCGTCAGCGCCGCTTCGGCTTGGACTCGGGCGAACGACGCGCCCAGGCAGAAGTGCGGTCCGTGTGCGAAGCCGAGGTGCGCGCCCCCGGTGCGGCGGACGTCGAACCGGTCCGGGTCGGCGAAGACACGCGGATCGCGGTTGGCCGCCGCGATCGACGCGGTCACCTGCTCGCCGCGGCGGATCAGCGAGCCGTGCAGCTCGACGTCTTCGGTGGCCTGGCGGGGGATGGTCAGCAGCTGCGAACCGCACCAGCGCATCAGTTCCTCGACCGCGCCCGGCCACAGTTCCGGTTCCGCGCGGAGGATCTCGAGCTGATCCGGGTGCGCCAGCAGGGTTTCGACCGAGTTCGCGATGAAGTTCGCCGGTGTCTGCCCGGCCAGCACGAGCTGCCACACCAGCGCGACGGTCTCCGTTTCGGTCAGCCCGGCGCTGGTCAAGTGCGCCAGCAACGCACTGTCCGGATGCGCCGCCAGCGACCGCGAGCTGTCGATGATTCCCGGCACCGCCGCGGCGAATCCCTCGCCGTGCGCCTGTACGACCGCCCCGCCGTACTCGTGCCAGCGGGGCCGCTCGGCTTCCGGTACGCCGACGAGTTCGCAGATCACCGCCATCGGGAGCGGCTGCGCGAACTCGGTCAGCAAGTCGACCGGGCCTTCGGCGGGCAGCGCGTCCAGGTACTGGCCGACGATTTTTTCGATCTGCGGCCGGAACTCCAACGCGCGGCGGGCGGCGAAGGCGGGCGCGGCCAGGCGGCGCAGCCGCGCGTGTTCTTCGCCCTCCACTTCCTGCATCGTCCGCAGGTACGGACGGCAGTGCTCGGGCACCTCGGGCCGATGGTGGTAGCTGCCCTCGCTCAGCGCGAAGCGCGAGTCGGCGAGCATCGCGCGCGCCTCGGCGTGCCGGGTGACCACCCACATCGGCGGGAAGCCGGGCCCGACCAGCTTGGCGAGCGGACCCTGCTCGCGCGCCGCGCCGTAGGTCGAGAACGGGTCGAGGACCACGGCCGGATCGGTCAGGTCGAGTTCGGGAACGGGGGACACCGGCACCTCCAGATGGTGAATTCAGATGATCTCATCATATGCATGGTGACGGTATCTTGGCCAGGACGGACCGGGAGGGCGCACGATGGCTCGGCTGACCAGGGCAGAGACACAGGAGCGGAACCGGGCGAGGGTGCTCGCCGCGGCGCGCGAGGAGTTCACCGAGCGCGGGTTCCGGGACGCCAAGATCGACGTGATCGCCGAACGGGCCGAGCTGACCCGCGGCGCGGTCTACTCCAACTTCCCGGGCAAGCGCGCGCTCTACTTCGCGGTGCTCGCCGCCGAAGCGGAACGATTCGCCGCGCAGCCGCCGGATCCGGACCCCGGCCTGACCCCGGCGGAGGCGCTCGGCGCGTTCGCCCGTGCCTGGGTCGCCCGGCTGCCGCTCGCGACCGACCCGGATGCCCGGCTGGGCGTCGACCTGCTGCCGGAGATCCTCGCCGACGAACTCACCCACCGCCCGTACGCGCAGCTGCTGCGGTTCGACGCGATCGTGCTCGGCCTTGCCCTGGAACGGCTTTCGCCGTCGTCCGGCCGGCTGGTCCGTGTCGCGGAGGCGGCCCTGACGACGCTGCACGGAGCGAGTCAGCTCGCGGCCGCGGCGCCCGGATTCGGCGAGCCGTTCAACGTGGTGCGGCTGTGCGAGGCATTGCCCGCGCTGGGTCTGACCGACAGCTGGCCGGAGCCGCCGATTATGCCGCAGGCGCGTCCGGCCGCCGAACCCTGGGCGCCGCCGGAGGTTTTCGACGCGCTGCGAGCTCGTGCCACCCGGATCGACGGCGACGGTGTGGTCGCGGTGATCGGGTTGCACCGGCTGTCCGCGATCGAGGAAGCCTTGCGCGCGGCGGGGGAGGCCACGCTGGTGGTGGTGACCGGCCAGCCCGGGGAGCTGACCCCGTTGACGAACTTGGTGCTCGCGGACCTGCGCGGGCTGTTGCGGCGATCGTGTCCGGAAGCCGCCTGGCCGCGCCTGCGCGTCGTCGTCGACGAGACCGGTCAGCTCGCGGCCGCCGCCGGAGTGTCCGCGGTGAGCGACGCGACCGAGACCGCGATCCGGGTCCACAATGGACACATTGTGCTCCGGGCGGAGGGGTTCGGCGCGTGCCACGCGGTCGCGGCCGCTCCGGTGCCGGCTGATCCCGCCGAAAAGCCGTGAGGGGCCTCTTCCGGGAATCAGATTCCCGGAAGAGGCCCCGCACGGACCGTTTTTCGCCCGAGACGATCAGCCGATGCGGTAGCTGTAGGGCAGAGCCGCCAGCACCTCACCGGTTCCGACCTGCGGAAGACCGGTCACGCCGGTCGGCAGCGACGGCACCGTCACGAGGTTCAGGTGCCCGGTCACCGTCTGCCCGGCCTTGCCGGACGGGGTGATGGTGACTGTGACGGTCGCGGTCTCGCCCGGCTTGACCAGCTGCGGCGTGCCGCCGGTGCCGTTCGGGTCCACCGACTGGCCGTACGGGTCGCCGGTCGAGGACGTGACCGCGCCGTCGAAGCCCGCGGTCCGGATCGACGACGTGTAGCTGGAGTGGCCTGCCGGCGCGCCCGCCGGGCCGAACGGGCCGATCTCCTGCACGTCGGCGAACCAGAGGCCCTTCGTGACATACCCGGACTTCTCGCCGATCGTCGCGACCGACACCGTGCTGCCGTTCTGCGCGGCCTTCAGGTCGCCGAGCACGTCGATGCCCGCGGCCGAGCCCTGGATCTCCGCCTGCGCGGGCACCGTCGACGAGGTCGCGACGGTGAACCGGCTGGTGTCCGGCGGAATCGAGTACACCGGCGCGTCCGTGCCCTGTTCCGGCAGAGCGACCTCGGTCGAACCCTGGATCGGCTGCGGCTGCAGCGTCTGCTGGGTGTTCGTCCGCGCGTCGACGCCGATCGCGATCGGCTCGACGCCGGTGTTGCGCACCGTCACCGGCATCGTGACAGCCTTGCCGGCGGCCAGCTGCTTCGCCGCGGACGCGGGCAGCGCGGGGGCGCTGACCGAGACCTGGTCGAAGCCGACGGTCCCGGTGAACGGCTGCTCGATCTGCTTGCCGGTCACCGGGTTCTGCACCACCAGCACGAGGTGCCAGCGGCCGGGCAGCGGGTTCGCGTCGGTCAGCTGCAGGCCGGTGCCCTGGCCCAGCGTGGTGGGCGAGGTCAGGAAGGCGTTGCTGTTCACGTCGGCGAGCTCGCCGTTCGGGTCGACCAGGACACCGTCCAGCAGCGTGCCCGGGTCTTGCAGCTTCACCGCGACGTCGAGGTCGTGCTTGCCGCGAGGAACGTCGAACTCGTAGGAGAACGTCTGCGCAGGCGACACGGCGCGCGCGTTGCCGCCGGTGATCGTGCCGCTGAAGGTCCCCGGCCCGTTCTTGGTCGGGATCAGCGAACGCACGATCGCGGACAAGGTGGTCTGGTGGCCGTCGGAGCTGCCGAAGGTCACCGAGTAGTCCGCGTCGCCGCCGGTGGCCGGGGCCTGCAGCGAGAAGTGCACCGGCTTGGTCTGGCCCGGGTTGAGCTGCAGGATCTGCGGTGACACCTGGCCGTACGGGACAGCCCGCTGCGCCGTGGTGGCCAGCTGGATGTCGCCGGTGTAGCCGGCCTTGCCGGACACCGAGTACAGCACCGCGGTCCAGGTACCGGCGGCCGGACGGGTGACGTCGACGTTGGCGTAGTTCGCCGTCGCCGGTCCGCCCTGCGGGCGGCTGTTGGCGACGAAGGTGCCGTCCGGCGCGAGCAGCGTCAGCCGCACCACCGGGGTGACGGACTGGCCGTTCACCGTCTTCGGGCTGCCCTGCCAGGCCATCCGGGCCAGAAGCCGTTGCGCGCCAGCGGGAACTGAGAACGTGACCTTCTTGTACGCCCAGTTGGCGCCATTGAAGTACGGGAAGGTCGGCAGGCTCGTGGAGTCGAACCCGGTGGTCTGGGTCTGGGTGCCCATCGGCGCGAAGGTGCGCGTGCCGGTGCTGACCGTGAGCGGCTTGCTGCCGACGTTGGTGACGTTCACCGAACCCTGCTGGGTGCTGCCCGGCGCGCCTTCCAGAGTCAGCTGGTCGGCCGACAGCGAGATGTTCGACGCGACGCCCGTCGGAGCGCCGGTGGTGCCCGGCGCGGTCAGCGCGGCTTCGACGGCCGCACGCGCGTCGAGCAGGCCGGAACCCTGCTCGTCGGCGGGGAGGTTGAGGTCGCGGGTGGTGCCGGTGATGAGCTGCTTCACCTGCGCGGGCGTCGGCGACGCGCCGTGGTGGGTGTTGCGGTAGCTCTGGATCACCAGCGCGGCGACGCCCGCGGTCAGCGGCGCCGCTTCACTGGTGCCGCCGAACGACTCCAGGTCGGTGCCCTGCGGCACGGTCTTGAAGTTGCGGCATTCCGCGTACGCCGGCGCGCAGTCGGCCCAGTTGCCCTCGCCGGGTGCGACCAGGTCGATGGTGCGGCCGTTCTGCGTGATGCCGGACGAGGACAGCGCGGAGATGTTGTCGCTCACCCATTTCCCGTTGGAGAACGGGAAAGCCGCGTAGCCGGTCTGCGCGTACAGCCGGTTGTCGGTGGTCGCGCCCGCGGAGATGACCAGCGGGTCGGTGGCCGGGCTGCCGATCGTGGACGTGGTGCCCGCGTCGCCGCTGGACGCGGTGACCGTGACGCCCGCCGCGACCGCCTGGTCGTTGAAGACCTGGAACAGGTTGCGGGAGCTGGAATCCGGGTACTGGTTCAGGCCGAGCGACTCGTTGATCACGTCGACGTGGTCGACCGTCACCGCGTAGTCGATCGCCTGCAGCACCGCGGAGTTCGTCGCGGTGCGGCCGAAGACGTTCAGGCCGACCAGGCTCGCGCCCGGGGCCACGCCTTTGACGACGATGTTGCAGCCGGCCGGCAGCGGGTGCTTCTCGTTCACGAACTTCGACAGATCGTGCACCACGACGCCCTGTGCGGCGATCGACGAGGCGTCGCCGAACGCCTCGGCCCCGGCGTCGGTCGTGTTCGGGCCGTCGCCGGAGAAGTCCTGGTAGTCGGAGAACACGTGGCTGCCGTCGGGCCGGATGAAGTCCGCGTAGTTCGGGTCCATGTTGTCGGCCAGGAACGCGACCTTGACCCCGGCGCCGTTGGCCAGGTCGGACGCGCTCTTCGAACCGTCGGTGCTGTACGCGTGGATCGAGGTCAGCGCTTCCGGCTCCAGCAGCGGCTTCGCCGGGTCGGTCGGGCAAATCGCGTTCGGCGTTGCCGCCTGCGCCTTGCCCCCGGCCTGCGGCGCGCCGGCCGGCGCGGCCGGCTTCGCGTCCGGCAGCATCACCTTGCTGTCCGGCAGCACCTGCGCGACCGCCGGGTCCTGCGCGAGCTGCGCGGCCTGCGCGGGCGTGACGGTGGCGGAGAACGCGTTGCCCAGCGCGAAGTGCTTGACCTTGGCCGGTGCGGCACCGGCCAGCTTGGCCAGCACCGAGTTCTGTTCCTGAGTGGCTTTCGCGCGGCGATCGCCCGACTCCGCCTTGGTGGGCGGCGCGCCGGGCAACTGGTCCGCGAGGACGACGATGACGGATTGCGGTGTGCCGTCGGCCGTCGCGGCGGTCTGCGGGGCAGCCAGTGCCGACTGGGTTACCCCAGCCAGCACCAGACTGCCGGTCGCAGCCATGACGAGGGCGCGAACGGATCGCGAGGAACGCCCCATGTGCAGTTCCCACTTCCTGTTCGAATGGTTCGTGAGTTACCGGCCCCGACGAAAGCGGGCGCGAACCAACCGCGCCCGTTTTCCCTGCCGCAGAACTCTTTCGCGGCCCGGCACGATCCACAAGCGACAATAGTGGGAAAGAATTCCGGCAAACAGGACTGAATTCCGGGCAGTGCGGGCATTCGGTCCTGTTTGCCGGGTTAGTCGATCAGTGTCGCGGGAGGTGCCGGCGCGAGTGTCGGGCAACCACAAGGGTTCCGGCGATCGCGATCACCGCGACACCGGCGAGCAGCACCGGGTAACCCGCTACTCCGTTCAGGGCCGCCAAAAGTGACGGCAAGAGGAATCCGACGTACGCCAGCGCGTAGTACACACCGGTGAGTTCCGCGATTTCGTCCGGCCGGGCGAGTCGTTGCAGTTCCAGCAATCCGGACACCACCACGATGCCGTATGCGGCGCCCAGCACCACGGCCGAACCGAGTGCGAGCCACGGCGATTCCGCTGCCGCCGCGACCACGCTGAGCACTAGTCCGAGGCAGAGCACGATCATCCCGGTGAGCACCGCGCGGGCGCTGGTCGCCCGGTCGACGCGCTTGGCGATCGGCTGGATCCCCACGCCCGCCCCGATCGCGCACACGGTCAGCAGGGTGGAGTAGGCGAGCGCCCACGATCCGGTCTGGTGCTCGACGAGCTGCGGAAGGATCGCGTACGCGACCCCGCAGGACCCGAAGATCCACGGTGCCATCGGCAGGATGACGCGGCGGAACCGCGGGTGTTTCGTGGTGCCGGGCAATGCGGTGCGCACTGAATCCGTTCGGGCGCGGAGAGTTTCCGGACTGCGCCGGACGGCGGTCAGCGCGGCGGCGGCGAGTCCGATGTGGACCAGGTAGGGCAGGACCATCGGCCACGGCCCCCACTGGGCGAGCGCTCCGGCGACGCCCGGTCCGATGCCGAGCCCGAGGGTGAGGCACAGCGCGGCGCGGCGGGTGCCGAGATCGGCCGGGCGGAACGGGTCGGCGTCGGCGAGCTCCTTGATCCACGTCGACCCGACCGCCATCGCGACAGCGACCGCGATTCCGGTCAGGAACCGTCCGGCGGCGATCCAGCCGACGCCCAGCGGGCCGAGCGCCAGCAAGACGCTCGCGACCAGCGACATCAGGGTGCCGGCGAACATCACCGGCCGGCGACCATGCCGATTGGACAGTCCGCCGGACAGCAACAATCCCGGCACCAGACCGACGACGTACGCGCCGAGGAGCGCGTCCACGGTGAAAGCGGAGTAGCCGGCGGCGTGGTACATGACGAGCAGCGGGGTGAATTGGTTGCCGCCCCAGCCGCACGCGAACACTGCCGCGGCCGCCGGAAACCAAGCGGGCCGCACGGTGGTTTCCGGCACTGTCTCAGAAGTCGCGGTCATCGGCGGTGCACCCGGTCCAGGTGCGCTCGCAGGGCAGGCGCGAACGTGTCCGCCTTTGTCTCGGCCTCGGCGATGATGTCCAGCAGGTCCTCGTGCTCGCCGACAACCCCCGGCAGTTGGGCCGGGATCGGCGCGAGGGCGTGCACGTTCATTCGCCGCTGCCGGTCGGCGAGCGTGGTGTAGAAGCCGAGCAGCAACGCATTTCCGCCGGCCGCGACGATCGTGCGGTGGAACAGCGCGTCGGCTTCGGCGAACGCGGGCACATCCCCCGCTTCCGCGTGCTGACGCTGGTTTCGCAGCACCGCGCGAAGCCGCTCCAGCGCGTCCGGGATCATCTCCGGCCGCCGCGCCAGCCGCTGCACCGCGGCGCTCTCGACCGCTTCCCTCGCTTCGAGCAGGTCCTCGGCCTCACCGGGGGAGACCGGCACGACGATCGCGCCGCGTTTCGGGATCAGGTTGAGCAGCCCTTCGACCTGCAGGCGCAGAAACGCTTCTCGGACCGGCGTGCGGCTGACGCCGAGCCGCTCGGCGATCTCGCCCTCGCTGAACAGGTGGCCGCCGGGCAGTTCGCCGGTGAGCACCAATTCCTTGGTGAGCCGGTAGGCGCGATCGGCGGCCCCGGAAGGTTTCACAGCGTTCACGTGAGGGACGCTACCATGCATCCCATCTTGTATCTAAGGTGTTGTGACCTGCGGCTCAACCTTCGGGCGGGCGGCCTTTGGCTCTCCTGATCGCCTGGGCTGTCCGCCTTGCCGCGGCGGCCGACCTTGGCCCCCGCAACGGCGAGGGGAGACCGGAATGCCCGACGACCTGATCATCGCGGCGGAGCTGCTCATTCCGGCGCGAAAACCGGGTTGACGAGCCAGTCTCGGAGCAATTCGACGCAGGCCGGAAAAACGGGGCGGCATTACCGCGCCAGCCTGGCCGGCTGACCGGAAATTACGCGGTAATGCCGCCCCGTTCGGCTGGAGACTTTCTTCTCGGCAGGCCGCGGGTTTCGGTCACCGAATCGCGGCAGCTGCGGAGTTCAGTGCATTCGGGCCAGTGCTACCACTGCTGCTCGTTCTGCTGGCCGCCATACTGCTGGCTCTCGCCTTGCTGGCCGCCGTACTGGTCGCCGCCCTGCGGTTCGCGCCACTGGTCGTCGCCGCGCTGTTCGCCGTACTGCTGATTTCCGTACTGCTGACCGGTTTCCTGCTGGCCGCCGTACTGCTGCTGGCCGCCGCGCTGGTCTCCGTACCGTTCGCCGCCTGGCTGGCCGCCGAATCCGCCCTGCTGCTGGCCGCCCTGCTGCTCACCGAATCCGCCCTGCTGGCCGCCTTGCTGCTGCCCGCCGCCGTACTGCTGATCGCCTTGCTGCTGCCCGCCGCCGTACTGTCCGCCGCCCTGCTGCTGGCCGCCTTCGTTCTGCCCGCCGCCGAACGCACCCTTGAGCTTGTCCGCGCCCTGACGGATCTGATCGCCGTGCTGGCCGCCGGTCTTTTCGTCGACGAATTCGGCGGCCTTGTCGATCCCCTGGCCGACCTGGTCGGAGTTGTTGCCGGCGAATTCCTGGATCTTGTCCTTGGCTTGGTCGAAAAAGCTCATGGAAATCCTTTCTTGATATGCGTGCCCCCTGAATACCAGCCGAGTACCCGCGCGGCGCGGCGGCGAGACACCGATCCCCGGTTCGGGTGAGGCGCGATGCCGGTTCTGCCCGGGTCGTGGCCCGGGTGGGTTACCCCACAGCCGCGGGCGGGCGGCCGACCGGCCGGTAGGGTCGCGGCGTCGGAGGCAGCGAAGCCGAGGAGGGCACGTGGCGGGACCGTTGAGCGGGCTGAAGGTCGTTGAGCTGGCCGGGATCGGGCCGGGACCGCATGCCTGCATGGTGCTCGCCGACCTGGGCGCGGATGTCGTGCGGGTCGAACGGCCGGCCGGGTCGCTCGACCTCACCGGCGGGCGGGCGGACCCGCTGCTGCGCGGCCGCCGTTCGGTCGCGGCGGACCTCAAGTCGGCGGACGGGCGCGAGCTCGTGCTGCGGCTCGCGGCCAAGGCGGACGTGCTGGTCGAAGGGCTGCGGCCGGGTGTCGCCGAGCGGCTCGGCGTCGGACCCGAGGACTGCTCCAGCCGCAATCCCCGGCTCGTTTACGGGCGGATGACCGGGTGGGGGCAACAGGGCCCGCTCGCGAAGCGCGTCGGGCACGACATCAACTACCTCAGCCTGACCGGCGTGCTGCACATGATCGGCCGCGCGGGCGAGCGGCCGGTGCCGCCGCTCAACCTGGTCGGCGATTTCGGCGGCGGGTCGATGTTCCTGATCGCCGGCGTGCTCGCGGCGCTGTGGGAACGCGAACGCACCGGCCTCGGCCAGGTCGTCGACGCGGCGATGGTCGACGGCGCGGGCGTGCTGGCGCAGATGATGTGGGCGTTGCGCGGCCTCGGTTCGTGGTCCGACGAACGAGGCACGAACCTGCTCGACGGCGGCGCGCCGTTCTACGACACCTATGTCTGCGCGGACGGCCGTTACGTCGCGGTCGGCGCGCTCGAACCGCAGTTTTACGCGGCGCTGCTGGCGGGGCTCGGCTTGGCCGCCGAAGACCTGCCTCCGCAGCTCGATCGCGACGGCTGGCCGACGCTCCGCGCCACGTTTACCCGGGCCTTCCTCGGTCGCACTCGCGACGAATGGGCGGAGCTGTTCGACGGCACCGACGCTTGTGTCACGCCGGTGCTCGCGCCGGACGAGGTGGCGAGCCATCCGCACATAGCCGCGCGGGCCGGGCTGATCGAGATCGACGGCATCGTGCAGCCCGCGCCGGCACCCCGATTCTCGCGCAGTACAACGGATCTGCCGTCGCCGCCGGCGGTGCCGGGCGCGGATACCGAACAGGTGCTGGCGGACTGGAAAGCGTAGCCGGACGGAGAGTCCACAGTGGAGGGTAGACTCTCGCCGCTGATCAGCCGCCGGCGCGCTTGCGGTGCCCGGTCAGCGGCGGACCGGCCCGTCGGCGAGTCGCGAGGTGATCATTTGCCAGGCCGGATCTCGGGTGAACGTCAGATGCCGGCCCTGGACCGGCGTCGCGCGGCGCGGCAGCGACCGTACCAGTGGTGAGTAGTGGTACGGCAGCGCTTGCGCCCATTCTGCCTAACGCACGTCGGCGACTGGCGGCTTTTCGATACCGGTGGTTGCCGCCGCTGGCATTTTGTGCAACGCGAAGCTGTCCGCCGGACAGCCCGCCGATGAACGGGAGCTGTCCGGGACGGGCAACGTCCCGGCGGCAGTACTGGTTCGTTCTCTTTGTCGGGAACCGGTTTCCGACTGTCCGATGTGGAGCCCGAGGGTTCTGCCGGATCGATTCAGAAGTTTCTGCTAGCCTCCGTCATGACGTGCGGCTCACCGTGGTGCCGCGTTGCTGCCGGAGTGCGCACGGTTTCGCTTCGGCTCGAACCTCCGAGGAGCGTTATGACAGCCATCGTCCGGGTGCGCGGCCGGGAAGTGCTCGACAGCCGGGGCAACCCGACGGTCGAGGTCGACGTGGTGCTGGCGGACGGGTCGGTGGGTCGCGCCGCGGTGCCTTCCGGCGCGTCCACCGGCACCCGCGAGGCGGTCGAGCTGCGCGACGGCGACGCGAAGCGGTTCCACGGCAAGGGCGTCCGGAAGGCGATCGACGCGGTCAACAGCGAGATCGCCGACGCCGTGACCGGGATGGAAGCCGAGGCGCAGGCCGACGTCGACCGGGCGCTGATCGCCCTGGACGGCACCGAGAACAAGGCGCGGCTGGGCGCGAACGCGACGCTCGGCGTTTCGCTGGCGGTGGCGAAAGCGGCCGCCGCGGCGAACACGCTGCCGCTGTACCGGTACGTCGGCGGGGTGTACGCGCACCTGCTCCCGATGCCGATGATGAACATCATCAACGGCGGCGCGCACGCGGACAACCCGATCGACTTCCAGGAGTTCATGATCGGCCCGGTCGGTGCGACGACGTTCGCCGAGGCCGTCCGGATGGGCTCGGAAGTGTTCCACACGCTGCGGAAATCGTTGCACGAAGCCGGACACAACACGAATGTCGGCGACGAAGGCGGCTTCGCCCCGCAGCTCGGCTCGGCCGACGAGGCGCTCGAATTCGTGGTCCGCGCGATCGAGCAGACCGGCTACGAGCCCGGCAAGGACATCGCGCTGCTGCTGGACCCGGCGGCGTCGGAGTTCTACCGCGACGGCGTGTACGACTACGCCGGCGAGGGACGCAAGCGCAGCATCGAGGAGCACGTCGCGTACCTGACCGAGCTGACCGAGCGGTTCCCGATCGTTTCGATCGAGGACGGCCTGGCCCAGGACGACTACGTCGGCTGGAAGCAGCTGACCGACGGCATCGGCGACCGCGTGCAGCTCGTCGGGGACGACCTGTTCTGCACCAATGTGGAGATCCTGCGCGACGGCATCAAGCGCGGCATCGCCAACTCGATCCTGATCAAGGTCAACCAGATCGGCACCCTGACCGAGACGCTGGCCGCGGTGGACACCGCGCACAAGGCCGGGTACTCGGCGGTCATGTCGCACCGTTCGGGCGAAACCGAGGACACCACGATCGCCGACCTGGCGGTGGCGACCGGCTGCGGCCAGATCAAGACGGGTTCGCTGTCGCGATCCGACCGGACGGCGAAGTACAACCAGCTGATCCGCATTGAGGAGGAACTGGGCACCGAGGCCCGCTACGCCGGGTGGGACACCCTGCGCTGAGTCTCCGCGGCCCGGGCTTTCCGCCCGGGCCGCGAACTCTGCCTACCGCCTTGTGCGCAGCAGCAGCGGCAGCGCGGCCGCAGAGCAGGCCGCGCTGACCCAGAACACCCGTCGCGCGTGACCCGCATCGACGACTACGACTCCCGCGACCGCGGGCCTGACGACCGCGCCGACGTTGAACGCCGTCGTCGCCAGCGCCCCCGCTATCCGGGGCGCCTGTTCGCCGGCTTCCGTGACGATCGCCGCGATCAACGCCGACCCGACGCCGAACGCTGCCGCCCCCGCGGCCAATGCGGTGGCGAGCAGCCCCGGCAGGCTCTGCGCCGCGACCACGGCTGCCGCCCAGACGCCAGTGAGCACGAACACCCCGGCCTTGCGGGCTGCCGCTGGAATCCGGCCCGCCACCGTGACTCCGACGAAGGACCCGATCCCGAAGGCCGCCAGCTCGACCGGCGCCCACGTACCGGCCATCGTGCCGAGATAGGTGAAAGCGGCGAAGGTGCCGGCGTTGACCAGGCCAGCCCGCGTACTGCCCGAGGACCGTGCCGGCCGGCTTCCCGCAGCCGTTTGCCGGTCTGTCCGTGAAGGGCCCCTTGAGGGAAGCCAAGTCCCTGAAGGGGCCCTTCACGGACAGAGACCGGTGGACGTTCGGCACACGCCACCTGAGGCAAGCGCTTAGCCGGGTCAGGAGCGGGATTCCGCCGCTGAACCGGGCGGAGACGGGCGCCGGGCGAGCCGGAAAAGTCCCAGCCCGCCCGGCGTTCCTCCATCCGGCCGGCAGCCCTGCCCGGCAACCTCCAGCCGTCCGGAAGTTCTGCCGGAAAAGCGCGGCGCCTGTTGAACCCCGGGCGGGACGGGAATTCCCCGCCCCGCCCGGGAACCCCCAGTCTCAGCAGAGCGGCGCGACCGGGCTGTCCGAACCGGTCTGCACATACGTGTCCGAAACGTAGTTCCCCGGCCCGATCCGGTCCCAGATCGTGCTGGTCCCGAACTTCCCGGTCACGCTGTCCCCGTTGACGTAGCACTCGATGTTCACCTTGGCGTAGTTCGCCGCCAGTCCCACCGCCGCCGCGGACGTGTGCGCGCCCGATCGGACGTTCACCGGGTCGCCGGCGGTCTGCACCAGGCCGCTCGCCGCGCTCGAGCCGGTCCACAGGTACGTCACCTTGACGTTCCCGTTGTCCCCGAGTCCGACGCCCGAGCTGAATGTGCCGTCCGCCAGGTCGATGCCCGCCGGGTTGCCGACCTGGTACCCGAGGTCGTCGCGGCCGCCGTTGTACCCGTTGTGGTACGCCGCATACGCTTCCGGCTGGCCCTGCGGCAGGTCCCGGTACTCCGAACGCACCGAGGACGGGTTCCAGTAGTCGTCCTTGGTGTTCCACGGCCCGACGTCCCAGACCGGCGCGTATTCGCAGCGGCTGTTGTCGGTCTTGCACACCCGTACGCTGTAGTTGCCGGTCCCCCTGGGGGACAACGCTTTGCCCGAGGGCAACGCGACGAAGTGGTCGTTCGCGGCGATCACGTGGCCGTTCGCGGTGGTCCCTCCGGTGAGGCCCTCACGGGTGGCGTAGACGGTGTAGGTGAGCGGGGCGGAAGCGGTGAGCGCCCGTGCCTGCGGGCCGAGGGTTCCGTTCAGCTCGACGTCGCGGACCGTCGGTCTGGCGTTGGTTCCGTTGCCGGACAAGATGATTCTCGTCTGTACCACGGTCACCGGGCGGGTGAGCGCGGTGCCGGCCGGGACCCATTCGGTCCAGTCGGCGCTGCCGGAGCGGCCACGGACGTCCACTTCGACCGACGTGCCCGCCGGGGTGTCCGCGGAGATCTGCGCCTGCACCCGGTTCACCGGGGACGACAGCTGTCGTTCCGCCGACACCAGGTAGCCCTCGCTGCCCTCGTTCTGCGCCGCCGGTCGCCAGCCGGAGTTCCGCAGGGTGATCGCGCTGCCCGCGGAAGCGACGTTGACGCCGTCACTGTCCACAGCGGACAGATCAGCCCGCCAGGAACCGGAGTTCGCGGCCGCGCTCGCCGCCGTGGTGCTTCCTGCGGTGACCGCTCCCGCGGCGAGCAGTGCGGCGACCGTGCGCCGGACCATCACATTCCCGACCACGACCGATCTCCCTTCACTCGTCCGAACCGAACGGCCGGAGTCTCGGAGGGATCCGTACACGATCCATACAACGATCTCGCTTGGTCGTGTACCCGGAGATCAGGTTTGACAGCAGAGAGTCGCCAATCTACCTTTGTAAACAAAGCTAGTTTGTGAATAAAGGGAGCTGGGGATGACGATCTTGGTGACCGGTGCGCGCGGAAGCATCGGCAGCGAAGTCGTGCGTGCGCTGCGGGCCGGCGGGCACGAGGTGCGCGGATCGGCACGGGACGCGTCGATGCTGGACCTGCCGGACGCGGTGTCGCTGGACCTGACCGCCGAAAGCGGGTTCGAGGACGCACTGGAGGGAATCGACGCGATCTTCCTGTATCCGACGGCGCGGGCGGGAGCGGGCCATTTCCTGGCCGCCGCTAAAAAGTCAGGTGTGTCGTATGTGGTGCTGCTGTCCTCGCCGGATGTCCGCGAAGGCGCGGCCGGCAATCCGCTCCGGCAAGCGCACTTGCCGTCCGAGCGGGCAGTCCGCGAATCCGGCCTCCCGTTCACCGTGGTGTACCCGGGCTGGCTGGCGGGCAACACCCGGCGTGATTGGGGTGCGGCGATCCGGGCGGGCGATCCGGTGCGGCTGTTCTCGCCGGACGCCCAGTTCGCTCCGACTGCCGAAGCGGACGTCGCTGCGGTCGCGGCGACCTTGCTCGCGGAGCGTAGCTATCCGGGCAGCGACCTGGCGTTGACCGGGCCGGAATCCATGACGCAGCGTGCGGTCGTCGCCGTCCTGGTGGAGGAACTCGGCCGCTCGATCGAAGTGCGGCCCGAAACGCGGGGGGAGGCGCTGGCGAGACGGCCGGAATGGATGCCGGCGGCCGTGCTGGAGTACCTGATGGACGCGGAAGAAGCGGCCGAGAAGCGGATCGCGCCGGTGAACAACACGGTGGAACGGTTCACCGGCCGCCCGGCGACGTCGTTCCGCGAGTGGGCGCGGACGCATCGAAGCGACTTCGAGAAGGCCGCCACCGTCCACATCGGATAGTGACCGGCTAAGCCGGTTTCCAGGCTGTCCCGGCCGGTCGCGCCTGCGATTCGCACAGCTCCCGTACCGCCCGCAGCACGGCTTCGGCCGAGACTTCGCTGCCGGCCGGCTGCGGGAAATGCGCGCCCTGCAGGCTGAAGTAGTCGGCCAGGCCCTCGCCGTCGCCGTCCGCGGGCAGGTAAGTCTGGCCGTTTTCGTGCCATACCAGGCTTCCGCGCGTCCCGTTCAGGCCGGCGACCAGGTACGGCGTCCCGGGCTTCCGTCCCGCGTACAGCCACCAGAGGACCCCTGCGCCGGGCGTCGGCGGTTCGGCGGAGCGCAGTGCGGAGAGCACGTCTTCCGCGGTCACGTCGGTGACGTCGTACCCGGTCCGGCGCCGGGCGTCTTCGGGGCTCGCCATAGTGCGCTCCGCTCGTGCCGTGCAGTTTCCTGATACTACTCGGTGGCGTTCGGCGACTTTACTGTGGAATGCGTCGCGCGGAGCCGGGCCGCGCGCAAGGTGAGATAGCGTTGCTCGGCCGTGTTGGCGGTACGCGCGGCGGCCGCGTCGTAGTAGCGGACGGCTTCGTCCGGTTCGCCGGCCAGTTCCAGCAGGTGGGCGCGGGCGGCGGCCAGCCGGTGATGCTCGGGGAGCCGGTCGTCGAGGCCTTCGAGCAGGGCCAGCCCAGCCGCCGGGCCGTGCACCATCGCGGTGGCGATCGCCCGGTTCAGCGTGACTACCGGGTTGCCCGTCAGCGATTCGAGCCGGCGGTACAGGGCGAGCACGCGCGGCCAGTCGGTGTCCTCGGCGCGCAGTGCGATGTCATGCGTCGCGGCGATCGCGGCTTGGAGCCGGTACTCGCCGGCTCCGCCTGGTGCGAGCGCGGCGGTGACCAGCGCGACGCCCTCCCGGATCAGCGAACGATCCCAGCGGGCCCGGTCCTGGTCCGCGAGCGGGACCAGCGCTCCGTCCGGATCGGTGCGGGCAGGGCGGCGGGCATCGGTGAGCAGCATCAGCGCGAGCAACCCGGCCGTCTCGCCGTCGTCCGGCAGAGCCGCGTGCAGCAGCCGGGCCAGCCGGATCGCCTCGGCGGACAGTTCGGTGCGGTGCAGGCTGCGGCCCGCGCTGCTCGTGTACCCCTCGTTGAACACGAGGTACAGCACGTGCCGCACCGACTGCAGCCGAGCTTCGCGTTCCTGCGGCGCGGGCATCCGGAACGGCAATCCGGACTTCTTGATTTTCGCCTTCGCCCGGCTGATCCGTTGCGCCATCGTGGCTTCCGGTACGAAGAACGCACTGGCGATCTCGGCGGTGGTGAGGCCGCCGACCGCGCGCAGCGTCAGCGCGATCGCCGAAGCCGCGGTCAGCGACGGGTGGCAGCAGAGGAACAACAGCGTCACCGTGTCGTCCTGGTCCGGTACCTCGGCGGGCGGCGGTTCGGCGAAGACCGTGTCCTCCCGCCGCCGTCGAGCCTGATCGCTGCGGAATCCGTCGATGAACCGGCGACCGGCGGTCTGCAGCAGCCAGCCGCGCGGATTTTCCGGCACGCCCTCGGCCGGCCAATGCCGCACCGCGGCGAGCAGCGCCTCCTGCGTGGCGTCCTCGGCCGCGCCGAAGTCGCCGTACCGGCGTGCGAGCAGGGCGAGAACCTGGGGCGCCAGCGTGCGCACCAAGTCCTCGACCCGGTCGCCGGGCATCACACCTCCGGCGCGCTCATCACCTGGCGCACCTCGATCGGCACCCGCAGCGGCGCGCCTTCGGGGCCGGGCGCGGCCGAGATCCGCTGCGCGATCTCCAACGCTCGCGTTTCCGATTCGACGTCCACCACCCGGTACCCGGCGAGCAATTCCTTGCCCTCCGCGTACGGCCCGTCGGTGACGACCCGGCCGCCGTTGCCGTCCGCGACCACTGTCTTCGCCGCGTCCGGTCCGGCCAGACCCTCGGCCTCGACGAGTTCGCCCGCCTCGGTCAACTCGGCGTTCAGCACCCGCTGGAACTCGATGTGCGCGCGGATGTCCTCCGGCGCCCACTCCGGCAGCGGCAGGTCGCAGTTCTCGCCGCGGGCGTAAGTCTGCAGCAGCATGTACTTCGGCATGGGTTCCTCCGCGATCCGGTCCGCCCCTCGCGGGCGGCTCACCAGAAGAACGGAGCCGGTGCGCCGCCCTCTACCCGGATCGGCGGATATTGTGCCGGGAAATCCGCCGGCTCGCTCCGGCGAGGGTGGGCTGGGTCTCAGCGAACGGGGCAGCATGGTCGCTTGCAGGTAAGTTGCCGGAAGAAACTCACTACGGAGGCAGCGTGAGCACGACGACCTTCGCCGCGGTCTCCGCGGTCAAGCAGCAGTCCGAGACCCAGTTCCGCGCTGACCTCAGCCCGGCCTGGACGATCGGCGGCCGCCCGAACGGCGGCTACCTGCTGGCGGTCGTCGCGCGTGCGGCGACCGTCGTGTCCGGGCACCCGGACGTGCTCGCGGCCAGCGCGCACTACCTGCGCTCGCCCGAACCGGGCCCGGCCGAGGTCGAGGTCGAGGTGCTGCGCACCGGGCGGACCGCCAGCCAGCTGCGCGGCCGGCTGCTGAAGGACGGCGTGCCGCAGGTGGAAACCCTGCTGACAATGGGCGTCCTCGGCGACGCCGAACCGCACTGGCAGGAGGGCGTGCCGCGGCCGGAGTTCGGCGAGTTCCCGGAGCAGCCGTGGGGTCCGGGCGCGGCGGCGTCCGGCTTTCCGATCGCGATCCAGAACGAGATCGACGTCCGGTTCGACCGGCCGCTGACCGACGGGCCCTCCGGCCGCGGCGAGCTGCGCGGTCTGCTCTCGCTGCCCGCCGACGAGCCGTTCGACCCGATCAGCCTGCTGTTCGCGCTCGACGCACTGCCGCCGGCGACCCTCGACGTCGCCCCGTCCGGCTGGGTCCCGACGCTCGAGCTGACCGGCTACATCCGGTCCCGGCCGGCCCCCGGTCCGGTCAAGGTGCTGCACCGGGCGCATCTGATCGGGGACGGCCGGGTCGACGAGTCCTGCCACGTGTGGGACAGCGAGGGGACTCTCGTCGCGCACGGCACTCAGCTGGCCGGGATCCGGCTCGGCTGAACCCGGCCGTTACTGGCCCGGGTGCGGCTGCTGCGGGAAACCGGGATCGCCGCCCGGCGGTAGCGCGCCGGCCGAGCGTGCCGGTCCGGGCGCGATTGGTCAGCGGGTTCCGGCCACTGTCCCAGTAGTGACCAGCCGGTACCCGGTGCGCCCGGAGAACTCGGCGGTCAGCGCGAACCGGTCGCCGCGCACGAGGGTGTGCCGCCATTCGATCGGGCGGCCGGCGCTGGCGCCGAGGCGTCCGATCGAGAACGCGCCTACCGTTTCGCCGCAGCCGAGCAGGGCGCGTTCGGCACGGGTCGGCACCACCGCGCGGATCTGTTCCTCGCCGTGGTCGAGCCGGACGCCGGTGCGCTTGTACAGCTCGCCGTACAGGCTGGTGTGCTGGAAGTCGGCGGCCAGCAGCGGCCGGGCCAGATCGGCGGGCAGCCACACCCGGTCGACTGCCAACGGGTCGTTTCCGGCCAGCCGCAGGCGTTCCAGGTAGAGCAGGGGAGTGGACGCCTCCAGTCCGAGCCGCTCGGCGACCACCGCGTCCGCGCGGATGTCGAGCCGGCGCACCACGCTGTTCTGGTGCAGCCCGGCCGCTTCGACCGCGGCGAAGAGACTGTAAAGCGCGCCTAGCGGCTGCTGGATTTCCGCAGCGGCGGCGACCCGGGGCTGGCGTCCGCGTTCGGCGATCAGCGTGCCGTCGGCGCGCAGTTCTCGCAGTGCCTGGCGGACGGTCTGCCTGCTCACGCCGTACTCCTCGGCGAGCGCGAGCTCCCCGGGGAAGGCGCCGTCGAACTCTCCGGCGCGGATGCGCACGAGCAGCGCCTGCTGCAGCTGCCGCCACAGCGGCTGGCCGCCGGTGCGATCCAGCTCTCCCATGTCGTGCAGCGTACCGGTTGCCAAATGTCCGTACCTCCCCCTAGATTAAATGTACGTACATTACGGAGGAGGAACGGTGCGCACAGGGACAGACCGGTGACCGGGGCGGCGCTGGGAGCGACGCGCGCGACGGCGGCTTGGCGGGCCCGGCTGGCCCGTCCGGTGCCCGGGCTCGCGGTCGCGGTGCTGGTCGCGGCGGTGGCGACGGCCGGCGGAAAGCTCGTTCCGGTGGTCGGCGGGCCGGTGCTCGCGATCCTGCTCGGCGCGCTCGCCGGCGCGGTGGTGCCGGGCCTGCGCGGCTGGCGGTTCAGCCCGGGCTACGCGGTCGCGTCCCGGCCGGTGCTGCAGCTGTCGATCGTGGTGCTGGGCACCGGCTTGTCCCTGCAGCAGGTGGTGCACGTCGGCGGACAGTCGCTGCCGGTCATGCTGGGCACGCTCGCGGTCGCGCTCGGCGGTGCCTGGATCCTCGGCCGGTTGCTCGGGGTTCGCGGTGACACGCAGACGCTGATCGGCGTCGGCACCGGGATCTGCGGCGCATCGGCGATCGCGGCGACCAGCGCGGTGCTGAAGCCGAAGGAAGCCGACGTCGCCTACGCGCTCGGCACCATCTTCACCTTCAACGTCGCCGCTGTGCTGCTTTTCCCGCCGCTCGGTCACGCACTCGGGATGTCTTCGCACGCGTTCGGACTGTGGGCGGGCACCGCAGTGAACGACACGTCTTCGGTGGTCGCGGCGTCCTACGCGTACGGCGGCGACGCCGGGGCGTACGGCCTGGTGGTCAAACTGACCCGGACGCTCACCCTGATTCCGATCGTGTTGTTCCTCGCAGTGCTCGCCGCGCGCAAGCAGACCAGCGGCGGCCGGGTTTCCTTGCGTGCCATGCCTTGGCACCGGCTGGTGCCGCCGTTCCTGATCGGCTTCCTCGCCGCCGCGACGGTGGAAAGCGCGGGCTGGATCCCAGTCTCGTGGCACGGCCCGCTTTCGGCTCTCGGCACCTTCCTGATCACCATGGCTCTCGCTGGGATCGGCCTGGCGCTCAAGCCGTCCGATCTCCGCAAGGCAGGGCACCGGCCGCTGCTGATGGGCGCGATCCTGTGGGTCGCGGTGGCCGCGTCCAGTCTCGGGCTGCAGGCGCTGACCGGCGGGATGTGATTGCGGCTTTTCCCGGACCTTCCTGGGGACTGTCGCGGAAAACACCAACCGGTTGTTCAACGCTACTGTTCAAGCACATGACGGAAATCCCGCTGGACCTCGCCGAGCTGCGCGCCGTCACCGCCTACGCGGTGGCCTGCGCGGAGCCGGCGCTGGCGATCTTCGACCAGGCGCGGCCAGCCGACGACCGCCCGCGCGCCGCGCTCGAGGCAGCGCGGGCGTTCGCGCAGGGAGCCAAGCGCAGCAAGGCAATCCGCGACAGCGCATGGGCCGCGCAGCGGGCATACCAGGAAGCCCGGGACGCGGGGGAATCCGCCGCTGGCGAAGCCGCGCGGGCGGCAGTGGCCGCGTGCGGGGCGGCGTTCTTGCACCCGCTCGCGAAAGCCACGCAGGTGCTGCACATCCTCGGTCCGGCCGGGCACGCCGCGTACGCGTTCGAGCTGGCCGGAGGCCGCTATCCGGTCGACCCGTGCGCGTTGGCGGACCCGATCGTCCTCCGGGTGCTGGCGCGGTACCCGAAGGCCCCGCCCGGCCGGGGCCGGGCGGGCGAGCTGGCGCGAGAGCTGGACACGCTGCTGCGTCCGGCTTAACGCGCCCGTTCCACTCGTCGCTCGTCCCACACCGGTTCCGGCGTTTCGCGCACCACTCCGTCCGATCCGAACACCAGGTACCGGTCGAACGACCGCGCGAACCACCGGTCGTGCGTCACCGCGACGACGGTGCCCTCGTAGGAATCCAGCCCTTCCTGCAGCGCTTCCGCCGACTCCAGGTCCAGGTTGTCGGTCGGCTCGTCCAGCAGCAGCGCTGTGGTGCCGGCCAGTTCCAGCAGGAGGATCTGGAATCGCGCCTGCTGTCCGCCGGACAACCGGTCGAAGGTCTGCTCGCCCTGGCGGTGCAGCTCGTATCGCCGGAGCGCGGACATCGCCGCGCCGCGGCCGGCCGAATGTTCCGTCCACAGGATGTCGACGAGCGTGCGGCCGGTCAGCTCCGGTCGCGCGTGCGTCTGCGCGAAATGCCCGGGCACGACCCGGGCGCCGGTGCGCCATTCGCCGGTGTGCGCGACGTCGTCTCCCGCCAGCAGCCGCAGGAAGTGCGACTTCCCGGACCCGTTCGAGCCGAGCACCGCCACTCGCTCGCCGAAGAAGATCTCCAGTGAGAACGGTTTCATCAGCCCGGTGAGCTCCAGATTCGCGCATGTGACCGCGCGTACGCCGGTGCGGCCGCCGCGCAACCGCATCCGGATGTCCTGGGGCCGCGGCGGTTCCGGCGGGGGACCGGCCTCCTCGAACTTCCGCAGCCGGGTCTGTGCCGCCTTGTACCGCGACGCCATTTCGTCGCTGCGCGCCGCGTACTGCTGCATGTCCCGGACGAGCCGCTTGAGCTGGGCGTGTTTCTCGTCCCAGCGCCGGCGCAGTTCGTCGTAGCGGGCGAACCGTTCCTGCCGTGCCTCGTGGTAGGTGCCGAAACCTCCGCCGTGCACCCAAGCGTCCGCGCCGTCACCGCCCGGCTCGACGCTCACGATCTTCTCCGCCGCGCGGGCGAGCAGTTCCCGGTCGTGCGACACGAACAGCACGGTCTTGCGGGTTTCTTTCAGCCGCTCTTCGAGCCAGCGTTTGCCGGGCACGTCGAGATAGTTGTCCGGCTCGTCGAGCAGCAGCACCTCGTCTGGACCCCGCAGCAACGCTTCCAGCACCAGCCGCTTCTGCTCGCCGCCGCTGAGCGTGCGCACGAGCCGCCAGCGCGCGCGGTCGAACGGCACGCCGAGCGCCTCGGTCGTGCACATGTCCCAGGTCGTCTCGAACTCGTAGCCGCGGGCCTCGGCCCAGTCGCTGAGCGCCTGCGCGTACCGCATCTGCGCGGCTTCGTCGTCGACTTCGAGAATCCGCTCCTCGGCCGCGTCGACCGCCTGGGCGGCCTCGCGAACCCGTTTGGGCGCAACGGAAACCAGGAGATCGCGAACGGTGCGCTCGTCGCGCACCGAGCCGACGAACTGCGCCATCGCGCCGAGTCCGCCGGACACCGTGACGGCACCTTCATCGGGTTTGAGGTCGCCGGACAGCAGCCGCAGCAGAGTGGTCTTGCCCGCGCCGTTCGGGCCGACCAGCGCGACGACCGCGCCCTCGCCGACCCGGAACGACACGTCGCCGAGCAGCGGACGCCCGTCGGGCAGCACGTAGCGCAGGTGCGCAGCCTCCAGATGGCCCATGGCCCGGCACTCTACCCAGCCGAGCCGGGATCGCCGCACGATTTATCGACCGCTCGCGGGACTGCTCGGCAGCCGTGGTGTCTTTTGGAAAACCGTTGGGGGGACTGGCATTGCTGGCTTTCCGGGCGAGTGAACGGTCGTGCTGGGGTAAGTCCGTGAAGGACCGTCCGGGGAACCTGATTCCCTCCAGGGGTCCTTCACGGACGGCTGCTCGCGCGCGGTCAGCCTTTTTCCCGGAACAGTTCGGCGAGATGCGCCCGCAGCACGGCGACACATTCCTCCGGCGGCGCGACGTCCGGCTGCAGCACCGCCCGGAACGCGAGCCCGTCCAGGAGCGCAGCCAGCCGCGGGGCTTCGACGTCCGGATCCAGCGGCGCGAACCGGCCGGTCCGGGCGCGGGCGTCGAGGGCGCGGCGAGCGAGCGTCACGGTGCCTTCGACGGCTTCGCGGGCCAGGTCGTCGAGGCTCGGGTCGGCGCGCGCGGCCAGCAGGAATTCCACCAGCACGGTTACTTCGACCCGCCGCCGCTCGTCCAGTGGCAGCAGTTCGGACAGGAACTCGGCGAGCTGGCCGACGATCTCGGCGGAAGGCAGGTCTGTCATCGACGGCATCCGCTCGCGGCGGGCGATGAGCCGTTCGCTCGTGCGGTCGATCGTGGTGCGCATCGCGAACCGCAGCAATGCGTGCTGGCTGTCGAAGTAATGCCGCACCGAACCGATGTTCAGCCCGGATTCCGCGGCCACCGCACGCAGCGACACCGCAGGCAGTCCGTCTCTCGCGGCCAGCCGCAACACCGCGTCGGCGATATGCGCGCGCCGCTCGTCTCCGTCCACCACCTTGGGCACTGGACTTTTATAGCACAGCTGTGATAGACACCTTTCTATCACAGTCGTGATAGAAAGGGGGATGCGCTGTGGAGACGGTGCTGAACATCCTGCTGATCCGGTTCGGCATCATCGCCGGGATCGTCGTGGTGGTGGGACTGGCCGGGTTCGCGCTGATCGTTTCGCTGCGCCGGCGCGGCAAGGGGGAGCAGGTGCGGGCCGGGGCGGCGACGTTGGCGAAGTCCGCGGCCCGAGCGGTGGAGCGGCGCGGCGCGAGGGGAGTGCGCGGCCGAGTCGGCGGGGAGGTCGTCCGCCAGGCCGCGCGCTGGCTGGACGAAGGCCCGGACCGGAAGCGGCCGGGCCGGTGACCGGCGTGCTGCTCGCCGAGGGCGAAGGGGCCGAGATCCTCGGGCACCTCATGCACGACCTACTGGTGAAGGGGCTGATCGTGCTCGGCGCAGTGCTCTTGCTGGTGATCGGGGCGGTGGTGATCTGGAAAAAGGTGGGCCGCTGATCCAGCCGAGTTCGACCGGTCCGGTGCGGCGCTGGAGCCGGGGCCGCGTGCAGCGAAGAGCCCCTTGCCGGAATCGGATTCCGGCAAGGGGCCCTTCACCGCAGTGGTCGCGGCGAACCGAGACCAGCTCGGCCAGTCTTATGCGGTCAGCGGATTCAGCTCGTCCCACCGCGGCACCCGCGGCGCGAACCGCAGCACCAGGCCGGCTTCCTCCGGCGTGCGGTCGGCCTTGCGAGCGTTGCAGCTGCGCGCGGTGCCACCGCAGGCGGCGACGGTGTTCAGCCAGCTCGTGCGCGGACCGCCGCGCGAGATCGGCGTGATGTGGTCGACCGTCGTGGCACGGCGGCCGCAGTAGGCGCAGGTGTGCCGGTCGCGGCGCAGCACCCCGGCCCGCGACCAGCGCGGCGTTCCGGAGTAGCGCCACTTCATCACGACGTAGCGAAGCAGCCGCACCACCTTCGGCCGCGGGAAGATTCCGAGGTCCGGCCCGTCGCTTTCGTGAACGACCGCGACCTGCCGGACGAGCATCCGGATGGCATGGGGGAGCGAAACGGTGTGCAAGGGCTCGTAGCCGGCATTGAGGACCAGGACTCCCATGGCGACGGGCACCTCCTTTCCCGGTGAAACGGGCCGGGAACGCAAAAGCCGCCCGGCCGGTGCTCCGGCGGGCGGCTCCTCGCTCACGGCGTGGCTGGACCACGGTCATGGCGCGGAGCCGGGAATGCCCGGCAGGATCGACAAGCGATCGCCGAAGACGGGCATCCGGGGTCTCCTTTCGTGGCTGGACAACGTCATTGTTGTCGCGCCGGGACGCCGCGTCAACGGAAAATGGCCGAGGCCGCCCGGATGCTCCACAGTGGACACAACGGCCGGCGGGCGGGGCTGTCTTCCCGGTCCGGCACGGGGCCGGTGATTCCGCGATGCGAGAAGGATCGCTCCGGCGTTCCGTTCCGCACGCGGACCCGCCTACCGCGCGTTCCGGCTTTCCCGTTTCGGATTCGCCTGGTACAGCTCACCGAGCAACGCCACCGCGGCGTGCGTGGCCGGATGCGGATCGTGTGCCCGCCAAGCGAGATTGACCGGCACAGGCGGGGCGTCGCGAACCCGGCGGTACACGATTCCGTCGCGGCGGTACTGCGTCGTGGTCGCGTGCGGGGTCACCCCGACGCAGCGTCCGGTGGCGACCGCGGCGAGCCAGTCGTCGACGTCCAGCGTCGGTTCGGTGCGCGGCCGCGCGCCTTCCGGCCACAGGTCCGGCGAAGTCGTTCCGGTGCGCGGATCGACCACCAGCAGCCGGGACGAGAGATCCGCGAGCGTCACGGTCCGGCGGCGGGCGAGCGGATCGTCGGCGGCCATGGCGCAGTACCGGTCCTCCTGCCCGACCGTCGCGTGCGCGAACCGGCTGGAGGGCACCGCGGTCCGCACCACAGCGAGATCCGCGAGCCCCTCGGCGAGCCCGGCGGTCGAGGTGTTGGTGCGCACCAGAAGCAGTTCGACGTCCGGATACCGGACCGCCCAGCGGCGCTGGAACTCCGCGGTATGCCTGCCCATCGCCGACCACGCGTGACCGATGCGCAGCCGCGTGTGCCCGGTCGTCGCCTCGCGGACCAGGTCGTCGGCCTCGGCGAGGAGATGCCGCGCCCGCGCGAGCACCTGGACCCCGGCGGTCGTCGGGGTGAGGCTCCGGCTGGTGCGATGCAGCAGCCGCACGCCCAGAACCCGTTCCAGCGACGCGAGATTCCGTGACACGGCCGCCTGCGAGACGCCCAGCTGGAATGCCGCGTCGGTGAACGTGCCGGCGTCGACGATCGTCACGAGGCAGCGCAGCTGACGCAGCTCCAGATCCATGCGTCTAGCGTATCCTTGATGCGGTCAATGCATTTTGCGCATTGATCCGGCGACCGCATCCTCGTCGCATGGCGACTACCGAACAGGCTCCGCGCACTCGCGACGACACCCGGCTGACCGGTGCGGCGATGCTGCTCGGCAGCGCACTGTCGAACCAGGTCGGCGCGGCGACGGCGGCGCTCGCGTTCCCGGTGCTCGGCCCGGCGGGCGTGGTGGCGGTCCGCCAGTGGGTGGCCGGCGCGGTGCTGATCGCGGTCGGACGGCCGCGTCTGCGGACGTTCACCGCCCGCCAGTGGCGTCCGATCCTGGGCCTGGCCGCGGTGTTCGCGACGATAAACCTCTCGCTGTACACCGCGATCGACCGGATCGGCCTCGGTCTGGCGGTGACGCTCGAGTTCCTCGGCCCGCTGGCGATCGCGCTGCTCGGCTCGCGCCGCCGGATCGACCTGGCGTGCGCGGCGGCCGCCGCGGTGGCGGTCGGCGTGCTCACCCGCCCGCAGCCGAGCACGGACTACGTCGGGATCGGACTCGCCGTGCTCGCCGCGGTGTGCTGGGCCTGCTACATCCTGCTGAACCGGACGGTCGGCCAGCGCGTGCCCGGACTGCAGGGCTCCGCCGCCGCCGCGGGCGTGTCCGGTTTGCTGTACCTGCCGGTCGGCGTGATCGTGATGCTGCACCACCCACCGACCGCGGGCGCGTTGGCGGCGGCGTTGGCCTGCGGGGTGCTCTCGTCGGCTGTGCCGTTCCTGGTGGACCTGCTGGCCCTGCGGCGGGTGCCGGCACAGTTCTTCGGCGCGTTCATGAGCGTCAATCCGGTGATGGCCGCGCTGGTCGGGCGGGTGATGCTGGACCAGCGGCTGGACGCGCTCGCCTGGGTCGCGATCGGCGTGATTGTACTGGCGAACGCCGGCACCGTGCTGCGGCGTGTCGGGTGATTGCCGCTCCCCGGGCCGACGTACCGTCGAGGGGGAGGTGGGCGAGGTGGTGCGGACCCCGGACCGGGAATGGCCGTCGACGGTCGTGCCCAGCGACGCGCGTGAGCGCGCGCAGGCGACTGGCGTGCTGGTCCGCCGCATGGGCTGGGTCACCGAGCGGCTGACCCAGGACGAACGCGACGACGTCGAGCGGCAGCTGGAATTCTGGTACTCCAACGGCTACTGCCCGGATGCGCTGCTGATCGCGCTCAGCGCGCTCCCGGACGGCACCCGCCAGCGCCCCCGCCGGGGCAGCGAACGGCCCGGCGACTTCCTGCGCTCCCGCATGAACGCCTGGTTCGCCGACGACGACCCCGGCGCGGCGATGTCCGACGTCCGGGAGCCGCCCCGGCAGGGCCAAACCTACGATGCCTGGCTCGCCAACCGCCGCAAGCAGGCGGAAAACGAAGGCGGCTACCGGCGTCCCTCCCGGCTTACCGGCGTGGGGGAGCGCGCCCGCGCCGAGGCCCGCGAGATCGCCGCCGCCAAACGCGCGAACCCGCTTGCCCGGGTGCGGGAGGCCGAACGTCGCCGGGCCGCGGCGCTCGAGAGTTTGCGGGTGGTCGGCGAAGAGGTGCCCGCTGCCGCGCCGCCGGCCGAAACCCGGGCCACGCCGCGCATGGTCGCGTCGTTCGCCGGTCGCCAGGCGCTGGCCGCGCAGTCTCCGCAGGTGCGCAGGATCGTCGAACGCCTGCGCGCCGAAAAACGCGCCCCGTCCGCCGCGGAGCTCGCGGTCTTGCGCAACGCCGTCCGCGACGCCCACCACAACGCCGGCCTGGGTGCGCTGGAAGCCGCGAGCGCGGAAGTCAACGACGTCACCGAGCTGACCCCGGACGGGCAGCGGATCCTGGATTTCCTCGCCCGTGCCGCGGACGATCGCCTGCCCTTGGACGCGACCGTGCGATTGCTTCACTCGATGCGGTGAGCTTGCGCGTGTCGGGTCCCCCGCAGCGGGGATAATGCTTCCACACTCGCCCGGTGACGAACACCTCGATGGACGACGCCGGCCGCTGCCTGCTCTCGGTGGCATGGAACATCCGCACCGGCGGTCCGCGAGCAATCCCCCGTGCGGACGCCGTGCGGGAACGCCTGCAGACGTTGTGCCGGGGGCTGGGTCATGCTGCCTGCCGCCGTGCCGGCCAGTGCGCCGGAGGGGACCACGTGCCGCTGTTGCGGCTCGCCGACCGCGCCTACGAAATCGACACCCTGTTGCTGCTGGTCGGGACGTCCCTGATCCCGGACCCCGCCCGAGACACCCGCCGCTGGAACGAAATCGACCGCCTGGTGTCCGAAGTGGACGATCTGGCGACCAAGGCCGCCGCGGCGCTGGACGAGCTTTCCCGCGAACTCGCCGAAGTTCCGTGAAGGGCCCCGTGCGGGACTCCGAGTCCCGCTAGGCGCCCGGCACGGAACCGATCAGCGCCGCCGAGTCCCGGCGATCACCGCGCTGACGCTGGGCAGCCACCGTCGCCGGGGATCCGGCGCGCTCAGCCACTCCGGCCCCATCCCGACCCCGGCCCGCCCGTCTGGCAACGGAATCAGCGCGCCACTGTCCAGGACCTGCACATCCGCCGGCAGCCCGCCGCACATCGGCAGCTCCCCGTCCGCGTCCGCGAGAATCGCCAACCGAGGCCCCCGCTGGGTAGGCAGAATCAACGCGGGACCGGCACATCCGAGCTCGCGCAGGTGCGCCAACACCGGGCCTGCCGTCAGCTTCGGCAGGGTGACCGCGCACAGCCCGTACTCGAGCGCCAGGAACAGCCGCCCGCCCTGCCGCCGCACCGACCAGCCGAACACTCCGCCGTAAAACGCCTCGGCCGGGTCCGGCCCGGTCTGCTGGTCCGGCCGCAACTGCTGGTCGAGTGTCATCGTCGACGCCTTCCGCTCGCCTGGGGTGCGTGACCATGCTAACGACACTGAGTGCCACTAGCAAGCCGGCTGCTACCGTTCGCCCATGACCGAGACGCCGCGCACCCGGGTCGGGGCCACCCCCGCCGGCCGGCGCCAGCTGCGCCGCGCGCTGGCGACCGCGGCGGTAGACCTCTTCGCTGCCAACGGTTACGAAGCCACCACCATCGACGACATCGCCGCGGCCGCCGGCGTCGGCCGGCGCACGTTCTTCCGCTATTTCGACAGCAAAGACGACGTCCTCTTCGCCAACCACGACGAGATCGTCGCCGAGATGGAGCAGGTCTTCGCCTCCGCCGACCCGTCGCGGGACCCGATCGAAGTCGCCACGGCCGCGGTCTCGCTCGTGCTCGAGTCCTACGCCGCGGAACTGGACGTCTCGCTCAAGCGATTCACCCTGACCCGGACCGTCCCGTCGTTGCGGGACAAGGAAGTCGCGACCGTCGACCGCTACCAGCGAGTCCTGGCCCGCTACCTCCAGGACCGCTTCGCCGACGCGGGCGACGAATCCGCGACCCTTCGCGCGGCAGTCGCCGCGGCGGCGATCGCGGCCGCGAACAACCACGTCCTCCGTCGCTGGCTCCGCAGCGGCGGACGGGACGACATCGCGGTCGCCGCGAACGAGGCATTCGCTCTGGTCGCGGCCGCTTTCCGGGCTCCCGGCGGGCCGGCCGAACCGGAGCCGCGGGAGCCCAGCACGGTGGTCGCGGTGCTGAGCACGACGGCCCCGCTGCACGAGGTCGTCACCCGCATCGGCGCAGCTCTGCGCTCCGCGGAGCCCGGTGGGCACTGAGTGCCATTGAGAGGATGACGCGGTCAGCCCAGCGGCGGGATCAGGCCTTCGCCACCGCGGGCTTGAGCACCTCTTCGCACCACTGCCGGAATGTGGTCGGCGTGTCCACCGCGTGCTGCGGAGTCCGCCGCACACCGTGATCCAGGTTTTCGATCTTCGCGGTCATCATGTCCACCATGCCCTGCGCCATCGCTTCGGACGCGCCGTTCGCGATCAGCCGCAGCCTGAGCGACGAGACCGGAACCTGCTGGTACTTGACCGAAATCCCGAGAACGTCGCCGATGACGGCCGCCTGTTCGTCCGCGGTCAGGTCCTGCGGGCCGAGTACCGGGACCTCCTCCTGGCCGGACCACGACGGATCGGTCAGGAACCGGGCGGCGAGCGCGCCGATGTCGCGCGTGGTGACCGTCGGCGAGGCGTAGTCGGGCGGCAGGACGTCGTAGAACACGCCCTGGTTCTTGATCGTTTCGGTCTGCCGCAGCAGGTTTTCCATGAAGGACGGGTTCACCAGGGCGCGGAACGCGACGCCGGTGCTGGCGATCAGGTCGTCCATCGCCAGTGAAGCAGACACGTATCCGGCGTTCACCGAGGAGGCTCGCCCCCGGCCGAGCGCGCTGATCGAGACGACCCGGCGGACGCCGTGCGTGCGGATCGCCTCCGTCGCGGGTCGGGTGAAGCCGGAATACACCTCGTCGACCGTCGCCGCTCGCGGGTTGCCCGGCGGGAGCCAGAACACCGTGTCGGCTCCGGCGAAGGCGCGGTCCAGCACGGCCGGATCGCCGTGCGAGCCGACCTCGACTTCTACGCGTTCCCGCAGGTCGTCGGGCAGTTTTCCGGGATCGCGCACGATCACGCGGACTGGGTGCGCACCGTCCGCGACCTGCGCCAGGACGCGGCTGCCGATGTTGCCGGTGGGGGTGGTGACGACGATCATCAGGACGCTCCAGGAGACTTGTCGAAGAGAGCAGGAGACTTCCGAAGAGGTGGAGCAGGAAGTAAACTCCACCGTACCGTTTACTTTTCGCGGAGGCAAGACCGATGGTGCGTGCGGGCGGTTCGCAGCTGCGAGGCGCGGAGTTGAGCAGGCACATCCTGCTGTCCGCGAAGAACGTGTTCCTCGAGGTCGGCTTCGAGCGCGCCTCGATGGACGCGGTTGCGGCGCGCGCGGGGACGTCCAAGCGGTCGCTCTACGCGCACTTCGAAAGCAAGGACAAGCTGTTCCTCGCGGTGCTCGACCTGGTTCGCGAGCTGTACCTGGGCAAGCTCCGGACGCCGGGCGACTACGCGGCGGACCCGGTCGAGGCGGTGACGCTGTTCTGCGGCCGGTTCCAGCAACTGCTGACCTGGGAGCCGCAGGTGCGCACGTGCCGGCTCAGCATTTCGGCCGTCGAGCGGCTGCCGGACAGCGCGCAGGCGTACTACGACGCGATGTTCGCGTCGATGTATGCGCGCCTGGCCGAGTACCTGGCCGAGCGGTACGAAAAGGACAGTGCGGCCGCGATGGCGCTGGCCGAGGACCTGGTCGGCCGGACCGTCCTGGCGCGGGTGTTCCGGGTGCTGTTGAACGCGGAACCGGCGATCCAGAAGCCGCCGGGCGAGGACGCTGCGGTGGAGAACGTCGACCTGGCCCCGATCCGCCGGGTGGTTTCGGCAGTGCTGAGCTGACCGCTCCAGGGCCCTGCGGTGGCGGGACGCGGACTTGTTCGCACGGGAAGGCGAGCTGACCGGGTGACTGCCGCGATCCGTCCCGGGACCGCGGCAGTCGCCCAGGTCAGCGGAATGCGCTGATCGTGATGGTGAGCGTGTCCGGATCGCCGGCTTGCACCGCGCCGCTGAAATCGGGACCGGGAGAGACGTCGTCGTACGGGAAGGCATACCCCCGGTTGTCCGGCAGCTTGCTGTGCACGATTCGCGCGTAGTGGTTGGTTTCCGGATTCTGATAGAACTTCGCCGGGTCCTCGCCGGTCGGCTGCTTCGGGTTGTCGCGCAACGTGGTGCGGTTCAACGCGGCCGCCAGCCGGGGAACGATCGCCTTGCGTGCCTGGCTGTCGCTGTCCTTGATGGCGAACGGGCCGCTGTCGCAGCTCCAGACGTCCGGCGTGGCCGGCTTGGCGAAGCGTTCGCCGTTGTTGAAGACGAGCATTCCGTCCGAGCCGACTTGGCCGGTGAAGGCGCCGAGACCGGGCACCTGGGTGTCGACGGTGAGCGGCGTGCCGGTGTACTTCTGCCACACCTCTTCGATGTAGCCGTCGAGGTATCCGCCGAATTGGTCGGCGCGGTAATGCGCCGACAGGGCGCGCAGCGGTTTCCCGTCGCCGCCGGTCTCGATCAGGCTGCCCCATTTGCCGCCCTGCGCTTTGAGCGCGTCGCAGATCGGGTCGAGCGAACGGGCCGGCAGGCCGGGCACGGTCTGGTCGCCGGAGCCGGTGGTGGTGAGGTGCAGGCCGATCGGGATCGCCACGAAGTCGACGTAGCTGATGTTGGCGAACAGCACGTCGTTGTTGAAGGTGAATTCGCAGAACGACCAGGTGCGCCCGTAGTTGGGATCGTCGGCGGCGAGGAAACTCGGGTGCACGAGCGCCGGGCCGCGGTTGACGAAGAAGTCCAGTTTGCTGTCCAGTGCGACGTAGATCCGGGCCGCGTACATTTTCGGGACAGTGATCTGGGAAAGCGATTTGAGCGGGATCGCGCAGTCCTCGCCGAGCGGCGTGTGGTCGGTGCCCGGAGACGGCGGATAGTAGGGAGTGCCGTCAGATTTCAGTACTATCAGCCGGTTGTCGAGAGTCGTGCCGGTAATGTAGGCGTACGACTGGCCCGCACCGGATTTGTCGTCGAAGGCGACTCTCGCGGTGTCCGGGGTCGTCGCGGACGCCATTGCGGAGCTCCACAGGGGAAATGTCGCTGCTGCCGCGGATGCGCCGAGGAATGCTCGCCGGGAAATCAAGGAAACCGCCTCCTAGGGTCGTGCCCTTTCCGGGTGCCGGGCACGCTAGTGACGGTGCGGAGGCGGGTCAACGCGCGCCGGGAAGGTTGGCTCGTTTTGTCAGTCCGGGTTTCCCGAAAATGCGCGACGAGGCACGGGCCGGGGGTGCCGGCCCGTGCCCCGATGTCCTTTGTGGACATTTGGGCTCAGCTTACTTGCAGGTCGATGCAGGAGTAGAACGCGTTCGCGGTGTCCGCGATGTTCCAGACGGCGAGCACGGTCTGGCGTCCGGTGTGCCCCTTCAGGTCGACCTGGTGGGTCACGGTGGCCGGCGGCTGCTGGCCGTTGCCGTCGACGGTCGCGATTTTCTCGTTTCCGATCCAGTATTCGTAGCTGGAGGTGCGGTGCCGGGCGGTGAACGTCCAGGTGAAGGTGGCGGTGCCGCCGGTCGGAGTCGCCTTCCAGCCCTTGTTGTCGTCGTTCAGTTCGGCGAACTGCGAGTTGCCGCCGTCGCAGCTGTGCAGCCCCTTCGGTCCCTCGACGCTCTGTGGTTCGTACTTGATCTGCCCGCAAGAAACAGTTCCCTGCGCGCATTGCGCCTGCCGGCTCGCCAGCGCGTTGACGTATCCGTGCGCGCTGGCGATGCCCGCTGGGCTGATCAGCACGAGCACCGGTGCGATAGCCGTGCCGACCGCCGCGGCGACGAGTTTCCGGTTCGCTTTCATGGCAGCTCCTTCGGGGAGTGCTCGCTTCCGTTCGCGGGTACGACAAAGCGACGCGCCGGCTTTCGGGAGCCGGCCCGCGGGGAAGTCGTGAGCGGGGAGGGAGTGGGCTTCTTGGTCTAGACCATACGACGACCAATCCGGAAGGTCAACAGCTGGCAAAGAGCCGGGGGCCCGCGGTGATTCGGCAACCAAAGGGGCGGGCGCGAGCAGTCACCGAGCGGGGCGGAGGCGTTGGGCTGGACGAGTGAGCCGGCGCGTCCGCGACCACGCTTGGTGATCTCCTGGCTTTGGGGTCCGATTTGGACAGTCTGTTGTGGACAATCAAAGCGCTGGCACTGACCTGTCGGCGGTGCTCGGCTTCGGCCGAATCCGTCGAGCCCGGTCGACGGTGCCGTATATCCCGATGATTCTGGCTAGGACCGGCTGGACCTCTTCCGCCTTCGAGATGCTTTCCGGCTGGGTCAGGCTCCTCGCCCGGGCTCGCCGTGGCGGCCGGCTTCCAGGGTTTCCCGGAGGGCGGCGAGAGTGGCGGCGACCCTGGTCAACTCCGCCGGGTCGATCGTCGCGGTCAGGGCGGCGAGTTCGTCTTCGACCACCGGGCGGGACTCGGCCAAGATGCGCTGTCCCGACTCGGTGAGGCGGAGGACGGACGAGCGCCGGTCGTGCGGGTTGGCGAATCGTTCGCACCAGCCGGCCGCGGCGAGGCGGTCGACTCCCTTGCTGACCGCGCCGACGGTGATCGCCACTTCGGCTGCGATGTCAAGGACGCGGCAGTTCGGCGTGCGTTCAATGATGTCCAGAAATTCGAACTGGCCGAGGCTCAGGCCCAGGTCGGCGCGCAGTCGGGCGCTCGCCGCGGTGTAGAGGCGGGTCTCGACCCGGACGAGGTCGACGAAGGCTTGAGTGACGTGGCTCACAACTTCTCCAGTGGATTCCATGGAATCATCTTCCGAGGAATCCGGTTGAGAGGGACCAGATGGATTCGAAGGAAACCATCCTCTCATCCCGATCGCTTGGAGGCACGACATGTCCCGTGAGCAGCGCGAAGCCCTTGACGCCTTGATCCGTTCCGCGCCCCGTCCGGAGACGCCGCCGACGCTGGCGGAGGAACGCAACGGGTTCGCGGCGACCTTCACTCGCCCGGTGCCCGACGGCGTGGCCGCCCGCCGGACGGAGCTGGGCGGTCGCCCGGCATTGGAATTGGAGCCGGACGGAACGGCCGGACGCGGACGACTGCTGTACCTGCACGGCGGGGGGTATGTCATCGGGTCGGTCGACACCCATGCCGGCCTGGCCGGCGAGCTTGCCCGGCGCGCAGGACTGCGGACCGTCCTGGTGGACTACCGATTGGCGCCTGAGCACGTCTTCCCGGCCGCGGTCGAGGACGGGGTCGCGGCCTACCGGGAGCTGCTGGAATCCGGGGTCGGTGCGCGGGAAATCGTGCTGGCCGGGGATTCGGCGGGCGGCGGGCTGAGCATCGCCACCTTGGTGGCCGCTCGGGATGCCGGGTTGCCGATGCCCGCCGGGGTGGTGGTGTTCTCGCCGTGGGCTGATTTGAGTCTCGGCGGGGAGAGCATCCAGGGCAAGGAAGAGGCGGATCCGATCTTCACAGCGGCCGACGTCCAGGCTTACGCGGACCGCTACGCCGGGGCGGCGGACCGGGCGAATCCGCTGGTCAGTCCGGTGTTCGCGGATCTGGCCGGGCTGCCGCCGATGCTGGTGCAGGTGGGCTCGAACGAGGTGCTGCTGGACGACGCGGTCCGGCTCGCGGCTCGGGCCGGAAGGGACGAGGTCGACGTGACGCTGGAGGTGGCGGCCGGGTTGCCGCATGTGTTCCAGTCGAACTACGGGAAGCTGGAGGAAGCGGACGCGGCGATCGGGCGGGTGGTCCGGTTCGTGCGGGAGGTCGTCGGCTGAAGTTCGCGGCTGGTTGACCGGTCCGGTGCCGGGGCCGGGAAAGGGGTCCTTGCGAAACCCCGTTCCCGCAAGGCCGCCCTGCTTCGGTGGTGAGGTTTGCGCGGCGGCGCTTGGGGAACTGCTGCCGTCCAGGTGGACTCAGCTGGACTGCCGGGACGGGCTGAGCGGCGGATTTCCCCGCTGCCGCGCCCGGTAGGCGGCGGCCTTCATCTTGTTCCCGCAGGTCGCCATGGCACACCATTCGCGGCGCGAGCCCCTCGAATGGTCCAGGTACACCTGCGTGCACTCGGGGCGGCCGCACTCCTTCAGCAGATCCGCGTCGGGTCCGCCCAGGATGGCGACTGCCGTCCGGGCCACCGTGGACAGCGCCTGCGCCGCCGTCGCTCGGGTGTGCCGGCCGGTGCGGCTCAGTTGCGGGACGGCGTCCGGCTGGGCGGCCGCCTCGTTGAGCAGGGTAAGCGCCTCGGTGTCGTACTCGTGGCCGGTGAGCCGCGCGGCAACCAGGGTGTAGATCGCTTCCCTCACCGCGACAGCCCCAGCCAGGTCGGATGCAGTGCTGCCGGGATCGGAGTCGGTGACGCCGGATTCCCGGAACCAGGCGTCCAGGCTGCGCGGCGAGCCCAGCATCTCTGCCGGGACGTCGTTGCGCCGTGCGCGCAGCGTGCCGACGAAGTCCAGTGCCGGGTTCCCGCAAGGGAAGGCGTGCTCCATCGCACCAGTTTGACAGGTGATGAATTGTCGCGCAACAACGCTGGTTCGCCCCGAAGAGATTATCCGGACGCAATGGGCGGGTGATGAATAGCCGGGGAACGGATTCTCGTCCTTCTGATGCCGGTGCCGAGGGCGGCTTCGGTCAGCGCGGCGATGCGGCGCAGCGCGGGATCCACGGAATGGCTTCCGCACTGCGGAACCTCGGGGGTGAAGGTGGCTTCACCTCCGGGCAGCGAGGGGAGACGCGAACGTCAGCGGGCGGAACCCGGCGCGCACGCGCAGCCCCCGGGCACTGCCCGGGGGCGAAGAAATCGCTGTGCACGCATGCGGCCATGATGGCCCGGCCGCGACCGCGAGGGCGACCGATCAGTGTCCGACGGCGGCCCGCACGGATTCCTTGAGCGAGCCGAGCGTGGCGATCACGGCGGTCGGCTCGTAGCCGCAGTGCGCCATGCAGTTGGCGCAGCGCGGGTCCTTGCCGCGGCCGAAATTCTCCCATTCGGTGGTTTCGATGAGTTCCCGGTAGGTCTTCGCGTAGCCGTCGTCCAGCAGGTAACAGGGGCGTTGCCAGCCGAGCAGCGAATAGGACGGGATGCCCCAGGGAGTGCATTCGAGATCGCGTTTGCCTTCGAGGAAATCCAGGAACACCGGAGAGTGATTGAGCCGCCAGCGTTTCCGGTTGCCGCCGCCGAACGCCTTGGCGAACAGTTCCCGGGTCTGCTGGACGCCGAGCCAGTGGTCCTGGTCCGGAGCCTTCTCGTAGGCGTACCCGGGCGAGATCTGCATGTTGTCCACGCCGAGGTCGTTGAGGTAGTCGAGGACGTCGATCACGTCCTGCGGGGTGTCGCCGGTGAAGAACGTCGTGTTCGTCATCACCCGGAAACCCTTGCTCTTCGCCAGTTTGATCGCGTCCACCGCGGCTTGGAAGCCGCCGGTCTTGCGCACCGACGCGTCATGCCGCTCTTCGAGGCCGTCGATGTGCACCATCCAGGCGAAGTTGCGGTGCGGCTTGAACTTGTGGATGTGCTTGGGAAGCAGCAAGGCGTTCGTGCAGAGAAAGATGATCTTGTTCCGGTCCAGCAGCTGCCGGGTGATCTCGTCGATCTGCGGGTGCATCAGCGGTTCGCCGCCGGCGATCGACACCATCGGCGCGCCGCTTTCCTCGATCGCGCCGACCGCCTGCTCCACCGGCATCCGCTGTTTCAGCAGGGTGTGCGGTTGCGCGATCTTGCCGCAACCGCCGCATTTCAGATTGCACGCGAACAGCGGTTCCAGCTCGACCAGCAACGGGAACTTCTCCTTGCGCAGCAGCTTCTGCTTGAGCAGGTAGCTGCCCAGCCGGACAGACTGGCGCAACGGCATGGCCATGGTTCAGCGCACCTCCCGAGGTAGCGTGGTTGTCGGTTTAGCCGCCCACCCGGCGAGAGCGGGCACGGCGCGGCGCAGGCTCCGCAATCCGGCCAGGCCGTGCGCGATCGTCGACACACGCAGCAGCGGCTGGTTTGCGGTGTCCACAATGGCCCGGACGACGGCGAACGGCGCCGCGCCGGGAGCCAGCCAGGCCGATTCCATGTCGACGGCCAGCGCTCCGGTCTTCGCCAGCGAGGACCGTTCTCGCTCCCGCACCGGGTGGTCGGTGCTGAGGATGGGTCCGATATGGACAGTAAGGCCGAGTTCTCGCAAGTCATCCACCAGCGAAGCGAAGGACGCCGGTACCGCCTCGCCTGCACCGCGTACTTCGGAAGCGACCACGACATCGCCTGGTCGCACCTGCGCGGCCAGGCCGCCGCCGAGCCCCGCGACGATCCGTGGACCGGCGGGAAGCCGAGCGGCGGCGGACCGGCGCGGGCCGAGTCCGGTGTGGACAGGACGGAGCCCGCGCACCGCGGCCTGTTCGATCCGCAGCGGCGTGCAGACTACCGCCCGGGTCACGAGCCGCCTCGCACGTACCGGCCGAGCGCGGACAGCGGGAATACCACGCGGTACAGGTGATAGGACAGGTAGAAGTCGCCGGGGAATCCGGTGCCGGTGTGCTTGTCCTCGTCCCAGCCGCCGTCCGGCCGCTGTCGCGCGCACAGCCACTCGACGCCCCGGGTGACCACTTCGGACTCGCGTTCTCCGGCGGCCAGCAAAGCAAGCAATGCCCACGCGGTCTGCGACGGCGTCGAATCGCCTCGTCCAGCCCATTCCCGGTCTCGATAGGAGCGCAGGTCCTCGCCCCAGCCGCCGTCCGCGTTCTGGTGCTCCGCCAGCCATCGCACGGCCCGCCGGACCCGGGGAGAGGACCGCGGAATGCCGGCCGCCGTCAACGCGGGGACCACCGCGCCCGTCCCGTAGACGTAGTTCGCGCCCCAGCGGCCGAACCACGAACCGTCGTCTTCCTGGTGGTCCAGCAGCCACTGCACCCCGCGACGGCACTCCCTGGTGCCGGTTTTCCCCTCCGCCGCCAGCATTTCGACCACGTGCGCGGTCACGTCCGCCGACGGCGGGTCGATCACCGCGCCGAAGTCGCAGAACGACAGTTTCGTGGTGAGGACCTGCGTGTTGTCCGCGTCGAAGGCGCCCCAGCCGCCGTCGCGGGACTGCATCCCCTCCAGCCAGGCCACGCTGCGGTCGACCGCGCCGCGGATCCGGAGGTGGTCCGGCTTGCCCATCCGGCGCAAGGCCAGCACGACCTCGGCGGTGTCGTCGGTGTCCGGGTAGCCGTCGTTGGCGAACTCGAACGCGAACCCGCCCGGCGCGAGCGACGGCCGCCGCACCGTCCAGTCGCCCGGCACCCGGATTTCCTCGCCCAGCAGCCAATCCGTGGCGCGCACCAGCATTTCGTCGCCGGCGGAGACGCCCGCGTCGAGCAGTGCGGTCATCGCCAGCGCGGTGTCCCACACCGGCGACTGGCAGGCTTCGAGCCGGCGCAGCCAGCCCTGGTCGGTTTCCTCCCGGATGGTGAACCCGTCCAGCCCGGCGATCCCGGCCTTGACCGCCGGGTGGTCCAGCGGGTAGCCGAGCAGGTGCAGTGCGAGGATCGAGTACACCCACGGCGGCTGGATCCCGCCCCACGAACCGTCGGCCTCCTGCCGTGCCAGTATCCACTCCGCGGCCTGCTTGAGCGCCGCTTTGCGGATCGGGTTGAACGGCAGTTTCGCGTACGCGTGCAACGCGGTGTCGAGGTTCTGGAACATCCCGTCCCAGGTCCACGGCGTACGCGTCTTCGGCGGCCGTTTTCCGGTGCGCAACTCGGCGACGTCGAACGGCAGCGGGCGGACCGGGCGCAGCGTGCTGACGACGGTCAGCGGGACGATCGTCTGGCGGGCCCAGCAGGCGAAGTCGTAGACGTTGAGCGGGAACCAGGACGGCAGGAAGACGAGCTCCGGCGGCAGGTTCGGCAGATCGTCCCAGGACCACTGGCCGACCAGGGCGAGCCAGATCCGGGTGAACACCCGGGCCGCTTCGATGCCGCCCTGGTCGCGGATGAACTCGGCGGACGGCGTCAGCCACGGCGCGTCCGCCGGATCGCCGGCCAGCCGCAGCGCGACGAACGCTTCGACGGTGGTGGAGAGATCGGCAGGGCCGCCGGGGAAGGTGGCCCAGGTGCCGTCGGCGCGCTGCTGGGAGCGGATCCAGCGAGCGGATTCCTCGGCTGCCTGCGGGGTGAGGATGCCGAGGAAATGCCGGAGGAGCAGATCCTCGGCGTCCATGGTGACGTTGGTGGCGAGTTCGCCCTTCCACCAGCCGGCTCGGTCCTGTTCGCGACGGAGGAATCCGATGCCGGCGGCGAGGGCGTCGGCGGGGGTGGCGGTCGCGGATGCGCGGGGAACGGTTTGGGTCATTACGCGTCCCTTCCTGCGATGAACCGCGCGATCGCGGTCAGCTCGGCACGCGGGCCTGGCGGGAGCCCGGCCAGCGCGCCTTCCGCGACGGCGACGTGCCGCGCGGCCTCCGCGACGGCCCAGTCGCGTCCGCCCGCGGCATCGACCAGTGCGGCGACTTCGGCGAGGTCCGCGTCGTCGCCAGTGGACAGCCAGCTGGCCAGCTCGCGTCCGGCCGCGCCGCCGTGCGTGGTCGCGTAAGTGATCGGCAGCGACTTCTTGCGCGCTCGCAGGTCGGAGTAGATCGGCTTGCCGGTGACCGCCGGGTTGCCCCAGATTCCGAGCATGTCGTCGACCAGCTGGAAGGCCAGTCCGATCTCCTCGCCGAACACGGTGAGCGCGTCGGTCACCTCGGCGGGAGCGCCGGCCAGGACCGCGCCGATCGCCGAGCTGGCAGACAGCAGCGCTCCGGTCTTCCCGGCCGCCATCGCGACGCATTCGGCGAGCGTGACGTCGTCGCGCTGCTCGAAGGCGACGTCGAGGAGCTGGCCGCGGATGAGCCGTCGCGTGGTCTCGGTGAGCAGCTGTCCGGCGGCCCCGGCGTGCGGCGAACCGCTCTCCAGCACTACTTCCAGCGCGAGCGCGAGCATCGCGTCGCCGGTGAGGATCGCGTTCGCCGAACCCCAGAGCGCCCAGACTGTCGGGCGATGCCTGCGCTCGGTGTCGCCGTCCATCAGATCGTCGTGGACCAGTGAGAAGTTGTGCACGAGTTCCACCGCGACCCCGCCGGGCACCCCGAGGCGAGCGGGCGCCCCGGCGGCTTCGGCGGACAGGACCGCGAGCGCGGAACGCACCGCCTTGCCACCGTTGCCGCGCGCTGGGACGCCGTTCGGATCGGTCCAGCCGAAGTGGTAGGCGGTCATCGCACGGCTGTCTTCGTCCAGCCGGTCGACGGCGGCGCGCAGCTCCGGCTGGACCAGTCCGCGTACCCGCTTGAGTACCAGCGGGACCGTCTCCGCGGCGGAAAACACTTCGGCGGTCATGCTCCGACTCCCTCCCTCTTCCCCGGTACGTTCTCGTGCAGGAGGGCAGCCGCGGCCGCGGCACCGCTGCGCGCGGCGCCCTCCATCGTCGCGGGCCATCCGGTCGCGGTCCACGCGCCGGCCAGGTACAGCCCGGGTGCCGCGGTGCGCGCGGGCGGGCGCAGCGAAGCGGTGCCGGGGGCGGGCCGGAAGGTCGCGTGCCGCTCGCGCGTGACGAAGAAGTCGAGTACCTCGGCACCGCGTGCTTCCGGCAGCAGCGACAGCAGTTCCGGCAGCAGCGAATCGCGCAGTTTCGCGGTCGGGACGTCGATCTGGGCGTCCGCGGCGGACAGCGACATCGCGAGGTACTGGCCGGAGTCCAAACCGGACTGCCGGGTTCGGTCGAACACCCATTGCACCGGCGTGCGCACGCCCGCGACGAACGGTTCGGCCAGCACCGGCCGGTCGAGCACGACGTGCACGTTCACGATCGGCGAGCTGCCCAGCCCGCCGGACCAGCCGGGCGGCAGGTTGATCGCGCCGGCCGGGGCGAGCGCTTCGGTGACCGGCGGCGGGGTGGCGAGGACGACCTGGCAGAAGCATTCGTCGCCGTCGTCGGTGCTGATCTGCCAGCCCTCGCGGACAGCACGCACCTTGGTGCCGGTGCGGACCTCCGCGCCCGCTTCGGCCAGGCGTTCGCGCGCCGGTTCGCCGTGCAGCTCGCGCAGCGGCACCAGCGACCACCCGATGTCCGCGGCGGCCGGATCGGTGAGCAGGCCCTCCTGGAAGACCGTCGCGGCGAGGCTGAGAGACGCCTCGTCGGCAGTCGCGTTGAGCGTCGCGACGCCGACCAGATCCCACAGCGCTTCGATCGCGGCCGCGCTCTGCCCGTGTCGCCGCAGCCATTCTCCGAACGACTGCCGATCGGTGTGGTCCGCCGCCGGATCCACCCGGCGCAGCGCCAGCGCGGCCAGCGCGAACCGCGCCCGGTCCAACGGACGAAGCGGGCCGTACCGCAGCAGCGAACCGGCCAGGTGCAGCGGCGCGGGCAGATCGCCGCGCCGCAGCCAGGTCGGGGCGGCCGCGCCCGGCCGGCGGATCGCAATCTCCAGCCGAGGTTGCAGCGTCACCCGCTCGGCGACGCCGAGGCGGTCCAGCAGCGCCCGATACGCCGTGCAGCAGCGCAGGAAGACGTGCTGTCCATTGTCGACTTGCAGATCTCCGCGAGGGAACGAATGCGTCAGCCCGCCGAGGTGCGGCCGCGCCTCGAACAGCGTCACCGCGCGGCCGGCGTCGGCGCAGGCGAGCGCCGCGGCGATTCCGGCCAGGCCGCCGCCGACCACCGCGACCGGCCCGGTCATCGGCCGATCCCGGTCAGCGCCCGGACCGCGACCACCGCCTTTTCCCGGCCGGACAACGAAAGCCGTCGGTCGAACACGCGGGACGGCTGTTCGTCGATCCGATCGAGCAGGGTGCGGTAGATGCCGGACATCGCGGTGCAGCAGGCCGCGCTGCGACCGTCCAAAGAGGGCACCAGGCGCAGGCCGCGGGCGTACCAGTCGCGGGCTCGCGCGGCGCTGTCGCGGATCAGCGCGGTGAGGCCGCCGCCCGGGTCGGCCAGCTTCCCGTCCGGCCCGACGGACAGCTCGACGCCGAACCGGTCGAGATCCTCCTTGGGCAGATAGACCCGGCCGTTGAGCAGGTCCTCGCGAATGTCGCGGAGGATGTTGGTCTGCTGCAGGGCAATCCCCAGCTCGTCGGCGTACACCGAAGCGTGCGGCTCGGGCTTGCTGCCGAACACGCCGAGGCACAGCCGGCCGACCGAACCGGCCACGCACCGGCAGTACTCGACCAACTCCTCGAAGCGCACGTACTTGCGACCGGTGACATCCATCTCGACACCGTCGAGCAATTCGTCGAACGCGCCGAGCGGAATCGGGTACCGGCGGGTCGCGTCCGCGACCGCGACGTACACCGGTTCGGTGCGCGCGGACAGGTCGCTGAGAGCTTCCCGTACGCCGCCCAGGCCCTGCAGCTTCGCCTCGGCGGCGGCTTCGGGGTCGTCGCCGATGTCGTCGATGATCCGGGCCAGCGCGTACACCGCGCACAACGCCGCACGCTTGGCCGGCGGCAGCAATCGAATCCCGTAGTAGAAGTTTCGTGCCTGGTGCTTGGTGACCTCCGCGCAGTGCGCGTAGGCGTCCTCGACGGTCGTCATCCAGCCCGCCTCCTCGTGCTCGCCTGCAGCCAGATCAGCCAGCCCAGCAACCCGCCCCGGCTCGGCCGGACCGGTTCGGACAACACGTCGCCGCCGCTCGCGCGCAACGCGTCGACCGTCGCCAGCCCGCCGGCGAGGAACCCGCTCACCGCGAGCCGTCCCCACCCGGACAGCCGCTGGACCAGCTCCGCGCCGCTGCCCAGCAGGGCGGCGGCGCGGTCGGTTTCCCAGCGCATCAGCGCTTTCAGCGGCGGCGACGCGTGCGCCGCGGCCAGTTCCCGCTCCGCTACCCCGAACTCGGCGAGATCCTCTTGTGGCAGGTACACCCGTCCGGCGCGGCAGTCCTCGCCGACGTCCTGCCAGTGCTCCACCAGCTGCAGCCCGGTGCAGATCCGGTCGGAGAGCTCCGCGGCGTCCGGATCGGACACATCGAGCAGGTCCAGCACGATGCGTCCGACCGGATTCGCGGAAAGTTGGCAGTACGCCAGAAGATCTCCGAAGGCCGGATAGCGGCGGATGTGCTGGTCTTGCAGGTTCGCCCGCACCAGAAGTTGAAACGGTTCTTCCTTCAGCCGTCCGGCCCGGATCGCCGGGAGAAGTCCACGCACTGCCGGATCGGCTGGTTCATCGCCGCCGAACGCCGCGGACAGCTCGGCGGAGAACGCGGTGAGCCGGGCAGTCCGGTCGCCTTCGGCCTCGTCGCCGAGATCGTCGATCGTGCGTGCGACGGCATAGACCGAGACCAGGTCGGCGCGCAGTTGCCGCGGCAGCACGCGCAGTGCCACCGGGAAGTTTTCCGCGCCGCGTTTTTCCCGCAGCGCGCGGGCGTCCGGGGCGACGTGAGGTCTCATCTTGGCCAGTGTCGCGCCCCCGGTCGGGCGTCTTCTGCCGCCGGAAAGCGAATTTCGCTGGCTTCGACTTGGCACGAGGAGCCAAAGTGGGGAGAGGATGTTCCAAGGCGAACCCATGCACTCCTGCGGCACAGGAAGGACTCCCGGAACCATGGGACCAGATCAGGCGACCCGGCTGGGCGAACTGGAGGCGGTCGTGGCCCGCCGGCTGCCCGCCATTCTCAACGAGGTCCGCGACCAGCTGACCGACGAGCATCCCGACTACGCGGAATTCCTCGCCGAAGAACTCGCCGATGTGGTCGAGGCCAGCGCGGGGTTCGTGCGGCGGATGATCGACCTCGCCGCCGAACCGGACGCCCGGCTGCCGGAGCTCGGTTCTGGCGTCGAGCAGGTGGTGTTCGAGGAAATCGGCCGCGCGCAGTACCGGCTGGGCCGTCCGGTCACCGGCCTGCTGTCCGCCTACCGGGTGGGCGCGCGGGTGGCGTGGCGACACGTCTCCGACGCAGCGCTCGACCTCAGCGTGCCCGCGGAACTGTTCGCGTCGCTGGCCACCACCGTCTTCGCGCTGGTGGATCAGCTTTCCGAGTCGTCGTTGCGCGGTTACCTGCAGGAACAAGCCGACGCGGTACGCGCGCGGGATCGGCTGCGCGACGAGTTGACCGCGTTGCTGTTGTCCGATCGCGCGGACATGGCGGCAGTGCGCGCGGCCGCGGCGCGCGCGGATTGGCGATTGCCGAACCAGGCCGCGGTCGTGTTGGTGCAGGACGACAACGAGCTGGGCCGGGAGCTGGTGTTCCGGCTGGAGGACAGCTGTCTGCGGCTGCACCGTCCCGGCGTGGTGGTCGCGATCGTCCCGGACCCGGACGGGCCCGGCCGGCGGGCGTGGCTGGCCAGGGCGCTGCGGGGCGGGGGAGCGGTGGTGGGCGCGGCGGTGCCGCTCGACCGGCTGCCAGCCAGCCTGCGGATCGCCGAAGTGACCGCGCGGCTGCGCCGGGACCACCTGCTCAGCGACGACCCGGTGTTCGCCGACGAGCATCTGGACGCGATCATCGTGCACCGCGACGACCGGCTGCTGGACGTGCTGCGAAGACAGGCGCTGGCCCCGCTCGACGAGCTGAACCAGTCTGCGCGGGACCGGCTGTGCACCACGCTCACGTCCTGGCTGCTGCACCTGGGCGACCGCAAAGCAGTGGCCGAGGACCTGCACATCCACCCGCAGACGGTGTCTTACCGGTTGGGCCGGCTGCACGATCTTTTCGGGCCCTCGCTGGACGATCCGTCCGCGCGCGCGACGCTGCTGCTCGCGCTGGCCTGGGGTCCGCCCGGCGGGCCGGACCGGATCGGCTGATCGGGGAATGTCCCGGATGCGGCGGCGGGCGCGCGGTTCTACGTTGAATCTTGTGACAGACGGCGGGGACGCATCAGCTTTCGGCGCCGAAGCGCGCGGCGAGCGTGCGGTAAACGCCGGGTGCCGCGCCGCGCAACGCGGCCGGGAAACGCAGCCAGCGCGGCAGGTAGTAGTCGCCGGGACGGCGCGCGGCGTGCACCACCGCGGCGGCGACGCGTTCCGCGCTGACCGGACGCGGAATACCGCGGGTGTACGGCCGGCCGCGGCGGGTGAAGAATTCCGTGCGCACCACACCGGGAACTACGACTCCGACCGTCACTCCAGTCCCGTGCAACTCGAATCGGAGACTCTCCGCGAAAGCGTCCACACCGGACTTGGTCGCCGCGTAGACCGCTTCCCCAGCGACGCCGGTGCGCCCGGCGATCGAGGACACGAACACGAGCTGCCCGCGGCCATGGTCGAGCATCGCGGGCAGCAGCGCGCGGGTCAGCTCGATCGGAGCGGCGAGGTTCACCGCGACGAGTTCGGCCAGTCGCCCGGCCGGCAGTTCGGGCAACGGACCGGCCCAGCCGAGCCCGGCGTTGTTGACGAGCAGATCCACCGATCCGGTGACAGCGAGCGCGCGTTCGGCAAGATCCGTTGCGGCGCCGGAGAGTCCGAGATCGGCAGGGAGCGCGGTGCCGTCGGTTTCCGCGGCGAGCGCGGCCAGCCGGTCCTCGTCGCGGCCGTGCAGCAGCACGCGGGCGCCGGAACGGGCCAGCAGCCGAGCGGTGGCGGCGCCGATGCCCGACGACGCGCCGGTGACCAGCGCCGTTCGGGTCATGCGGCCAGCGCGGCCGGGCGGTGGCCCATGCGCAGCGTGATGCCCGCCGAGCGCAGCGACCGGCGGAACCACCACAGCGAACCGGCGATCGCCAGCCCGATCACGGTGTACGAGCCGGCAGTGCTCACCATGAGGAAGTTCCCGACCGTCGCGGTCGCGAGCATCAGCAGCGTGACCGTTCCGTTCACCGCGAACACCAGCGCCCACAGCACCGACACCCGCTGGAAGAACCGGCGCATTCCGGGGTGCGCCGACAGCGATTCCGGGAATGCGCAGAAATCGCCGGCGAGCCGCGCGAGCAACGGTTTGTTGAACGGGGCGGACGCCAGGAACAGGACGGCGACGACGAAATTCTGTAAAGTCGGCTGCAGGAAGTACAGGAAAGCACTGCCGGTCGCCAGGCCCAGCACGGTGCGCGCGACCAGCAACCCGGTGGTCAGCAGCAGCACCGCGGGAATCGGCTTGCGCCGCAGCAGTCGCGTCCCGATCACCGCCGCCGCCCAGCTGAGCGCCGCGATGACCCCGCTGTCGAAGCTCACCAGGGTCAGCAGGAGGTAGAAGAGGCCGGCCGGGACCAGCGTCGACTCCAGCAGGTGCCGGCCCCCGCCGGTGACGAGGCTGCGGAACGAGGGGAGGTCGATCGTGAGGTGGTGGTGTCGCATGCGGGTTCTGCTGCCTCCGGTGGCCGGTCTTTGCGGGCTACTACCCAGCATAAACGCAGCGGATGGGGACGATGTGAGGTGAAAGCTCCGTGACAGTTACGGGGATGTCGCTCGTCGTGGCCGTCCCCGCCGCCGTCGCCGGCGCGGCGTGCATGGGCATTGCCAGCGCCGCACAGGCCAGGGCGACCAAAGAGGTGGAAACCGGCAAGCCGCTGGACCTGACGCTGTTCAAGCGGCTCGTCGGACGCCCATTGTGGCTCATCGGCATCGCGGCGACCATCCTGGGGCTGGTATTGCAGCTGGTCGCGCTCGCCTTCGGCCCGTTGCTGCTGGTCCAGCCGTTGCTCGTGACATCGTTGATGTTCGCCGGTTTCGCGTCCGCCCGGCTGGAGCGCCGCCGTCCGGACCGGACGATGAGCGTCGGCGGATTGTTGTGCGCTGCCGGGCTGGCGGCGTTCCTGGTGATCGCTCGCCCGGGCGGCAACGGCGAAACGCTGGTGAACGGAAGCGCGTTGCTGCCGTTGGGAATCACGCTCGCGGTGGTGACGCTTATCTCGCTTGTTGTTGCGGCGTCAACGAAATCTGGATCTTTGCGGGTGCTCGGGCTGGCCGTCGCCACCGGCGTGCTCTACGGGCTGACCGCCGGGCTGATGAAGGTGGTCGCCGGACAGTTCCGGTCCGGCGTCGACGAACCGTTTCGGCACTGGACGCTGTATCTGGTGTGCGTGGTGGGGCCGCTGGGATTCCTGTTGAGCCAGAACACCTTCCAGCAGGGCCGGTTCCTGACGCCCGCGCTCGCCGTCATCACCGCGCTCGACCCGCTGGTCGGCGTCGCGATCGGGCTGTCCTGGATGGGCGAGTCGGCGGACGGCAGGCCGCTCGCGCTGGCCGGCGAGGCGCTGGCCGCACTGGTGATCGTGGTGGGGATCGCGATGCTGTCCACCCGGGCCTCGCATCTGTCCGCGGAAATCCCTGCCGACGAAGAGGAATCCACACCGGGCGAACCTGACGACGGGTTCGGTCTCGCCCGGTCCGCTGGCTGAGCTGAAGGGGGCAGCGTGCAGCGCGTGCTGATCGTGTCCGCGAACATGGGACAGGGGCACAACGCCACTGGGCGTGCGCTCGAAGAGGCGGTGCGTGCGCGGTGGCCGGAGGCGACCGTGCGCTGGGTGAACGCGCTGGAACGGCTCGGCCCGGGTTTCGAAGATCTTTTTCAACGGATCTATGTCGCGAATGTGGAAACCACGCCGTGGCTGTACGAATTCTTCTACCGGGCGATCTGGCGGATCGGCTGGTTCGCCGCGGCGTCTCGCCGGTTCGTCGCCGCCTGGTGCGGGCGGCGGCTGGCCCGGCCGGTCGAGGAATTCGCGCCGGACCTGGTGCTGTCGACCTATCCGATGGGCACCGCGGGCCTGGCCTGGCTGCGCCGGCACGGAAGACTCGACGTTCCGTTCGGCGCCTGGGTTTCGGACTTCGCGCCGCATCCGTTCTGGGTTTACGGCGCGGCGGACCTGACCATGGTGATGCACGAGGTGGCGGTGGCGCCGGCGTTGCGGGCGTCGCCTTCGGCGCGGGTGGGAGTGTCCGCGCCGCCGGTGCGCGCGGTCTTCCGCGCCGGCGACCAGGCGGCCGCCCGCCACGAGCTGGAATTGCCGCCGGACGCGTTCGTCCCGCTGGTTTCGTGCGGCTCGCTCGGTTTTGGAGAAATCGAGTCGACGGTCAGGGAATTGCTTTCGGCCGACGAGACGGTGGTGCCGATCGCGATTTGCGGCCGGAACGAGGCGCTGGCCGCTCGATTGCGGGCGCTGGGTTCGCCCCGGTTGCGGGTGGTCGGATGGACCGACCGGCCGGAGGTGTACACGCTCGCATCGGATGTGGTGGTGACGAACGCGGGCGGGGCGACGGCGCTGGAGGCGTTCGCGTGCGGCCGGCCGGTGCTGATGCACCGGCCGATCGCCGCGCACGGCAAGGCGAACGCGCGGCTGATGGCGGAGGCCGGGCTGGCGGTGGTGTCGTGGCGGGAGGGCTCGCTGGCGCCGCTGGTCCGGGAGCTGCTGGAGTCGCCGGAACGCTTCAAGGAGTTGGTTGAAGCGGTTGTCCGGCATGGGGAAACAGCGATGCCGTTGGTGACTGCGCTGGAGGAGCTGGTTTCGGGGCCGCGGAATCCGCCGACGCAGCGGTTGCGGGCGGAGGACGCGTTGTTCGCGCACGTGGCCACGGCCGCGGTGCCGCAACAGGTCGGGGCGGTGCTGGTGTTCTCGCCCAAGGCGGACGGATCTTCGGTGACCCGAGCGGACGCCGAGCACCTGGTGGCCGCGACCCCGGGCCTGCGCACCCGGTTGCTGCCCGGCGGCGGCTGGTGGCGGGCGCGGTGGCAGGAGGACCCGGGGCGGACCGCGGCGACGGTGCTGACGGAGTCGGCGGCGGGTTCCGGGGACGCGCTGACGGCGGCGATGGACGAGTTTTTCTCGGAGCCGGTGACGTCGGAACACCCGGTGCGGGCGAGGCTGGTGACCGGTCTGGTCGGCGGGGAGGCAGCGTTGCTGATCGCGCTGCATCACGCGGCCAGCGACGGGATCGCGGTGATCAGCGCGCTGGTGGGGCGGGCTCGCGGGAAGGACGTGGTGGAGCCGGCACCGCTGGTGCGAAAGGGGAGACTGGGGGAGCGGGTTCGCGGGGTGCTGGAGGGCAGGGCGGGGGAGCGGGTTCGCGGGGTGCAGGAGGGGAAGGTGGGGGAACGGGTTCGCGGGGTGCAGGAGGGCAGCGGGCCACTCGGCGGGCGCCGGCTGCGCCGAGAACGGTCTGCCGAGCCGGCTCGCGGAGCGGCCGGTGCGGGGTCGACCGACGCCGCCACACCGCGAGGCCGGACCGCCGAGCTGCTTGGCCGGACCGCCACGCAGCGCGGCCGGGCCGCCGAGCTTAGCCGTTTCCGTGAAGGGCCCCTTGCGGGAATCAGATTCCCGCAAGGGGCCTTTCACGGACGCGCGCGAGCAGGTTCGGGTGACCGCCGTCGGAGGGCGGCCGAACTGGCCCGCGGAATCTGGGCGCTGGCCCGAGCCGGCACCGCCCCCCGCGTTCGCTGGGACAATCGCATCACCAGCCCCAGCCGACACTTCGCCCGTGCTTACCTGCCGGCCGCCGAAGTCCGCGCCGCCGCGCGGCGGGCCCGTGTCGCGACTACCAACCTGGTCCTCGCCCTCGTCGCCGAAGCTCTTCACCGCGAACTCGGTGCCGCGGCCCCGGACCGGATCCGCGTGCTCATCCCGATATCCGTCCGCGACACCGGCACTTTCCGCAAACTCGGCAACCACACCGGCGCGGCGTCGGTCGACCTTCCGACCGGGCCGATGCCGCTGGAGCGGCGGATCCGCGAAACCGACCGGATGCTCGCGAGCCAATCCGCCGCGCCCCGGGCGGGCAACGCCGTCGTGCGCGTCGTCGGCGTCCTTCCGCCGCGCCTGCACCGGCTGGCCGCCAAGCTGGTCTACCGCGGCACCTGGTTCAGCGCGATCGCCTCAGTCCTGCCCGGCGCTCGCTCGCCGGTCGTGCTGAACGGCGCCCTGGTTCGCACCGTCTACCCGGTGCTTTCGCTCGCTCCGGGGGTGCCGGTCGCCGTGGGCATCTTGACCTGGGCCGATCGCTTCACCGTGTGCGTCACCGTGCCGTCCGGCCAGTACGGCCGCGGGGACCGGCTGGCCGCGGCGGTCGTCGAGGCGTTCGGGCAGCTCTGAGCTACCTCGAGAAGTGCGTCCGCGGCCGGGCGAGAAGTTCCCCGTCCACTTCGATATCGACCATCTCGTTGTAGAACGCGACCAGCCCGGCGATCGGAAGGACCGCCGCGGCCGGATAGGTGTACGTCCAGGCGAGATGCCGGTGCCGGACCTCACCGATCCGCACGGACCAGTAGCCGGACGTCTCGCCCTTGTACGGGCAGGCCGTCGCCGTCTCCGGCTCCGGGACCAGGTGCGCGAAGTCGACTTCCGTGCGGTTGAAGTAGTACCGCGTCGGCAAGCCGGTCTCGAACAGCAGCACCGGCGACGACGATTCGGCCAGCCGGACCCCGTCGAGCAGCACGCGGACGTGCCGCGTCGAGCGCAGCGCGTCCACCCGCGTATACGGATTGCGCGGGTGGACGTAGACCTGCTCGTCCTCCTCGAACCAGGCGTCGAACGCGTCCCATTGGAACCGGACGTGCCCGGGCAGCTCCGCGGACGCCCAGGCGGCGGCGGGCTTTTCCACGTCGCCGGCCCGCACCGTGAACTGGTCGTCGAGAGCGCCGGGCCGGACGTCTTCGAGCGGGAAGTGAAACTGCGGGTAGTACGGCCATTCCCAGACGTACTTCGCGTTCGTGCTGTCCACGACGGTCTCCCCGGCGAGCATCGCGCGCACCCGCCGGGGGACCGGCTCGACATGGCCGGCCTCGACCGCTGGCCCCGGATAGCCGGTCATGCGGTTCGGCGGGGGAGTTTCCAGCCGGGGCGGGGGAAGTGGCAGGTGTAGCCGTTGGGGTAGCGCTGGAGGTAGTCCTGGTGTTCGGGTTCGGCTTCCCAGAAGTCGCCGGCCGGGGTGACTTCGGTGACGACTTTGCCGGGCCAGAGGCCGGAGGCGTCGACGTCGGCGATGGTGTCTTCGGCGATGCGTTTCTGCTCGTCGGTGGTGTAGAAGATGGCGGAGCGGTAGCTGGTGCCGATGTCGTTGCCTTGCCGGTTCGCGGTGCTGGGGTCGTGGACCTGGAAGAAGAATTCGAGCAGGGCGCGGAAGTCGGTCTGCTGCGGGTCGTAGGTGACTTCGATGGTTTCGGCGTGGGTGCCGTGGTCGCGGTAGGTGGCGTGGGGGACGTCGCCGCCGCTGTAGCCGACGCGGGTGGCGGTGACGCCGGGCTGGTGGCGGAACAGCTCCTCCATGCCCCAGAAACACCCGCCGGCCAGAATCGCCTTTTCCGTCATTTCACGCCTCTCTCGTCGGGGAATTCCCACCCTGCTTGACGCTGGGCGGCCGGTCGCTATTCCGGTCGCGGAGGGGGCGGTCAGAACTCGGTAATATCTTCCTCCGCCGCGGCGGTGACGAACAGGTCGAGCAGCGTCCGCAACGCCCGCGAGGGCGGCCGCGCGGCCGAGACGACCACCGAAAGCGGCAAGGTCAGCGCGGAGCCGGCGAGGTCCTTCGCCACCGTCCCGGGGAAAGCCCGCGGCCCGGTGCCTGGTGTGACCGCGACGCCCAGCCCGGCGGCGACGTACCGGGGCAGCGTGCGCAGATCCGCGACCTCGACGATCACCCGGCGGGACATCCCGAGCGCGGCGAACGCCCGGTCCACCGCCAGCCGGTTCCCGAAGCCGCGCGGGCAGTCCACGAACTGCTCGCCGTCCAGGTCCGGCAGCGCGATCGACGGCCGGTCGGCGAGGCGATGCGCGTCCGGCAGCACGGCGTAGTACGGCAGGCTCGCCAGCGGTGTCACGTCGAGCCCGCCCAGTTCGGAGTGGGCGAGGCCGAGCAGTGCGACGTCCAGCCGGCCGTGCCGGACGTCGTCGGCGAGGCCGGTCGAGCCGGTCATGGACACGGTCAGATGCAGGTCGACCCTCGGGTGTTTGCGGTGGAACGCGCCGAGCAGCACCGGCAGGTCGAAGGCGCTCATGCTGGTCAGGGTGCCGATCCGGAGGCTGCCGCGCAGTCCGGCGGACGCCTCCTGCACCACCGAACGCGCCCGTTCCACCGATTCCAGCGCCGCTTTCGCCTCCGGCAGGAAGAGCATGCCGGCCGCGGACAGCGCGACCCGTCGGGTGGATCGGTCGAACAGAGTCGTGCCGAGGTCGGTCTCCAGTGCGCGGATGGTCGCCGAGACCGTGGACTGCGTCGCGAACAGCCGCTGCGCCGCCCGCGTGAAGCTCAGCTCTTCGGCGACCGCCACGAAATACTCCAGCTGCCGCGTCTCCATGGCACCGATTATCGCTCAAGGCGATAACTGTGACCAAGACTTTTCGTTGGACTTGGTGAGTGGGCCGAGGGATCGTTGCAGGCGAAGGCTCCCGCTTGGAAGGTCGACATGGTCAGCACTGTGCAGCCAGCTTCGCTCGCTCCCGCCGCCTGGCGGGTCAGCTACGGCTGGGGTTTCCGGGTGATCGCGTTCGCGTTCGCCGCCTGCCTCGCGTTTTCCACCGTGCCCACCCCGCTGTACGCGCTCTACCAGCAGCGCGACGGCTTCCCGACGTTCCTGATCACGGTCATCTTCGCCGCGTACGCGGTCGGCGTGATGACCAGCCTCTACCTGGCCGGGCACGTGAGCGACTGGCTCGGCCGCCGCCGCGTCATCCTCGCCTCGACGCTCGCGGTCGCGCTGTCCGCGGCGCTGTTCCTGATCTGGCCGGATGTTCCCGGTTTGCTGCTGGCACGGTTCGTGACCGGGGTGGGCATCGGCGCGTTGACCGCGACCGCCACCGCGCACCTGTCCGAGCTGCGCGCGGTGACCCGGCCGGAGGAGGATCTCGGCCGATCGGGCTTGATCGCCACCGTGGTGAACATGGGCGGTCTGGGGCTCGGCCCGATCGTCGGCGGCGTTTTCGCCCAGTACGTCGACGGACCGCTGACCAGTACGTTCGTCGTGTTCCTGATCGTGCTTCTGGTCGCTGCGGGTGCGGTGTGCCTGGTGCCGGAGACGGTCGAACGGCGCGAGGAGCGTCCGGCGTACCGGCCGCAGCGGGTGTCGTTGCCGACCGGGGCGCGGCCCGCGTTCGTCGGCGCGGCGGTCGGCGTGTTCGCCGCGTTCGCGATCACCGGGCTGTTCATGTCGCTGGCGCCGACGCTGCTCGCGGAGGGCTTGCACCAGCACAACCGGATGCTCGCCGGCGTGACGGCCGGTTCGATGCTGGTCGCCGCGGCGGTCGCGCAGGTCGGGTTCGTGCGAATGGCGTCGCGGGCGCAGCTCCGGCTCGGGTTCACGCTGATGCCGGTCGGCCTGGTGGTGTTGTCCGCAGCGGCCTTGCTGCCTTCCCTCGCGCTGTTCCTGGCCGGCTCCGTCCTCGCCGGGGCCGGGGTGGGCCTCGGTTTCCGCGCCGCGGTGGGGACTGTCGCCGCGCTGGCCGACCCGATGTCGCGCGGAGAAGTGCTCGCGGCGCTGTTCCTGGCGGCCTACGCCGGGCTCGTGGTGCCAGTGCTGGCGACGGGGCTGACGCTGCGATGGGTGTCGAGCCCGGTCGCGCTGGTCGGATTCTCGGCGGCGGAGCTGGTGCTGCTCGGGCTGTCCGCGGCGCGAGTGTTGCGAGCCTCGGCCTGAAGTCCGGGAAGGCCCCGGACGAAACCGGGGATCAGGCGACCGGCAATTTGTGACCCAGCACCCATTCGTCGCCGCGAATGCGTTCGAGAAGGATTTCGGCGGCGTGCGCGGCGAGCGGATGCCAGTGCCGGAGGAAGAACGTTCCGGGCTTTCCCGAACGGCTCGGCGGACGCGGCGATGCCACTGCGGCGCAGGCTCTCCGCCGAGTGTCGAGTGTGGACCGGCGCTGCTCGCTGGTCCGATGAGTTTTGCCTTTTCCTGACCCGTTCGGGTGGGTTCCGGTGGTTCGATTTCGGTTTTCCGGGGACGGCGGGCAAAGATCGGGCACATGCGTGCCAGAAAAGTGGCCGTGGCCGGCGGAGCGATCGCCGCAGCGGTTTGTGCGGTGGCGTTCGTCGCCGGTCCGGGAGCCAGTGCCGCGCCGTTGCCCGGCGGGCTGGGTCCGTGCGTCGGCGACGCCTGTCCGGACAAATACCCGCCGATCAACAACGGCTCGTTCGCCGGCCGCGACGACGGCATCAACGTCTTCGCCGGCGGCGATTTCAAGGTGCGCGAAGGAGCGGCGGAGGCCGAGGGTCGGGTCGTCGTGCTCGGCGGCTTCGACATGGCGAAGCGGGCAGGCGCGTCCGCGATCTACAACATCGGCGTCGTCGGCGTCGGTTCGCGCGTGCCCCCGCCGGACGGCAGCGATTTCCTGGTGACCGGCAAGGACGTCACCATCGCCCCGAACCAGCGCCTGCTCGCCGACGGCGGCGTGGTGCGCTACGGCGGGACGGTCACCGGCACCGTGACCGGCACGCTGAAGCAAGACCCGAAGGCGACCGAGCCGTACCGGCAGCTGCGCGCGCAGCTGACCGCGGCGAGCGCCTGCTACGCGAAGTCCGCCGCGACCGGCACCGCCCGCAACGCCGGCCACGCGACAGTGTTCACCGGCGACGGCAAGTCCGCGCTGCAGGTGTTCGACGTCGACTTCGACCTGACCGGCGCGAACGGCGGAATGCAGGGCATCGAGTTCAACGGCATCCCCGAGGGCGCCACCGTGCTGGTGAACCTCGTCGGTGCGAACCGCACGATCAACACCTACACCGGCGACCCCGGCGATGCCGGCCCGGTGAACAAGCTGCGCGAGCGGCTGCTGTGGAACTTCCCGGAGGCGTCGAAGGTCAAGATCGCCGGCCAGGCTCAGTTCCAGGGCAGCGTGCTGGTCGGCAATCCGTCCAGCGACACCACGGTGACCGCCTCGGGCACCAATGGCCGCTTCTTCACCGCCGGAAACCTGCTGCACGCCTCGGACGGGGCCAGCGGCGGGCAGGAATTCCACTCCTACCCCTTCGACGGGGACCTGCCGGACTGCCAGGCGCCGACCACCAGCCCGACGAGCAGCACCACGTCAAGCAGCACGAACAGCACCACTAGCAGCAGCACGTCTTCCACGTCGAGCACGTCCTCGACGACCAGCACCAGCCCGACCAGCTCCTCGGCGACGGAGTCCAGCTCCCAGCCGACCTCTTCGACGTCCTCGAGCCGCACCACCGCGCCGACCACGACCAGCTCCTCGAGCGAAGGACCGGCCCCGATCACGACCACGAGCACCAGCTCCGGCGGAGTGGGCCCCAGCGGCAGCGCTCCGACCGGCCAGGGCCCGCTGGCCTCGACCGGCACCGACATCCGCGGCTACCTGATCACCGGCGGTGTCCTGGTCCTCCTCGGCGGCGCGCTGGTGGCGTTCACCGTCCTGCGCAGGCGCCGGAACACCTGATCCGCACCTGAGGCGCAAGGGGCAGGCAGGGGAACGACTCCCTTGCCTGCCCCTTGCGCCTGCGCGCGCCGCGCCGGGCTCAGCCGCGTACGCCCGTGCCGAGCTTGATGAGGGTGTCGAAGGCCCGGTCGGGGAGAAAACGGCGGAGCAGCAGCAACGGCTTGGCGCCCATGCCGACCTGGTACCGGGTGCGCGGGCGACGCGCGGAAGCCGCCTTGGTCACGGCCTTGGCGACTACCTCAGGCCCCGACGCCATCCGGTAGCCGGGTTTGGAGCTGGCGTCCAGCGTGTCCGCCATCGCGTTGGCCTGTGCGGCGTACGGGCCGCTGCCGGAGATCGCGCGGACGTTGTCGGCGGCGATGGCGCCCCACTCGGTCCGGATCGACCCCGGCTGGACCACTACGACCTTGATGCCGAACCGCTTCAGCTCCAGCCGCAGCGCGTCACTGAGGCCCTCCACCGCGAATTTGCTGGCGTGGTACCAGGATCCGAGCGGTGTCGCGAACCGGCCGCCCATCGAACTGATGTTGACGATCGTCCCGCCGCGCTGGGCGCGCAGATGCGGCAGGACCAGCTGGGTGAGCCGGGCCAGGCCGAGCACGTTGACGTCGAGCTGCGCCTGCGCCTCGGCCAGCGGGACCTCTTCGAGCGATCCGTAGGAGCCGTAACCGGCGTTGTTGACCAGTACGTCGATCCGGCCCTGCTCGGCGAGGATCGTCTCGACGGCGGAGGCGGCGGACGCCTGGTCGGTCACGTCGAGCGCGATCGTGTGCACGCCGGCGTCGCGCAACGGGGCCATCCGCTCGGTGCGCCGGGCCGCGGCGTACACCACGAACCCGGCCTCCTGCAGCCGCCGCGCGGCGGCCTCGCCGATGCCGGACGAACCGCCGGTGACCAGTGCGACCTTCTTGCCCATGTCCCGATTCCTGTTCTGTCGGAGCGATCCGCCGGGTAACGGACCGATGGTCTCTAAACTAAGAGACCGCTGGTCTGGTGTCAACAGACCGGCGGTCTGTACGATGTGGCGGTGAGCACCTTCCAGCGAGCCCGCAACGAGGAACAACGCGAGATCAGGCGCCGCGCCATCCTGGAGACAGCGGCGGCGATGATGGGCGAGATGCCGGTCGCCGCGGTCAGCCTCAACGAGCTCAGCCGCCGAGTCGGCCTCGCCAAGTCGAACGTGCTCCGCTACTTCGAGTCGCGCGAGGCGATCCTGCTCGACCTGCTGTCCCTGCGCGCGGACAGTCTTCTCGAGCGGATCGCGGAGCAGCTGCCCGGCATCACCGGGCCGGTCCGGTCGCGGGTGGCAGGAGTCGCGTCGGCGCTGGCGAAGGAGTTCGCGGCAGATCCGATGCTGTGCGAGCTGCTGAGCGCGCAGGCGGGAGTGCTGGAGCACAACGTGTCCGCGGAGACCGTGGCGCAGTACAAGCGGGACGGCTACCGGATCCTGGCCAGTGCCGCCGCGACGCTCCAGCAGGTTCTCCCCGAGCTGGGCGACGCGGCGGCCGAAGCGGTGCGGACGCTGCTGGTGCTGGCCGGGGCGCTGTGGACCCATGCGCATCCGCCGCAGGCGGTGCGGGACGCGTACGCGGCCGATCCGTCGCTGGTGTTCCTGCCGGAGGGGTTCGTGCGCACGCTGGATCGGACGATCACCTTGGTGTTGCTGGGGATTCTGGCCAGCGGGGAGTAGCGCGCGAAGAGGTTTCGACGACGCCGCGCGGCGAAACTCCGGCTATGCGGCGGTCCGGCTCCGCCACAACAGCCAGCCGAAGTACGGGGCGCCGATCAGCGCGGTGACCAGACCGGCCGCGATCTGGGTCGGGGCCAGGACCGTGCGGCCGAGAGTGTCCGCGACGCAGACGAGTACCGCGCCCACAACCGCGGCGACCGGCAGCGACCGGGAATGCTGGGAGCCGACCAAGGCCCGGGCGGCGTGCGGAGCGACCAGGCCGACGAAACCCAGCGCGCCGACCGCGCACGCGGCCGCCGCGGTGAGCACGCCGGCCAGCGACGCGAAGGCCAGCCGCGATCGGTCCAGCGGGACGCCGAGCACGCGCGGCACATCTTCGTCCAGAGCGACCAGGTCGAGGGTGCGCGCTTGCGAGAGGGCCAATGGCAGCACCACGGCCAAAGCGAGCAGGACCGGCAGAACCTGGTCGAACTCGCGGCCGTAGGTCGAGCCGACGAGCCAGGTGAGAGCGAGATTCGCGTTCCACGGCGAGGTGAGGACGACGACCAGCGTGGTGATCGCGTTGGCGGCGGCACTGACGCCGATGCCTACCAGCACCAGCCGGTCCGACGAGAGGCCGCGCGAGCCCCGGCCGCTCGCGAGCCAGTGCACGAGCGCGAAGGTGGCGAACGCGGCGACCGTCGCCGCGCCCATCATCGGCCAGATTCCGATCCCGGGCGCGAGCAGCACGACGCTGATCGCGCCGACGCTCGCACCGGGCGTCACGCCGAGCAGGCTCGGTTCGGCCAGCGGGTTGCGGCAGATCGCCTGCACCAGCGAACCGGCGACGGCCAGCGCGGCGCCGCCCAGCAGTGCGGCGAGCATTCGCGGCCAGCGCAGGTCCAGAGCGAACGACACTTCGGTGCCGGCCAGGCCGCGCAGCCAGTTCAGGACGTCGCCGAGCAGCACGATCCGATCGCCGAGCAGCAGGGCGGAGACCACCGCGCCGACCAGCGCGACGGCGAGCACGAGCCCGGTCGCGAAGACCCAGCGCCGCGAACGGACCGTGCCATGCGTTCCCCGGGCGGACGGTGTGCCGGACGGCTGCCGTCGGGCGAGCCAGACCACGACGACCGCGCCGGCGAGCGTCGTGACGACGCCGGTCGGGACGGAAACCGCTTTGTCCGCCGGGACAAGCGCGCGCAGGAGAACGTCGGCGGCGACCACGGCCAGTGCGCCGGCGAGCCCGGAGAGCGGCAGCAGCAGCGGGTGCTTGCCCAGGCCGGGCACCCGGCTGGCGATCAGCCGGGCGATGACCGGGGCGCACAAGCCGACGAAGCCGATCGGGCCGGCGACGGTCACCGCGACGGCGGAAAGCAGCACCGCGACGACGACGGCGAACGTGCGGGTGCGGCGGACGTCGACGCCGAGTACCCGCGCTTGGTCGTCGCCGAGGCCGAGCACGTCGAGCCGGTGTGCGAGCAGCAGAGTGGCCGCGATGCCGAGCGCGATGACCGGGGCCGCCAGGGAAACCTGGCGCAGTCCGGATTGGACAGTCGTGCCGCTGCCCCAGCCGTAGAGACCGGCTGTCCGTTCTTGGAAGAGCATCAGCAGCACCGACGTGAGCGCGGTGAGCGCAAGCGCGATCGCGGACCCGGCGAGCACCAGCCGGGCCGCGCCGCCGCTGCTGCTCCGCGCGACCAGCAGCACCAGCCCGGCCGCCGCCAGCCCGCCGGCGAACGCGACGATCCCGTTGACATAGAACGGAAGCGAGATCCCGAACGCGGCGACGCCGACCACGGAAACGTACGCGCCCGCGTTGACGGCCAGCGTGTCCGGCGAGGTGAGCGGGTTCCGGGCGATCGACTGCAGCACGCACCCGGCGAACCCGAGGGCCAGCCCGACGAGCAGCGCCGCGGCCAGCCGGGGGAGCCGGCTGGCGACGAGCACCGCCACGGCTTGGCTGCTTGGCTCGTCGTCGGCACCGGGCAGGATCGCGTGCAGGAGGTCGCCGAACCCGAGGTGCGACGAGCCTTGCAGCAGGTGCACCGCGGACAGCACGAGCAGCGCGACGATTCCGGCGAGGAAGACGATCGGTGCCTTGCGGCTGCGCGGGGCCGGTGCCGGCGGCCGGGCTGGAGCGGGGGCGGCTGCGGTCATCGTCAGCGGGTCAGCGCGGCGGTGAGCGCGTCGACGTAAGCGATCCCGGACTTCGGGCCGCCGAACGTCCAGATGCCGTCCGGGATCCGGTGCAGGCTGCCCGACTTCACGAAGGGCAGCTGCCGCCACACCGCGTTGCCGGCGAGGTCCTCGGCGAACACGTCGGTCTCGGTCCCGTTGGCGACGTAGACGAAGGACGTCGCGGGATCGCTGATCTTGGTCAGGCCTTCGACGTCGGTGGGGGCGAGGCCGTACACCTTGTCGCCTTCGCCGGTCCACTGGTTGGCAGCGCCGAGCCGCGCGGCGATGCTTCCGAGGAACGAGCCCTTCGTGTACATCCGGACGGTGACCGTGCCGGACGTCGTGGACCCGTTGGCCATCACGAACTTGGCACCGGACTTGCCCGCGGCGGCGATCTTCTTCGTGCCGTCGGCGACCTTGGCGTCGAACTCGGCGAGCAGGGCGCGGCCCCGCTCCTGGGTGCCGGTCGCGTCGGCCAGCGTCGTCACGGTCTTGCGCAGATAGGCGATCGGGTCGGCGGAATCGGAGCCGCGCAGGGTGAGTACCGGCGCGCGCTTCGAAAGCTGCGCTATGACGTTCTCCGGCAGGTCCGTCGTGGCGACGACGAGGTCCGGGTGCAACGCGGAGATCGCGTCGAGGCTGGGTTCGCCGCGGGTGCCGACGTCCGGCGTGGCTTCGGCGAGCGGCAGCACCTTGTCATAGGTGTTGTAGCCCTTCACATCCGCGGCCCCGATCGGCTGCACACCCAGCGCGAGAAGGTTCTCGGTGAGACCCCACTCCAGCGAGACGATCTTCGCGGCCGGCGCGGGCAGGTCGACCTTGCCGCGCTCGTCGGCGAGGCGCACCGGGCCGGCTGGCTTCGCGGCGGCGGACTGGTCCGGACTGGCCGGGGCTTCGGTGGTGCCGCAGGCGGCGAGGGTGACCGTGGCGAGCAGGGCCGCGGCGGCTGAGAAGAACGGTCTGCGGGCAGGGCGGAACACAGCGGACACGGGTTTTCCTTCGTACTAGGGGAATGGGTCAGGCGGAGCGGGCCGGCCGCCGCCGGGTGGTGTGCCGTCCGACCGGGCGCGTGCGGACGTGCCCTTCCTCGTCGGCATCGACGTCGATGCGCAGCCCGTATACGGCGCTGAGCAGTTCGGACGTCAGCACGTCGGCCGGGCGGCCGGTGGCGCGGACCGTGCCTCGGCACAGCAGCACCACCTCGTCGGCGACAGCGGCGGCCTGGTCGAGGTCGTGCAGCACGACGCCGACCGCGACGCGGTGTTCGTCGGCGAGATCGCGGACCAGATCGAGTGTTTCGATCTGGTAGCGCAGGTCGAGGAACGTGGTCGGCTCGTCCAGCAGGACGACGCCGGTGTCCTGGGCGAAACAGGTCGCGAGCCAGACTCGCTGCAGCTCTCCGCCGGACAGTTCGTCCACCGGGCGGTCGGCCATCGCGTCGACGCCGGTGTGCCGCATCGCCCGTTCGACCAGTCGCGCGCCGTCGGGGTCGCCGGTGCCGAAGCGGCCGCGATACGGGTGCCGGCCGTAGGCGACCACATCGCGGACGCGGACGCCGCCGGGCGTCGGGCGCGACTGCGTCAGCAGCGTGACTTGCCGGGCGAACTCCTTGGCGGACAAGGCACGCGCGTCTTTGCCGGTCAGCGTGAGGTCACCGGCGGTCAGCGGGTGCAGCCGGGCCAGCGCCCGCAGCAGCGTCGACTTGCCGGAGCCGTTCGGTCCGATCAAGACGGTGACCGTGCCGGAGCGCAGCGTGAGCCCGGCGTCCTCGACCACCGGCTTTCCGCCGTAGCCGAGTGCGAGCCCGGTTCCGGCGAGGGCCGGGGCATCCGGCCAGGAGTCACTCATGAAGGTTAGCCTAACCTGACCGACGGATCGAGGGAAACCGGGCACATCGGCGGTGCCGGACGTCACGGACGTTTCGTGCCGGCCGACCCGGCCCGGAGGTGAAACGCCGCTGCCGCGCATTGCCGCCGCTCTGGCTTCGGCTGTCTCGGCTCCCGCATCGGCGAGCGCACCACCGGGGGGTGTGGCGGGCACGGTGGGCCGGGTCCGCGGCCGGGAGGTACGGCCTGATGGCGGACCTGGCGCGGATGATCGTCCGGGTGCGCTTGCCGGTGTTCCTCAGGGCGGCGGCTCCCAGGCACCGCAGGGAGGCGATCGCCGTCGATCGACGGTGTCTACTGTGGACTGTTCGAGAGCAGGTGCCGTTCCAGGAATGGATTGCGGAACTTTCCCGCCGGGTCCAGCTCCGCCGCCAGCTCCCGGAACTGCCGTACCCCGCGGTGGTCGAGGTCCAGCGCCGCGCCGTGGAACAGCTTGCCCCAGTGCGGCCGGGCGGTGAACGGAGCGAGCCGTTCCTCGATCAGCGGCAGCACCGCTTCCACTTCCGGCTGGCGAGGCTGCCAGGTGAAATGCAGTGCCACCCGGTCGCCGTCGAAAGCGGGGCTCAGCCAGAGGCCGTCGCCTGCCACCGTGCGGATTTCCGATACCACCAGCAGCGGCGCGATCCGGTCGCCGATGCCGCGCAGCGCCTCGAACGCCGCGGTGGCGTGCGCGCGCGGCACGAAGTACTCGCTCTGCAGTTCCGCGCCGACACTCGGCGCGAATTCCAGCCGGAAGTGCGGCAGCCGGTCGTACCACGGACCGGGGATCCCGCCTTGCACCGTGGTGTTTTCCGCCGCGATGCCCGCCGCGTGGGCGGGGTGGCGCGGACCGTCGGCGGGCAGCGCGCCGAACAGCGAGTCCGGCGCCTCGTGCGGGACTCGGTTTTTGAGCAATACCTGATCGATGACGTCGCGCGCCCAGTTCGTGAACAGGCTGACGCTGTAGCCCGCCGCTTGGATCTCGTCGAAGTGCTCGAGGGCGGCAGACCACGGGAGACTGTCGAAAACGTCTTGCCGGACCGAGAAAGCCGGTTCCAGGTCGAGGGTGAGCCGGGTAACGACGCCGAGCGCGCCGACGTTCACGACCACGCCGGGGAACATGTCGTCGGCGCGGGAGAAGGTGCGAAGCGACCCGTCGGAGGTGAGCAGTTCCACCGCGGACACCGCCGACGCGAGGCCGCGCAGCCGCTCGCCGGAGCCGTGGGTGCCGGTCGCGACGCTGCCGGCCACCGTGATGTGGGGGAGCGAGGCCAGGTTGGCCAAGGCGAACCCGGCCTCGTGCACCTGGGCGACCACGTCGCCGTAGCGGGTACCGCCGGCGACGGTCAGCGTGCCGGCCGCGATCTCGGGTGCCAGGACGATGGCGGACAGGTCGAGCTGGAGCCCGTCCGGGCTGTCTGCGACGGTGTTGAAGCTGTGCCGGCTGCCAAGAGCCTTGACCCGGGTCGCGCCGGCCACGAGTTCCTGCGCTTCGGCGAGCGTGCGCGGGGCGAGGATCTCGCGGCCGCGATAGGTGAGGTTGCCAGCCCAGTTTTCGGTCACGGACGGGAAGCCTAATCAGCCCGAGCGCGGCAGACTGGGGACAGGCCGACGCGAGGGGACCGGACAATGCAATCTGCTGGACTCGTGCTGCATCCGCGCCGCGACTCGAAGCCAGCGGTGGACGCCGTGCTGGGCTGGGCGGCCGGGCGCGGGATCGAGATCCTCGGCATCGCCGACGAGATCGCGCGGGTCGACTGCTCGGCGACCAGCGTCACCCCGGCCGAACTGGGCAGCCGGGCGGACCTGCTGGTCAGCCTCGGCGGCGACGGCACCATGCTTCGTGCGATGCGGCTCGCCGACGGCCAGCACGCGCCGGTGCTCGGCGTCAACCTGGGGAAACTCGGCTTCCTCGCCGAGGTGGACGTGCCGGATCTGCCGCTCGCGCTGTCCGCCATCGACCGGGAGGAGTTCACCGTCGAGCCTCGGCTGGCGGTGGACGCGCGGCTGCGCGATCGGGTCGAGACCGCGTTCAACGACGTCGCGGTGGTCCGGGTGCCCGGCGACGGCAGCGCGGTAGTGGCGGTGCTGGTGAACGGCGAGCAGTTCGTCAGCTACGCGGCCGACGCGGTCGTCGTCGCGACCCCGACCGGCTCCACCGCGTACAGCTTCTCCGCGGGCGGGCCGATCACCAGCCCGGCGGTGGAAGCGCTGCTGGTCACGCCGGCCGCGCCGCATTCGGCGTACAGCCGCGGGGTGGTGCTGTCCGTGCACGACACGGTGACCCTGCAGGTGCTGCCGTCCAGCGGGCGGCTCGCGGTGGAGGTGGACGGCCGGGTCGCGGGCTACGTCGGGCCTGGCGAAACCATCGATCTGCATGCCCGGCCGGCGGCCGCACGGGTCGTCCGGCTCGGGATGACGACGTTCTACCAGCGCGCCCGGCGCAAGCTGCGGCTCACCGACTCGGCGGAGATCCCGCTGGCCTGAGCGGCTTTCGCGGTTTTCGGTAATCGGCCGCTGACCTGCGGTTATCTTGTTCGGACTGTGCTGACTGTCACTTGTCGGAGACATTCCCGTGTCCTATTCGTAATGTCATGGCGGCTTTGCGGATCCGAACGAGGAGAGTGGTGCGAGGTGTCCGGTAGACATCGCGACGGATCGAAGTCGTGGCGGCTGCCGGCCGCGGCGGGCGTGCTGGCGGCCGGTGCGCTGGCGGTGCCGGCCTGGCTGACGGCCGGTCCGGCCGAGCCGTTGCCGACTCCGATGGCCGCCGCCGACCTGCACGCGTTCAGCGCGCCTCGGCCGTCGAGCAGCACTCCGCGAACGACTTCGGCCCCGCCGTCGACGTCGACGACCAGCGCCGCGCCCCCGGCTTCCTCGGCTCCCTCGACTCCCTCGTCGTCGCGACCCGCCACCACGTCGAAGACGCCGGTGACCCCGGCCGCCCAGGCGTGTTCGTCCACTTTGGCCGGCACGCAGCCGGCGGTGGCCCAGGCCGGGAACTTTCTCAAGGAAAAGTTCGGAGTAACCGACGTGGGCGGCCGGGCCAGCCGGTCCGGCACGAGCGACCATCCGGCCGGCCTCGCGCTCGACTTCATGGTCGACACGAACACCGGAAACGCTTTGGCCGCTTACGTTCTGGCCCATCAGAACGAGCTCGGCGCGAAGTACGTGATCTGGCAGCAGCGCTACAACGACGGCAGCGGCTGGTCGTCGATGCCAGACCGCGGCAGCGAAACCGCGAACCACTTCGACCACGTCCACGTCTCGTTCGAACGCGGCGCCAAGGTCTCGGTTACCTGCTGACACCCGACTTTCGGCCGGTGTGCCGGGTTCGCCCGGTTGGGCACACTGTGCGCTGTCGACCGGTTACCGTCCGCGTGCGGTGACTTCCGTTCGTCCGCGTGAGGAGCTCCGATGACGGGCAGGTTCTCGATCCGGCTCACCCTTGGCCTGGCCGGAGCGCTGATCGCGCTCGGCGGAACGCTGCCCTCGGTTGCCTCCGCCGCGCCGGACGACCCGGTTTCCTGGAAAGTCCCGGCCAACGCCGCCCAGGCGGCCGATCTGGCCCGCGCCGGATTCGACGTGGCCGGCGCGGATGCGGGCGCGGCGTATGTGGTCGGGAACCGGTCGGTCGCCGGGAAGCTGCGAGAACGGGGCTATGCGCCGGAATTCTTCGACACCGTCTACAAGGGAGTTTCGACCCGGGCGGCGGGTGAGACGTTCTACGGCGGTTACCGGACGGTCGCGGCGCAGGAAGCCCATCTCGCCAGCGTCGCCGCCGCGCATCCGGACCTCGCGACCGAGTACTCGCTCGGCCAGTCGTGGCTGAAGACCCAGGGCAAGGGCGGCCACGACGTCAAGGCGATCTGCCTGACCAAGAAACGGGCTGGCGACTGCACACTGTCCCCGACGTCGGCGAAGCCGAAATTCGTGCTGATGGCCCAGATCCACGCCCGCGAGATCTCCACCGGCGAGCTGGCTTGGCGCTGGATCGACTACCTGGCCGACGGCTATCCGGCCGATGCCACTGCCAAGTCCATTTTGGACACCACTGAGGTGTGGGTGGTTCCGATCGCCAACCCGGACGGCGTCGACATCGTGGCGTCCGGCGGCGACTCGCCGAAACTGCAGCGCAAGAACGCGAACGGCAGCCGAGGCGGATGCACCGGCACCGACCTCGGCATCGACCTCAATCGCAACTCGAGCTTCCGCTGGGGCGGCGACTCGAACTCCCCGTGCTCGGAGACCTACCAGGGGACCGGTGCGGCGTCGGAGCCGGAGACCGCGGCGCTGGAGAAGTTCTTCCGTGCGATCTACCCGGTCCAGCGCGGCAGCGGCGACAACGACCCGGCTCCGGCGACCGCGCGGGGCACGATGATCACGTTGCACAGCTACGGCGACGACATCGTGATCCCGTGGGGATTCACCGACGCGGTGTCGCCGAACGACGCCGCGTACCGGAAGCTCGGCGCGAAGTTCAGCGCGTCGAACGGGTACCTGGTGGGGACCAACGGGGAGACGGTCGGGTATTCGACCAGCGGCACCACGGACGATTTCACGTATGGCGCGCTGGGCGTCGCGAGTTTCACCTTCGAGGTCGGCGCCCAGAGCGGTTCGTGCGGCGGGTTCCTGCCAAAGTACTCGTGCGTGGACAGCACGTTCTGGCCGAAGAACAAAGCCGCGTTCGTCACGGCGGCGAAAGCGGCCGCGGCGCCGTATCAGCAGTAAGGCCGGACGGCGCCGCTCCTGGCCGGTCCGCGGTCAGTGCGGACCGTGCCAGGGGTGCCCGTGCAGTTCGACCGGACGGTTGAGCAGCCGGTTCACCGTGTCGATGCTGTCGTACTCCTGCTCCGGCAGCGTGGCCAGCCAGCCGAGAACGTCGTCGCCCGCGCCCTGGGCGGTCGCGCTGCGCAGAAGTTCCGCCCGGTCGCAGGGGTAGCGGACGCTGGCCAGGCAGTCGCGGATGTCGATCATCGCCGACCTCCCTTGGTTGACGGCGAAGGTGCTTGCCCTGACCGCATACCCGGTCCAGACGGCGGGTATGCGCTCGCTGGGTATCCCGCTGATTAGCTCGGTGAGCGAACTAACTCTCCTGCGCTCTTGCCAGTACGGCTGGTTATGCCCGTAATATAGTTCTGCACTGGAACTAATAGACGGGAGCAGACGGTGACGATCGGCCACGAACGCGCTCGTCCGGCGATCGTGCGGGACCACCCGATGGCCGGCTGGTTCGCGGTCGGCGCGGTGTGTTTCGGCGCCTTCATGGGGCAGCTCGACGCCAGCATCGTCACTCTCACCTTCCCCGCCCTCCAGCACGAGTACGGCGAGCCGCTCGCCGCCGTCCAGTGGGTGTCGCTGGCGTACCTGCTCGCGCTGGTCGGCCTGCTCGCGGCGGTCGGCCGGGTGGCCGACGCGGTCGGTCGCAAACTCACCTACGTCTACGGGTTCGGCGTGTTCACCGTCGCGTCGGTCGCTTGCGGGCTGGCCCCGACGCTCGGCTGGCTCATCGCGTTCCGGGTGGTGCAGGCGATCGGGGCCGCGATGCTGCAAGCCAACAGCGTCGCCCTGGTGGTGCGCAGCGTGCGCGCGGACCGGATGCGCGCCGCCCTCGGGGTGCAGGCGGCCGCGCAGGCGCTCGGGCTCGCGTTGGGGCCGGCGGTGGGCGGGCTGCTGGTCGACACGGTCGGCTGGCGATGGGTCTTCCTGGTCAACGCGCCGGTCGGGCTCGCCGGGCTGATCGCCGGGCGCTACTTGCTGCCGCGGACTCGCGAGCGGACCCCGCTCGGCCGGTTCGACGGCGCGGGCGTCGCGTTGCTGGCGACGGCGTCGACCGCGCTGCTGCTGACGATCTCCGCGGTGTCCGGGCTGGCGGTGCCCGGATGGGTGCTGACGGTGCTGGCCGGAGTGACGGTGGCCGCGGCGATCGGTTTCGTGCTGCGGGAAAACTCGGCCAGCAGCCCGATTCTGCAGCTTTCGGTGCTGCGGCCGCCGGTGGTGTCGCTGGGCCTGGCCGGGGCGCTGTGCGGGTACCTCGTCCTTTTCGGCCCGCTGACGTTGCTGCCGCAGGTGCTCGGCGCGGCGGGCGGCACCGGGCTCGTGCTGACCTGCCTGCCCGCCGGATTCGCGGTCGCGGCGGTGCTGGCGGACCGGGTCCTGCCGGCGAGGTTCGGTGCCCGCGCCCGCACGGTCCTCGGCGCGCTGGTCGCCGCGGCCGGCTGCGCCGGGCTGGGGCTGGCGTCCGCGGAGTGGGAGGTGGGCGTGTCGCTGGTGGTGGCCGGGTTGGGTCTGGGAGTGTTCATTCCGGCGAACAACTCGGCTGTCATGGGCGCGATCCCGGCGCGGATGTCGGCCACCGGAGGAGGACTGGTGAACATGGCGCGCGGACTGGGGACGGCGCTCGGAGTGGCGCTGGTGACGTTGTGCCTGCACGCCGCCGGAGAAACGGCCGCGGTCGCGGTGCTGGCGGCCGCCGCGGTGCTGGCCGCGGCGACCGGGCTCGCGGCGCGTCCGGAGACGGGTCGGTGACCGGCGCGGAACCAGGGCTCGCGGACGTCGTCGCCCGGCTGCGGCGTGCGATGCGGCGGGCCGCGCGGACGGCGGACCCGGACAACACGCTGTCGGTCGCGCAACTGGAACTGCTGTCCTGCCTCTCGGAAAACCCCGGCGCGCGGCCCAGCCGGATCGCGCAGCTGCTGAAGCTGGCCCCGAACTCGGTGACGACGATGGTGACCGGCCTGCGCGCGCGAGACCTGGTCACTCGCACGAGCGGCGGCGACGACCGGCGGACGGTGGCGCTGGAACTCACCGGCAGCGGGCGCGCCGCGGTCGAGAAGTGGCAGGGGCACAACGCCGCCATCCTCGCCGCGGCGCTCGACGGGGTGCATCCGGCGTGGCGGCATCTGATCGCCGCCGCGGTGCCCGCGCTCAACGAGCTGGTCCGGGCGATCGACGCGCTCGCGGAGTCCGGCCAGGAGCACTGACCGGACTCGCCGAGCTGTGCACCGCGCCGGACCGCGCGGCGCGGTCGCGGTGCCTGGGCGGCGGGCAGCCAGTTTGCTGGTCGGTCCGTGAAGGGCCCCTTGAGGGAATCCAAGTGCCGGAAGGAGTCCTTCACGGCCAGACCAGCGGACCGTTCGGCGAACTCCACCTGAGACAAGCTTCAGCCGCGGCCCGCGAGCATCACGACAGCGCCACGTGAGACCTGCCCCAAGGCATCGAACGCGGGTCGCCGCAGGGGAGGCGGACCACCGGCTCGTGATCGGCGAATCGTCCCGGGGGCGAACGGCGAAATCAGGCGCGCGGGACCGCGTCAACGCGAGATTCCCTGGGCCGCAACGGGGAAAGCGCTCCGGCGAGCGCGAATCGGCCCGGCCCGACGAACGCGAGGATCAGCAGCGTCCAGCAGAACATCGCCGCCGCTTCGCCGCCGTTCTCGATCGGGAAAAGCGCCTTCGGCAGGTGGACGGTGAAGTAGGCGAACGCCATCGACCCGGATCCGAGCAAGGCCGCGAGCCGGCTTCCGATGCCGAGCAGCACCAGGACTCCCGCGACGAGCTGGATGAGCGCCGCCCACCAGCCGGGCCAGGCCCCGGCCGGGGCGGGGTCGTGCGCGCCCAGCACTCCGAACAGCGTTTTCACGCCGTGGCAGGCAAAAAGAAACCCGATGACGATGCGGAACAGTCCGATCGCATAATCCCGTGCCGCGTCCAGCCGGTGCATGCTGCCTCCACAAAGGACGACTCGGACGGACAGCCCCGCTGCCGTGCGGGCACCGGTCCGGCCCGTTAAGTGGTCCAGACCTTTTGGCGGACCGGTACCAGGTATACCGGCCACCCGAGCCAGGCGATACCTGCGAAAGTCAGGTTCCGCCCGAATCGCGGTGCGTGGTCACGGTCGGTGCGGGTACCGGCGTCCGATCCGGGGACGGCCCGGGGCGGTGCGGAGGAATGGGTTCGTTCGTTTGCCGGAACGAACGGTACGGACAATTCGGCGGGCAAAGCCGGGCGGGCGGCAGCGATTTCCGGGCTCGGCACTGCGCTGCTACGCCGGCCACCCGTATCGCAGCACTTCGAACACCCCCGCCAGCGCCGCCAGCGGATCCGCCGCTGTCCCGGTCAAATCCGGCACCTCCAGCACGAACCGGGCCAACGCCAGCACCGCCGGATCATCCGCCGCGAGTCCGCTCTCCTCGGCCAGCACCGGCACCAGCAACGGCTCGCACGAATGCCACAACCGTCGCGCGTAGGACCGCAAGGCCGGCGTCTCCACGATCAGATCCCGCTTCTCCGCGTGTTCCGCGGGCAGTTTCGTCGAATACGGACCTCTGCTCGCGAAAAACCGCTCCAGTGCGTCCAGTACCGACTCCGTGTCTGCCCGCTCTCGCACTGCCGCGACGATCCCCGCCCGTCGTTCGCTGCCGTCGTCGAAGATCAACGCTTCCTTGCCGTCGGGGACGTGCGCGAAGAGCGTGGCGACCGAGATGTCCGCTGCGTCGGCGATTTGCGCGACCGTCACCCCGTCGTAACCGTGCTCCAGAAACAGCCGCAGGGCGACCTCGTCCAGGCGGCGGCGGGTTTCGAGTTTGCGGCGTTCGCGGCGTCCGGTGTTGACCACGGGGCCAGCCTACCTCAAATCTAAAGTGAGTATATAATCAGAATGACTACAGATTTGGGAGGCGTCATGGCGGTGCTGGTGACCGGCGGCAACGCGGGGATCGGCTACTTCGTCGCGGAGCAGCTGGCCGAGCAGGGCGTGGAGGTCGTCCTCGGCAGCCGCGACGCGGGGAAAGCCGAGGTCGCGCTGAAAGTGCTCCGGGAGCGGGTGCCAGAAGCGCGGGTGCGGCACGTGCCGCTGGACCTGGCGTCGCTTGAGCAGATCAAGGAGGTCGACGCGGGCCCGCTCGAGGCGGTCGTGCTGAACGCGGGCGTGTACCTCCAGCAAGCCGAGCGGCGCGAGACCCCGGCGGGGCACGAGATGGCGTTCGGCGTCAATCACCTCGGGCATTTCGCGTTGGTAGCGGCGCTGTGGCCGCAATTGCGGCCGGACGCGCGGATCGTCAACACCGGCAGCTTCGCCGCGAAGTCCGCCAAGCTCGATTTCGCGGATCTCCAGACCCGCCAGAACTACACGCCGAAACTCGCCTACGAGCGGTCGAAACTCGCGCAGACGCTGTTTGCGCTGGAGCTGGACCGGCGGCTGAAAGCGGCGGGCAGCGACCGGCTCAGCGTGGTCGCGCACCCGGGCGGCGCTCTCGACAGCCTGACCCCGGACCGTCCGCCGCTGCACGTGCGAAAGGCAAAGGACCGCCTCGGGCTCTCGCGGATCATCTTGCAGGGCAAGGACGGCGGTGCCCGTACCGCGGTACGCGCGGCAGTCGGCCCAGATGTCCACAGTGGTCAGATCTGGGGGCCGCGAGTGTTCGGCCTCCGCGGACGGCCGCGCCCGGAACCGGTGCGCGCGCCGTACGCGGACGTCGAGGCGGCGCAACAGCTGTGGGCCGCCAGTGTGGAACTGACCGGGGTGGAACCCTTGGTCAGCTGACGTCGATCAGGATCTTCCCGGCGATGCCCTTCTCGGACGCCTCGTGCGCGCGAGCGGTTTCCGTTAGCGGGAACCGGTGCACGGGCAGGCCGTGGTCCGGGCCGAGCCGCAGACCGCCGTCCCGGAAAGCGGCGGTGAGGTCCTCCGCGCCGGCCCGGAGCTTGTCGAAGCCCACGGTGTAGAGCACCAGGAACTGGTATCGAGTGTTCAGAAAGAGATGCTGCCCGAAGTCGATGGTCACCGAACCGGTTCCGCCGTCGTCGCCGTAGACGGCCACCGTGCCGCGGGTGCGAAGGACCGCGGCGTGCAGGGGGGCGTTCGCGCTAGCCGCGACCTCCACGATCACGTCGACCCCGTCCGGCGCGATCTTCCGGACCTCGGCCGCGACATCCTGCTCGGTGTACCGAACGACATGCTGGGCGCCTGCCGCGCGGGCCAACTCGGCCTTGACCTCGGTGCTCACCGTGGCGATCACCGTCGCGCCGGCCCAGCGCGCCAGCTGGATGGCCGAGTTGCCGACCGCGCCGGCCCCGCCGCTGACGAGAATCGTCTTGCCGGACAACGCATTCGGCGCGAGCCGTCGCGGGCCGTCCTCCGCGACGGTCAGCGCGCGGTGCGCGGTCAGCGCGGGGATGGCGAACGCGGCGCCCTCGTCGAAACCGGTCTCGTCCGGCAGCGCGACGAGCCGGTCGGCGGGGAGCACGACGTACTCCTGCGCGGTCCCGGACAACGGCGAGTGCGCGGCCGCGAGCAGCACCCACACCCGGTCGCCGACCGCGAACTCGCCGACGTCCGGGCCGATGGCGTCGACGACCCCGGCCCCGTCCTGGTTCGGCACCGACAACTCGGCTTCGCCGCGCGCGACGGCGCCGGAGCCGGAGCGGGCTTTCCAGTCGGTCGGGTTCACCGCGGACACGACGATCCGCACCCGGACCTCGCCCGGGCCCGGCTCCGGCACGGGAAGGTCGGTCAGCGTCAGCACTTCCGGTCCGCCGCGGCGGTGGTAGGTCACAGCTTTCACCCTCGGTGCAATTCACTCTCGGGCGCGGCTATTCCCGGAAGCGCAGCGGCGGCACGCTGGGACGAGCGCGGCCGGGCTGTTGCCGCTGCGGTCGGGGCTGGCTGCGGCCGAGTTTGCCTCTATCCGTGAAGGGCCCCTTCAGGGACTCCAAGTCTCTCAAGGGGCCCTTCACGGATCCACCGCCAGTCCCGGAAGGGCCCCTTCAGGGAATCGAGGTCCCTTAAGGGGCCCTTGACGGAATCCAAGTCCCTCAAGGGGCCCTTCACGGACGGCCCGCGGGTTGGTTCCACGGGCACGGCCAGGTGTTTCCTCGCCCCGCCGGGGCGGCTCGTCCGCGATCGCGGCACTGCGGCGACCACGGCCGCCGCACCGCGGCGACCACGGCCGCCGCACCGCTGACGGCGGATGCGGCGGCCGGGAGACTCAGCCGCGCTGGTACTGCTCCCAGGTCAGCTTCGGGTTCACCGCCGGGCCGTCGTCCTTGCCGTGGTTGGCGAGGCCGTTCTGCCCGAGGTAGTACGCGCCGACCTGGTGCTGGGCGCCCGAGGACAGGTCCGGGTCGTTCACCGCGACCGCGTGGATGTGGTATCCCCAGTCGCCCTGGTCGGGCGTGCGGACCCAGGCCGCGAAGCCGACCTTGCGCAGGTCCTTGGCGAAGTCCGTGCGGGTCGCCGAAGACATCCCGGACACCGACACGTCCAACGCGCCGCCGCCGTCGTGCGTGCCGGCCGAGGCGCCGACCCCGCCCGGGTTGTACGAGCCCTGGGTGAGGCCGACTTCCTTGCCGAACAGCTTCTCCGCCGCCTGCAGCATGGCCTTGGTACGAGTGTTCAGCGTGACGCCGTGGTAGGTCACGTGGCTGCCCGCGGAGACCGGGTTCGTCACGGTGTACCGGTTGGCGCCGAGCTTCTCCAGCGAGGTCTTGCCGGGCAGGCCGGACGCGTCGAGGCCGGTATAGCCCAGCGACTTCTGGTATTTCGCGTACGCGTCGATGGTGGTGGTGCCGAAGTAGCCGTCGACGTACTTCGCGTCCAGCAGCCCCTTGGCCTGCAGCGCCTGCTCGACGAGCAGCACGCTGTCGTGTGCGCCCGGCGTCTGCGTGCTGTCCGCGCGCTGCGGGTCGATCTGGGCCGCGAGCAGCACCGCCTCCATGTTCGCGGACGGCAGCGCGGCGGCGGTGCCCGGCGCGGCGATCGCGACCGCGGCGGCGGTGGCCGCCCCGGCAGTCAGCACTGCGAGATTCTTCAACATCCGTGTTCCTCCCGGTCCTGGTCGATCCGGGGCTGATCATCGCCGGGAGGGATACACGAGACGTACAAATGAGCCGTTTTCAGGCTCCGGCCGCAATCACTCCAGCCATTCGGTGACGAACCGGTCGTTCTCGTGGATGTGCACGGCCTCGTACGGCTCCGGACCGAGCGAGGCGAACTTGTGCGGGGTGTCCGGCGGGCAGACCAGCACATCGCCGGCGGCGCCCTCGCGCTGCTGGCCGCCGATGGTGAACAGGGCGCGGCCGCGCTGGATGACGAACGTTTCGCGGTAGGGGTGCTTGTGCAGCCGGGGTCCGGTGCCCGGCTCGGCGGTGTACTCGCGGATGACCGAAACACTGGAGCCGACCTCGTAGCCCTCGACGTTCCGGGTGGCAGGTGCTGTCATACCGCCTCACGGTAGCCCTCGCGGGTGCCCCTCGGAGGCGTTTCGGCCGAGCGAGCCGGCTGTCGGATGTCTGTCCGGTCAGAACCGGCCAGATCCGTGTCAACCGGTTGACCGCGCTGCCCGCCAGCCGCAAAGGTCGGACCACAGCAGAGTTCCGGGAGGGCGTGTGCGGCACTCAGTCGTGGCAGCGTTGGTGACGGCGGCCGTCGTCGGTGCGGGGACGGTCGCGGCGGCCGCGCCGCAGACCCCGCTGACGGCCGATCCGGCGGCGTACGTCGATCCCCTGATCGGCACCGGCCGCGGCGGCACGTCGGTCGGCGAGATCAACAACTTCCCCGGGCCGGCCGCGCCGTTCGGGATGATGCAGTTCTCGCCGGACACCGACGGGTCCTACGCTGGCTACCAGTACCACAGCGACAAGATCCGCGGCTTCAGTCTCGACCATGCGTCGGTCGGCTGCAATGCGTTCGGCGACGTGCCGATCCTGCCGGTGACCGGCGACGTCGGAGCGAAACCGTGGGACCGCGTCGAGCGCTTCACCCACGACGGCGAGCAGGCCGAGCCCGGCTACTATTCGGTCGCGTTCCCGGACTCCGGCGTGCGCGCCGAGCTGACCGCGACCACCCGCACCGGCCTGGCCGCGTTCACGTTCCCCTCCGGAGCCAACGCGCAGGTGCTGGTGAAGGCCGGCGCGAGCCTGGCCGGAAACTCCGCGGCCGGCCTGCGGATCACCGGCGACCGCGAGGTGAGCGGCTCGGCCACCACCGGGCACTTCTGCGGCAAACCCAACAAGTACACCGTCTACTACGACATCACGTTCGACAAGCCGTTCACCGCGCACGGGACCTGGGACGGCACTGCCGTCCAGCCGGGCAGCGACCGGGTCGACGCGGCGAAAGCCGGCGCGTACCTGACCTTCGGCGACGCGGGCGTGGTGCACGCGAAGGTCTCCATGTCCTATGTGGACGTCGGGGGTGCCCGCGCGAACATGGCGGCCGAAGCGCCCGGCTGGAACTTCGCGGGCATCCGCGGCGCCACCCGGAACGCCTGGAGCGATGCGCTCGGCCGGATCCGCGTGGCGGGCAAGGATTCCGAGCAGCTCAAGACGTTCTACACCGCGCTCTACCACAGCCTGATGCACCCCAACACTTTCAACGACGCGGACGGCCGATACATCGGCTTCGACAACCAGATCCGCACCCTCCCGGCCGGGCACGCGCAGTACGCCAACTTCTCCGATTGGGACACCTACCGCTCGCTCGCGCCGTTGCACGGGATGTTGTTCCCGAAGGAAGCCAGCGACATGGCCCAGTCGCTGACGAACGACGCGGTCCAGGGCGGCTGGTGGCCGCGCTGGCCGATGGCCAACGGCTACACCGGCCAGATGACCGGCGACAGCTCGGTCGCACTGCTGTCCAGTCTCTACGCCTTCGGCGCCCGTGACTTCGACGTCAAGACCGCGCTGAAGTACCTCGTCAAGGGCGCGACGTCAGTGGACGAGACGCCTGGCGCGTACCAGGAACGCCGCGGGATCGCGGACTATCTCGCCCGCGGCTACCTGCCCAACAACGACGCCTCACGCGGCGACCATGCGCGCGTCGGCGCGTCGATCACGCTGGAATGGGCGATCGACGACTTCGCGATTTCCCAGTTCGCCGGAGCGATCGGCGACCGCGGCGTGGCCCGCGACTTCGCGAAACGCGGCCAGAACTGGCAGCACCTGTTCAACCCGGCCACCGGCTACCTGCAGCCGCGCGGCCAGGACGGCCGGTTCCCGGACGGCCCCGGCTTCGTGCCGCCGCCGCCCGGCAAGTTCGGCCAAGACGGGTTCGACGAGGGCAACGCCGCGCAGTACGCCTGGCTGGTGCCGCAGGACCCGGCCGGCCTGGTGACCGCGATGGGCGGCCCGGCCGCGGCGGCCGGGCGGTTGGACGCCTTCTTCCAGAAGCTGAACGTCGGCCCCAACGAGCCGTACATGTGGGCCGGCAATGAGCCGGACTTCGGCGTGCCGTGGCTGTACAACCACGTCGGCCAGCCGTGGAAGACCCAGGAGGTGGTGCGCCGGATCGCGACCACCTTGTTCAGCGCGACCCCGGACGGCGAGCCCGGCAACGACGACCTCGGCGCGCAGTCCTCGTGGTACGTCTGGGCGGCGCTCGGCCTCTACCCGACGACCCCGGGCACGCCGGACCTGACCGTGCACAGCCCACTGTTCGAACGCGCGGTGCTGAGCCTGCCGGGCGGTCGCACGCTGGACCTTCGGGCACCGGGGGCGTCCGCGACCACGCAGTACGTCCACGGCCTCGCGCTGAACGGACACCGGTGGGATCGGACGTCGCTGCCGCGGGACCTGGCCCGCGACGGCGGCCGGCTCGACTTCACGCTGTCCGCGCAGCCGGATCGGACCTGGGCCGCGAACACCCAGCCGCCGTCGTACCGGGACAACGAAGAGCCCTATGTGGCTTCGGCGACGAACCAAGTCACCGTGGCGCCGGGCCAGTCCGGCACTGTCGAGGTGCACGGCCAACGGCTCGGCGGGCACCTGCGTTCGCTCGACCTGACGACCTCGGCCCCGGCCGGGATCGCCGTCTCCGGGCCGCGTTCGGTCGTGCTCGACGACCGCACCGGCGGCGGGAAAACCGACCTGACGGTGGCGGTCCAATCCGGCACGGCGGAGGGCTACTACCAAGTTCCGGTCACGGTGCGAGGCGCCGGACATTCGGTTTCGTCTTCGGTTATCGTGTTGGTCGCACCGAAGGGAAGTCTCGCCGACGCGTTCGGTAACGCCGGAATTTCCGAGGACGGCGACGGCGGTTCCGCCAATTTCGACGGCGCGGGCAACAGTTATTCCGGTAATGCGCTGTCCGACGCCGGTCTCGCTCCGGGTTCGGCCGGACACGCAGCGGGTACGACCTTTGTCTGGCCCGCCGCGCCGGCCGGCCGCCCGGACAACGCGGTGCCGTCCGGGCAGAAGCTCGACCTGGCTGGAACTTCAGCCAGCCGGCTGCTTTTCGTTGGCTCGGCGACGAACGGCGACCACCGGGGCAGCGCCACCGTCGCTTTCACCGATGGAACAACGGCGACCGCCGACCTGTCGTTCGGCGACTGGGTATTGCCCGGCGGAGGTACCGAACCAGTGTTCGGTAATTCGTTGGTCGCCCGCGCCGCATATCGGAATCAGCCAGGCGGTCGAGGATCCGGCGCGTCGGTGTACGCCACGAAACCGCTGGAAATCCCAGCAGGCAAGAAGATCGCTGCGGTGACTCTGCCGACCGACCCGGACCTGCACGTTTTCGCTCTCGGGCTCGGCTGAGCGTTGTCAAGCGGGATTATCGCAGTGTGATCTGTTCGGCGGTTCCGGAATTTCTCCGGCCCCTTCGTCGTAAGTGACTGGCGTGCTCACGACGAAGGGGAGTGGCGTGAACGAAACACGCGAAGCGGCGAGGGGCGCCGCAAGCCAGCTCAAGCTGGTGCTCGTGCTGGGCGTTCTGGTGGCATTGGGGCCGCTGTCCATCGACATGTACTTGCCGGCGCTGCCGGACATCACCCGCGAACTGTCGACGACGGAGTCGACCATTCAGCTCACCCTCACCGGAACGGTGCTGGGACTCGGGCTCGGCCAGCTGATCGCCGGCCCGCTCTCGGACGCGATGGGGCGGCGGATCCCGCTCGTCGCGGGAAGCCTGATCCACGTCGTCGCGTCGCTGTTGTGCCTGGTGGCGCCGAACGTCGAACTGCTGAGCGCGGCGCGTGTCCTGCAGGGCCTGGGGGCCTCGGCAGGCGCGGTGCTGGCGCTGGCCGTGGTGCGCGACCTCTACACCGACCGCGCGGCCGCGAAGCTGCTGTCCAAGCTCATCTTGGTGATGGGTGTTTCCCCGGTGCTCGCACCGACGCTCGGCAGCGCGCTGCTGGCGTGGACGCACTGGCGCGGGGTGTTCGTGGTGCTCGCCGCGATTGGTCTGGCCAGTGGCATCGCCGCGGCGCTGGCGCTGCCCGAGACGCTGCCGGCGGCGCGGCGTCAGCCCTTCCAGGCGAGGGCGACCGTGCGGTCCTACCGGAGTCTGTTCACCGACCGCTCGTTCCTCGGGCTGGTGCTGGTGGCCGGGTTCGCGATGGCCGGTCTGTTCGCGTTCGTCAGCGGCGGGTCGTTCGTGTTCCAGCAGCAGTACGGGCTGGACCAGCAGCAGTTCGGCCTGATGTTCGGGGCCAGCGCGGTGTGGCTGATCGCCGCGACGCAGGTCAACGCGCGGCTGATGAACCGCTTCGAGCCGCATCAGGTGCTGCTCGTGGCGAGCGTTGCCGCGGCGGTTTCGGCAGCCGTGCTGCTGACGACCGCGCTGACTGGGCTCGGCGGCATGTTCGGTGTCGCGGTGCCGGTGTGGGCGGTGCTGTTCTTCGCCGGGCTGATCCTGCCGAATGCTCCCGCGGTCGCGCTGGACGCGCACGGCGACAACGCCGGGACGGCCGCGTCGCTGCTGGGGGCGGTGCAGTTCGGCGTCGGCGCGGCGATCTCGCCGGTGGTCGGCCTGCTGGGCAACAACGCGGTCGCGATGGCCACCGTGATGTTCGGCGGACTGGTCGTTTCCGGGCTGGTGCTGTGGCTGATCGCGCGGCCGTGGCAGGGCCGGGCAACCGAGCAGAGCGAACTGGCCGACACCCTGGTCCCGGTGGCGGTCGACTGACCCAGCCGGGGCACCCGCTGTCCGTGAGGGGAACCCTGAGGGACTCTGATTCCCTCAGGGTTCCCCTCACGGACCTTTCGGCGCTTTACATGCTGCGCAGCACTGAGACGATCACGCCGAGCACCGTGGCCCGGTCTCCGTCGATCACGTCGTAGGCCGGGTTCCGGGGCTCCAGGTAGACGTGCCCGTCGCGGCGGCGGTAGACCTTCACGGTCGCTTCCTCGTCGATCATCGCCGCGACGATCTGACCGGAATGCGCCTCGGCCTGCTGCTTCACCACGACGATGTCGCCGTCGCAGATCGCCGCGTCGATCATCGAATCGCCGCGCACCCGAAGTCCGAAGACGGTCCCGCGCCCGGTCAGCCCGCGCGGCAGCTGCAGGACGTCGTCCAGGTGCTCCTGTGCGGCGATCGGCGTGCCCGCCGCGATGTCGCCGACCACCGGGACCGGCACCGAGTCGCCGCCGTCGCGGGTGGGCAGGTCGCCGAGGAAGGCGCGCACGTCGATCGGCCGCGACATGGTCGAACTGCGCCGCAGGAAACCCTTGTCTTCGAGGGCGGCGAGGTGCTTCGAGACCGACGACGTCGACCGCAGGCCCACCGACTCGCCGATCTCGCGGGTGCTCGGCGAGTAGCCGTGGCGGCCCACCCAGTCCCGGATGGTGGCGAGGATGCGCTGCTGACGCTCCGGCAGGGCCGAGGCGTCGAGGTCGTCGTAGACGTCGTCGTAGGCGGTCACGGGCCTGATCGTAGAGGGCGCCGGGCACGTCCGCCGGGACCGGGGCGGCTGCTCCACTGTGGACTGTCCGAGCGGGCCGGTAGACTCTCCGCGCCCGAGGGGTGACGGAGGGGGACCGGGATGACACAGCCGATGACACGGCCGAAGGCGACGGGGATCGGGATCGCGCTGGCGATTCTGCTGAGCCTGCTGGAGGCCTACGTGACGAAGTTCGGTATCTTCGGGATTTACTGGCTCTTCGCGAGCGGAAGCCGCATCGACGCCTACGCCTGTCTCGTTGCCGTCATCGGCGTGCTCGCGCTGCCCGTGGTCGTTGGTGCGGTGCTGATCCTGGCGCGGCGCCCGGCGGTCGGCCGGGTTCTCCTGTGGTGCGCGCCCGCACAGCTGCTGCTCGCGGCCAGCAAGTTGGCATTCGTCCACAATGCTTGGGCAAATCTCGTCATTTTCGCCGTGCTGACCGCGCTGGCGGTGGTGCTGTGGCTGCCTGGTGTGTCGGCGAAAGTGCCGGCGACTGCGCCGCAGTGGGGTTACGGGATGCCTTACGGGGCAGCGGTTCCGCCCGCGGCGCCAGGGCATCCAGGTCAGGTTCCGCCGGGATATTCAGGTCAGGTTCCGGTCGGGACGCAGTATCCGCACCCCGGGGCGGGTTTGGCGCAGTATCCGCAGCAATACAGCGCTCCGGCAATGCCCCCGCAGCCCATGCCCCCGCAGCCCATGCCGCAGCAACCGATCCCGGGACAGATTCCGCCCGGTCAGCCGATCGGGCAGTGGCCCGCGCCGGGGCAGCCGCAGGGATGGCCCGGACCACCCGGGCCGTAGCCGTCTCTCCGCCCGGGTGCGCCCACAGCGACCGGTCCGACAGCGGTTCACGGTCCGGCGTAAACCCGCTGCTGCTCGGTGACTTCCGCGAGCGTCCGTTTGAACCGTTCGTACTCCGCCCGGCCGAGTCGGCCGGCGTGCCGGTCTTCCAGTTCCGCGAGGATGCGCGTCGATGCGCTGATCATGGCGTTCCCGCGCGCCGTCGGGCACACGAGTTTCGCCCGCCGGTCGCCGGGGTCCGGGCGGCGCTCGACGTACCCGAGCGTTTCGAGCTCGTCCACCATCGCGCCGATCACCTGTTTGCGCCGCCCGGACCGCCGGGCCAGCTCGGTGGCGCGCGAACCGTCCGGTTCGAGGTAGGCCAGCACCGCACCGTGGCGCGGGCTCAGGTCGGAGAATCCTTCCGCGGACAGCGCTGTGAACAGTTCCCGCTGCACCGCGAACAGCAGCCGCCCGGCGAGCATGCCGAGGTCGGGCGGGCGGGCGGCGGGTTCGGGCACGGCGAAGATCGTAGCCCGCGCCCGGTGGCGAAAACGTCAGGGTCGTCGGGGGAGGACGCAGAATTCGTTGTCTTCGGGGTCTTTCAGCACGATCCAGTGGTCGTCCTCGGGGTCTTCCGCCACTTTCGCGCCGAGCGTCACGAGACGGGCCACTTCGTCGCGCTGTTCCACCCGGTCCGGCGCGATGTCCAGGTGCAGGCGGTTCTTCCCGCTCTTGCCCTCAGAAACCGGCTGGAACAGCAGCGCCGGCCGGTCCGCGGCCTTCAGCTCGACGTAGGTGAGCCCGTGGCTGTCCTGCCATCGTTCGGTGTGCGGATAGTCCAGCGCGGCGCGCCAGAATTCGGCGAGGGCTTCGGCGTCGCGGCAGTCGACGGCGACGGCGATCAGACGGCTGCTCATGTCCAGGGCATACCCGCGATCAGCCGGGGTTACCCGCCGGGACTCCGGATCAGTGCGGTTGCGCGAGGAGCGTGCCGAGACCAGGCCCGGCCGCCGGGCGGCCGAGAAGGCGAAGGCAGTGCCAGAGCGTCACTTGCGTCGAGGTGAGCACTGGTTTGCCGGCCAGCTCCTCAAGACCGGCGAGCAGCGGCGCGGTGTGCAGGGCGGTTTCGGGAACCAGGACTGCTTGTGCGTCCGGGGACTGCGCGGCGTCCACGAGGTCGCGGATGCGCTCGCCGGGCCAACGCGCCAGGTCACGATCCGAACCAGCGTCGGCCGAGACCGCGTGCACGGTGGCGATGTCTTCCTCGGCGAGGAAAGCGGCGAACGCGTCGGTGAGTTCTGGCGCGTACACGGAAGCGAGCGCGACGCGCTCCAGCCCGAGTCGGCGGGCGGCGGCGGCGAACGCCAGGGACGTGCTGCTCGCCGGAACGCCCAGCGCAGCAGACAGGGCGGCGGTTTGCGAGCTGGCGGCAGCCGCGCCGTCAATGAAGCTGCAGCTTGCGCACGCCCAGCTGACCACCCGTGGCGACCCGGTGAACGACCTCGCCGCGCGGACCAGTCGATCGGGCTGGCCTAGCTCGTGCACGGCGGTCGCAGCGGTTTGCCGTTCGACCGTGCGCCGTGTCCAGGGGACGTAGGCGAATTCCACCCCGGGCCGGGCGTCAAGACACCCCGCCAGCGCGGTGAAGTCGTCTTCGGCGCAGTCGCGGGTCGGATAAAGCAGGCCGATCATCGAAGCCAGTGTCGCATCCGTCGACGGTCTTCGCCGGGTGTCTCGTTCAGCTCGCGGCGCGCGTCGCGGCGAACCCGGGATGCGGCAGCCGTTGCGGCGGACCGTCCGGGTGGTACTCGAAGTGCCACCATTCGTTGTCGTACACGCGGTACAGCCCGTACCGCGCGCCGTGGACTTCCAGCCACTGCGCGCCTTCGTACGGTCGCACGTCGAGTGCGACGCCTTGCACGTGCTGGGATTGCGCCGGCGGCAGCGCCAGGCGCAGGGCGCGCTCGTACGAGCCGGTCCGCTGCACTTCCGCGTCGAACAGTTCGGCCTGCGTCTCGGCGTCGCGGTGCCCCGAGGTCAGGCCGAGCAGGATTCCGTGCCGCCACAAGGCTTTGGTGCGCGCCGCGGTGAAGGCGGCGTGCGCGCCGGGGGTGAGTCCGGAGAGGTTTTCTGCCGGGTAGCGGGTATTCAGCGCCCACTGGCACGCCACGTGCAGCGCCCGCCCCCGCGCGACCACCCACGCGACCGGCACGAAAAGCACCGCGAGCACGTGGGTGATCACTCGGTAAATACCGGTCACTGCAACGCCTTCGCGACCGCGGACGCGGCCTGCGCGATCAGCTTGTCGTCGGTTTTCGCGTCTTTCTGCGCGTGGTCGGACAGCACAGCGAGCACGATCGGCGCCCGGTGCGGCGGCCAGAGCACGGCGATGTCGTTGCGGGTGGCGTAATCGGCCGTCCCGGTCTTGTCGGCGACTTGCCAGTCAGCGGGAACGCCCGCGCGGATGGCGTTGGTGCCGGTGGTGCTGGCCCGCATGATTCCGGTCAGCACGGCCTGCTGGTCCGTCGGGAGACCGCTGCCCAGCGCGGCGGCGCGCAGGTCTGCGGCCCAGATTCGCGGGGTGGTCGTGTCCCGGACGTCACCAGGGCTCGTCTCGTTGAGAGCGGGCTCGATGCGGTCCACGCGGGTGACCGTATCGCCCAGCCGGCGCAGGTCGGAACTCAGCCCTGCGGGGCCGCCGATTTCGCGGAACATCAGGTTACCCGCGGTGTTGTCGCTGTAGCGGAGCGCAGCATCGAGGACGCTCCGTAATGACATCGGGGTGTCGAGATGCTTCTCCGTGATCGGGGAATTGGGCACCAGGTCGCTTTTCCGAATTGTGATCATCCGGTTCAGATCTTCCCCGCGGTGCAGGATCGCGGCCGCGGTGAACACTTTATGGGTGGAAGCGTAGGCGAAGCGATCGTCGGCGTGGTAAGCGATCTCGCGGCCATTGCCGGTATCGATCGCGAATACGCCGAGCCGGGCTCCGAAAGCCTTCTCCAGCTGGGAAAAATCGGGCTGCGCGGCGGCGCGGGCAGCGGCCGGCGCCGCGGGCGCGGCGCTGGCTGGTGTTTCCGGTGTTTCTGCTGTGGCGCACGAGGTCAATGCGAACAGGGCGAGCGAGGCCACGGACAGCCTGCGGATCACGGATGCTCCCTCCAAGACGGATCTTCTTCCCGAACACTGCCGGAGCCCCGGTCATGCTCGCTAAGACACTTCTGTGCGAGTTGATGCGAATCTGGCATAAGGTGAGGTCGTGGACTTGGTCGGCTGCAGCAAAGCCTTCGTGAGCGTCGCCGAGGCGGGGAGCTTCACCGGAGGGGCGGCCGTCGCGCGGATCCCGCAACCGGTGGCGAGCCGCCGGATCGCCGCGCTCGAGCGGCACTTGGGGGAGCGGCTGTTCGACCGCTCGACCCGCCGCGCACAGCTCACCCAGTTCGGCCGTGACCTGCTGCCCTCCGCGCAACGCCTGGTCCGGCTGGCCGAGGCGATGGAGAACGACGCCCAGCGCGCCCGCCGCCGCCCGCTGCGGCTGGCTGTCCCGGACACCTGCACGACCCGCGACCTGGCCGAGCTGGAAGCGCAGGCGCGGACCGTGGAGGTGTTCCTGGAGTTCCGCGTCGCCGGGCCGGCCGAGCGAGCGGAACTGGTGCGCACGCAGGAAGTGCGCGCCGCGCTGGTCGCCGTGCCGCCGGAGGACGGGGCTTGGACGGTGCCGCTAGGCCTGGCCAGCGAGGCTTCATCGGACGAAGCGGTGCGGTATCTGGAGACGTTGCGCGCGGGTCGCTCGCCAGGCCCGCGACGCCGGGTGTGGGTCCAGCCCGAGGACGATGTGCCGCACGTGCGAGACCGCATGTTCCGGGCTCGGGACTCGGCCGGGCTGCTGCCGGCGCAGGTGGAGGTCGCGGCGACCTTGACGACGGCAGCCGCGAGTGTGTTCGGATCCTCGGACTTGCTGCTGTGCTCAGCGGACCAGGCGCGGGAACTGGGCTTGGACTGGCGGCCGGTCGGCGGGGTCCGGCTCGCGCGCGGGTACGACGTGGCGGCCGGGCTGGGCGACGATGTCGACCGCGTGCGCGCACCGCTGCGCAGTGCGGTCGCTCGGTGCTTGGGCGCTCTTTGAGAACTCGCGGCGATGGCCGCGCGGGCCGGCGCGGTGCCGGCGGTGCGGCACACTGGCGGCCGTGAACACTGAAGCGCTGCTGGCGAACCTGCGGGACGAGCTCGAGGCGGGCGGCCTGCGCGGCTCGTTCCTGGTCCGCGATCTCGGGTCCGGCCAGGAGATCGGGATCGAGCCGGACCTGGAGTTCCCGACCTCGTCGTTGGTGAAAGTGCCGCTGGTGGCGGTCACCGAGGACCGGATCCGGCGCGGCGAACTCGACGGCGCGCAGCCGGTGGAGGTCGGACCCGGCAAGCTCGACTCCGCGGGCCCGACCGGTCTGTCCCGGTTCCGGTACCCGGCGCGGATCGCGATCGCCGACCTGATGTACCTGGCGTCGGCGATCAGCGACAGCACCGCGGCGGACGCGTTGTTCGCGCTCACCCCGCCCGCAGAGGTCGCGCGGACCGTGCGGGAGTGGGGCATCGCCGGGATCTCGGTGCGGCACCCGGTTCGCGAACTCAGCGATACGCCAGCGGAACGCTTCGCGGTGGGGGAAGTGCACCTGGCGCATTCCCTGGCGATCGGCGCGGCCACCGAAGGCCGTGGCCACCCAGTGCGGCAGCTGGACGTTTCCCGCGCGAGTTCCGGTTCGGCACGCGCGTTCACCGATCTGCTGGCCGCGCTGTGGACTCCGTCGAAGATCGACCCGGAGGTGTCCGCCCGAGTCCGCCACCTGATGGGCGACAACCTCCTGCGGCAGCGACTGGCGCCGGATTTCGCGTCGGATTCGGCGAAATGGTCCTCGAAAACGGGGACGCTGCTGAATATGCGGCACGAAATCGGAGTGGTGGAGCACGAGGACGGCCAGACCTTCGCGGTCGCCGCGCTGACCGAATCCCGGGTGCCGGCCGCGATCCAGCCGGAGGCGGAGATCCTGATGGCGCGGGTCGCCCGGTCGCTGCGGGACCACCTGCGCGCCCGGAGCTGAGTTGTCGCCGGCCAGGCGAAAAGGCTGCACAGCCAGATCGCCGGCAACGCGGTGACGCAGTTCTTCGGACAGCTGTGACTGTCCGGCGCAGATCGCCGCGTCGGACGAGATGGCGCGGCTCGCCCGGGCCTGGAACGGTGCGTGACTGTCCGTGCAGGGCCCCTTGCGGGAATCAGATTCCCGCAAGGGGCCCTTCACGGCCTTTCGTCCGGTCAGACGCCGGCGACCGACTTGATCCAGTCGCGGTAGCGGGTGACGTTGATGTAGGCGGTGTAGGACTTGCGGTCGCTCGTGGACGCGACGCCGACCTGCTTGCCGTTGGCGTACATCGGGCCGCCCGAGTCGCCGCCTGCGGTGATGCCGTCGACGCGGTCCGCGCAGACCGAGACCCCGGCCGCGCCGTCCGGGCAGTCGACCGAAGTGACCTTGACGTTCGCCACCTTCAGCGTCTTCGACTGGCAGTTGATCTCCGGCTGATCGGTGCAGGTCGCGCCCCAGCCGTAGACCTGGACCTGGTCGCCCGTCTTGACGTCGCTCTCGGTGCCGAGCGGCGCGTAGTCGGTCTGGACTTTCTGGTCGATCTGCACCAGCGAGAGGTCAGCGTCGGGGGAGTCGTGCACCGACGTCGCGGACACTGCGGTGCCCTTGGTCTGGTCCAGGTCTCCGACGTGGAAGGTGATCTGCTTGCCGCCGGCGCCCTGGGTGCAGTGCCGGGCGGTGAGGATCCAGTCCGGTGCGACGATAGTGGCCGAGCACAGCTCCTGGCCGCCGGCGAACATCCGGGCGGCGGAGTGCGGGGAGTCGGCGTTGCTGCCGTCGATGATGGCGGGCAGGGCGGCCGGCGTGGCGGCAGTGGCCGGGACGGCCGCGGCCACCGCGGCGAAGGCCAGGCCGGACAGGGCTGCTGCGGTACGCGCGATTCGCACGGGCGATCAACTCCGTTGAGTACGGGGAGTGTTCGGTCAGGTACTTGCTCACCGTCTTAAATGTCGGTAAATGACGGAACCCGCCGAAGGTCGGTCGCCGCGTGGCTCACGACTTTCGTCGTGGTCCAGCCGGAGCAGCCGCTTCGGGCGGCCGTCAGAGGCGGACTGTGGGCGCGGTCACCATGCCCACAGGGTCCAGAATGGTCTCGGGTGGACATGCGGGTCGACAGGCCCCGCCTGAACAGGGAGCGCAGCACGAGGATGGAAGCCGGCTCACAGGGATCGGCGCGGCTCAAGTCGTCGTACCGCTACGACGATCTTGACGTGCTCACGCTGCTGCTCGCCGGAGAGCTCGATGCCGATACCGCCCTGGTCGTGGTCCGCGCGGTGACTTTCGCCTTGGCGAAACGGCCGATGGCGCTGGTCCTGGACCTGAGCGAGCTGAGCCTGCTGACTGACGCCGGAGTCCACGTGCTCCGCGCCGCACAGGACCGGGCAGCCGCCGAAGGGGTGGTGCTGCGGCTGCTCGCGCACCCCTTCGGGGCGGCCGTGCGGTACCTCGCCGAGACCGGGATGACCGGAGTTTTCGACGTGTATCCAGACCGCACAGCGGTCCGGGTGGAGACGGACCGGATCGCCTTCCTGCGCCGGATGAAGCGGCGGCTCGACGCCGGCTGAGCGACGCCTCGGCAGGCCGATCCGGGCGTTTCGGGTCCGGCTCGCCGGGTCCGGTGGCCCCGAGCGGGTGAACTTTCCGAACTTTCTCCGGCATTGGTTCGGCCGACCTGGCCCGCCGGGTGCAGCGGCTCGCAGGTACGGCGGGCTCCTGATTCCGGTGGGGCACGCCGGTTCATCGGCCCGGTCGGGCACCGGCTCGGCTGAGCGCGGCAACGGAGCCGCGCTCCAGTGGTCGCAGCGAGTGACCGGTCTCCTCGACGAAGCTGCGGTTCGCCTCGCCGGTTGCGCTCGGTCAGGCGAGCAGCGCGTCTGCCAGTTCCGGTGCCTGGACCGGCTCGCGCAGCTTCGCCAGCGCCCAGCACTGCGTAACCCGAACGTTCCCTGGCGAGATGCCGAGCGCCGCAACGGTTTCCGCGGACGTCAGGCCGACCACGAGCCGCAGGACCAGGATTTCCTGGTGCAGCTTCGGCAATCCCCGACATCAGCTGGCCGAGCGCGGTGCCGAGGTTGGCGGTGAGCAACCTCGCCGACAGGCTCGGGCTCGGTGGCGGACATGAGGCGTTCCATTCGTGCCGGCGGCCGCCACGATCCTTGCGCGCTCGATCCGGAAAACGACGCGGAGGTTGCGTGCGCGCCGGTGTTGTCCAGGTTCGGTTCGTTGCTGGGCAACGGGATCCACGCCGATCTCGACAGATCTTGGACAACCGCAGTGCGCCGGTGTCGCGAGCGATCCCGGGGCGGTCGGCGAAAACCGATCCGAGAGGGGGTGCGATGAGCACGCACTGACCGGCGGAACTGGCCAGGCAGCGGTGGCTGGCCGGGCTCTCGACGCGGCAGAATCTGGAGCCTGGCCGAGCAATTGCGTCCGCCAGCTTACGAAAAAGCCCGCGGAATCGGTTCCGGCGGGCGCGTCAAGACACCGCCGCACGCAATGCTTCAGCGCGCGGCGGGAACGCGAAAAGATACCTGCCCCAACATCAATCCTGCGGCGATCGGCCTCGCGCGACGTCGTCCAGCCGACCCTGGCGGTGACCGAAGCCCTTCCGCCCGGGGACCTGCGACCCCAGCCCGTGGCCGGCCGAACCGCGAGAGTGGAGGTCGCCGGGAAACCGGCGACCCGCCCGGGCGGCGGCCTGGTTGTCCGCAGGCTCGCGGCCTGGATTGACCCATCGTCGCAAGACGGGGAAGCCGCACCCGGGCGGGCCTTATCTCGGACCTGCCGTCCCGGCCGCACCGGATGGGCCGTGCGACGGCAGAGGTTTCCGCTTCTTCGGTGCACCAGGGAGGACGCACGCGATGACATTGCCTCGAGGGCAAGACCTGATCAGCCTGACCGGCCGGACGGCGATAGTCACCGGCGGTGCGATGGGCATCGGTTACGGGATCGCTTACCGGCTCGCCGAGGCCGGGGCGAAAGTGCTGGTAGCCGACCAGGACGAGGCAGCGGCGAAGTGGGCCGCGACGCGGCTCGAGGACGCCGGTTTCGTCGCCGCCGCGGTACGGGCCGACGTCGCGGACCAGGAGCAGGTGCTCCACATGGCCGACACCGCCGCGAACCGCTTCGGCGGGATCGACATCCTCGTCAACAACGCCGGGATCTACCCGGCCCGGTTGATGATGGACCTGACGGCGGCCGAATTCGCCCGGGTCGTCGCGGTGAACCTCACCGGAGTGTTCCTCTGCACCCAGGCCGTCGCGCGGCACATGATCGACCAGGGCCGCGGCGGCCGGATCGTCACCGTCACCTCGATCGACTCGGTGCACCCCTCGTCGCCCGGGCTGGCCCACTACGACGCGTCGAAGCACGGCGTGTGGGGGTTCACGAAGAACGTCGCGCTCGAACTCGCGCCGCACCGGATCTGGGTCAACGCGATCGCGCCCGGCAGCATCGCCACCCCCGGCGTCGCCGCGCAAACACAGCCTGGAACGGCCGGGGTGGACCTGACCGCACTGCTCGAGTCCTTCGCGGCCAAGGTCCCGATGCGGCGGATCGGAGACCCGGACGACATCGGGCGCGCGGCGCTCTTCCTGGCGTCGGACCTGTCCTCGTACATCACCGGCGCCCAGCTGGTGGTGGACGGCGGCATCTTGCTCACCTGACAGCTGAGGGCCGCTGGCCTTCGCAGGGGGCCGGAAGGCTCTCATCGCCGGGTGCCGCTCCGGGAGACGCAGGCGGCCGAGGGAGGACTATCGCCATGACTTGCCGACAAAACCACATCGGCTCGGCCCGCGCCGCGGCTTCCGCGTCCGGGCGACAGCACACGGAGGCAGCGTGACACGGCCGGCATTCCGCGTCGACGCCGCACGCACCCCGGCTGCCCGCAGCCCGACGCTGGACGAGCTGGACCCGCTCGTCCGGGCCGCCGGACGCAACGACCCGGCGGCGGTCGCGCAGGTGCTGCGACTGCTGCAGCCGGTCATCGTGCGCTACTGTCGCGCCCGCATCGGGGGGCGCGACCTGTCCTATCTGTCCGCCGACGACGTCGCCCAGAACGCCTGCATCGCCGTGCTCAACGCCCTGCCCGCACACCACGACCGCGGCGGCTCGTTCCTGCACCTGGTGTACGCCATCACGGCGAACAAGATCGCCGACGCCTTCCGGGCGGCCGGACGCGAGCGCGCCGATCCGGTCGCCGAGCTGCGCGACGACCCCCAGACCGGCAATGAACCCGAGGCACACGCACTGCGCCTCGACCTCGGCAGCCAGCTGAGCGAACTGCTCGGCAAGTTAGCTCCGGCGCAGCGGGAAATCCTCGCGCTGCGCGTCATCGGCGGGCTCAGCGCCGGCGAGACCGCCGAGGCGCTCGGGATCTCCGCCGGGAACGTCCGGGTCATCCAGCATCGCGCGCTCACCAGACTCCGCGGGATGCTCGGGGAGAAGGAACTCTGATCCGGCGGTTCGGGCCGGGGCGCTCGGCGGTGCGGACAAAACTCGTTGGTCCGCGTCGCTGTCGCACATTCCGGGCACGCCTGCGGGATTCCGTGCTGGTGCTCGACCGCGCCGACCAGGTTCGGTCGCCGTTGCCCGCCGAGCCGGAATGCCGCATCGTCATCGCTGGCCGATCAGGTCTGCTCGTGCTCGACGAGGTCGAGCACGTTCCCTGAGCGTTCTCCCTCGGAAACCGTCGTGTCCTTGGCATCCCCGATCTGAACCCGACCGTTCGCGGGCCGCGGCCCGCCGGGCGGCAGAGTCCGGCTCGGCCGTCGCTGGACAGTGCCAGCCGGGCCGCGGCATCGTCGGCGGTGGCGGCCGGAGGACGTCGTCGTAGCCAGCCATCCGGCGCACCACCAGCCGATGCGCGCGGCGGTTGCCGATGCTGGTCGTGCCCGAGGCGCGGGCGACGCCGCCGAGCCGTGCCGGGTTACGGGTGCGCTGCCTCCTTGGCCTGCTCCGGGCGAGCCGACCGGATGAACCAGGCGCCGACCAGTCCGACCAGGCCGATACAGCCGGAGACCACGAACGCGGTGTGCAGGCCGTCGGCGTCCGGGCTCGTGGCGGCGTGTTCGGCGGTGCCGAGCGTCGCGACACTGACGAACACCGCGGTGCCCAGCGCGCCCGCCACCTGTTGCAGGGTGGACAGAATGGCGCTGCCGTGCGAGTAGAGGTGGTCCGGCAGAGCCGCGAGCGATTCGGTCATCAGCGGCGTCATCATCAGGCCAAGGCCGGCCATCAGGACGATGTGGATGCCGATCACCGCGATCAGCGGCGAATCCGGGCCCAGCACGGAGAACAGCCACAGGGCGGCGGTCATCGCGAGGGCGCCGGGCAGCACCAGCGGACGGGCGCCGACCCGGTCGAACAACGCGCCTACCGGACGGCCCAGCAGTCCCAGGACGAGTCCGCCGGGCAGGACCGCCAGGCCGCTCACGAACGTGGACTTGTGCAGCACTGTTTGCAGGTACAGCGGCAGCAGGATCGCGCCCGCGCCGATCAGGCACATGAACAGGACCGCGCTCAGCGCCAGCGCGACCACGAAGTTGCGATGGGTGAACGGCCGCAGGTCCAGCAGCGCGCGGTTGCGTTGTTGCAGGCGGAGCTGCCGCCATCCGAACACGGCCAGCGAGGCCGCGCCGACGACGATCGGCAGCCACGGCGGCACGAGCGCGGTCTCGGCGGATTCGCCCGCCGACGACAGGCCGTACAGGACGCCGCCGAAGCCGATGGCGGACAGGACCACGGACAAGACATCGAGCGGAACAGCGCGGGTTTCGCTGCCGATCCGCAGGCGCAGCATCCCGACGACCAGTGCGGCCAGCGACAGCGGCAGGACGATGAAGAACATCCAGCGCCAGCTGAGCGACGCCAGCACCGCGCCGCCGATGGTCGGCCCGATCGCCGGGGCGACCGCGATGACGATGCTGATCGTGCCCATGGTCGCGCCGCGGCGTTCGGCCGGCACGAGCCGCATGACGGTGGTCATCAGCAACGGGATCATCACCGCGGTGCCGCAGGCTTGGACGACCCGGCCGGCCATCAGCAGCCCGAAGCCGGGCGCGACGCCGCACATCAGGGTGCCGGCGCTGAACGAAGACAAAGAGAAGAGGAACACCTGGCGCGGCGTGAACCGTTCGAGCAGGAATCCGGTGGCCGGGATGACCACGGCCATGGTCAGCAGGAAACCGCTGGTGAGCCACTGGATGGTGGTCGTCGGCACGGACAGCTCGACGGTGAGGTCGCGCAGCGCGATGCTCAGGATGGTCTCGTTGAGGATCATCACGAACGCGGACAGCACGAGCACGCCAATCAGCAGTCCCGGCTTCGTCTCGGCTCGCGCGGGCGCCTCGCTGGGCGGCGAGGACACGCCGCTCATCGGAGGGCCTCGCCTCGGAGCGGGCCCGCGACGAGCGCGGCCGCCGGAAACAACACGGCGGCCGGTCGCCCGGATGGCGCCGGGCGGGGAAGCACGGGTCTGCGCGCGGCCGCACCGGCGGCCGAGGACGGGAGGGGGGACTGCTGGATGATCACTCGGTCAGGATACGGAGGAGGACCGACAAAACCGGCGCGCTTTTCCCCGCGACCGGCCGGGCGGGCGGCCGGTTGGCGGCTGGATCCGCAGGTGGGCGGTCGCTTTGGGAAATGTGAAAACTCTGGGCGGCTGGCTTCTTCCGCACTGCGCGCGACTGGTTCGGCCTCGCGCGACGGGAGGGGAGGCCGGGGCCGGGGCCGAGTCAGCCGACCGCCAGGGCGCGAACCGTAACCGTCAGGGATTCATCGCGAGCACCAAGAACCCCGCCAGCAACACCAGGTGCACCCCGCCCTGCAGCCGCGTAGCGCGCCCAGGCACCACCGTCAGGACGCTGATGACCACTGTCAGCGCGAGCAGCACGATGTGCGTCTCTCCAAGCCCCAGGAGCAACGGCCCCTTCAGCCACACCGAGGCGAGCGCGATCACCGGAATCGTCAAGCCGATGCTCGCGATCGCCGATCCGTACGCCAGGTTAAGGCTGATCTGCATCCGGTCCCGCCGCGCGGCGCGGACCGCGGCCAGCGTCTCCGGTGCCAGGATCAGCAGCGCGATCACCACACCGACGAACGACTGCGGTAGCCCGGCCGCGCGCACGCCCGCCTCGATCGCTGGCGACTCGACCTTCGCGAGGCCGACCACGGCGATCAACGACAAGAGCAGCAGAACGAGGCTGACCATGGTGGTCTGGAGGCTCGGCGGGTCCGCGTGGTCCTCCTCGCGAGCCTCGCCGTCGGCGTCGACCGGGAGAAAGAAGTCGCGGTGACGGATCGTCTGGGTCGTCACGAAGGTCGCGTACAGCACGAGCGACGCGCCGGCGGCGAAGGCCAGCTGCGGCGCGGAGAACGCCGGTCCGGGGCGGCTGGACGTGAAGGTCGGCAGGACGAGGCTCAGCGTCGCGAGCGTGCCGACGGTCGCTAGCGCCGCACCACTGCCTTCGGGGTTGAACCGGGTTTCGCCGTACTTCCGCGCGCCCACCAGAAGGGACAAGCCGACGATGCCGTTCGTGGTGATCATGACCGCCGCGAAGACCGTGTCGCGCGCCAGGGTGTCGGCTTTCTCGCCGCCGGACGCCATCATCGTGACGATCAGCGCGACTTCGATCACCGTCACCGCGACCGCGAGCACCAGCGACCCGTACGGTTCCCCGACCCGGTGCGCGACGACTTCGGCGTGGTGCACGGCGGCGAGCACGGTGCCGCACAGGGCGATCGCGACCAGCGCGACCGCGATCGGGCCCAGATCCCGGCCGAAGGTGACCGCCAGCAGGATCAGGGCGACCACCGGCAGCAACGTGGTCCAAGACAAGAGATAACTGCGGGCGCGCGCCATGCGCTCACCCTCGCATACCGGACTCCCGGGCGCTGGCAACCCGTCCGCGCGGGGGAGTGTCGCGTCCGAGTGGACGCCGCCGGCCGCGCCTCCGCCGAAATTCACTCGTTCGGCCTACTGATTGCAGGGTTCCGCGGATGGACGGCGGGGTACGCGCGGCGAACGGGGGACCTCGGCAGGAGAGGAGCCGGAGATGACCCGCGAGATGCCGGACATCCGGATGCCGGACAGCCGCTCGATGGGCGGGGACGGCGCGGAGTATTCGTTCTGGCGCGAGCACACGCACATCAACCTGAGTCCGGTGGCGGCGCCGTCGATCCTCGGCCTCGCCGGATTCGCTGTCTCGACGTTCATGGTGGCCGGCAACATGGCCGGCTGGTACGGCAACGGCACGACGACGCCGTTGCTGCTGGCCCCGCTGGCGTTCGCATTCGGCGGTGTCGCACAGTTTCTCGCCGGCATGTGGTCCTACCGCGCCCGCGACGCGCTCGCCACGGTGGTGCACGGGACCTGGGGCGCGTTCTGGATGGGCTACGGGGTGTACCAGCTCTTCGTCGGGCTCGGCGGGCTGCCGTCGACCTCGGCGAGCCCGGTCGCCGCTTCGGCGATCGGCTTCTGGTTCATCGGGCTGGCCGCGATCACCTGGACCGGTGCGGTGGCCGCGCTGGCGGAAAGCCTGGTGATCACGTCGGTGCTCGCGGTTCTCGCCGCCGGGTCGACGCTGCTGGCGATCGGCCTGATCGCCGACGTGGGCGCGGTCCGCACGATCGCCGCCTACTTCCTGCTCGTGTCCGCGGTGCTGGCTTGGTACGCGTGCAGCGCGATGGTGCTCGAAGCGGCGCACCACCGGGTGATCCTGCCGATGGGCCTGCGCCAGCCGCGCCGGGTCCCGGCGGCGCCGTTGCACCAGGCGATTCAGTTCGACCACGGAGAGCCGGGAATCAGGGCCGGACAGTAAAAGGGGGCACCGCTGATGAAAGGGAACACCGCGCTGACCGGACTGCGGACGCGGGACCGGAAGCTGCGAGAAAGCCGGCTGCCGCTCACCGCCGAGTTCATCGCCGGGGTGTGGCTGGTGATCGCGGCGTTCGCCTACAGCTACAGCTACACGCTGTCGGCGGTGGCCGGGTTCTGGAACAGCCTGCTGTGCGGGATCGTCGTGGCCGCGGTCGCGCTGGTCCGGTTCGGCTTGCCGGAGCGGGCGCGCTGGCTGGGAGTGGTCAACCTGGCGATCGGCGCGTGGCTGATCGTGGCTCCGTTCGCGTTCGGTTACCCAGTCGACGGGCATCGTGACGCGCTCCGCACGAGCGCGTTGCTCGTCGGCGTGCTGCTGGCGATTTTCTCGGTCGTCTCGATGACCGTCGCGTTCCGACGGCACAGCGGCGATTTCCGGGAGTAGGAGGACATGTACTGGCCGGTGCTGGCCGTGCTCGCGATCGGCGTGCTCGCCCTGGGCAGCGCGGGGCTGCGTGCGCGCAAGGCGGCCTCACCGAGCCGGAAGGAGACGTTGCTCGGCGCGTGGCTGATCGCCGCCGCGGGCGTGGTGTGGTGGGCGTCGTCGCCTGCCGTCAGCGCGGTGTTCCTGGTGATCGGGGCCGCGGTGGTGTTCGGCGTCGTGCTGACAGACCGTCAGTTGCCGCTGCGCTGAATTGAAGGTTTGCCCCCGGACGGCTCGGGTTATCCGGGGCGAAGTGTGCCGGGCCGCCGCCCGGCGCTCGTCGCGCGCGCGGGAGGTCGATCATGACGCAGCTCAAGCCCCGACCCGTAGTCATCGCGGAAGCGCGGCCGCGCGGGAAGAAAGGCTCGGTGCTGCTCGGCATCCTGCGCACCACCGACCACAAGACGATCGGGTTGCTGTACCTGGGCACCTCCTTCGCGTTCTTCCTGGCCGGCGGCGCGATGGCGCTGCTGATGCGCACCGAACTCGCCCGGCCGGGCCTGCAGTTCCTGTCGCAGGAGCAGTACAACCAGCTGTTCACCATGCACGGCACGATCATGCTGCTGCTGTACGCGACGCCGAACGTGTTCGGGTTCGCCAATTTCGTGCTGCCGCTGCAGATCGGCTCACCGGACGTCGCCTTCCCGCGGCTGAACGCGTTCTCCTACTGGCTGTACCTTTTCGGCGGGTTGATCGTGATGGGCGCGTTCCTCACTCCGGCCGGCGCGCCGGACTTCGGCTGGACCGCGTACACGCCGCTGTCGGACGCCACCCACACGCCGGGCATCGGCGGCGACCTGTGGATCATGGGCCTCATCGTCGCCGGGCTCGGCACCATCCTCGGCGCCGTCAACATGTTGACCACGATTTTGTGCCTCCGCGCGCCGGGAATGATGATGTTCCGGATGCCGCTGTTCACCTGGAATATTTTCTTCACGGCGATCCTGATCCTGATCGTGTTCCCGATTCTGACCGCCGCGCTGTTCGCGCTGGAAGCCGACCGGCGGCTTGGCGCACACGTGTTCGATCCGGCCAACGGCGGTGCGATCCTGTGGCAGCACCTGTTCTGGTTCTTCGGTCATCCGGAGGTGTACATCGTCGCATTGCCGTATTTCGGGATCGTCACCGAAATCATTCCGGTGTTCAGCCGGAAACCGCTTTTCGGCTACCGGCTGATGGTGTTCGCGACGGTGGGCATCACCGCGTTGTCGGTGGCGGTCTGGGCGCATCACATGTTCGCCACCGGCGCGGTGCTGCTGCCGTTCTTCTCGATCATGACGTTCCTGATCGCGGTGCCGACCGGGATGAAGTTCTTCAACTGGATCGGCACCATGTGGCGGGGCGCGATCTCGTTCGAATCGCCGATGCTGTGGTCGATCGGGTTCATGGTCACCTTCCTGTTCGGCGGTCTGACCGGGGTCATCCTCGCCTCGCCCCCGCTGAACTTCCACGTCACCGACACTTACTTCGTGGTCGCGCACTTCCACTACGTGCTGTTCGGCACGATCGTGTTCGCCACTTTCGCCGGGATCTACTTCTGGTTCCCGAAGATGACCGGCCGGATGCTCGACGAGCCGCTCGCGAAATTGCATTTCTGGACGACTTTCATCGGCTTCCACACGACGTTCCTGGTGCAGCACTGGCTCGGGGTGGAAGGAATGCCGCGCAGGTACGCCGACTACCTGTCCTCGGACGGGTTCACGGTGCTGAACACGATCTCCACGATTGGTGCTTTTCTGCTCGGCGCCTCGGTGCTGCCGTTCATCTGGAACGTGGTGAAGAGCTACCGATACGGCGAGAAATGCGAAGTGGACGATCCATGGGGTTACGGCAATTCCCTGGAGTGGGCGACGTCGAGCCCGCCGCCGCGGCACAATTTCACCGAACTGCCCCGGATCCGTTCCGAACGGCCTGCCTTCGAACTGCACTATCCGGAGGCGGTGCAGCGGATGAGGGAGGAGCAGCACGTCCATTGGGGGCGGCGGGACAAGGTCGACGCCTGATCAGCGCTGCCGGAAGCCGGTGATCGGCGCGCGCCCGGCCCGCCGATCAGCTCCGCTGCTGCCGGAACTCGTCCAGCACGCGCCGTTCCCGCTTCGTCGGACGGCCCGCCCCTCGCTCCCGGCGGGCGACCGGGATCGCCGCTTCCGGCGGCGGTTTCGGGGTGCGGTCGATCAGGCAGGTGGCCGCGACTGCCGCGCCCACGCGTTTCTGGATGACCTGGACCACCTCGACCACCCGGGTCGTCGTGCCGATCCGGGCGCGGACCTCATCGCCGGGGACGACCGTGGTCGCCGGTTTCGCCGGACGGTCGTTCACGCGCACGTGGCCACCCCGGCAGGCGGCAGCGGCGTCGGCGCGCGTCTTGGTCAGCCGGACTGCCCAGAGCCAGCGGTCGATCCGGGTCGATTCCATGCGTCCATCATGTCGCGTCCCACCGCCAGCGCGCGCCGAGGATCCCCGGCGTCACGGCGGTCGACACGACGTGCGCCGGGAGACCAGCGGTCACCGGCAGTTCGGCGACCGCGGTCTCCGGCCCGCCCGGCGAGTCGAGCCGGTAGGCGTGGCAGGACCGCGGTTCGTCACCGGCCGGAAAGTGCAGTTCCATCAGGTGCTCGTGGACGGCGTTGCGGAACCGGCGCTCGTAGAAGGGCTCGGGCCGGTCGTCGGCGAACTCGAACTCGTACTCGGCGATCGCGGTTTCGCCCCGGTCGAGGCCGCGGCCGAGGACGAGTTCGCTCACCGTGTACCCCTCGTCGGCCAAGGTTTCGGTGCGCCCGGGCGAGCAGTAGCGGGTGCGTGCCAGCCGCGGCGGGCAGCCCGGCCCGGCTCCGTACGCGGTGACCAGCCGGACCTGTGTGTCGTCTTCGGTCGCGCGCAGCACCTCGCGCACTTCCAGCCGGTCCAGCCGCCGGTCCGCGCCGACGTGCACCGCCTCGTGCAGGCTCACCACCACCAGCGCTGACCGCTCGTCCGCCTCGAACGAGCTCAGCACCCGCAGTACCGGGTTTCGCGTGCCCCACAGCCGTTCCCATCGCACGACCGGCACCGGCGGCGGTCCCGGATCGCGGTCGAGCAGCCCGGTCAGCGAGTCCGGCGGCAGGTCGAGCACCTGCTCCAGGATCCGCACCGCGGCCCGGGACCGGGCGCGGCCGGGCGTGGTGCGGCCGGTGCGCCAGTAGCTGAGCGTGGTGGTGCTGACCGCCGCGCCGGCCGCGGCGAGCCGGTCGCGCACCCGGTCCAGCCCGAGCCCGCGCCGGTCGATGGCCAGCGTCAGCGCGCGGCTGAACGGCCCGTCCGCCAGCGCGTCGGCCAGCTGGTCCGGCGGCACGCCGGGACTTGTCGAGAACACCTTCGTCCTCCTCGGATCGCCCCCTCCCATTCCGCTGCCGGAAGGGGCGATCCGCAACCGTCGAAGGTCGGGTGTTGGCCGGTCAGCGGGCCGACTCGGCGATCGGCTCCTGGAGTTCGACGACCCATTCGCGCTCGTCGCCGGAAGTGTGCAGGTAGGTCTCGCGCGGGAATCCTTCGGCGCGGTGCCCGTGCTCGTCGGTCCACCGGGCCAGCTCCTGGTAGCCGGCCAGGACGCCGCTCATCGGGCCTCGGTGGAGCAGCGTCGCGGCGCGGGCGGCGGGCAGCTCGGCCACTTCGAGCCCGTTCGGCTCGGAGACCGCGCCGGACACCGGCAACGCGGCGTGCACGACGATCGGATCGTCCTCGCGGGCCGGCTTCTCGTAGTAGCAGACGAGCGGACCGGCCGGAGCGGCGTCGGAGCCTTCGAGCCGGCGGCCCAGTTCCTCGCAGAGCGGGCGCACGACCGGGGTGATCGCCTCCGGCGAGAAGCTGTCCACGGTGGCGGTGAGCCGGACGACGCGGGTCGCGGGGAGGTCTTTGACGATGATGTCGGACATGGCGTGCTCGCTTTCCAGCGTGCGGAGTCTCGCCTCGACCTCGGCAAGCCGGAGCCGGTCGGCGGCCAGCTGCTGCGCCAGCTCGGCGCGGCGCAGCAGCAGCATCCCGCGGACCTGCTCGGGCGTGACCTGCTCGGCCAGCAGTTCGCCGACCTCGCCGAGACCGAAACCGAGCTCCTTCAGCGCGACGATCCGGTTGAGCGTGGCCAGCTGGTCCGCCGAGTAGGAGCGGTAGCCGGTGTGCGGGTCGACCCGGGCGGGCCGGAGCAGGCCGAGCGCGTCGTAGTGCCGAAGCATCCGGACGGAAACCCGGCCGTGGCGGGCGAATTCTCCGATGGTGAACATGACCTCCCCAGCACACGCTCTGCCCCAGTGTGAGAGTCAAGTGTGCCTTCCGGGCCGGGAGCGGGCCGGCCCCCTGCGCCGACCCGCTCCGGCGGCCCCCTCGTCCCCCGACGAACGAGGGGGCCACGTCGGTCCGCCACCCTCCAGATACGGACCGGCGCCGGTCTTCGCGGCTCCCGCGAACGGAACAGCGCAGTCGGCGGGTCGTGACGGCGGTCGCCCGGAAACTCCCCCGAACGGGTTACCGGGCGTTGGTCCGTACGCTGGTCCGGGTGAATCGCACGGACCGGTTGTACGCGCTCGTCGAGGAGCTCCGGGCGATCGCGCCGCGCACTCGGACCGCCGCCTGGCTGGCCGGCCGGTTCGAGGTCAGCGTTCGCACGGTCGAACGCGATCTCGGCGCGTTGCGCGAGGCCGGCGTGCCGATCTGGACCGAGACCGGGCGGTCCGGCGGCTACGGCCTGGACCGCGAACGGACGTTGCCGCCGCTCGCGCTCACCGCGGAAGAAGCCATCGCGATCACCGTCGCGTTGCGTTCGGCCGCCGGTTCGCCGTTCGCCGCGGCCGCGCAGTCGGCGGCCCGGAAGGTGCTCGCGCGGCTGCCGACCGATGTCCGCGACGCCGAACAGCACTTGGCCGCCCGGTTGCACCAGGTCGGCGAGCCGGCGCCGCCGGTGGCGCACGGCGGGCTGATCGTGTCCGCGCTCGCCGCCCGGCGGGTCGTCCGGCTGTCCTATGTGGACGCCAAAGGGCACTCGACGGAACGGGCGTTGGAGCCGCTGGGGCTGCTGCGGGGCCCGGCGGGCTGGTACCTCCTGGGCTGGTGCCGGCTGCGCGACGCAGTGCGCGGCTTCCTGCTGGACCGCATCGGCGAGGTCGAGTTGACCGGTGAGCGGGTGCGGCGGCGCGAGGTGGACCTGGACGCGGAGCTGGCCCGGATTTCGGCCCGGCCGCTCGCGCAGTGACCTGCGCCACCGGGGCGGGAAACACCGACAGGACGGTGTCGCCGATGCCCGCGATCGTCATCGCATGGCAGAAAACCTGAACCCCGAAGAGATCCCCGCCCTCTGGTGCCGCATGTGGAACGAGGACGCAGCGCTCGCGCACCGGCTCCTCACCGACGACGGCAGGCAGTGGTCGGGCGCCAAACCCGGCCTCGACCCGCTGGTCGGCCCGGCCGACGCGGAGGCGTTCATCGCGAAGTACCAGCAGGACGTCGGCAACCGGTTCGTCCCGCGCACGCTCGTCGTCGACGGTGCCGACCGGCTCGCCTTCACCTGGGACGTCACCCGCCGCGACGGCGTGGTGATCACCGGTGCCGACATGTTCGTACTGGCGGGCGGGAAGGTCGCCCGGAACTGGACGATCCCGTCGCCGGACGGCCGCTCCGCGGTGGGGGACGGGCCGGGCGCGGGCAGCCTGGACCGGGACGAGCTGATCGCGCTGGCGAAGAACGCGCATCCGTGGCGGGGCGAGCTGGCGGCGGATCCGGCGCGGCAGACGGTCGCCGGGGTGTGGTCGGACGGCGTGCGCGGCGGGATCTCCGTGCTGGTCGCGGTCGACGGACGGGCCGACCGCGAGTGGGTAGTGCCGGGGACGCGCAGGCTGCCGTGAGCCCGAGGGCATGATGGCGGCATGGCGAACCGGGTTCTGCTGGCGGACGACGACCGGGCGATCCGCGAGTCGCTGGTCCGCGCGCTCGAGCTGGAGGGCTACGAGGTCAGCGAGGTAGCCGACGGCGTCTCGGCGCTCGCGACCGCGCGGCGGGAGGAGTTCGACGTCCTGATCGTCGACGTGATGATGCCCGGCGTCGACGGCCTCGGCGTGTGCCGCGTGCTGCGCGCGGACGGCGACCGCACTCCGGTGCTCATGCTGACCGCCCGGGTGGAGACCGCCGACCGAGTCGCCGGTCTGGACGCCGGAGCCGACGACTACTTGCCGAAACCTTTCGAACTGGACGAGCTGCTCGCCCGGCTCCGCGCGTTGCTGCGCCGCAGCGCCGACCCGGGCGAGCAGGCCCAGCGCGTGGTGCGGCTCGCCGGGCTGGCGGTCGACAGCGGCGCGCGCCGGGTGTGGTGGCACGACACCGAGGTGCCGTTGTCGAAGACTGAGTTCGACCTGTTGGAGCTGCTGGTGCGCAACGCCGGGATCGTGCTCGACCGCGGCACGATCCACCAGCGGATCTGGGGCTACGAATTCGGCCCGGAGTCGAAGAACCTGGCGGTGTACATCGGCTATCTGCGGCGGAAGCTGGAGCAGGCCGGCGCGGACGAGCTGATCCGTACCGTGCGCGGCGTCGGCTACGTGGTGCGGCCGTGAACCTGCGGGGGAAGCTGGCCGTCGCGTTCGCCGTGGTCGGCGGGGCGGCGGCGATCCTGGTGGGAGTGCTGGGCTATCAGACGAGCTCGCACCGGATCCGCGCGGAGCTCGACCGGTCGCTGCTGAACACCGCGGCGCAGGTCGCCGCCGGCGGGGTGCAGGTCCTCGCGCCGAGCCCGATCACCCGCGGCCCCGGCGACGACGACCACGACGAGGCGCAGCCGATGGTCGCCCAGTCGATCGCCCCGGACGGGACCGTGCGGCGGATCGGCGGGCGCCCGGTAGACCTGCCGGTGACGGCGGACGATCGCGCGCTGACCTCCGGCACCCGCTATACGGACGTAACGGTCGGATCGGACGGCTACCGGGTGCTGACCGTCGCGCTCGGCCCGGACCGCGGGTCGCTGCAGCTGGGCATCGACACCGACGAGACCCGGCGCGTCCTCGGCGATCTCGCCGAGCGGATGACCTGGGTGAGCGTCGCGGTGCTGGCCGGCGCCGCGCTGGCGGGCTGGCTGATCGCCCGCCAGATCACCCGGCGGCTGGTCCGGCTCACCCGGCTGACCGAGGAAGTGAGCGCGGGCAGCCGGCCCGGGATCGGCGTACCGGACCGCGGCCGCGACGAGGTCGGCCGGCTGTCCGCGTCGTTCGCGGAGATGCTGCGGCGGCTGGCCAGCGCCAGAGAGGACCAGGAGCGCCTGGTCCAGGACGCCGCGCACGAGCTGCGGACGCCGCTGACCAGCCTGCGGACCAACGCGAGCGTGCTGCGGCGGTTCGCGGAGCTGTCTCCGGACGCGCGGCAGCGGCTGCTCGCGGACGTGGACGGGGAGACGCGCGAGCTGACGCATCTGGTCGAGGAGCTGGTGGAACTCGCCACCGGGCAGCACGACGACGAGCCGCGGCAGCCGGTCGAACTGCGCGAGCCGGCGGAGCGGGCCGCCGAGCGGGTGCGCCGTCGATCGGGACGGGAGATCTCGGTCGACGCGGACGGAACGACCACCGACGGACGGCCGAAGGCGCTCGAACGGGCGATGACGAATCTGCTGGAGAACGCGGTGAAGTTCGGCGGCGGGCCGGTGGCGCTGCGGGTGCGCGACGGCCGGGTCGAGGTGGCCGACCGCGGGCCGGGGATCGCCGAGGAGGACGCGGACCGGGTGTTCGACCGGTTCTACCGGGCCGCGGACGCCCGCTCGCTGCCCGGTTCCGGGCTGGGCTTGGCGATCGTGCGGGAGGTCGCGCGCTCGCACGGCGGTTCGGTGTTCGCCGGTCCGCGCGACGGCGGTGGAGCGGTGGTCGGATTCACCGTCGCTCTTACCGGATTCATACCTTGATCTTGCCCGCGGTTAACGGCGTTCGGCCAGAGTGAGGGGTGCTGGTTCGATCTTGTCCTGGAAGGCGTCATGACGACTGTCAACGGCTTGCCCGCCCACATCCTGCTCGTGCACGCGATCGTCGTGCTGCTGCCGCTTTCGGCATTGCTGCTGGTCCTGACCGCGTGGCTGCCCGCGGTACGGCGGCGCCTCGCCGGCGCGAACGCGATCTTGTCGGTGCTCGTGGTCGTCCTCGTGCCGATCACGACGGACGCCGGGGAGTGGCTGGAGCGGAGGGTGGCGCGGACGGCGTTGCTGCGTACGCACACCGAGCTGGGCGACACGGCGGTGTGGGCGGCGATTCCGGTGGCGCTGCTGGCGTTGGCGGTGTGGTGGCGGCAGCGGGAAGCGGCGGCCGCCCCGGTCGCCGGGGCACGGGGCACTGCCGGAGCCAGTGCCGTCGGCGGGCAGCTGCCGGGTCCGGACGGCGCGCAGGCGACCGGGTCGGTCGCGACCCGAACGGAGAGCGATTCCCGCCCCGCCGCGTCCGGGCGACGCACCTTCCTGGCTCCGGCGTCGAAGGCCGTCAGCGTCACCTTGATCGTGCTGTCCGTCCTGGCCGCCGCGGCGGCCTGCTACGACATCGTCCGGATCGGCGATTCCGGCGCGCAGGTCAGCTGGCAGGGCAAGTTCCAGCAGAACGCGGCACCGCGCGAGCACTGAGACCGCTTGACTGAAAGTCCGTGAAGGGCCCCTTGAGGGAATCAGATTCCGACTTGTATGTGGTGACCGGTTGGATTGGCTGGCTGATCACTGGTCGTAGTCTGCCGGAAGTGCCGGGCTGGGATCGCTCGTGAGATTCCTGCCGCCCTTGTGCGGGCTGGCTCGTTGAGGGTGTGTGTCCTGGTCCGGCACCGGCTGCGGTCTGACTCAACAGAGGTTCGGGCACCACAAGCTGAAAGTCGGAATGTCGACCGCGGTTTCCCGTATCTGACGAGGAAGGAACGCGGTTGATGGTCGTGATCGGAGTCGACCCGCACAAGTCCAGTCACACTGCGGCGGCGCTCGACCCGGGCAGCGACGCGACGCTGGACACCGTCCGCATCGACGCGGCATTGCCGGAATACCGGAAGCTGCTGGTCTGGGCCCGGCGGTTCGGGCAACGCCGCTGGGCGGTGGAAAACGCCTGGGGGCTCGGCCGTCATCTGGCGCAGTGGCTCACCGCGCGGGGCGAGACCGTCGTGGACGTCCCCGCGACCGCGACCGCGCGGGTGCGGCAGCTCTCGCGGGGCCGCCGGAAGAACGACGCCCTGGACGCCGCGGCGGCGGCCAGCGTGGCAGCGCTGCAGGGCGACGGGACCCCGGTGACCGCCGAGGGGCTCTCGACGGTGCTGGGGATGCTCGACGAGCGGCGGACCAACCTCACCCGGCAACGCACCCGGACGGTCAACCAGCTGCACGCCCTGCTGCGCGAACTGATGCCCGGCGGCGCACCCGCCGACCTGACCGCCGGCCAGGCGGCCGCGATGCTGGCGCGGGTCCGGCCGGCCTCTCCGGCGGAGCAGGCCCGCAAGGACCTCGCGCGGGACCTGGTCGCCGACATCCGCGCACTGGACACCCGTGTGAAGACGAACCAGAAGCGCATGCAGCAGGCCGTCGCCGATTCCGGCAGCAGCCTGCCCGACGTCGTCGGCATAGGCCCGGTGGTGGCCGCGCGGCTGATCGGGCGCACCGGTCGCGCCTCGCGGTTCCCGACAGCAGCGGCCTTCGCCGTCCACGCCGGCGCGGCGCCGATCGAGATCGCCAGCGCCGGCACGGCGCGGCACCGGCTGTCGCGCCAGGGCGACCGCAAGCTGAACAATGCCCTGCACACGATCGCCTTGACCCAGGTGCGCATGTCCGGAACCAGAGGACGCCTCTACTACGACCGCAAGATCGCCGAGGGCAAGACTCACAAAGAAGCGATGCGCTGCCTGAAACGCCGTCTGGCCGACCACGTCTGGCGAGTCATGATCGCCGACCAGCGCCGGCAGACACGAGCGGCGGGCCCGGGAGGACACGCGGGGGCGACTCTGACATCCAGCGCGACCAGCCCTACCCCGACGGCCGGCTCTTCGGACAAGTCACTTCCCGGACCCGCCAACCACAACTCTACGACACCGAACCCAGCAGCTTGACAAACACAGAGGAACCCTCAAGGGGCCCTTCACGGACGGGTCAGGCGGGGTCAGGCGCCGATCCGCCGCTCGAACCCGTCCGGCACGATCAGATCGTCCCGGCTGAGATCCCGCACGCTGCGGTGCCCGAGCGCCAGCAGCGTGGAATCGATGCCGTTGCGCAGCACGTCCAGGACGTTCTCCACACCGGACTGTCCGCCCGCGGCCAGGCCCCACAGGTACGCGCGTCCGATCAGCACCGCGCGCGCTCCGAGCGCCAGCGCCTTCACCACGTCGCTGCCGCGGCGGATTCCGCCGTCCAGCAACACTTCCACCTCGTTTCCGACCGCTTCCGCGACCGCTGGCAGCGCGCGGATCGTCGCGGGCGTGCCGTCGAGGTTGTTGCCGCCGTGGTTGGACACCGAGATCGCGCTGACGCCGGCGTCGACCGCGCGCCGCGCCTCGTCGACCCGGTACACGCCCTTCAGCAGGAACGGCCCGTCCCACTGCTTCCGCAGCCAGCTCACGTCGTCCCAGGTCGGCGGCGCGGTCTGCATCCACTGGCCGTAGGCGTTGAAGAACGTCGGCACCGGGCTGCCCGGCTCGGCCATGTTCGGCACGCTGAGGTCGGGCAGTTTCCGGGTGCGCGCGTAGGCGAGCAGCCAGCGCGGGTGCAGCATGCCCTCGGGCGCGAACCGGAGGAGCTCGCGCAGGGTGAGCTTGTCCGGGATGTGCGGGCTGCCCCAGTCGCGGCTGTGCGAGAACGACCAGTCCAGGGTGAGGACGATGCCGACCGCGCCGGCCGATCGAGCGCGCTCCAGCCGGCCCAGGATGTCGTCGCGGGTGCCGGTCCAGTAGACCTGGAAATAGGTGTTCGGGTTGGCCGCGACCACCTCCTCGATCGGCTTGCTGGCGAACGACGACAGGCCGATCGAGGTGCCGCGCGCGGCGGCGGCGCGAGCGACGGCGACCTCGCCGTCCGGGTGCACCGCCTGCACGCCGGTCGGCGAGATCAGTACCGGCAGCGCGACGTCGCGGCCGAGCACGTTCGTGCTCAGGTCGCGTTCGCCGGGCAGCCCGGCGGTGCGCGGGGCGAACCGGAGCTCGTCGTAGGCGGCCAGGTTGTCCTGCAGCGTCAGGCCCTTTTCCGACCCGGCGATCAGCGCCGAGTAGACCGACGACGGGAGCCGTTTCTTCGCGCGCCGTTGCGCTTCCGCGACGGACTCGAACCAGGTGGTGCTCATTGTTTTCCCTTCCGGTCGACGCGCAAGGGGCGCCAGGTGATGCGCGGCCGCAGCGGGACCGCGGTCCGGTGGTTTAAGCAGCCCGCCCACACCCCGGCGCCATACGCGAGGTCGTCGGCGATCGCGCCGGCGGTGTAGCGGAACGGATCCAGGCCGGGCCGGTTCTTGGCCCAGGCGGTCAAGGGGGGTCCGGCGAGCAGCGACGCGATCGCGGCTCGCCGTCCCCAGCGCCGCCGCCCTCCGGGCAGGAGCAGCGCGGCGAGCAGGGGAGCGGCGAATTGCGTGCCGTAGCGGCCGAATCCGAGCCAGGTTTGGCCGACCGCGGTCGCCATCGCCGGAACGACGCCGTTCGTGGGCACGTCGCCGCGCCGGAGGGCGCGGGTCATGCTCAGCACCGCGCCCGCGAACCCGGCCGAGGCGAGCAGCGGACGGCGGGCGAGGAGCGCGGCGGCGGTCAGCGTCGGCCAGGGGTGCAGGACGAGCGGGGCCATCGCGTCCGGGCGGCGCAGCGCGAGCGGGGCGGCGGATGTTCCGTAGCTCGCACGCCGGCGCAGGACAGCTGGCCAGCCGGCCGGTTCGTGGTGGTCGACCTGCGCGGACGGCTCGTAGCGGAGCCGGAATCCGGCGTCGTGCAGCCGCCAGCCGAAATCGACGTCCTCGCCGACGCGCATCTCCGGATCGAAGGCAACCGAAGCCATCGCGGACCGGCGGACCAGGAGCGCGGCAGTGGGCACATAGGACAGCCGGGTGCCGGGGGCGACGCGGGCGGGCGCGGTGCCCATGTCGAGGCTGCTCGCGGCGCGGCTGTAGCGGCCGGCCCAGGTGCCCGGGGCGAGCGGGCGGATGCGCGGGGCGACGGCGGCGACGAGCGGGTCGGCGAAGTGCCCGGCGAGCCGGTCGATCCAGTCCGGCGACGGGACGCAATCGCTGTCCAGGAAGGCGATCAGGCTGGTGGACACGTGGTCCAGCGCGGTGTTGCGGGCCGCCCCGGGGCCGCCGTTGACATCTCGGCGGACGAGCTTCGCGCCGTGCGCGGAAGCGATGGCGGCGATCGCGGCCGGGTCGGCGGAGCCGTCGTCGACCACCAGGACCGGGTAGCGGCCGCCGAGACTGTCGAGTCCGCCGAGGCAGCGGTCGAGCAGTTCGGCGCGGTCGAGGACCGGGATGACGACCGTCGCGTCGGCGGGCTCGGCAGGCGCAGGCGGTACGGGATGCGCGAAACCGGCGTCGGTGAGCAGCCGGGCCAGCGTGCCTTCGGCGGGGGTGGCGACGGGATGGTCGGCCAGCCGCTCCCATGCGGCCCGCCCGGCCTTGGTCAGGCGCAGTACGCGAGCCGGGGAGCCGCCGAAAAGCAGGCCGTCGGCGAGTGTTTTGACGCTCGGGTCGAGCATCAGGCGGAATCCGGCGGGCAGGGGAGTGGTCACAGTGCCAGACCTCCGTCGACCGGGACGACCGCGCCGGTCATCGCGCTGCTCTCCGGACTGGCCAGGAACGCCAGCACAGCAGCGACTTCGGCGGGGTCCAGCAGACGGTGCATCGGCTGCTGAGCGGCGAATGCGCGGGCTTCCGGAAGGTCGTAGAGCCGGGCGCTTTCGGCCAGGATCGGAGTGTCGGTGGAGCCGGGGCTGACCGCGTTGGCGGTGACGCCGGAGTCGCCCAGTTCCGTGCCGAGCGCGCGAATCAAGCCCGCGACGCCGGATTTCGCCGCGCAGTAGGCGGCGAGCATCGGCAATCCGCGCGTCGCGGCGGCGGACGCTACGGCGAGAAACCGGCCAGAGCGCGGCTTCGGCCGGTTCAGCAGGGCCGGGATCGCGACCCGGGCGAGGTTCAGGACACCGCGGAGATTCACGTCGAGAACCGCGTCTTCCTGTTCTGGCGGCATTTCCCATAGCGGTGCCCCGCCGCCGATCACTCCGGCGGCGGCGATGGCTGCGTCGAGACCGCCCCAGCGCTGTTCGGCTTCCGCGACGGCTTCGGCCAACCGGCCTCGGTCTCGGACATCCGCGCGGAATTCCGCTGCGGTACCACCGGCCTCGCGGATTTCAGCGACCACTGTGGACAGTTGCTTCGCGGTGCCGAGCGGATACGGCAGAGCCGGGTCGTCGTCGGCGAGGTCGACCGCGAGCACGGCCCAGCCCTGCGCGGCGAGCTTCTTCGCGGTGGCGGCGCCGATGCCGCGGGCCGCGCCGGTCACCAGAGCGGCCTTCATCGCACCACCGCCGAAGTCCAGTCCCGCACGTGCGCGACCAGCTGCGCCGTGAGGTCATCGAGCAGGTCCCGGCCTTCCTCCGCGCCAGCCCCGGTGGGATCGCCGAGCACTCCGGTGTCCGTCACCGCTCGAACGCCGCCGTCGCGAAGAAGCGGGAGCAGGTCGCGCAGCGGACGGCGATCGCCGGGCACCGCGCGGTCCATCTGCACGGCCTCCGGGTGAAGCGCAAGCTGCAGAGCGGTTTCCGGCCGTCCGGCGTGCGGATCACCTTGCCAGCGCGGCTCGAACACCGACACGTCCCGAGACTCCGCGCGCAGCTTCGCGACCGCACGGGTCACCGCCGCCGCGTTGCCGCCGTGCGCGGACACGAAAAGCAGCCGCTCGAACGTTTCGCAGGCCGACCGGCCGAGCTCGATCAGCAGAAACTCCGTCGCCGCTTGCCCGATCGACAGCGTCCCGGCGAACCCGGCGTGCTCGCCGCTCGACCCGTAGGGCAGCGCGGGCGCGACGAGCACGTCCGGCCGGTGCTCGGCGAGCCGGTCGCACAACGCGGTCGCGATGTCCGTGTCCGTGCTCAACGGAAGGTGCGCGCCGTGCTGCTCGGTAGCCCCGAGCGGGACGGCGAGGAGCGCGCCGGACGCCGCCCGCGAGGCGACGTCCGGCGACGGCAGATCCGCCAGCCGCACGTCAGCGGCCCGGAGCGAACCCGGCGAGCGGGTTTTCGTCGCACGCCCGTTCCGGCGGACGGCGCATCCCGATGCTCACCGGCACCGGCTTGCGCTTGCGGTGCGAGTGATCCAGCGACGGCTTCGGCGCGCTGCCCGCCGCGACGCCGGCCAGCGCGCGTTCGCCGTGCCCGCGCACGCATTCCGGATCGGGACCGTCGAGCGGCAGGCCGGTGAAGAACTTCGCCGCCATGCACCCGCCTCGGCAGGCGTCGAAGGCCGAACACGACGTGCACGCCCCGCCGCTCTGCGGGCTGCGCAGCTCGGTGAACAGCTCCGATTCCTGCCAGACCCGAGTGAACCCGCCCTCGCCGCGGGTGTTGCCGGCGAGGAAGGTGTCGTGGATGGCGAACGGGCAGGCGTAGACGTCGCCGACCGGGTCGACCAGGCACACCACCCGGCCCGCGCCGCACAGGTTCAGCCCGGGCAGTCCGCCGTCGCCGTAGCCGGCGAGGTGGAAGAACGAATCGCCGGTCAGCACGTTCTCGCCGTGCGCGACCAGCCAGTCGTACAGCTCGCGCTGTTGCTGCGCGGTCGGATGCAGTTCGTCCCAGACGTCCGCGCCGCGGCCGGACGGGCGGAGCCGGGTAAGCCGCAGCTGCGCGCCGTAGCGGTCGGCGATCGCCTTGAACGCGTCGAGCTGCCCGGCGTTCTGCCGGGTCACCACGACGGAGATCTTGAAGTTCCCGAATCCGGCCGCGGCCAGGTTCTCCATCGCCCGGATCGCGGTGCGGTAGGAGCCGGGGCCGCGGACGTGGTCGTTGACCTCCTCGGTAGCCCCGTCCAGGGAGATCTGGACGTCCACGTAGTCGCTGGCGGCGAGCCGCTTCGCGACGTCCTCGGTGATCTTGATGCCGTTGGTGGAGAACTTGACGCCGACGTGGTGCTCGGTCGCGTAGTCGACCAGTTCCCAGAAATCGGGGCGGACAGTGGGTTCGCCGCCGCCGATGTTCACGTAGAACACCTGCATCCGCTCGAACTCGTCGATCAGCGCCTTGCACTCGGCGGTGCTCAGCTCGCGCGGGTCGCGCCTGCCGGACGAGGAAAGGCAGTGCACGCACGAGAGATTGCAGGCGTAGGTGAGTTCCCAGGTGAGGCAGATCGGCGCGTCGAGGCCGTACTGGAATTCGTCGACAAGCGACATCACACGCTCCTCGGCTGGATCATGTCCGACGCCGCGAGGGCGGCGAGGGCGGCGCGGTAGCGGGGCAGCTCCGCGGGCGTGACCCCGGCCTGCGCGCAGGCGGCGCGGGCGGAGGGATGGTCGATCAGGGCCTGCACCGCGGCGAGCATGGTGCGGCTCTTGAGAAAGGACAGCCGGCGAGTGCCGAAGTGATACAGCAGCGCGCCGAACCGCTCCGGCCGGATGGAGACCCGGCTGTCCAGTTCCCAAGCACCGTCCAGATCGAACGCCGCGGCGGTGCGGTCAGTAGACACCGCACATGCCGTCGATCGAGACTTCTTCGACCAGCAGTTCCTCGGCGACGACGGCCTCGTCGGCGCTCGCTTCGGCGGTGGCGGTCGGTTCGTTCATCGTGACTCCCTTGGCACGTCGACGATATTTGGCACTTAGTGCCGAATGTGTTCGAAACAATACTGTCACCAAGTGCCAGAAGCAATGGCCCAGCCCGCGGAGGTACCCGAATGGCGGACCGGGCCGGCCTTCGCCGCAGGTCGGCGGGGTGCGGCCGGCTTTCGCGGGTGCGCTACGACGGTGCCGACTGGGAACTTCGGCCGGCCGCGGCGGCAGTCGAAGCTGGCCGTCCAAACAGGACTCGACGGCGGTGGAGGGTCGACGCGCGCCTGGGCGGCGGGCGATGGCAGCGGGACCGGGCACGCGCCCGCGCCGATCGCGGCCGTGTTCCCGGCCGCCGTGATCGGGTGGTCAGCGGTCGATCTGGTTCGCGATGTCTCGCGCGGCTTTCCCGGCGGGCTGGCGCGAGGTGTCGATGAGCGTCGCCTCCTCGCGCAGCCACGGCAACGCTTCCAGGTAGCGGGCGACGTGGTCGAGCCGCCACTGCCGCGCAGCCGTCTCGACCTGATCGCCTTCGATGCGGGCGACAAGTTCCTCCGGCGCCGCGTGCAGGACGAAATGCCGGACCGGCACCCGCTCGGCGGCGAAGGCCCGGAAGATCTCGTGCGCGTATCGCTGGACGAGGACGGTCTGCGGGATCACCAGCGCGCCGCCGGTGTGGCCGAGGATCTCGATCGCGGTGCGGGGGACCAGAGCCCGCCAGGGCGGCAGGTCCTGGAAGTCGCCGACCGGTTCGGTGATGACCTGGCGGAGGAGGTAGCCGACGAGTTCGGAGTCGAAGATCCTGGCCTGCGGGAGCAAGCGGGCGAGTTCGCGGGCGGTGGTGGTTTTGCCCGCGCCGAAGGTCCCGTTGAGCCAGATGATCATTTGTCACGATAGCGCGGTGATCTGGCCGGCCGCCAGGACATCTCCGTCTCGGGCTCGCTCAGCAGCCTCGTCGAAGCGACCCGGCACGGCGAGCTGGTGCCCGCGCGGGCGGGCCGTCGCTCGAGGCGGCGGAGGTGCTTGCTCCGACGCCTGCCGGATGCGGCGTGCCAATCGATCTCGTACGCGACACGATCACCGCACCGGAAGGCTCAAGGCAGCAGATTCGCTCGCCGCGCGGCATTGACCGCCTGCAGCCGCGTCCGCGCGTCCAGCTTCCGCATCGCGTTCCGCAGATAGCTCTTCACCGTCTCCGCGCCCAATCCCAGCGAAGCGGCGATGTCCACATTGGTCATTCCGGCCGCCACCCCGCCCAGCACGTCCAGCTCCCGAGCCGACAACCCGACCGCACCGTCGGCCGGCCCGCCGGTCAGAGTCCGGCACACCGAGTCCAACCGCTCCCGCAGCTCCGGATCGTCCACCCCGGCGGCGATCCGCCGAAGCTCCGCATGACTCTCCCGAACGGCCTCCGCATCGGCCGGCGCCCCTGCCGGCGCGACCGCCGCGGGCACCAGCAACGCGACTCTTCGCCGCACCTCCGCCCGGATAGCCAGCTCCTGCTCCAGGTCCCGGGCCACCTCGACCATCGCGGACACCGAACGGTCGCCGAACCGGACCTGCTCGCGGGCCGCGCCGTACAGCACCGCCCGGACCGTCCGCTGCACGATCACCGGCACCGCCATCACCGCTCGCACGCCCTCCGTCTGCACCGCGCGGTCGTAGTGGTGGCTGATCGCGTCGCTGGTGGAGTAGTCCGCCAGCACGACCGGTTTGCGCACCCCGATCGCCCGGCCGCCGAGCCCTTTGCCCTCCGCGACCACCAGCCCGAGCAACGAGGTCGTCGAATTCCCGACCAGCTCGGTCATCTGCAGCCGCCGGCCGTCCGCGACCGCGCCGCCGAACGACAACGGCACCTGGGCCGCGCCGCGCAGCCGCACCAGCGCGCGCCGGACCTCCGCGATGTCCTCGGCCTGGCCGGGAGCGGGATCAGGATCGGGCATCGGGCACCCCTTTTCGGGGGTAGTGGTCCTGCTGACGTGCGGAGATAGTACCGCCGACACTGGCCGACGACGACCGTGGAGCACGCTGTGAGCCCTGAGCGGACCACCCGCGACCTGTTGCAGACCTATGCCGCGCCGGACGCGGACGCGACCCGTTTGCTGTGCGGGCGCCACCCGGCGGACGCGGTGGCGTTCACCCTGGTCGAGCCCGACCTGAGCAGTCACGACCTGACGTACGGGCAGCTGGAGAAGGCATCCGCGCGGTTCGCCGCCGCTCTTTCCGCGCACGGAGTCCGCCCCGGCGACCGGGTCGCGACGCTGATGGGGAAGTCCGCCGAACTGGTCACCGCGCTGCTCGCGATCTGGCGGCTCGGCGCGGTGCACGTGCCGTTGTTCACCGCGTTCGCGCCGCCCGCGATCGCGCAGCGGATCGTCGGCAACGGGACCCGCGCGGTGATCGTCGACGCCGGCCAGCGCGGCAAGCTCGAACCCGGCGCGGACCTGCCCGCCGATCCGGACCGGCTGATCGTGACGACCGGCGACGCGACCGGTGCCGACTTGTCGTTCCAGACCCTGCTGGCCGAGGAGCACCCGGTGCCCGAGCCGGTCGCGATCGGCGGCGACGGGACCTTGATCGAGATCTTCACCTCCGGCACGACCGGCACGCCGAAGGCGGTGCCGGTGCCGCTGCGCGGGCTCGCCGGGATCCACTCCTACCAGCAGTTCGGCCTCGACCAGAACGACGAGGACGTCTTCTGGAACGCCGCCGACCCGGGCTGGGCGTACGGGCTGTACTTCGCGTTGCTCGGCCCGCTCGCCACCGGACGGCGCAGCCTGCTGCTGCACGCCGGGTTCAGCCCGGAGCTGACCTGGCAGGTGCTCGAACGGTTCGGCGTCACGAACTTCACCGCCGGCCCGACTGTCTACCGCGCGCTGCGCAGCTCCGGCGTGGAGGCGCCCTCCGGGCTGCGGCTGCGGCACTGCTCGTCGGCGGGGGAGCCGCTGACGCCGGACGTCGTGACCTGGGCCGAGGAGGTGCTCGGCTGCCCGGTGCGCGACCACTACGGCCAGACCGAGACCGGCATGGTGGTCGGCAACGCGTGGCAGCCGAATCTGATCGCGCCGGTCAAGACCGGGTCGATGGGACGGCCGCTGCCCGGGTTCGCCGTCGAGGTGCTGAAGGCCGACCGCGACGAGGTGGCCGAGGCCGGCGAGACCGGCCGGGTCGCGATCGACGTGCCGGCCAGTCCGCTGATGCCGTTCACCGGCTACCGCGACGCGCCGGATCGCACCGCGGAGCGCTTCAGCTCCGACGGCCGCTGGTACTACACCGGGGACATCGCCGCCCGCGACCACGACGGCTACCTGACGTTCGGCTCCCGCGACGACGACGTGATCCTGATGGCGGGCTACCGGATCGGCCCGTTCGAGGTGGAAAGCGCGCTGGCGCAGCATGAAGCAGTCGCCGAAGCCGCGGTGATCGGCGCTCCGGACGAACTGCGCGGCGAGCTGGTGGTCGCGTACGTGGTGCTGAACCCCGGCACCGAGGGCTCGGACGAACTGGCCGCCGAGCTGCAGCAGACGGTCAAGACGCGGCTGGCCGCGCATGTGTACCCGCGCCGGATCCACTTCGTGCGCGAGCTGCCGAAGACACCGAGCGGGAAGATCCAGCGCTTCGCGTTGCGCGGCCGGGAATTGAGCACCACCGCCGGCTGATCGGGTGCTTGCCGCGGGCTGTCCCAACCGGGCCGGACAGCCCGCGGTTTCCCTTTGCCTGGCGCGATTCCTGGGAAGCGCGCCGGCTTCGGCGAACGTCAGGGGGTGGCGGTTCCGCCCTGGGTGATGACACTCGCGCCGCCCTTGTTGACGATGCGCGGGCTGCCCGAGGCGTAGCGCACGACGATGCCGCCCCCGGTGGTCACGATCTTCTGCGCCGAGCCGATGTTGATGACCGAGCCGTTGCCGTTGACCGTCAGCAGGGCGCACGGCCCGTTGAGGGTGAGCTGCACGTTGCTGGCCGTCACGAGGACCTTGCGGGACTTGCAGTTGTCGGTCAGCGACGTGCCGTCCTCGCTGACGATCAGCGGTTCGCCCTGGCCCTGGATCTCCTGGGTGTCGGCTTCCTCGGTGTCGGCCGCGGGCGAACTCCCGCCCGGCGTCGACTGCTGCCCGGCGGCCGGTGCGGCAGGCGGCTGCGGCGTGGCGGCCGGTTCGCCGGACCCGCAGCCGGCGGCCAGCAGTGCGGTCAGCCCCGCCGTGGCCAGGATCGCGCCGATGCGCGGGGCGGGCCGGTTCGCGCGGGCCGGGGAGGCGGAGGGGAGAGCTGGTTGCATATTCAACAAATTAACAACTTAGCTCAAAGGCTTCGTCAAGAGGTCGGGTTGTCCGCGGTCCCGTTCCGGCGCTGCCTGGCTCCTGGTTGAGCTGCGGTTTCGTCCGGAATGGACGGGGTAGCGGGCGGCGGTCCGGCGGGGTGGCGGCTCGGCGGTGGCACCAGCGGGCCGGGAGAGTGGTCGAGATCACCATCCGATGGCTGGGCCGGTTGTGATCCGGCGGCAACCCTTGTTCGGTGACCCGGTCAGGCCGCGGCGGCCAGCACATGCTGCCGGTGCGGCGCCGCGGACGGGTGCCACGAGATCCGTGCGAGCGCCGACCGGATTGACGAACGTCAGGTCGTCGCGCACAAAGCCGGCGGGACCGTCCGCCGTTGTGCGCCAGGCCACGCCCGCCCGCGTCCCGATCCGGATCTTGGCCAGCGGCTGCCCGGCCGGACGCTGCCCCTTGCCCTGCCGAGCGTCTCTCTCATCGCTCTCACAGCAATCCCGGAGTACACCGGGACTCGCCACTAGGGAGGAGGGGGAGTGTCCGAGCGCGCGAAGGGCCACTGGGCCGAGCGGGTCGGCGTGGTCGCGCTGGTCGCTGTCCTGCTTGGCGGAGCCGGGTACGGCTGGGTGGAGCTGCATTCGCTGCTGTCGGGAGTCACCACGTCCACTGTGCTGGACGGCCGGGTCCGGCCGGCCGGCGACACGAACATCCTCGTCATGGGGCTCGACTCCCGCCTCGACGAGCGCGGCGACCCGCTGCCCGCCCAGCTCTACGAGGAGCTGCACGCGGGCGATCAGCAGGTCGGCGGCTATCACACGGACGTGCTGATGCTCCTGCACGTCCCGGCCGACGGCGGGCATCCGACGGTCATTTCGATCGCGCGCGACGATCTGGCCGATTTCCCCGGCTGCCCCGGCGGGGTGTGCCGGGGCGCCATCAAGGAGGCTTACGGGTACGCCTTCGCCGCTGAGTCGAAACTGCTTGCCGGGCAAGGGATCGTCGACAGGGTGGTGCGGGAGCAGCGGGCGCGGGACGCCGGCCGGGCGGCGGAAATCGCCGCGGTGCGACAGTTTCTGGGCGGGGTTCCGGTCGACCACTTCCTGGAGGTGACGCTCGTCGCGTTCTTCCAGCTCGCCCAGGTCGTCGAGCCGATCACGGTCTGCCTCGCCGAAGACACCCGCGACAGCGCTTCCGGGGCGGATTTCCGTCGCGGGCCGCAGCAGATTTCCGCCGCGCAGGCGCTGGCGTTCGTGCGGCAGCGGCAAGATCCGGACCACGATTTCACCGACCTCGACCGGGAACGACGGCAGCAGGCGTTCCTCGTTTCCGTGGCGCACCAGCTGAAAGAGGGACGGGTGTTCGGCGACCCGGCGGAGCTGGGCCAGCTGGTTTCGGTCGCGCAGCGCAACGTCGCGGTCGACTCCGGTTTGGACCTCAACGCCCTGGTGCACCAGGCGGAGTCCTTCGCGGGCGGCGACCTGACTCTCTCGTCGCTTCCGGTCGAACGGTTCGGCAAGGACGAGCGCGGGAACGACGTCAACATCGTCGACCCGGCGAAAGTCCACGCCGCGGCGGCGCGGCTGCTGGGCCGCACGACTCCGCCGCCGCCCGCGGCGACCGCCGGGCCGGGGGTGGACGTGGTGAACGCGAGCGGTCGCGAAGGGGCGGCTGCCCGGCTGGTCAAGACGCTGCCATCGCGGGGCTATCGCGCCGGTCGGGTGACCAGCGCGCATCACCTGCGCCACACTGTCGTCCGCTACGGCAGCGGGGATTCCGCCGCGGCGGCCAAGCTGGTCGCCACGCTCGGCGGCGGCTACGACACCGGTTACGACGATTCGCTCGCTGCCGGGGAGCTGAAGCTGGTGCTGGGCACCGATTTCCGCGAATCGGCGGACCAGGTGGACCCGGTGCCGGTCGAGCCCGCTTCGCCGTCCGACGAAATGACCGGGGGCGGGGTTCCGTGCGTGCGGTGAAACCCGGCTGCACAACGATCCTGTGGAGACGGTGAGAACGAAATCCGAAATTAGCTCTTCCGAGTGACCCGAGTGAGGTTTTGTCCGCTGGTGTCCGGAGCGGAGTGACGGTTCTCTCGCCAGGGAACTGTCCGGCTGTCCGGTACCTGTTCTTGTTCCGTTTCAGCGTCCGGGAACGGCGCTGCTGCTTCAGCCCGGTCTTACGCCATTCAGTGTGGAGTGGTCGCGGTCGGGGATACGTGACTCCGGTAATTCTGAAAGAGGTTTCCTGTGACGCTGGACGCGGGTCGGACGCGAGCAGTCGCGCCCGAAAGACTCGCCGACGAGGCGACGGCTGTTTACCGCGCGGGCCCGACGCCCGCCGCGCGGACCCTTTACGACATTTTCGCCGAAACGGTGCGCCGGTTTCCGGACGCGCCCGCGCTCGACGACGGCGCCGAAACGTCGACCTACCGGCAGCTTTCCGCGCAGGTCGACGAACTCGCCGGGAAGCTCCGCACGGCCGGCGTGACGCCGGGCGACCGCGTGGGCATCCGGATGACCTCCGGCAACGCGGCGCTTTACCGCGGCATTCTCGCCGTGCTCGCCACCGGCGCCGCCTACGTTCCGGTCGACGCCGACGATCCGGCCGACCGGGCCGAGACGGTGTGGGCGGAGTCCGGGGTGTGCCTGGTGCTCGGCGACGGAGGGCTGCCCGCGACGCGCGGGCCGCAATGGCCGCGGGTCCGTCCGCAGCCGCAGGACGACGCCTGGATCATCTTCACGTCCGGTTCCACCGGCAAGCCGAAGGGCGTCGCGGTCACGCACCGCGCGGCGGCGGCCTTCGTGGACGCGGAAGCACGGTTGTTCTGTCAGCCCCGTCCGCTCGGTCCGGGCGACCGGGTGCTGGCCGGGTTGAGCGTCGCGTTCGACGCGTCGTGCGAGGAAATGTGGCTGGCCTGGCGGCACGGCGCCTGCCTGGTCCCGGCTCCGCGATCGCTGGTCCGAGCCGGCGCGGACCTCGGTCCGTGGCTCGTCGAGCGCGGCATCACGGTGGTCTCGACAGTGCCGACGCTCGCCTCGCTGTGGCCGGTCGACACGCTGGCCGGCGTCCGGCTGCTGATCCTCGGCGGCGAGGCATGCCCGCCCGAGGTCGTGACGCGATTCGACGACGGCACAAGGGAAATCTGGAACACCTACGGCCCGACCGAGACCACCGTGGTCGCGTGCGCGCAGCGGCTGCGCGCGGGCGAACCGGTGCGGATCGGCCTGCCACTGGACGGGTGGGAGCTCGCGGTCGTGGACCCGGACGACCCGGCCGGCATCCCGGTCCCGTGGGGCCGCAGCGGCGAGCTGGTCATCGGCGGGGTCGGTCTCGCCCGCTACCTCGACGTCGCGAAGGACGCGCAGAAATTCGTCCCGCTGCCCGGATTGGCCTGGCACCGCGGGTACCGCAGCGGCGACCTGGTGCGCGCGCTGCCGGAGGGGCTGGAGTTCGTCGGCCGCGCGGACGGTCAGGTCAAGATCGGCGGACGTCGCGTCGAGCTGGGCGAGATCGACGCCGCGCTGCGGGCGCTCCCGGGCGTCGCCGCGGCCGCGACCGTCGTACGCCGTACCGAGAGCGGCGCGCAGGTGCTGGTCGGGTACGTGGTGCCGGACGGCGACGGTCTCGACCGCACCGCGGCCCGGAACCGGCTGCGCGACCAGTTGCCGGCCGCGCTGGTGCCCCGGCTCGCGCTGGTGCCGGACCTGCCGGTGCGCGCGTCGGGCAAGCTCGATCGCGACGCGCTGCCGTGGCCACTGGAGGAGCCGACGACCGCGCCCGTGATCCCGTCCGACCCGAAGCTGGCTTGGCTGTTGCGAGTGTGGAGCGATCACCTCGGCACCGCGGCCGGGCCGGACGACGACTTCTTCGACCTCGGCGGTTCGAGCGTGACCGCGGCCCGGCTCGTTTCGGTGCTGCGCGAGCGGTATCCGGGCGCGGCAGTGTCCGATGTGTACTCCTGCCCGACGCCGCGGGAACTGTTCGAACGTCTCGACGGCACTCCGGTGCAGACGGTCGCGGCGGTCGAGCCGCGGTTCCAGGCCGCGCGCGGGACTGGCTGGTGGCAGGCCGGCGTGCAGCTGGTCCTGCTGGCCCTGTCCGGAATGCGCTGGCTGCTTTCGGTTTCGCTGCTCGGCTCGCTGGTGGCGCTGGTGGCGCCGATGCACTGGCTGCCGGAAATGTCGTGGTGGGTGCTCGTGCCCGCGTGGCTGGTGCTGCTGAGCCCGCCGGGCCGGATGCTGCTCGCCGCCGGTGGCGTCCGGGTGCTGCGCGGCACACTGCGGCCCGGCGAGTACCGGCGTGGCGGAACCGTCCACATGCGACTGTGGACGGCGGAGCGGTTCGCCGCGGTGGTCGGTCCGCCCGGTGTCGCGGGCACTCCGCTGGCCGCGCCTTATGCCCGGTTGCTCGGTGCGCGTGTCGGCAAGAACGTGGACCTGCACTCGCCGCCGCCGGTGAGCGGCCTGGCCGCCTTCGGCGACGGGTGTGCGATCGAGCCGGAGGCCGACCTGGCGGGCTACTGGCTGGACGGTCCGGTCCTGCGGATCGGCCGGATCAGTGTCGGCGCCGGTGCGCGGGTCGGCGGCCGCAGCACGCTCCTGCCGGGCACCGATCTCGGTGCCGGCTCGGTTCTGCTGCCCGGTTCGACCCTGGACACCCGCGTGCCCGACGGCGCGGTCTGGGGCGGTTCCCCGGCCGGTCCGGCTGGTGAACGGCCGACGCGGCCCGCTGCCGCCGCGCCTCGCGCGAAGCGGTACTCCTTGGCGTTCGCCCTCGGCGGCACGCTGCGTTCGCTGCTGCTTATCGTGGCGGCGATCCCGATGATCGTGGCCGCGTTCGAGCTGGTCCCGGCGGCGGACGACCCGCGCGCCGCCGCGCTGGCGATCCTGCCGTGGACTCCGCTGCTGGTGCTGGGCGGCATCGTGCTGCACGCGCTGATGATCGTCTTCCTGGTGCGGGTGGCCAGCCGTTCCGTGCGCGCCGGCGTCTATCCGGTGCTCAGCCGGGCGGGCTGGGCCGCGTGGTTCGTGCACGAACTGCTGGAAATCGCCCGCCGTCAGCTGTTCCCGCTCTACGCCGCCCTGGCGACGCCGGTGTGGATGCGGCTGCTGGGCGCCCGGATCGGCCGCAACGTCGAACTGTCCACTGTGCTCAGTCTGCCTTCGCTGCTGAAGGTGCGAGACGGCGCGTTCCTGGCCGACGATGTCCTTGCCGCACCGTATGAACTGGACCGCGGCTGGGTCCGGCTCGGCGTTTCCGAAGTCGGCGAGCGCGCCTTCGTCGGCAACTCCGCGGTGGTCGGCCCGGACCGGACGCTCGGCTCCGGCGCGCTGGTCGGCGTCCTGTCCGACACGCCGATGGAGGTCCCGGACGGCACCTCCTGGCTGGGGCGGCCCGCGCTGAGCTTGCGGCGGACTGCCGACTCGGCCGACCCGGCTCGCACCTTCGCGCCGCCGCGCCGGTTGAAGGTGGCCCGTGCACTCGTCGAGACCTGCCGGATCGCGCCGCTGCTCATCGCCGGGCTGCTCGGCCTCGCGGTGACCGCGGTGCTGGCCGGCGTGGACCTCGCCGACGGCTTCTGGATCGCGGCCGCGATCGCGCCCGCCGTCTTCGTGTCGGCCGGCCTGATCGCCGCGCTGCTCACCACGCTGATGAAGTGGCTGCTCGTCGGCCGGTTCCGGCCGGGCCGGCACCCGCTGTGGAGCGCGTTCGTGTGGCGGAACGAGCTGTACGACACCTTCGTGGAAACCCTTGCCGTGCCGTGGTTCGCCGGGTCGTTCCTCGGCACACCGGTGCTGAACTGGTGGCTGCGGACGCTCGGCGCGCGCATCGGGCGCGGCGTGTGGTGCGAGAGCTACTGGCTGCCCGAGACCGACCTCGTGCACCTCGGCGACGGCGCGGTGGTGAACCGGGGCTGCGTGCTGCAGACGCACCTGTTCCACGACCGGGTCATGCGGCTGGATCCGGTTCGCCTTGGCTCCGGCGCGACGCTCGGCCCACGCGCGTTCCAGCTGCCCGGCAGCGGTGTTTCGGACGGCGCGACGGTGGGTTCCGGCTCGCTGGTGATGGCGGGGGAGACGGTGCCGCCGCGGACCCGGTGGCGCGGGACTCCGGTCCGGCCCTGGCGGTGACGCCGGACGCTCGCGCCGGTTCGCCGGGGCGAGCGTCCGCGTTACGGCGGAACTGCCGTGAAGGGACCTTTGCCGGACTCAGATTCCCTCAAGGGGCCCTTCACGGGCCTGGATTGCTGGGCCAGGGCCACCGGCCGCGCGCTCAACTGGTCCGCGGCCGGCGCGAGCGGGACGCCGGGGCTCCGTACACGGCTTCGGCGACTGCTCGCTTCCGTTCCGCGCATTCGTGGAGCACATGAGGGGGAAAGCCGGTGCCGGAAGGGCGTTGCGGGGGCTTCTCGGCGGCGGCGTCCACGAGCGTCCACCCGGAGCCGAGTTCGATCAGGCTGCGGTGTTTCGTGGTGTAGTAACCGGGCGCGACATCGATCGCCACGCCGGTCGCGCCGGCTGCCGCCGCGGTCAAGTGCAGGTGGTAGCGGCTGGAGATCCAGGTCTGACCGGCAGCGACCGGCAAGCCGTGGCGCCACACGTCGCGGAACGGGTGGAACTCCGCGCCGGGCAGCTGGTGTTCGAGCAGCGCGAAGACCTCCCGGTCGACGCGCGGGATTCCTTCCACCACAGCGAGTTCCTCCGGCCGGAGTTTCCAGTCGCGGAGCAGATCGAGAACCTGTGCGGCCAGCGCGGAAGGCGGCGCGGAACCGACGTCGGACTGCACGCACAGGACAAACTCCCGAGAGGTCGGCGCGGTGGCCGGGTGCGGGTCCAGGAAGACGTCGTCGCAGGTGCGTTCGGCGCCGGGCACGCCGTGCAGGAGTTCGGCCGACGGGTCGTCCCGGACGTCGACGACGTCGAACCGTTCGGCGAGCGAGCGAAGGAGCCCGGCCGCGCCGGCCGGGAACGGGACGAAGCCTTGTCCGGTCATCGCCGAGCGAGCCGCGGAGCGCCGGGCGGCCGCGACCGCCCCGGCGACCAAGCCGAAGTGCCTCGGCCACAATGCGTTGACGTAGCCGCCGCCGATCAGGTGCACCACCTCGAGCCTGCCGAGCAGATCGATGCCCGCGTCCCAGCGCGGCGCGCGCCCGGGGTCGTGCACTGCGGCCTGCACCCAGGACGCGACTTCCCACGGATCGTCCGACGGAGCCTCGCCGCACAACCGCCACAAGGTGTCCGTGCAGCGCAACCGCGGGTGCAAGTCGCCGAGCAGCAGCTGCGCCGGCCCTGGCGAATGCGTGTCGAGCCAGACTTCGGCATCCGGTTCGGTGCGGGCGAGCCGGCGCAGCCAGGTCGCGGCGATCAGCTCGTCGCCGTAGTTCGGGTACCCGCTCGGCCCGATGAGGTAATGCCGGCGCGGCAGCGGGGCACGGGTCATGAAGCGACGCTGAGCTGCGTGTCCAATGCCTGCTCGCCCTGCGCCTTCTCGTTGCCGGTCGGCTCGCTCTGCACGCGGTCCTTGACGACCCCGTCGCTCTCGAGCGCGGTGGTGATCGCCTCGGCGCGCTGCTCGGAAAGCTGCTTCGACTTGGCGGCGTCCGAGTAGCCGGCGTGAGTCGCGACCTTCAGCTTGACCTCGTTGCCTTGCATGGCTTTCGCAATGCCCTTCAGGCCTTCCTTGGCCTGCCCGGTCAACTCCGCCTTCTCCGGCTCGAACTTGAGCGGTGACTGCTGGGCGGCCTGCTCGATCGCGGCGGTGACCTGCTTGCCGGCCGCGCTGTCCGGTCCGCTCATGCCGTTCTGTCCTGCGGCTCCGGACTGCTCGGCACCGGACTGGGCCGCTCCGCTGGCCGAAGCGGAGGTGTTCTTCCCGGACGCGCCGGACCCGTCGTTCGATCCGCCGGACCCGCACCCGCTGGCCAGCGCGGCGACCGCCGCGGCACCGGCAATGGCCAGGACGATTGTCCTCTGCATGAAAATCGAGCTCCTTCGGCTGGGTTCGCCGGGATCGGAACACGGGGCCAGGGGACGGGCAACCTCTGCCCGCCACCGCCGGGTCGGCGACGCCGTCGCCGGTTTCCTGCTGCCAGCAGGGCGGGAGCGGCGGTGCGCGGCAACCTGGCGGAGTGCGACATCCACCCAGCTGAGGGACCCTGTCTATCCACAATAGACAGTGCAGCGGGCCGGGCGCTCCGAGTGTATAACGCCCTATTCGCCCGGCTGTGAGTCGACGACCTGCCTCTGCCGGGAACAAGATCCGCAGCGACGGGCCCGCGTCCGATTCCGGGGTTCATCTCAGGGTGTTCCCCGATGCTCAGTGGTCCGAGTCACCACCATGCTGGCCAGCGTGACGCTTTTGACGCGAAATGCCCGGGCGGCGACTCCGGCCCTCGCCGTTCTCGCGCTGGGCTTTTCGCTGGTGCCGATCGTCCTGCTGCACTTGCTCACGATCGAGACGATGAACCCGGTCCGCGACGTGATCAGCGATTACGTCTTCCCGGACGGCGGGGCGGTGCTGCTCGGCTGCGCGTCACTCAGCCTGGCCGCGGCGTCCCTCCTGGCCAGGCAAGTGTTGCTGGCCAACGGATTGCCGAGGCTCAGCCTGGAATCGGTGCTGCTCGCGCTGTGGGCGGCCGGTTTGGTCGTCGCCACTTTCTTCCCCACTGACCCGACCCGGTTCGAGTCCTCGTTCTCCGGCGCGGTACACCGGTACGCCGGCGCGACGATGTTCGTCAGCCTGCCGCTGGCGGGCTGGCTCCTGGCGCGTCGGTACCGCGAGGCGACGGCATTGCGGTGGTTGTCCTTGGCGGCGGGGATCGCTTCGTTCGCGTTTCTCCTGGCACACCTGCCGTTGCTGGAGAATTCCGTGCCGGAGTTCCTCGGCTTGTTCGAGCGAGTGCTCTACGCGTTGCTGTACGCGGAGTTGTTCGCCCTCGTCGCGGTCGCGAAGTCCGAGGTGGACGCATGACGATCATCGCGATTTGCCTTGCTGTCGTCGGCGCTGCTTTCTTTTCGGTGGGCGCACTTCTGCAGCATCGCGTCGTTGCCGGGCTGCCGGGTCAGCCGCGGATCGGCTTGCTGGTCCGGTCGCCGCGGTGGCTGGGCGGGCTGGCGTTGCTGGGCTCGGGCGCCGGGGTGCACGCGGTCGCGCTGGGAATGGCTCCGCTGAGCGTCGTCCAGCCGGTCGGAGTGCTCGCGGTCGCGATCACCGCGGTGCTCAACCGGAGGTGGCGGGATCTGCCCGCGGTCGCGCTCACCACGCTCGGCGTCGGCACGTTCGTCACTGTCGCGGCGGACCGCGCCAGCACCACGCCGGTCAGTGCGGATGCCCAGCTGCGGGCGGCTTTTCTGGTGCTGGGGATCGTCGCGCTGCTGACCATCACCGGTGCCGTCTCTTCCCGCCCGGCGGTGCGCGGCATGTGTTTCGGCGCGGCGGGCGGCGCGGCTTACGGGTTCGTTTCGGTGCTGATGCGGGCGGTTTCGCTCGAAATCCGCGAAGGCACCGTCAGTTTCGCCACCGCGGCGTCGGTCGCCGCGATGGTGGTGGCGCTGGCCGTCGGCGGCTGGCTCGTGCAGCTGGCCTATCGATGCGGTCCGCCGCACGCCGCGGTCGCTTGCCTGACGGTGGTGGACCCGCTGGTCGCGGTGGGTCTTGGCGCCGGGGTACTGGGGGAAGCCACCCACCTCGACGGCGGCGAGACCGCGGTCGCACTGGCCGCGGCGGTCCTGGCGGTCGGCGGGATCGCCGTGCTCAGCCGGACCGGCACCACTCCTGTCCATTTCAGCAGATCGGAGCACCCTGTGAACGACGACCGGGCTTTGCGCATCGTGGTCGCTGCCGAAACCTACCCGCCGGACGTGAACGGCGCGGCGCACTTCGCCCACCGGCTGGCCACCGGCCTGGCCGGGCGGGGGCACCAGGTGCACGTGATCACCGTCGACCCGGCGGGCGTGGCGCGTACCGAGCGGGCCGGCGACGTGGTGGTGCACCGCGTCCGCTCGCACCGCACCCCGTTCCACCGGACTTTCCGGATCGGCCTGCCGTGGGAGGTGAGCAAGGACGTCGCCGTGCTGCTGGACGAACTGCGCCCGGATCTGGTGCACGTCCAGGCGCACTTCGTCGTCGGCCGGTATGTGCTCAAGCACGCGGCCGCGATGGGCGTGCCGGGGGTCGCCACGAACCACTTCATGCCGGAGAACCTGTTCGGCCACCTGCGCGTGCCGACCTGGTTGCGCGGCGCGGCGTCGCGCTGGGCCTGGCGCGACTTGACCCGAGTCTTCTCGACCGCCCGGGTGGTGACCGCGCCGACGCCGCGTGCGGTGGAACTGCTGCACGAAAACGGTTTCCCGGAACGAGCGATCCCGGTTTCGTGCGGAATCGACATCGACCGCTACCGGCTGCGCACTTTCTCGCGAGTGTCGGACGGCCCGACTGTGTTGTTCGTCGGGAGGCTGGACGAGGAAAAGCGCGTGGACGAACTGCTGCGTGCCCTCGCGCTGGTCCCGGACCTGAGAGCGGAGATCATCGGTGACGGTTCGTGCCGGGCGCAGTGGGAGGCGCTCGCCGGCGACCTGGGGGTCGCCGAGCGGGTGCGGTTCCGCGGCTTCGTGTCCGAAGAGGACTTGCTGGACGCCTACGCGGCGGCGGACGTGTTCTGCATGCCGGGGATCGCCGAACTGCAGAGCCTCGCGACAATGGAAGCGATGGCGGCGGGGAAGCCGGTGGTGGTCGCGGACGCGATGGCACTGCCGCACTTGTGCCGCTCGGGGTACAACGGCTGGCCGTTCCAGCCGGGCGACGTCGGGGAGCTCGCGGCGCGGCTGCATGCGGTGGCCGCTGATCCGGAGACGCGGGCGCGGATGGGTGCCGCGAGCGGCAAGATGATCGCCGCGCACGCGGTGGAGACCACGTTGGACTCGTTCGAAGCGTGTTACGCCACCGCGATGGGCCGGGCGGAGCGGGTTCCGGCCGCGCGGGCGGCGTAAGGCGTTGGGGCGGCCGGTCGCGGATATGGCCGCCCGGTGTTGCGTGCTTCCGGCCGCACAACTGCCGTGAAGGGCCCCTTACCGGACTCAGATTCCCTCAAGGGACCCTTCACGGACTGGCCGCCGCGTCAGCGCACTGCAACGGGGGAGCGATGCGCGAACCCGGCCTGGCTCAGTCGAGCGTGATCGCGTAGACCTGCACTCGCGGGTCGTTCGGCAAGCTGACCGACTGGACGGTCTTCGTCCCGTCCGCCGCGGCGGTCATGCCGAACAATCGCACCGGCGGACCGTCGATCCCGCTGCCCGCCTTGATCCGGTGCGGCATATCGAGCACGACGCTGGTGCCCGCCGGCGTCGAGCCCGCCCAGTCGCCGAACGTTACCGGCAGGTCGGCGCTGGTGCCGTCGCTGTAGTGGATGGTCAGCGCGGCAGTCACCGGACCGTTGTGCGATGCGCCGATCAACCGAATCGCCGAGTGTTTTCCGGCAGGCAGCAGCAGCGACTGTCCGCGCGCCTCGACGAAGTTCGCCGCGGTGCCGGCCGGATCGGCGGCCGCGTAGGTGACTCCATCGTGGACGAATGTCCCAGCCGGCGGCATCAAGGCGGCGTCGTAGCTCCAGCCGCTGCCGTCGAAGTTGCCTTCGGTGGACGCGGTTTCCGTGGCGGTGCCGTCGTGGTTGCGGTCATGGCTGAGATCGACCGCGCATTGCGCACCGGCGGACGTCGCACAGACCGTCGGTTGCCGGACTTCGACCGTCGCGGTGCGAGTGACCGTGTTCGCACCCGGGCCAGATGCCTTGACCTGCACCGAATACGTTCCGACCGGCGTGCCGCCCGGAACGGTCACCGTCACCGGCGCGGTCTTCTGCACCGGCAGCTGGAACGACCACAACAGCTGCAGCCGATCGGTCTGCACCTGCCAGCCCGCCGGGGCCGACGCGGTCACCGTCACCGGCTGCGCACCGGGGTTCTGGCCGAGCACGTCCAGGTTCAAGTGGACAGTCTGCTCGGCGGATTGCTGCGGCAGGACAACCGAACCCGGTCGCAGTGTCGCGTCGACATGCCGACGGAGGTCGCCGGTCGCCTGATTGACCGACGGCGGTTCGGTGCCCGGCCGGGTGCCCCACTGCGACGGCTGGGCGCCGACCTGGTAGGCGAGCTCGCCGCCGTGCGCGACGGCGGACCAGTCGAGCCAGGTCTGCGGGACGTCGCGGCCGTTGAGCGAAACGCTGCGCACGTAACGGTTCGTGTCGCTGACCCCGGGTGCGGTGACGGTGAGCGTGCCGCCCTGCTTGCCATCGTACTGTCCGATTCGGACGGTCGCCGACTCGAACTGCGGGCTCGACACGGCGAGGAAGTTCGAACCGCTCATCGTCGGGTAGAGGCCGAGCGACGAGAAAACGTACCAGGCGGACATCGTGCCGAGGTCGTCGTTGCCGGTCATACCGTCGGGACCGGTAGTGAACAGTGTCATCGCGGCCCGCACGACGGTCGCGGTCTTCGACGGTGCGCCGACCCAGTTGTACATGTACGGCGAAAGCAGGTCCGGCTCGTTGTTCGGGTTGTAGGTGGCCTTGGCGTAGTAGTCGTACGGGCTGGCGATCCAGTCCTTGCGCGCGGTGCCCGCCGGGTCCTTCAGCAGGTTGCCGTAGGCGAAAAACGAGTCGAGCCGGTTCTCGGTCGGCTTCTTGCCGCCCATCAACGCGGTCAGCCCGGCCGGGTCCTGCGGCACCAGCCACTGGTACTGGTACGCGCCGCCCTCGTGGAACTGGTGGTCGGCGTCGATCGGGTCGTACGGCGCGAGCCAGGTGCCGTCGGTGGTGCGCGGACGGAACTGCTTGCTCGAGGCGTCCCAGACATTGCGGTACCACTGGCCGCGGTCTGCGAACATCCGCGCATCGGCCTGGTGGCCCAGCCCCTTGGCCATCAGCGCGAGCGCGGCGTCGGCGGCGGAGTACTCCATGGTCGCCGAGGTCGGGTGCTCGCAGTCGTTGTCGCCGCCCTTGGCCGCGCAGTCCTTGCCGAGAACCAAACCGCTCGGAATGTATCCGCGCTCGTTGTAGAAGTTGACGCCAGAACGGCCGTTGTACGGCGAATCCGCCGGCGGCGTGCTGGTCGCGTTCTTCTTGAGCAGCGTGTACGCCTCGTCCTCATGTCCGGCGAGCAAGCCCTTCGACCAGGCTTCGACGAGGAACGGGGTCACCGGATCACCGGTCATGATGTTGGTTTCGCTGCCCGCCAGTGCCCATCGCGGCAGCCATCCGCCGTCGCGGCCGATCGCCAGAACGGACTGCGCGACATCCTTCGCCACCTGCGGTTCCAGCATTTCCAGCAACTGGTTCTGCGGACGGTAGGTGTCCCAGAGCGAGAAGTTCTGGTACGGCGTGTAGCCGTCCGCGCGGTGGACCTTGCCGTCGAACCCGGCGTAGTCGCCGGTGACGTCGCCAGCCAGGTTCGGGTGCAGCTGCGCGTGATACAGCGAGGTGTAGAAGGCGGTCTGCCGGTCGGCGGTGCCGCCGGCGATCTGGATCGCGCCCAGCCGGTCGGCCCATTGCCGGCGGAGGGCAGCGCGGGTGGCGTCGAAGTCGTAGCTGGTGCCGGTTTCCGCGGCGAGATTCTTCCGGGCGCCGTCGATACCGGTGTAGGAGAGGCCGACCTTGAGGACCGCGGCGTGGTTCGCGGTGGCGTCGAAGCTGACCCAGGCGCCGTTTCCGCCGGTGCCCGCGGCGTCGCGGCTGCCTTCGGTGCGGGTATTGCCGCGCCAGGTGCCGTAGGACGCGAAGGGACGGTCGAAGGTGGCGGTGAAGTAGACGGTGTGTTCGTCGTGCCCGGCGCAGAACCCGCCCGCGCGGACGCGGCCTTCCAGTGTCCGGTCGCCGACGACGTGGATCTCGGAGTCCTTCACCGACTGGTTGGCCTGGCCGGTGTTGAACAGGACGTTCGCTTGCCCGGTGGAGGGGAACGTGTAGCGCTGCCAGCCGGTGCGGGCAGTGGCGGTCAGCTCGGCGTTGATGCCGTACTTCTTCAGTCCGACGCGGTAGTAGCCGGGCTCGGCCTTCTCGTCGTCGTGGCTGTAGGCGGATTTGTAGGCGTTCGTGTCCGTGGAGTCGACCGGGCCGGTGGTGGGCATGACCGGCAGTTCGCCCATCACGCCGCAGCCGACGCCGGACAGGTGGGTCTGGCTGAAGCCGTAGATGGCGTTCTGCTGGTAGTCGTAGCCGCCTTGGCCGCCGGTGTCCGGGCTGACCTGGACCATGCCGAACGGGGCGCTGGCGCCGGGGAAGGTGTTGCCGAAGTTCTGCGTGCCCACGAAGGGGTTCACCAGGGAAACCGGATCGGACGGCGGGGCGGCTGTCGACGGGGTGGCTGCCGCGGCGGTTGCGGGGGCGGCGGTTGCGGGGGCGGCGGAAAGGAGGGCCGTGGCCAGCAATGCCGCGGCCGCGGCTGCGACAGTCCGTCTCGAGGGCGACCGCATGGGCTGATACCTCCAGGGTGACAACGTTGTCAACGCGCGAACCGATGCGGGGCGACCGGCTGCGTGAGCAGCTTGCCAGCCGCACCAGGCTTTGGAAACCCTGACAAACGGACAGTTCGCGCGGTCCGGAGCCGTCCGTGAACGGTGCTTGAACGGTCGTGAGGGGAACATTGAGGGACTCTGAGTCCCTCAATGTTCCCCTCACGGGATCCGAGTCCGTTCAAGCATGGCTCACCGGCTGCTGTCGTCATGCCTGGCCGCCAGTTTGCTTGGCCGGTCCGTGAAGGACCCCTTGAGGGAATCCAAGGCCCTTGAAGGGGCCCATCACGGACTTCCGGCCGGGGCGCGGAGGATCACGCGCGGCGCGGAGGATCCCGCCCGCGCATCGTTCGGGTTATACGGCGACTGGGTTCCGGCCGCGGGTCGCCAGCAATGTGCAGCCGACTGCCGCGGCGTATCCGGTCATCACCACCTGCATCGGCACCTGGAGCGACATTCCTGTCCCGCTGGCCGTGAGCAGCGTGCCCAGCACCGCCGTCCCGAGCGCGCCGCCGCTCTGCCGGGCGGTGTTGAGCACTCCGCTCGCCAGCGCGGTGTGCTCCTCCGGCGGGGTGGACATCGCGACCGACGTCATCGCCGGCATCGCGAACGAACAGCAGCACAGCACGATTCCGCCGGTCACCACGAGCGGCACCGAATCGGCCAATTCGAGGATCGCGGCGCCGAGCCCGGCCAGGCTGAAGCCGGCCAGCATCGGTGCCCTGGGGCCGAACCGGGCGGTCAGCCGTCCGCTGGCGGTCGCGCCGACGCCGATCGCGACGGTGAGCGGGAGCGTCAGCATCCCGGTCGCGAACGCGGTCTGGCCGAGCGGACCCTGGAGGTACAGCGAGAGGCAGAGCAGCGTGCCGTAGAGGCCGAAGTTGAAGATCAGGCCGGCCGTGGACGCGGCCGAGAACGGCCGGGACGAGAAGATCTCCACCGGCAGCATCGGATCGCGGCGGCGCCGCTCGACCACGACGAACCCGGTGCCGGCGGCGATGCCGCCGGCGATCAGCGGGGCCGATTGTCCCCAGCCGAGCTGGCCGGCTTCGATCAGGCCGCCGGTGAACGCGGCGAGCGCGAGGGTGCCGAGGACGAGGCCGTACGGGTCCAGGCTGCGCTCGCACCTCGGCGGTGACTCCTCGACGTACCGGCAGGTCAGCACGATGGCGAGCGCCGCGAACGGGACGTTCACCCAGAAGATCGCGCGCCAGTCGGCCAGTGCGACGAGCACGCCGCCGGCCACCGGTCCGGTCGCCAGGCCGATCGCAGCGATGCCGCCCCACACGCCGAGCGCGTGCGCCCGGGCGCGCGGCTCAGGGAACTGGCGGACGATCAGCGCGAGCGAGCACGGGAGCAGGGCTGCGGCGCCGACGCCTTGCAGCGTGCGGGCGGCGATGAGGACGGGCAGGTCCGGGGCCAGCGAACACACAGCGGAAGCAGCTCCGAACACGACTGTCCCCAGCACGCAGATCCGTCGCGCGCCGAACCGGTCGCCGAGCGACCCGGCGGTGAGCATTCCGGCGGCCAACGCGATCGTGTAGCTGGCGACGACCCATTGCTGGCCGCCGAGCCCGCCGCCGAGGTCGTGCTGGACGGCGTCGAGCGCGACGTTGACGACGGTCGCGTCCAGCTGGACGATGAAGAAGGCCAGGCACAGCGCCAGCAAGGCAAGCCGCTGCCGCCGGGCGGAGGTCGTTTCGGTCACCGGGCCATCGTGGCGCGGGAATCGTTCGCCGGCGGCCGAAGTGTTCAGAGGTAATGCCGCTGCGCCCGCTTCTCGGTGACGTAGGTTTGGCGTGCCGCCCGGGTCGAGTCCAGTTCGGACACTTCGCTCACCGGCACGTCCCACCATGCCGAGCCGGGCGGGTTGGGCGCGAGCGGATCCGTTTCGACGTGCACGACGGTGACCATGGGATTCGACTTGGCCTCCGCCATCGCCGCCCGGAATTCGTCTACAGTGGACGCCCGGACCACGGTCGCGCCGAGGCTGGCGGCATTGGCGGCGAGGTCGACCGGCAGCACCGAACCGTCGAGCTGCCCGGACTCTCCCCGATATCGGTACGACGTGCCGAAGCGTTGCGAGCCCAGTGCTTCCGACAACGCGCCGATCGAGGCGAACCCGTGGTTCTGCACCAGCACGATGATCACCTTGAGCCGCTCGGCGACCAGGGTGACGATCTCCTGTGCCATCATCAGGTACGAACCGTCGCCGACCAGGACGACCACCTCGCGGTCCGGCGCGGCCAGCTTCACGCCTACGCCAGCGGCGACCTCGTAGCCCATGCACGAATAGCCGTACTCCACGTGGTACGCCTTCGGATCCCGTGCCCGCCATAGCATCTGCAGGTCTCCCGGCATCGAACCGGCCGCGTTGATCACCACGTCGCGGTCGTCCAGGATCTCGTTCAGTGCGCCCAGAATCTCAGTCTGCGCGGGCCGCGGGCCGTGTCCCAGCTCGAAACACGCGGTCGCGGCGCGGTTCCACTCGCCGGCCAGCCGCCGAGTCCGGTCCCGGTACGCCGGGTCGACCTGCCAGCCCGGCAACGCGCCGGTCAACGCTTCCAAACCGCGGCGCGCGTCGGCGAGCAGCATTTCCGCGGAGTGCTTCGCCGCGTCGAGCCGGGCGACGTTCAGATTCACGAAGCGTACGGCGGGGTTGCCGAACACGGTGTGCGACGCGGTGGTGAAGTCGCTGTATCGGGTCCCGATGCCCAGCACGACGTCCGCCTCGGCAGCCAGCGCGTTCGCAGCGGAAGTCCCGGTGGCGCCGAGACCGCCGACCGCGCATGGGTGATCCCAGGGGACGGCGCCCTTGCCTGCGTGGGTGTCGGCGACCGGAATCCCGGTGGCGTCGGCGAAAGCACACAACGCCTCGGCGGCACCGGAGTACACCACGCCGCCACCGGCGACGATCAACGGTGCCTTGGCGGACCGCAGCAATGCGACTGCTCGGTCGAGAGCTTCGGGCGCGGGCGCGGGACGGTCGATGTGCCAGACCCGGTGCCGGAAGAACTCTTCCGGCCAGTCGTATGCCTCCGCCTGTACGTCCTGCGGCAGCGTCAGGGTGACCGCGCCGGTCTCGGCCGGATCGGTCAGCACCCGCATCGCCGCGAGCGCCGCGGGGATCAGCTGTTCGGGCCGGGAGACGCGGTCGAAGTACTTCGACACCGGACGGAATGCGTCGTTCACGCTCACGTCGCCGCCGCGCGTGTCTTCGAGCTGCTGCAGCACCGGGTCCGCGGCTCGGGTGGCGAACATGTCGCTGGGCAACAGCAGCACCGGCAGCCGGTTCGCGGTGGCCAGCGCGGCACCGGTGATCATGTTCGTGGAGCCGGGACCGGTGGACGAGGTGCAGGCGAACGTCTGGAGCCGGTCGCGCATCTTCGCGAACGCCGCCGCGGCATGGACTTGGCCTTGTTCGTTGCGCGCGAGGTAGTAGGGGAGCGCGTCGGGGGCCTGCAGGAGCGCCTGGCCGAGACCGGCGACGTTGCCGTGGCCGAAAATCCCGAAGCAGGCGGGGACGAGCCGCAGCTCGACGCCGTCGCGCTCGGAGTACTGGCTGGCGAGGAACCGCACCAGAGCCTGCGCGGTGGTGAGCCTCATCGAGCGCCTCCGAACGGCAGCCGCGGATCGACGTCTTGGGATTCCCAGGTCTGGCGGACCCAGGCGTGCGCCGGGTCGTCGCAGATCAGCCAGGCCCGCTCGGGGCCCGGTCCGGCCATCACGTTGAGGTAGTAGAGATCGTAGCCGGGCGCGGCCATCGACGGGCCGTGCCAGCCGTGCGGGATCAGCACCGCATCGCCGCTGCGGACCTCTTCCAGCACCTCGATCGGCCGCTCCGCGGTGCCGTAGACGCGCTGGTAGCCCATTCCGCCCCCGGCCACTTCGAAATAGTAGATTTCCTCCAGCTCGCTTTCGCCTTCGCGCGCCTCGTCGTGCTTGTGCGGCGGATACGACGACCAATTCCCGCCCGGGGTAAGGACTTCGCAGACGAGCAGCTGGTCGGCGTCGAAGGTGTGCGGCAGGCAGTAGTTGTTGACCTGACGGCTGCAGATGCCCGCCCCGCGCAGCTCGGTCGGCACGTCCTCTGCCGGGCCGTAGCGAGCAGGCAGCCGCTTCGAGGTTTTCGCCGACGGCAACGCGAAGCGGCCGCTCCCGGTGATCGTCGCTTCGGTTTCCCTCGGCACGTAAGCGAAATCGGTCACCGAATCGAACACACTGGTGCGGCCGGCGAGTTCGAAGGTCTCGCCGTCCGCTTCGACGGTGCAGCTGCCAGACAGCGGGAGCACGAGCGTTTCCGCGCCGCCGGTGCTGACGGTCGCCGAGCCGTCCAGTTCGAGCACGCGCAGCCCCGAGTAACCCCAACCGGCTGATTCCGGAGTGACGACCAGGCTGAACGGACCGTCCGCCGTGCTGCCGCTTCTCTGGTAATGGTTCATCGCAACCCCACCGCCGTGTCGACTGCCTTGGCCACGTCGCCGTCCCGTGGATACAGCAGCGACCGCCCGACCACCAGACCCTGCACGGTCGGCAGCGCCAGCGCCGCTTGCCACGCCGCGAACGCCGCGTCCGGATCGGTCACCTCGCCGCCGAGCAGCACCGCGGGCAGGGTGGACGCGGCCAGCACGCGCGGCATGTCGGCGACCACCGGCAGCTTGAGCCAGGTATAGGCGGACGAGCGGCCCAGCCCGGCCGCGATGGTGACGGACCGGATGACCGCCTCCGGGGACAGCTCGTTCCTGATCCGCCCGTCGCGCCAGACCGACAGGAACGGCTCGACCATCGCGAGAAGTTTCCGGTCGGCGAGGTCGTTGACCGCGTTCGCGGTGTTCTCCAGCAGGCTCGGCGTCGCCGGGTCGTCCAGGCAGATCCGGGCCAGCATCTTGCCGCCGTCGAACCGCATCCGCTCGATGGATTCCGCGTCGTAGCAGGCGAACCGGTCATCGATCTCGAAGCTCGACCCGGCCAGCCCGGTCCGGTTCATCGACCCGAGCACGGTCTTGCCGTGCAACGCGCCGAGCAGCAGCAGGTCGTCGATGATGTCCGCGGTGGCGAGCACGCCGGTGACCCCCGGTCGCTCCAACGCGAGGCACAACCGCTCCAGCAGTTCGCCGCGGTCGGCCATCGCCAGCGGGTCCGAACCGACCGCGTTCGCGCCTCGGGCGGGATGGTCGGCCGCGATGATCATCACCGAACCCTTGTCGTTGAACGGCGACTTCGCGCGTACCCGGTTCTCCGCCGCTTCGGCGATCGCCTCCGGGTCGTGCACCCGCTTCGCGACGATCCGCTCCACGGTGTTCATGCGATCCCTCCGAGCTTGCGCAGCACCTGGTCGACTGTCGGCATCGCGTCGGAGCAGGCGAGTTCCCCGGCGACGAGCGCGCCCGCGGCATTCGCGAACCGCATGATCCGCTCGGTGTCCCAGCCGGACAACAGGCCGTGCACCAGCGCCCCGCCGAACGCGTCGCCAGCACCGAGACCGTTGACGACCTCCACCGGCACCGGCGGCACTTCGGCCTCTCCCGTGTCGTCCACCGCCAGCACGCCCTTCGGTCCCTGCTTCACGACTGCCAGCGAGACACCGCGGTCCCGCAACGCCTTCGCCGCCGCTCGCGGTTCCCGAACCGCGACGGCGGTGTCGCATTCATCCAGGTTGCCGACCGCGACCGTCACGTGCTCCAGCGCCTTGCCGACCCACTCGCGCGCCTGTTCGCGCGATTCCCAGAACATCGGCCGGTAGTCGAGATCGAGCACCGTGATCCCGTCCCGGCCGCGGGCTTCGAGCGCGGCGAGCGTGGCCGCCCGGCTCGGTTCCTGCGACAGCCCGGTCACCGTCGCCCAGAACACCTTCGCCGCGCGGATCGCGTCGAAGTCGAGTTCGCCGGGGGAGAGGTCGAGGTCCGGGGCTTTGGGGAAACGGTAGAAGTAGAGCGGGAAGTCGTCCGGCGGGAAGACCTCGCAGAAGGTGACCGGCGTCGGCAGCTGCTTCGAGACGCCCACGAACTCGCTGGCCACGCCGTACTCGCCGAGCGCGCGGCGCAGGAACCGGCCGAACGGATCGTCGCCGGTCTTGGTGATCACCGCGGTGCGCCGTCCGTACCGGGCGGCCGCGACCGCGACGTTCGTCGCGCTGCCGCCGAGGTACTTGCCGAACGAGGTGACGTCCTCCAGTCCGACGCCGGTCTGGAGGGGATAGAGGTCCACGCCGATCCGGCCCATGGTGACGAGGTCGAACCCCGTGCGCATCGTGTCCTCCTGCCTGCCGCGTGGCTTCGACCGTGCCCCCGCCGGCTGACTTTGTCAAGACATATGGACATTAGGGCAAAGCCGGGTCCGGCCGGTAGGCTCGGACGATGACCACCAGCCCGCCCTGGGACCCGGTCCGCGAGATCGCGGTGGACCCGGCCAGCCCCGAGCCGCTGTACTTCCAGGTCGCGCGCCAGCTCTACGCGGCCATCGAAGACGGCCGCCTCCCGGCCGGCGCGCGGCTGGCGAACGAACTGGACCTCGCCGCCGGCCTGCGGCTGTCCCGGCCGACCGTCCGGCAGGCCATTCAGTCGCTCGTGAACGAGGGACTGCTGGTGCGCAGGCGCGGCGTCGGAACCCAGGTGGTGCGGACGAAGGTGTCCCGCCCGCTGCGGTTGAGCAGCCTGTTCGACGATCTGGCCGGGCTGGGCGGGGCGCCGTCGTCGGAGGTGCTGGTCAATCGGGTGGAGCCGGCGTCGGCGGAGGTCGCGACGTTGCTGGAGGCTCCGTCGCTGACGTCGGTGCGGAGGTTGAAGCGGATCCGCTCGGTGGACGGCGAGCCACTGGCGGTGATGAACAACTATCTGCCGGACGGGGTCATCGCGCCCCTTGACGAGGAGTTGGCTGCGCGCGGTTTGTACGAACTGTTGCGGCAGGCCGGGATTCGGCTGCATTCGGCCCAGCAGAGCATTGGCGCGCGGGTTGCGACGGAGGAGGACGCGGCGCTGTTGGCGGAACAGCCAGGGGCGGCTCTGCTGACCATGCAGCGCACCACTTACGACGAGACCGGCCGGGTGGTGGAGTACGGCTGGCACGTTTACCGGGCGTCGCGGTATTCGTTCAATCTTTCGCTGCAGTAGCGGGTCCGGCCGATCGCCAGCTCCGCCGGTCCGTGAAGGGAACATCGAGGGACTCAGAGTCCTTCAATGTTCCCTTCACGGACGTTTCTCCGGCGGATGGGCCAGCAGCTGTGCCAAGTGCAGTCCGCGTACTCCGGCCAGCTGGTCCGCCTGGGTGCGGCACGAGAATCCGTCCGCGAGGAACACCGCGTCCGGCTTCTCCCGCAAAGCTGGCAGGAGCGCGTTCTCCGCGACTGCCACCGACACCTCGTAATGTCCCCGTTCCATGCCGAAGTTCCCGGCCAGTCCGCAGCAGCCGGCGAGGGTCTGCAGCCGCGCCCCGGCGGCTTCCAGCAGTGCCCGGTCGCTTTCGAAGCCCAGCACCGAATGCTGATGACAATGCGGCTGCGCGACGAGCTGCACGCCGGACAGATCCGGCGCTTCCCAACCGTCTGTGATGGACAGGAGCTCAGCCAGCGTGGTGACCGCGCCGGAGACCGCCTTCGCGTCCGAGTCGTCTGGGAAGAGATCCAGCAGGTCCGACCGCAGCACCGCGGTGCAGGACGGTTCGACGCCGACGATGGGCAGCCCGGCCGTGGCGTACGGCCGCAGCGTCTCGACGAGTTCGCGGAGTTTGCGGCGGGCCGTGTCAAGCTGTCCGGTGGTAATCCAGGTCAGCCCGCAGCACGGCCGGCGCGGTGGAACGATGACCCGGTACCCGGCGTCGGCGAGCACCTCCGCGACGGCTTCGGCGACGTCGGTGTCCATGCCGTCCGAGAAAGAATCCGCCCACAGCACGACTTGCGGCCCCTCGTCGCGGACCCGCCGCCGGGACTTCGTGAACGATCGCCGGGCGAACCGCGGGGCATGCCGTCGCGGGTCCACTCCGGACAGTGCCAGCAAGACCTTTTCGACCGGCCGGAGGGACATCAGCGCGTTGACCAGGAGCGGGCCGAGCACGGGGAACCGGTGCAGCAGACGGATCCAGTCCGGCAGCCTGCCCAGCGTGTAGTGCGAGACCGGGCGGAGCTTGCGCCGGTACTTCCGGTGCAGTGCCTCGGATTTGTACTGCGCCAGGTCCACCCCGGCCGGACAGTCGCTGGCGCACGCCTTGCAGGACAGGCAAAGATCCAGCGACTCGTGCACCGCGGCGTCCGACCAGCCGGACACCAGCGAGCCGTTCGCGACTTCCTGCAGTACCCGTGCCCGGCCGCGCGTGCTGTCCTTTTCGTCGCGGGTCGCCAGGTAGGACGGGCACATGAACCCGCCGGCCGCGCGGTTGTCCGCGCGGCATTTGCCGACCCCGACGCATCGGTGGACAGCGCGGGTGAAGTCGCCTCCGTCGTGCGAGAAGGAGAAGCCGTCGGCGACCGGAAGGGGCCGGGCCCGCGGGCGGCGGAGGTCCGCGTCGAGCGGGTGCGGCCGGACGACCACTCCGGGGTTGAGCAGGTCGTCCGGGTCGAACAAGTCCTTCACCGCGCCGAACAACGCGATCGATTCGGTCGAGTACATCCGCGGCAGCAGTTCGCCGCGGGCGCGGCCGTCGCCGTGTTCGCCGGAGAACGAACCGCCGTAGCCGACCACGAGGTCCGCGGCGGCGGTCAGGAACGAGCGGAACACCGAGGCGTCGCGTTCCAGCGGCAGGCCGAGCCGGACGTGCACGCACCCGTCGCCGAAGTGGCCGTAGGGGAGTCCTTCCAGCCCGAATTCGTCGAGCAGTGCGTCGAAATCGCGCAGGTACGCGCCGAGCTGGCCGGGCGGGACGGCCGCGTCTTCCCACCCGGGCCAGGCCTGCTGGCCGGACGGCGTACGCCCGGCCAGCCCCGCGCCGTCCTCGCGGATCCGCCACATCGCGGTGGCGGCGGGCCCCCGCGGCAGCACGACGTGGTCCGCCGCCTGGGAATCCCGCACGATCTGCTCGGCACGGTGCTGAGCCTCGGCGGTGTCCGCGCCGCCCACTTCGATCATCAGCCAGCCGCCGCCGGCCGGCAGTTCCGGGACACCGCCGCGGTGGCTGCGCACCAGATCGACCAGTCGCGCGTCGAGCCCCTCGACGGCCAGCGGCCGGTGCGGCAGCAGCCCGGGTACCGCGTCGCCGGCTGTCGCCATGTCCGGGTAACCGAGCACGACCAGCAGCCGGGCCGGGGAGACCGGGACCAGGCTGACGGTCGCGTCGAGCGTGACCGCCAGCGTTCCCTCGGTGCCGACGAGCGCGCGGGCCAGGTTCCGGCCGTTCTCCGGCAGCAGGTGCTCCAGCGAGTAACCCGAGACCTGCCGGCTGAATCGGCCGAACTCGGTGCGAATGACCGACAGATGCCGGTCGATCAGCGCGTTGAGCCCGTCGACCGGCTCGACGGTGCTGAACCGGCGTCCAGTGCCGTCCACTGCGCGGAGCTCGCGCACGTTGTCGGCGGTGCGGCCGTACGCCACCGCGTGCGGGCCGCAGGCGTTGTTGCCGATCATCCCGCCGAGCGTCGCGCGCGCGTGCGTCGACGGGTCCGGTCCGAACCGAAGCCCGTGCGGCGCGGCGGCACGCTGCAGGTCGGCGAGGATGACACCGGGCTGGACGACCGCGGTCCGCGCCGCCGGGTCGAGGTCGACGATCCGGTTGAGATGGCGGGAGAAGTCGAGTACCAGGCCCGGCCCGACCGCGTTGCCCGCGACCGACGTCCCGCCGCCCCGGCAGGTCACCGGCAGGCTGTGCTGCCGCGACACCGCCAGCGCGGCGAGCACGTCGTCGGTGTCGAGCGGGGTCGCCACGACCTGCGGTACGACACGGTAGTTGGAGGCGTCGGAGGAGTACTCGGCCCGGCGCCGGACGTCCGCGTGCACCTCGCCGCGAACGGCGGCGCGGAGGTCGGCGAGCAGCTCGTTGTCGATGTCCATCCCGCACCGAACTTACCCGCCGGAATTCGCCCCAGCGAGGCGGACTGGCTCGCGCCCAGGCCGCGCAGTGCGGGTAAAAGTCCGGGAAGGGCCCCTTGCCGGAATCCAAGTCCGGCAAGGGGCCCTTCACGGACGCGTCAGCCGAGGTTAAGCGGGAACGCCGTTGCCGCGGTCATCGGCGGCACTCAGCCGCCGAGCTTGGCGTTGTAGTCCGAGATCTGCTTGTTCGCCTTGTTCTCCGCGTCGGTCAGCGCCGCCTTGGCGTCCTGGCCCTGCAGCACCGCGGCCTGCAGCGCCTGCTCGACGTCCTTGCGGATGTCCGGCATGACGCCCACCGAGCAGCCCTGCGTGGCGTGCGTCAGCTTGGTGCCCTCGAGCTGCTTGATCGCCGTCTCGAACTGCGGCTTCTGCGAGACCCACTGCTTGTCTGCCGGGTCCTGCAGCGCGCCCTTGCTGATCGGGAAGTAGCCGGTCGAGGTGTGCCAGGTGACCTGGGTCTTCTTCTCGGCCAGGAACTTCACCAGCTCCCACGAGGCGCGCTCGCGGGCGGCGTCGCCGGAGTTGATCGTCCACAGCGAGGCGCCGCCGATGATCGGGCCGCCGGTGTTCGCGGCGTCGACCTTCGGGAAGTAGCCGGTGGAGACGGTGAACGGGTTCTTGGCGGCGGCCGCGCCCTTGGTGAACTGGCCCAGCGAACCGGTCGACTCCAGCCCGATCGCGACGGTGCCGGAGCTGAACGCGTTGTCGCCGTTGTCGGTGTTGCTGTCCAGCTTCATCGCCAGCCCCTCCTTCACCATGTCCTGCCACCACTTGAGCAGCTTGACGTTGGTGTCGGTGGCCAGCGTGGCCTTGTTCGCGCGGCCGGTGCGGCCGTTCTCCGAATCGCAGATCGTCTGGTTCGCGATCGCGTTCCACTGCTCGACGTACCAGCCGTACAGCGTCGCGCCGAAGCCGTACTGCACGGTTTCGCCCGGCGTGGCCTTGATCTTGCGCGCGGCCGCGGTGATCTCGTCCAGCGACGTCGGCGGCTTGGCCGGGTCGAGTCCGGCCTTCTGGAACGCCTCGCGGTTGAGGTAAAGCAGCGGCATCGAGGTGTTGAACGGCATCGAGTACAGCTTGTTGTCGACCGTGTAGTAGCCGGCGATGTTCGGCTGGATGTCGGCCGTGTCGTAGTGGTCGACGTCGATGAACGACTGCATCGGCAGGGTCGTCTTCGAGTCGATCATGTACCGGGTGCCGATGTCGTACATCTGCATCAGATCCGGGCGCTGCGCGGCCGAGGAATTCTTGTAGGCGGCCAGGGCGGTGTCGTACTGGCCCTTGTAGTTCAGGTTGACCTTGATCTTGCCGGCGTGCGCGGCGTTGAACTCGGTGACCAGCTTGCCGAGCGTCTCGCCGTTCGTGCCGCTCATCGCGTGCCAGAAGTTGATCGAGACCTCGCCCTTGCCGTTCAGCGCGTCGGCGCCGGGCGCGGTCGCCGAGTCCGAACCGGACGCCGGGCCCGCGTTCGTCGCGGACGAGCAGGAGGAGAGGACAGTCGCGGCCGCGACGAACGCGGCCACCGCCGCGAATCCGCGGCGTTTTCCGATGCGCACAGTGATTCCCTTTCGTTTCCCAGTGGAAGATGCGGTCACTTCACGGCTCCGGCCATGAACCCGCGGACGAGCCAGCGCTGCCCGAAGATCACCAGCAGCAGGGTGGGCAGCAGGGTGATGGTCACGCCGGCCAGCACCAGCGCCTGCTGCGTGCCGTTCCCGTTGGCCTTCAACGCGAACACCGCCGTCTGCAGCGTGTTCATCGAGTTGTTCGAGGACGAGATGATCAGCGGCCAGAAGTACATGTTCCAGCCCTGCAGGAACGACCAGACCGCGAGCGCGGTCAGCGACGGCCGGACCGAGGGCAGCACGATGGTGAACAGGAACCGCAGGTGGCCGCAGCCGTCGATGCGGGCGGCATCGGACAGTTCGGTGGGGAACTGCCGGAATGCCTGGCGCATCAGGAAGACGCCGAACCCGTTGGCCAGGAACGGCAGCACCAGGCTCCACTGGCTGTTCTCGATGCCGAGGCTGCGCACGAACAGCGCGTTCGGGACCACGATGGCCTCGTAAGGCACCATGATCGTGACCATGAACAGCCAGAACAGCGGGCGGCGCAACGGCATCTTGACGAAGACCAGCCCGTAGGCGGCCAGGCACGAGGTCACCAGGTGCGCGATCATGATGACCAGGCCGACGAAGAGAGAGTTCGCGAACGCGGGCAGCAAGGGCACCACGGTCTGCTGCCAGGCCGCGATGTAGTTGTCGAAGCTGTAGCTGCCGTCGAACAGTCCCGGCGGCTGCCGGACGAGGCGCCCTTCGGGCAGGAATCCGCCGACGACGGTCAGCAGCACCGGAAACAGCAGTACCACCATGGCGAGGGCGAGCCACACGTAGGTGAGCGCACTGGTTTTCTTGCCCGGGGCGGCCAGAGAGCTGCGCTTGCGGGCCGGACGTTCGAGTGCCTGGGTCACCGGTAGTGCACCCGCCTTTCCACGACGCCGAACTGGATCGCGGCGAGCAGGATGCCGATCACCAGCAGCACGAGGCCCTGCGCGCTGGCGAGGCCGTAGTTGTTGTTCCCGTTTTCGAACGCGTTGTGGTAGATCGAGAACACCAGCGTGGTGGTGCTCCCGTTCGGCCCGCCGTCGGTCATCACCTGGACCTGGCCGAGCGCCTGCAACGCGGTGAGCGTGGTCGTGACGATGACGAAGAACACGCTGGGCGAGATCATCGGCAGCACGACGCTGAAGAAGTTCCGGAACCCGGTCGCCCCGTCGAGCCGGGCGGCCTCCAGCACCGACTCGTCGACGCCGGCCAGCCCGGACCCGATCACCAGCAGGTTGAACCCGCTGGCCACCCACACCGTCGCCCACGCCACGGTCAGCAGCGCCCACGGCGATTCGGTGGTCCATCCCGGAGAGTCCACTCCGAACAGTCCGAGCAGCCAGTTCACCGGCGACATGGACGGGTCGAGCATCAGCAGCCACACCACGCTCGCCGCCGACGCGGAGTAGGCGAACGGCAGCGTGAACAGCGTCCGGAACACCCGCATCCCGGGCAGCTTCTGCGCGATCGGCACCGCCAGCGCCATCGGCAGCAGGACGCCGACGACCACTACGAACAGCGTGAACAGCAGCGTGCGCAGCAACGTCGCGCCGAACTCCGGGGTGAACAGCTCGGCGAAGTTCGCGATGCCGACCGACCGCGACGGGTTGCCGTTGATGTCGGTGCCCCGAGTCGACAGGAAAACCGCCTGGAACAGGGGAAAGAACACGAACGTGCCGAGACCGGCGAGAGCGGGGACGCAGAACAGGACGCCCAGCAGGACCTCGCGCGGGCGGTATCGGCGGCGAGGGGGACGGCGGGGCGGTGCGGGCGCGGCGGATTCCGCCGGCCGTGCGGCAACAGTCGACACGGCCGTGGATCCTGGTTCGCCAGCACGAACATCATCGGTCTCCGGCATGGCGGAGATCTTGCCATCGAATAACGGATGAAATACACCATTGTCATCAGATGGCGACCATGTGTCGGAGCGTACGGGTGGTTTCCAGCGTTTTCCAGACCTCCCGCGGTCGGGCCGCGCGGTCTGGAATGGACGGACCGGCTGGTCTCGGTGCACCCCCACGAGGCACCGAGACCAGCAGGTCTGCTGGAGGAGCGTCAGCCGCCGGCCATCGCGCCGATGATCAGGAACGGTTCGGCGCCGGAGACCACCGGCGCGGGCAGCCCGGCATCCGGTTCAGTGTTCGACAGGTCCTCTTCACAGGCGAAAAATCGGACAAAAGCCCGGCGCTTGCCCGTGGTCGTGTCGCGGACGGTGCCGCGCAGCTGGGGATACGCGCGTTCGAGCGCGTCCAGCAGGGCGCGTTGCGTCGGCGGATCCTCGACCGGCAACCGCACCTCGCCGTCCACTTTGGCGAGCCGGCGCAGGTGCGTGGGCAGCTTGACGCGGACCACGGTCGTCATCGCAGGGTCTGCACCTCGACCGAGCACACCGCGGGCAGGTCGCGCACGATCGGCGCCCAGCTGTCGCCGCCGTCCGGGGACGCGTAAACCTGGCCGCCGGTGGTGCCGAAGTAGATCCCGGCCTCGTCGAGCGAGTCGACCGCCATCGCGTCGCGCAGGATGTTGACGTAGCAGTCCTGCTGCGGCAGGCCGTTGGTGAGCGGCTCCCATTCGTCGCCGCCGACGCGGCTGCGGTACACACGCAGCTTGCCTTCCGGCGGGTAGTGCTCGGAATCGCTGTGGATCGGGACGACATAGACGGTTTCCGGTTCGTGCGGGTGCACCGCGATCGGGAAGCCGAAGTCGCTGGGCAGGTTGCCGCTGATTTCCCGCCATGAGTCGCCCGCGTTGTCCGAGCGCATCACGTCCCAATGCTTTTGCATGAACAGGACGTCGGGTCGCGACGGGTGCAGCGCGAGCCGGTGCACACAGTGCCCGACCTCGGCGTCCGGGTCCGGAATGCCATCCGAGTGCAGGCCGCGGTTGATCGGCTGCCAGCTCTCGCCGCGGTCGTCGCTGCGGAACGCGCCGGCGGCGGAGATCGCGGTGTAGATCCGGTCGGAGTCACGCGGGTCGAGGATGATCGTGTGCAGGCACAACCCGCCCGCGCCCGGCTGCCAGCCCGGACCGGACGTGTGCTTGCGCAGCCCGGTGAGCTCGTGCCAGCTCTTGCCGCCGTCGGCGCTGCGGTAAAGCGCCGCGTCCTGCGCGCCCGCGTACACCGTGTCCGGGTCGTGCAGCGACGGTTCGAGATGCCAGATCCGGGTGAACTCCCACGGTTTCGGGGTGCCGTCGTACCAGAGGTGCTCGCCGGCCCCGCCTTCGTAGGCGAAGTCGTGGTCGACCTGGTTCCAGGTCTTGCCGCCGTCGTCGGAGCGCTGGATCAGCTGGCCGAACCAGGACGTGGACTGCGAGGCGTAGAGCCGGTCGGGGTCGGCGGGCGAGCCGTTGACGTGGTAGACCTCCCAGCCGCCGAAGTGCGGCCCGTCCACCTGCCAGTCGGTGCGGCCTTCGTCGGAAGTGAGGATGAACGCGCCTTTGCGCGTACCGACCAATACTCGAACTCCGGACATGCCCGCTCCCTGCCTCCGGCCGCTGACCGAGTTCAACCTATCCCCGCCGGACGGGCATCGCTTCTCCATTCTTGCGCTCCCGCCGAGGCCAGCGGGGGCAGCGCGACCAGCACCGGAGGCGTCCAGTCGCGCGCGAGGTCCAGCCGGACGTCCTGGCGCAGCGGCGGCGCGCCTGGCCGGATCCGGACCGGGCGGGGCGCTCCGCCGACCGCCCGGACCGGAGGGAGGAGCTGGCTGCGCGGATCGCCGGACGGGAGGGCACAGGCCAGCAGCCGATAGGTGCCGGGCGGGACGTCGAGCAGGGTGAAGCGGTGCTCGTCGTCTAGCAGCGCGCCGCTGACCGGGATGCCCCGGGCGTGCGAAGCCGCGAAGAGGCCGACGTAGATCGCGGGACGGCGGAGCGCGGACTGGGCGGCCAGGGACAGCTCGGCGCGGCCGGTCAGCACGCCGCCGTGGCGGTCCGCGCCGGGTACCTGGACCGGGGCCGGCGGACAGTCGGCGAGCAGGTCGGGAAGCCGGCGGAACCGGTGCGGGGTGACCCCGACCGCGGCGGTGAACCGGGTGGTGAAGGTGCCCGGGGCGGAGAAGCCGACCTCGTGGCAGATGTCGATGACCTTTTCCCCGGTGTCCAGCAGGAGTTCCTTGGCCAGGTGGAACCGCTGGGCGGCGAGGAACTTCCCCGGCGGCAGGCCGACTTGCCGTTCGAACGCCCGGGCCAGGTGGAACGGGCTGTACGCGACGTGGTCGGCCACGTCCTCCAGGGTGATCGGCCGGGAGCGCTCGGCGGTGAGGAACCGCACCGCTTCCAGCACCGAGTCCCGCATGTCCGCACCTCCCTCCGGATGTGCCGACCATGGTAGGCGGGGGCACCGACAATTCCGGGCGGCTCAGCGGTCCGCCCGGAAGATCGGCGCGAAGAACGCGGCCAGTTCGGCGGTCGCGCTGAGCGGCAGGACGTCGGCGACGTACTGGTCCGGCCGGACCACCACGACGGCACCGTCTTCGGAAATGCCACGGGCGGCGAAGATGTCGGTGCCCGCGTATACCTTTTCGTAGTCGATCAGCCCGAACGGCCCGGTGCGCGGGAGAAACACGGCGGGCACCTCGGCCAGGTCGATTTCCTCGTACGGCTGCGGGTAGATCACCTTGACGTCGAACCAGGCGTCGAGGTCGAGGTCCGGCGGCGTGTGCGCGACGACCGGCGAATCCGGCGCCTGGCCGAGCCAGTCCGCGAACGCGGCGGTCACCGCGTGGTCCGCCGGGGCGAAGACATAGATGCGCCAGCGCCCGTCGGCCTGCGCGTGGTGTCCCAGGTGGACCGGGTTCGCGTCGCACACCCGGACTACCGGGGCCGAGGCGAAGCGTTTGCCGATCGGAAAACCGGTCGCCAGATGCTGGTGATCCGGCGCGGCGATCAGCGGCGACTGCTGGTACCGCGTCAGGAAACCGGCCGGGAACTCGAAGGTCTTGACGTAGAACTCCTCCAGCTCCGCGGGGTCGGCCCGCTCGTCCGGCCGGGCCGCCATGAGCGCCGACCATTCCTTGTCGAACTCGATCAGGTTCTTCGCGATCAGCTGGCGTTCCGCGGAGTACGTGGCGAGCAGCGAAGCCGGGCCGCGGCCGTCCAGGACGTGCCCCAGTTTCCAGCCGAGGTTGAAGCCGTCCTGCATCGAGACGTTCATGCCCTGACCGGCTTTCGCGCTGTGCGTGTGGCAGGCGTCGCCGGTGATGAAGACGCGGGGTACCCGGTCTTCGCCGGCGGGCACGTCGTCGAACTTGTCGGTGAGCCGATGGCCCACCTCGTACACGCTGTGCCACGCCACTTCCTTCACATCCAGCGAGTAGGGCCGCATGATCGCGTTGGCGCGCGCGATGATCTGCTCGATCGTGGTCTTGCGGACCGCACCGTGGTCGTCTGGCGAGACTTCGCCCAGGTCCACGTACATCCGGAACAGGGAGCCGCCCTCGCGGGGGATCAGCAGGATGTTGCCGCCGTCGTGCGACTGGATCGCGCATTTCGTGCGGATGTCCGGGAAATCGGTCACGGCGAGGACGTCCATCACGCCCCAGGCGTGCAATGCCTGGTCGCCGACCAGTTCCCGGCCGATCGCCTCGCGCACCGCACTGCGGGCCCCGTCGCAGCCGACGACGTACTTGGCGTGGACGATCCGTTCTTCGCCGGTGCGCGGGCCGGCGGTGTGCCGCAGCGTGACGGCGACCGGGTGCTCGTCGCCTTCGGCGACGGACAGGGAGACGAACTCCAGCCCGAAATCGGGCTTCATCCGGCTGGGCGAATTCGCCATGTACTCGGCGAAGTAGTCCTGCACGCGGGCCTGGTTCACGATCAGGTGCGGGAACTCGCTGATCCCGGTCGGGTCGTCCGGCACCCGCGAGGAGCGCGCGATGCGCTCCGGGTCGGCTGGATCCGGCTTCCAGAACGACATCGTGGTGATCCGGTACGCCTCTTCGACAATCCGGCCGGCGAACCCGAACGCTTGAAAGGTTTCGACGCTGCGCGCCTGGATCCCGTCGGCCTGCCCGACCTCGAGCCGTCCGCCGCGGCGTTCCACGATCCGCGTCGTGACGTCCGGGAACCGCGACAGCTGCGCGGCGGTGATCATGCCCGCCGGGCCGGTTCCCACGATCAGCACGTCGACCTCGTCCGGCAGGTCCGCCGGCCGGGCGAGGCCGGTTCCGGCGGCGGGCAGAACGCGCGGTTCGCCAGAAACGTAGCCGTGATGGTGGAACTGCATCGGTCTCCTCACCTCGCTGTGAACAGCCACTCGTTCGATAATTGAACGAGCTATTCAATTATCGAGTGAGCTGATGCTAGAGTGGGCTGCTTCACCGCACAAGACCCCGCACGGGAAGGACCAGGCGTGACGGAAGCCAAGCAAGCGGCCGGGTCGCAGACGTTGTCGCGCGGCCTCACCGCGCTGGAAATCCTCGCCGAGGCGGAACAGCCGTTGTCGATCGGTGAGCTGGCGACGCGGCTCGGCCTGCACCGGTCTGTCGCGTACCGGATCGTGCGCACGCTGGAGGACCACGGGCTGGTGGTGCGGAACGGAAGCGGCGAGCTGGAGCTCGGCGCTCGGCTGGCGGCGTTGGCGCGCAACGTATCCCGCGATTTGCAGTCGACTGCGCTGCCGGAGCTGACGGTGCTGGCGAACGAGCTCGGCATGACCGCGTTCCTCGCGACGCTCGACGGCGAGGATTCGGTGGTCACGCTTGCCAGCGTCGAACCGCGGCACGCGACCGCCGCGGTGGCGCGGCGGCCGGGCAGCCGGCATCCGATCACCGACGGCGCGCCCGGGCGGGCGATCAGGCAGCAGCTGCGCGGCGGGAACGCGCCGTACGAAACGAGTCACGACGAGGTGATTCCTGGCTTGTCGTCGATCGCCGTTCCGCTGTCGGTGCCTGGGCAGCATCCGGCGGCGCTGGCGGTGGTGTACCTGACCGGTCCGGCGGACGTCGCGGCGATCGGGGAGCGGCTGGCGGAAGCGGCGCGGGTGATCCTGGCCGAGTTGAGTCCGGTGTAGACAGTCCCGGGGCCGGGAAAATCGTTCGACGTGCCCGCGGCCGGCTGCGATCGTGGGCGACTATGACCAACGACGATCTGCTGACCGCCGCGGACGTGCAGCTCATGCAAGTCTTGGCGCAGCGGGTGACAGCGGAGCGGCCGGAGCTGATCAACAGCGACGCGTCGTACGGGGAACTGGCCTGGAACTGGGGTCGCGCGCACGCCGGGCAAGGGGCCAGCTGGCGACGGCGGCTGTGGTTCGCCGGCCCCGATCTGGTGGCATGGGGCTGGGCGCAGCTGCCGCGGAGCGTGCGGCGCAGCGACGGGTCGGTCAAAGACATCACTGGGGCCTATCTGGCGCTGCAGGTTCACCACGACCACGCCGCGTTGGTGGACGAGGTGATCGAGTGGTTCGACGGCGTCGCGGACGGGCTCGAGCGCACCGTCCTGCCCGGCGCGGCGGACGAGTTCGGGTTGCGGCGGTGGACCGCGCACGGCTATTCGCCGGACCCGGAAGGTCTGGGCGACAACGGGTTCTGGACGATGCTGAACGAGCGCGACCTGGTGTCGGTGGAAACGCCGGCGTTGCCGGACGGCTATCGTTTCCGCACCGCGGACGAGGCCGGCCCGGACGCGGCGGTGCAGGCGCACCTGGCCGCCTGGGGCGTGGTCGCGTACTCGCGCGAAAGCTACGAGGGGCTCCGCGCGACGCCTCCGTACCGCGGCGACCTGCACATCCTGGTCGAGGCACCGGACGGGACGATGGCCGCGTCCACGATCATGTGGCTGGACGAAGTGAACAAGACGGTCGAATTCGAGCCGGTCGGCACCCATCCGGACCATCGGCGCCTCGGCCTGGGGCGGGCAATGCTGCTGCACGGCATGGGCCGGGCGCGGGCCGCGGGCGCGACCCACGCGACGGTCGCTTGCCTTGGCGCGCCCGGAGATCCGCGAGCGAAGGGGCTGTACCACGGCCTCGGGTTCCGGGAGATCTGCCGGGACCTGCCGATGATCAAGCACGCCTGAGGCACCGACCGCCGGGACGGAATTCGCGTTCCGGCGGCCGTGGGCAGCGGGCAGCGGGGTCAGCCGTTCCCGCGACGAGCTCTGGTCATGTCTTGGCCGCCCTCTGCCGAACTCCTCAAGGCGGATTTTCGCTTACGCTGGGAGGGACGACGGGAGGACCGCTGTGTGCGCACCTGGGCCGGAGATCCGCGGCATCCGGATCGAACTGCTGACCGCGCCGGGCTGCCCGAACGCCGCGGCAGCACGCGCCCTCGTGGTGGACTGCCTGGCGGAGAGCGGGGTCGACAGGGCGCTGGTGGAACGGATCGGCAGATATCGCTCGCCGACCGTCCTGGTCGACGGCGTCGACGTGATGGGCGCGGCGGACCCGGCGGCCGGTGACGCGTGCCGACTGGACGTGCCGACCCGCAGCCGGATACTGGCCGCGCTCGCTGCTCCGCGGGGGTAACCGCAGGGGCCCGCATTCCTGCTTAGAGAAGTAGCCCTGCGCGCAGCCCCACTCGTGCTGGAGCTCGCCGGACGTCTTGCCGCGGCCGCGACCGCCGGGATCGCGGTACCCCTGGTACTCCTTGCGGCGCGGGTGGAACCTCCCCGTGGCCAGCGCGTGTCTGTCCGTGAAGGGCCCCTTGAGGGAATCCAAGTCCCTGAAGGGGCCCCTCACGGACAAGACCAGCGGACTGTCCGGCGCACATCACCTGAGACCAGCTTTTGGGCGCTCCGCACTTTGTGTCCGTTACCGCGTCGGGTTCCCGTACCCTCGGTCCCGACCGCGCCGAACTGGAGGTTTCCGTGCCCGCCCCGCTCGCCTCGCCGGACGTCGCCGCTGTCCTCGCCCAGCTCAGCGAGCTGGCGGACCCCCGGATCCGCGCCGTCAACGAGAACCATGGCGACGACCACAGCGTCCACCTCGGCAAGCTTCGCGAGCTCGCCAAGGAGCTCAAAGCGCAGCCGGAGCTCGCCCGCGAACTTTGGCGCACCGGCGGTTCCGACGCCCGCCTGCTCGCGCTGCTCGTCGGCCGGCCGAAGCAGTACGACCGAGACGAGCTCGACGCGATGCTGCGCGACGCCGGCCGGCCGAAGGTCCAGGACTGGCTGGTCAACTACCTCGTCAAGAAGACCCGCTACGCCGAGGAGCTGCGCACAGCCTGGCTGGCCGACCCGGACCCGGTGGTGGCCAGTGCCGGATGGGCGCTGACCGTCGAGCGCGTCGCCAAGAACCCGGACGGGCTTGACCTTCCCGGGCTGCTCGACGTGATCGAGGCCGACCTGAAGGGCGCTCCGGAGCGGCTGCAGTGGGCGATGAACCACTGCCTCGCCCAGATCGGCATCGAGCACCCCGGCCTGCGCGACCGCGCGATCGCGATCGGGGAGCGGCTCGAAGTCCTCAAGGACTACCCGACGCCGCCGAACTGCACGTCGCCGTACGCGCCGGTCTGGATCACCGAGGTCGTGCGCCGCCGGCAGGTTTGACGAACACGCCGACGAACACCATGCTCGCGGCGAGGAACGGTCCGGCGGACAAGTCGGCCAGCCATTGTTCCCCTTCGGCGGGGTCCAGCTGACCGGCCCGGATCCCGCGTTCGGTGTTGCGGCTCAGGCCCAGAATCTTGTCCGCCGACGCGAAATCCCGGAAAACCGGCGCGGCGACCGTAACATCGCGCACCTCGAAACCGGCGGAGAGCGCCAGCCGCGGCAATTCCCGGCCGACCGTCGGGTTCCGCACCATGGTCGAGCAGACGAACCGGTTGAAGGCGCGGTTGGCCGAACGCGAGCCGGGATCCACCACCAGACTGTCCCAGTCCGGTTCGGCGGCGCAGATCAGCCCGCCCGGGCGCAACACGCGGTACAGCTCCGCGAAGACCGCGGACGGATCGGCGACATGCTGCACCATCCGGTCCGCCCGAGCGCGGTCCACGCTGGAACCAGCCAACGGCACCGCGTGGGCATCGCCCCGCCGAACCTCGGTCCGCGGCAGGTCCGCGACCCGCCGCCCCGCCTCGGCGACCATGGCAGGCTCGACGTCGATGCCGAGGACCGAACCGGTCGGGGCCACCGCGTCCGCCATGGCAGGCAGGTCGGTGCCGGGACCGCAGCCCAGGTCGAGCACCGTCAAGCCGGGCCGCAACTCCAGCGCGGCCAGTACCTGCCGCTTGTAATCGCGGCCGGCCTCCGCCACCCGGGCGTAGTAGTCGATTTTGCCCGGTCCGGGCACCCCGAAAGTCTCGGCCATGGCATCGAGTGAAGCACAGCTCCGGGTGTGCGGCGGGCTAGTTCCGCGCGGCCGCCTTGGACGGCGAGTCCGCTGAGGAAGGTCGGGCCAACGGGAGCGCGCGTTTCGCCGGTTGGCCTGGCGTGCGCCCTCGCCTCGGCTCGCGGTGGCGAGGATCCGACGCCGCGGCCAGGCTCCCACCGGAACGGCAGGGCCTCGCGGCCACGCTGCTGCCAGGCACGGTTCGGGCGGGGCACGGCTGGGCAGGGCCACGCGCATCGTCCGGCGGTGGTTCCACAGCGGACCTGGGCGAAGGACGCGACGCATTTTCATCTTGCCGTTCCGCCGAAACTATTTCCTCGCCGGAGACCGGTTATTTACGCACGCCCTCGGGTGGTTGCGGATCGATCGGCAAAACCGGTGCGCTTCCCGTCGATAGTCACTTTTTGGCTGGCCGCCGTCCCCCTATCCAGTGATTCCGGCCCGGGAAACTCCCCGGAGCGGGGGAAGGCGGGGTACGAATTCCTTGACCGGTGTCGATGAACTTCGGGCAGCAGTCCGGCAATTCCGTCCATCCCCATGGGAGCTTCTGTGATCGCCCGCCGTCCCGGATTCATCCGGTCCCGCTCGAAGCGCGTCGCCACGGCGTTGACGCTGGTGTTCGCCGTGGGCGTGCTCAGCGCCGCGCCGGCGGTCGGCGCGCCGGTTCCGTCCGGCGGCGCCCCGGTGAGCACCGCCGCGCCGTCGGAACTGCCTGCCGCGTCGTCCTCGCCGAGCGCCTCGTCCAAGTCCGAGGCCTCTCCGACGTCCACTGTGGAGTCCGCCAAGCCCGTTCCGTCGGCGACGACCACCCCGCCGACGAGTTCCGCTGCCCCGCAGCCCCGGGCGCTCGCGCCGCGCGGTCTCGGCAGCCCGCGGAAGATCGGCCCGGACCCGGCATTCTCGACGGTCGCGCACGGTGCGATCACGATGGCCGCCAACTCGGTCGTCAGCTGCAGCACCGTCCCGACCTCCTGCTCGGATACCGCGAACAACTCGACCTACGGGTACTGGGTCAAGTCCGATCCGGCCGCGCCCGGCAACACCGCCTCGAGCGCGAACCTGAACCTTCCGCCGGGTGCCACCGTGTTGTCCGCGCGGCTGTACTGGCAGCTCAACCCGGTCTCGTCCAACGCCGACTCGGGGGACGCCGCGCGCGCCGACCAGGTCGCGCTGAAGGTCCCGGGTTCCGGTTCCTATCAGCGGCTGACCGCCGACACCTACGACTGGTTCGACGCGCTCGGCGGCGGGTCTCCGCAGATCACCGCGCACGCCGGGGTCAAGGACGTGACCAGCCTGGTCAAGCAGGCCGGCGGCGGTTCCTACACGGTCGCGGACATCCAGGCCTGCCGCGGCAATTCGGCCAGCAATCGCAGCAATCTGGGCTGCTGGGGCGGCTGGTCGCTGGTCGTGGCGTACGAGCTGGACAGCGAACCGCTGCGTTACCTGCAGATGTGGGACGGCTTCGACTGGGTCCGGGCCGGCGGCAGCCCGGCCGCGACCACCATCGACCTGGCCGGCATCCGGACCCCGGCCAGCCACGTCCCGTCCGCGACGCTCGGCGTGGTCGTCGGCGACGGCGACGCCAACATCTCCGGCGACTACCTCGAGTTCGGCCGCGACGCCGGTTCGCTGCAGCGGCTGACCCTGCCCGCGCCCGGCGGGCGGAGCACGAGCAACGCTTTCAGCAGCCGGATCGACCGGGTCGACGCGAACGGCGGAGGGGCCAATGTCACCGACCGCGACCCGAACCCGGGCAACAACTTCGGCTACGACTCGCGCACCGTCGACGTCACCGGCAAGCTGCCCGCCGGCGCGGACCGGGCGCAGCTGAAGATCGGCACGACCGGTGACGCGCTGTACCCGCAGACCGTGTGGTTGATGGCCGACGCCAACGAGCCCAACCTGCAGATCGTCAAGACCAACGACCCCGAGGGCAACCTGCCGGAACGGCCGCCGGGCTGGGTCGCCCAGGGCGGGCAGATTTCCTACGGCCTCGATGTGACCAACCGCAACGCGGACGGCAGCACCGCCAACCTGGACACCGCGATCGGAGTGACCGTCACCGACACGCTGCCGAACGGCGTGTCCTATGTGGCCGGTTCGGATCCTCGCTGCTCGGCGGCCGGCCAGCTCGTCACCTGCGCACTGCCCGACCTGGCTCCTGGCCAGAGCGCGCACATCGGCTTCCGCGTCACGGTCGCGCAGACCGTCGCCCCGGGCACGCGCCTGGACAACTCCGCGTCCGTGGTCTACCACGGCAAGCAAACCGGCCGCGAACAGAGCCGCGACAGCAACACCGTCCGCAACGTCGTCGCGGCACCGGAATACACCCTGAGCAAGGTCGTGGACAAGGCCACCGCGCTGCCCGGTGACGAGCTGACCTACACGGTCACGCTCACCAACACCGGTAACATCCCAGTGCCGCCCACGACGGTCACCGACCTGCTGCCGGCCGGTACCGCCTTCGTCAGCGCGACCACCACGAGCGGCACCGTCACCGGCAGTGGCCCGCTGCAATGGCGCACCGCGGCGATTCCGGTCGGGGCGCAAGCCACGATGACCGTCCACACGCGAATCGGCGAAGCGACCATCGGCACCACGCTGATCAACCGCGCCAAGGTCACCGACGGCCCGCCGCCGACCGTCCCGCCGGACCGGCGCTGCGCGGACGATGCCACCGCGTCCTGCGCGGAAACAACTGTGCCCGGAACGAAAATCGAGATCGCCAAAACCGCGGACAAGCAGTCCGCGAACCCGGGCGACACTGTGCGGTACACCGTCGTCGTGCGCAACACCGGCCAGGTAGCCGCGCGAGGCGCGACGTTCACCGACGATCTGTCGAAGGTGCTGGACGACGCCAAGTACAACGACGACGCCGCGCCCGCCGGCCAGACCTCCTACACCGCGCCGAAACTGACCTGGACCGGTGATCTCGCCGTCGGTGCCTCGGCGACGATCACCTACAGCGTGACCGTGCGGAACCCGGACCCCGGCGACCACAAGCTGACCAACACGATCACGTCCTCCACGCCGGGCAGCAACTGCGCCGCCGGCGCGACGGATCCGCGCTGCGGCACTACGACGCCGGTGTCCGGAATGCGGATCAGCAAGACCGCCGCGCCGGCGTCCGCGAAGCCGGGCGACACCGTGAAGTACACCGTCACCGTGGCCAACACCGGCCAGACCCCGTTGTCCGGTGCGACGTTCACCGATGACCTGACTCGCGTTCTCGACGACGCCGCCTACAACGGCGACGCTTCCGCTTCGACCGGCTCGGTCGGCTACCGAGCCCCGAAACTGACCTGGACCGGCGACTTGCCGGTGGGCGGCACGGCGACCGTGACGTACTCGGCGAAGGTGCACGACCCCGATACCGGCGACCACAGGCTGGTCAACACGGTCACCTCGACCACGCCGGGCAGCAACTGCGTCCCCGGCTCGTCGGATCCGCAGTGCGGCACCACCACGCCGGTGTCCGGGATGCGGATCGAGAAGAAGGCCGACCAGCAGTCCGCGAACCCCGGCGACCAGGTGATCTACACGGTCCTTGTCACGAACACCGGCCAGACTCCGTTGTCCGGTGCGACGTTCACCGATGACCTGACGCGTGTTCTCGACGACGCTGCCTACTCCGGCGACGCGTCGGCGTCGGTGGGCGCGGTGAGTTATGCCGCACCTCGGCTGACTTGGACCGGTGACCTTCCGGTCGGCGCTTCGGCGACCGTCAAATACAGCGTGACGGTGAAGAGCTCGGTGACCGGGGATCACAAGCTGGTCAACGTCATCACCTCCGCCACCCCGGGCAACAACTGCGCGGCGGGCTCGGCCGACCCGGCCTGCTCGACCACGACGCCGGTGTCCGGGATCCAGTTCAGCAAGACCGCCGACAAGACCAGCGCCAATCCGGGCGATCGTGTCACCTACACGGTGACGGTGAAGAACACCGGCCAGACTTCGTTGTCCGGTGCGACGTTCACCGATGACCTGACTCGCGTTCTCGACGACGCCGCCTACAACGGCGACGCTTCCGCGTCGGCGGGCTCGGTGGCCTATGCGGCCCCTCGGATGACCTGGACCGGTGACCTCGCGGTCGGCGCGGCCGCGGCCGTCAAGTACAGCGTGACAGTGAAGAGCCCGGTGACCGGTGACCACAAACTGGTCAACACCGTCACCTCCACCACCCCTGGCGGCAACTGCCCAGCCGGCTCCGCTGATCCTCAATGCACGACGTCCACCCCGGTGTCCGGTCTGCGGATCGCGAAGTCGGTGGACCGCGCCCAGGTCGTGCCCGGCGACAAGGTGACCTACACGATCACCGTCACGAACACCGGCCAGACCCCGTTGCCCGGCGCGACCTTCACCGACGACCTCACTCAGGTCCTGGACGATGCGGTCTACAACGGCGACGCCTCGGCTTCCGCGGGCGCACTGGCCTATGCGGCACCGCATTTGACCTGGAACGGCGACCTTGCGATCGGTGCTTCGGCGACGGTGAAGTACAGCGTCACCGTCAAGAAGCCGGACCCCGGGGACAAGAAGCTGAACAATGTCGTCACCTCCTCGACGCCCGGTGCCAACTGCCCGCCCGGGTCCACTGATCCGTCGTGCTCGACCACGACGCCGGGCAAGGAACTGACCGTCGAGAAGACTGCGGACAAGCAGACCGCGAACCCGGGGGAGAAGGTCACCTACACGGTGAAGGTGACCAACACCGGCCAGGTCCCGCTGCCGGACGCGACGTTCACCGACGATCTCTCGCAAGTGCTCGACGACGCCGCCTACAACGGCGACGCGTCGGCTTCGGCCGGCTCGGTCGCCTACGCTGCGCCTCGCTTAACCTGGACCGGTGACCTGACGATCGGTGCTTCCGCGACCGTGAAGTACAGCGTCACCGTGAACGACCCGATCGCCGGCGACCACCAGCTGCGGAACACCGTCAGCACGCCGGTGCCGGGCAACTGCGAGCCCGGATCGACCGACCCGCGCTGCGGAACGACCACGCCACTGCCTGGCCTGACCATCGCGAAGACCGTCGACAAGCAGTCGGCGAACCCGGGGGACAAGGTCAGCTACGCGGTCACCGTGACCAATACCGGCCGGACGCCGTTGCCCGGTGCGACTTTCACCGACGATCTGTCGCGGGTCCTCGACGATGCCACCTACAACGGCGACGTTTCCGCGTCGGCGGGCACGGCTGTCTATGCGACGCCTCGGCTGACCTGGACCGGCGATCTGGCGGTCGGGGCGTCCGTGACGGTGAAGTACAGCGTCACCGTGAAGAACCCCGCCGGTGGCGATCACCGGCTGACGAACGTCGTGACGTCGGAGACTCCGGGCGGGAACTGTCCGCCGGGCTCGAAGGATCCGCGGTGCGGGACGACGACGCCGGTGTCCGGGATCGAGATCTCGAAGGTCGCGGACAAGCGGTCGGCCGACCCGGGTGAGAAGGTCGGTTACACCGTGACGGTGCGCAACACTGGGCAGACTCTGCTGCGTGGCGCGACTTTCACGGATGACCTGACACGTGTGCTGGACGATGCGGCCTATGCTGGGGACGCCTCGGCCTCGGCGGGTTTGGTCAGCTATGCCGCACCGCGGTTGACGTGGACTGGCGACCTGCCGATCGGTGCCACGGCGACCGTGAAGTACAGCGTGACGGTAAATAATCCAGTGAAGGGCGACCACGTTCTCGCGAATGTCGTGACGTCGGAGACTCCGGGTGGGAACTGTCCGCAGGGTTCGACCGATCCGCGGTGCGGGACGACGACGCCGGTGTCCGGGATCGAGATTTCGAAGGTAGCGGACAAGCAGTCGGCCAACCCGGGCGAGAAGGTCGGTTACACCGTGACGGTGCGCAACACGGGGCAGACTCTGTTGCGTGGCGCGACTTTCACCGATGACCTGACCCGCGTGCTGGATGATGCCGCCTACGACGGTGACGCCTCGGCCTCGATCGGTTCGGTCGCCTACACCGCACCGCATTTGACCTGGACTGGCGACCTTCCCGTCGGTGCTACCGCGACCGTGAAGTACAACGTGACGGTCGCGAATCCGGTCAAGGGCGACCACGTTCTGGCGAATGTCGTGACGTCGGAGACTCCGGGCGGGAACTGTCCGCCGGGCTCGACGGACCCGCGTTGCGGGACGACGACGCCGGTCGCTGGCTTGGAGATCGTGAAGGTCGCTGACAAGAAGGAAGCCAAGCCGGGGGACAAGGTGACCTATACGGTGACGGTGCGCAACATCGGGCAAACGCCGTTGCGTGGTGCGACTTTCACGGATGACTTGACGCGGGTTTTGGACGACGCCGCCTATGCTGGGGACGCCTCGGCCTCGGTCGGCTCGGTCGCCTACACCGCACCGCATTTGACGTGGACCGGCGACCTGTCGATCGGTGCTACCGCGACCGTGAAGTACAGCGTGACGGTCGCGAATCCGGTCAAGGGCGACCACGTTCTGGCGAATGTCGTGACGTCGGAGACTCCGGGCGGGAACTGTCCGCCGGGCTCGACCGATCCTCGCTGCGGAACCACTACGCGGGTGCCTGGCTCAAGCATTGCCAAGAAGGCCAGCGCGACTGTGGCGAAAGCAGGGGACAAGGTCACCTATACGGTGACGGTCAAGAATACCGGCCAGACCCCCTTGCCTGGCGCGACTTTCGTCGACGATCTGACTGGCGTCTTGGGCAATGCCGCCTTCAACAACGACGCCGCGACGACCATCGGCACCACGACTTACGCGGCGCCGCATCTGACGTGGACGGGCGATCTGGCCGTCGGTGCCACCGCGACGGTGACCTACAGCGTGACCGTCAAGACTCCAGTCGGCGACGGACAGAATCTGCGGAACGCGGTCACGTCGACCACGCCCGGCACCAACTGTCCGGACGGTTCCACCGATCCGCAGTGCCGTACGACCACCCCGCTCACCAAGACGCCACCGACCCCGCCCGGCCCGCCTCCGGGCCCGGCACCGGAACCGCCGAGCCCGCCGCTGGCGTTCACCGGGGTCGTGCTGATCCCGGCGGGACTCGTGGCAATCGCGCTCTTGGCGGGCGGTGGTGCGCTGCTGCTGATCTCGCGGCGTCGTCGCGCACGGCAGTGAGGTCAGCCGGTGGCTGGGGTTCGCGGCAACCCCAGCCACCGGCTGCCGACCCGCCTTGCCCGATCGGTCAGCGTCCGCGTGCCGCGCTCGGTGCTGCCGACACCGAACGCGTGGCTATTTCCCGAGAACCCCGCGGACGTACCGCACGTCGCCCATCCGCAGATCATCGTTCCCCAGCGACCGAAGGTCGTTGTCCGCCAACAGCTCTCGAACCGTCCTTCCTTCCAGCGCCCATCCGCGCCGGGTCAGATACGGGCCTGTTTCGTTGCGCTCGCCGAAATACCGCAGCCGAGTCAGATCGGAGTCGAAGTTCTGGCCACGCCAGTCTCGCGAGATCCGGTCCAGGCTTTCCTTCGTTTTCGCCTCGTCGCCCGGCCGCGGGTTCGGACGGCTCTCGGTGGCCACCCGGCTGCCCGGCGCGCTCAGGTCGGTGATGGTGTCCAGCAAGCGGTCCTGCGCATCGGGCGGCAGGTACCCGAGCAGTCCTTCGGCGCTCCACGCGGTCTGCTGAGCCGGGTCGAATCCGGCGGCACGCAACGACGTCGGCCAGTCGTCGCGAAGATCTGCGCCCGCGGTGCGCCGGTCGGTGGCCGGCGTGGCGCCCAGAGCGGCCAAGGTCTGTGCCTTGAACTCGATGACTCGCGGCTGGTCCAGTTCGTAGACCACCGACCCGGCAGGCCAGGGCAGCCGGTACGCGCGAGAATCCAGCCCGGCGGCCAGGATCACCGCTTGGGTGATGCCCGCCTTCGCGGCATCGAGGAAGAAATCGTCGTAGAACTTGCCGCGGATTTTGGCGATGTCGACGAAGACCTGGTCGACCAGTTCGCCCGGGCTCGCCTCGCCGCTGGCCATCCGGGCGAGGACATCGACGCCCACCGCACGGACCAGCGGTTCGGCGAACGGGTCGGCGAACAGCGAAGTGTCCTCGCGGGTCGCGATCGCCCTCGCCATCGCGGCCATCGTGGCGGTGGAGCCGACGCTGGACGCCAGATCCCAGGTGTCCCCGTCGTGCCTCGCGGAACTCACGATTCAGCCCTTTCTGTCGGCGGACGCAGGCGCTGTACTGGTCTGCGGCAGTTCTACCCCGGGCCACCGACAATTCCGGTCGGCGCCCCGTTCGCCTCCGCGCCTTGCCGAGTCCGTGAAGGACCCCTTGAGAGACTCAGATTCCCGCAAGGGGCCCTTCACGGACCGAACAGCACGGTCGTGTCGGCACCGCTCCGCCGCGCGCCCGGCGGTCAGCTCTTGAGCAGGCCCTGCATCTCGGAGATCTCGGCTTGCTGGCCGTCGATGATCTTCTGTGCCAGGGCCTTGGCGCCGGCGTCGGAGCCTTGGCCGAGCTCGGCCTTCGCCATCTCGACCGCGCCCTGGTGATGCTTGACCATCATCTCCAGCCACGCCCGGTCGAACTCCGTGCCCTTGGCCGCCGCGAGGTTCTTCATATCGGCGTCGGACATCATGCCCGCCACGGCGTGGCCGGGGGCCGGCTGACCGGACATCTCGTGACCGGGCATGGCGTTCCCTGGCATGGCGGCACCGGTGCTCGGCGCGCCCCAGGCGTCCAGCCAGCCTTGCATTTGCCGGATCTCCGGGTCCTGTGCCTTGTCGATCCGGCCGGCGAGGTCGACCACCTTCGGGTTGGTGCTGCGGGACGGCACCATCTTCGCCATGTCCAGCGCCTGCCGGTGATGCGGGATCATCTGCTGGGCGAACGCGACGTCGGCGGCGTTGTGCCCGGACTGCGTGCTCGACGCCGGCGCGGACGCCGGGGAATCGGTGCTGCTGCACGCGCCGAGCAGGAGGGCGGACGCCACGACGACGCCGCTGAACAGAATTTTGCGCACGACAAAACCTTCTCTCAAAAGGAAAAATTGCGAAAATGACCGAGGAGGGGGCTCCGGTCAGGTGCGCATCACGCAGAGAGAAGTCAGCACGGTGCGGCCGCGTCTGTCAGGCGGCCGGTCACCGGAGGGGGAGCCGCGGGCGCCATCGGGGCCTGCGGCCACGTCGGAGTACCGGCCGACCGCGAACAAGGACACGACGAGCGTGCCGGCCGCGAGCAGGACGGCCAGGCAGAGGTGGAGCATCGAGTGCTCGCCTGCGGGCATCCCCGGGTCCGAGGCGAGGCCGGGCGCGGGTTCGGCGACCGGCGGAGCGGCCATCGTGCCGCCGGGCATCGTGCCGCTGGCCGTAGTGCCGCTGGGCATCTCGACGGCTGCCAGATGGCCGGCCATCGCGTGTGCTCCGGCCGGGGAGGGAACGTGGTGCATGACGACGACGCCCACTGCCAGCGCGAACAGCAGCAACACCCGTTGCATGCTGCCGAGCCGTGATGCCGCCATGAGATCAACCGTACCGGCAGGACGGATCAGGTGCCCGGCCGTACCGGGCGGGTGGCGAGTTGCCGCTCGCCCCGCTCCCGTCTCGGGATGTGGACCGGTGCGCGGCGCTTCGGCGGCGCGGCTCACCTGCGGGGTGGTCGCGGGACGGCTTCGTGATCGCTGGCCAGTGGTCTGCCGCGGGGTCGTCACCGGGACGGCGGACGGGGAAAACCCGCAGGTCAGCGTCTTCGCGGCAGGCATCCGGAGCCCTCTGATACCGGCAGTTGAGCATTCACTCAACCAGGTTCCGGTCCGTGGCGCGCACTCCGCCCCCGCTCGCCCGGGGCGCGGGTGTGCTACTAGGTTCGGGGGCGGAAGACTTGATGTCGAAGACAGAAGGAGGGCCCATGGCCCGCTACCAGCTGCCCGAACTCGACTACGACTACGGCGCCCTCGCGCCGTCGATCTCGGGCGAGATCAACGAGCTGCACCACACCAAGCACCACGCCGCCTACGTCAAGGGCGCCAACGACACCCTCGACAAGCTCGCCGCCGCGCGCGAGGCGGGCGACTTCGGCAACATCGTCGGCCTGGAGACCACCCTGGCGTTCAACCTCGCCGGGCACGCCAACCACGTCGTCTGGTGGAAGATCCTCTCGCCGAACGGCGGCGACAAGCCGACCGGCGAGCTGGCCGCGGCCATCGACGAGGCGTTCGGCTCGTTCGACAAGTTCAAGGCCCAGTTCACCGCCGTGTCCACCACCATCCAGGGCAACGGCTGGGGCGCGCTGTCCTGGGACCCGATCGGCAAGACGCTGATCACCCAGCAGCTGCGCGACCACCACAACAACCTGGTCCTGCCGACCACCCCGATCCTGCTGGTCGACGTCTGGGAGCACGCGTTCTACCTCGACTACAAGAACGTCAAGCCGGACTACGTCAACGCCCTGTGGAACATCTTCGACTGGGCGGAGATCGGCAAGCGCTTCGACAACGCCGTCGCCGGCGGCAACGGCCTCCTGCTCGGCTGAGCACGGACGCACGAAAACGGGGCTCGGCCGATTTCGGCCGGGCCCCGCTTTTATCTCCGGTTTCGGACAGCAGCTTGAGTGATTGCCGCGGAATCCGTCCAGTGCAAGTCCGTGAAGGGCCCCTTGAGGGAACCAGATTCCCTCAAGGGGCCCTTCACGGACTTGGGCCTGTCGATGCTGTTTTGGTGCGGTGCGGGGGTCTTCGCAAGCTCCCTCCGGTGCGCGAACGGATGGTTGCTGGCTCCGTTTCGGGCTTTTTCGCGAAGGGGCTAATGGGCTGGACAGCGGGGAGGCTGCGGGGCGCAGTTGAACTGCGACCATGTCCGGGGGGAGTGCGTGGCATTGCGGATTCATTTTCCGGCAGACGGCCTCGTCCACCGGCGGTCGAGCGCCGGGCCCGATCCGATGTCTGAGCTGATGCTGAGCCTGGCTGCGCTGCAGAGCCGTCGCCCGGTCGGCGCGCCGCGGGTCTGGTCGGCGCGGGCGCGCAAGCAACTTCGGCGGGAACGAGCGGCGGAGCAGCGGCGCGTGCTGGCTCCGGCACACGGGGCTCCGGCACCCCGACGACCGCCGCATTAGACGGCTCGCTGCTTGCCGCGACCGCCGCGGTACCGGACGGTTGCTGCCCGCCGCGGCACCGGGCGGCTAGCTGCCCGCCGCGCGACGGCCGCCGCACTGGACGGTGTGCTGCTCGCCGCGACCCCCGCACCGGACGGTTGCAGCTCGCCGCGCTGACGGTGCCGGTGGTCCTTCTTGGGGCCAGGTGCGCCGGCGGACTGTCGCAGTCGGGTTGCGCGGGCGTCGGCCGGTGCGGCCTTCCGTGATTGTCCTTGCCCGGCCACGGTTTGCGAACGGATCTCGCCGGGTCCGGTACTGCGCGTGAGCCCCGGTCGCCAGCGTCTGTCCGGAAGGGACGCCGACCCGCTCGTGACGTTACCCACGAATGAGTGAACAGACCGGGTGAAATCCGGCGATTTCCGTGGCCGGGGTTGCCCGGGGTGGGCGATTTCTCCCGGGACTGGGGCACATTTTCGCCGTACCCCTGCCGCGTCGGGCGTTTTCGCGGCATTGTCGAGGCATGGCTTCCGGTGGTTTCCGCGCGTCCGCCGTGCGCGGGCGGGTGTTTCTCCTCCCGGTTCTCGTCGTGGCCGTCGTCGGGTGGGCGGCGGCCGGGATCTGGCTGGGCCTGTGGATCCACCGGCAGGGGGTCGAGGCGATCGAGCGCGCGCCTGGGCGATACGTCGTCGCGGTCGTGCATCCGGGGTCGGCGGCGCTGCCCGGCAGCGAAGGCGCCGCGCAGCCGGACACCCGGCACATCAGCTGGACGGCACCGGATGGAGGTCTGGAAGAAGCCGACGTGCAGTTGCGGTCCGACCCGTCCGCGCCGGACCGGACCCGGATCCGGATGGACGCGCGCGGGCACCTGCGGCCGTCCTCGCCGGATCAGGTCGACGTGCTCTCGACGTCTCTCCTCACGACCGTCGCCTGGGAGCTGGTCGCGGTGATCGCCGGGCTCGCGGTGTACCGGCGATTCGGGCGCGGGCGCGTCGGCGGCTGAGCCCGGCTGCCGGAACGCGGGCGGGCCCCGTGCGGGAAGCGCGGGCTCAGCGCCAGCGGCAGCGGTAGTACCAGGCGGACACGAGCGGCACCCCGAGCGTGATCGCCGCTCCGGCCAGGATCGGCGGCAGCGAGCCCATTCCGAATCCCACCACCATCGTGGTCAGTCCGGCCAGCAGCAGGCTCAGCACGCTCAGCGTGGCGGCGGCGAACGTGACCACGTGCATCGGGCGGAACTTCTCGAAGCGGTGAGCCAGGCGCGGGTTCTCGTCGGCGAGGATGCGTTCGATCTCGTCGAGCTGGCGCTGTTCGTGGTCGCGCAACGTCATCGTCGGCTCCGCCCGTCGGTTTGGCACGGACTGTCTGTTGATTCTGCCACGAATCGGGGCCGGCGAACGGGGTCGTGCTCATTTCGTGGCGTCCTGCGAAGCGGAAACCGGACGCGGAAACCAGACCGGCCCGCTACTGTGGGTAGCGGGCCGGTCAGTGTGCGGCGGCGTCAGTCGCGCCGGTGGTGCTTGCGATTGCCGAGAACCAGCCGGTACACGACGAGGATGACCAGGGCGCCCAAAATGGCCAGGCCCCAGGTGCGCGCCTCGAAGAACGTGCCCAGCTGAGTGTGGAACAGGGTCTTCCCGATCCATCCTCCGACGAACGCTCCGCCGATGCCGAGCAGGATGGTGATGATGCAGCCGCCCGGGTCCTTGCCGGGCATGAGGATTTTCGCGATCACTCCGGCGATGAGGCCCAGGATGATCCAGCTGACTACGCCCACGGCGGTCCTCTCGTCAGTGCCGCGGCAGCCCGCGGGCCGCCGATGTGCGGACCAGGATGGCATGGTCCATTCGGGTGGCGCACGGCACCGTCCGGCCTACGGCGGGTGTTGCCGGCTGGCCCGCACAGCGCGGCGAGGGCAGGCACCGGGCAGGCGAGCGGCAATCAGCGGCGCAGCGCGGTCTCCTCCGCCATGTGCGACAGCTTCGCCGGGTTCCGCACCGCGTAGATGCCGGTAACCCGGCCATCGTCGATTCGCAGCGTCAGCACGGTGTCGACCTCGCCGTCGAGCTTCAGCACCAGCGCCGGATGCCCGTTGACCTCGGCTGGCAGCAGCGACTGCGCCGGGAGCTGGTTGTGTCCGGCGGCCAGCAGGCGCGCCACCTTGTCCGCGCCGACGATCGGCCGCGGCACTGCCTGCTTCACGCCGCCGCCGTCGCCGAGGAAGACGACATCCGGGGCGAGCAGGTCGAGCAGGCCCTGCAGGTCGCCGGTGTCGACCGCGGTCTGGAACGCCTGGAGCGCGTGCCGGGATTCGGCCTTGCTGACGTCGCCGCGCGGCCTGCGGGCGGCGACGTGCGAGCGGGCCCGGTGTCCGATCTGGCGCACCGCGGCGGGGGATTTGCCGACGGCCTCGGCGATCTCGTCGTAGGGCAGGTCGAACACCTCGCGCAGCACGAACACCGCGCGCTCGGTCGGCCGCAGCGTCTCCAGCACCAGCAGCATCGCCATCGAGACGCTGTCCGCGAGTTCGACGTCATCGGCGACGTCGGGCGCGGTGAGCAGCGGTTCCGGCAGCCAAGTTCCGACATAGGACTCTTTGCGCCGGCCGAGCGTGCGCAGCCGGGTGAGCGCCTGGCGGGTGGTGATCTGGACCAGGTACGCGCGCGGGTCGCGGACCTCGGCGAGGTCGACGCCGACCCATTTCAGCCAGGTCTCCTGCAGCACGTCCTCGGTGTCGGCAGCGGAGCCGAGCATTTCGTAGGCGACGGTGAACAGCAGGTTCCGGTGGGCGAGGAAGGTCTCGGTCGCGAGGTCCGGGCTCGCTTCGCCGGGGGCTGGCATGGGTCGCTCCTCTTCGTTTTCGGCTCGATCTCCCATGGGACGCCGCTCGCCGCGAGTTTGTGACATCAGCGGCGAAGGGCGGTTCGGAGCGCTCGAGCCGGCGGCTGGGCAGCGACGTGGCCCACCGCCCATCCGTCGGGCGGCAGCGCCCCGGCGAACGACCCGGCGGACATCGCGTCAGGCCCGGACGGCGGTGACGAGCCACGCCCGGGCATCGAACCAGACGCCGTCCTCGCGGTAGTGGTCGACGATCGCCGCGCGCAGCCGGTCGAGCGCGAGTTTCCGCTGGTCGCGGTCCAGACCGGCGAGCCGGTCGCTGGCTTCGAGCAGGCTCAGCGTCCCGTCCAGCGCGGCGTCTGGATCCTTGCCGTACCAGACGGGCTCGTGCACATCGGCCAGTTTGACTCCGGAAAAGCCGCTCCGGGCAAGGAAATCGCGGACGACCGCCGGGTCGGACAGCGAGAACGCGGCGCCCGCGGCGGGTACCGAGTCCGGAGTGATCGCCTCGTGGATCACCCTCGCCCACTCCTGGTGGCTCCGGTCCTGCCAGACGAGCTGCACCAGCCTCGCACCGGGACGCAGTGCGCGGGCGATGCCGGCGAACGCCTCGGCGGGATCGGCGAAGAACATGGTGCCGAATCGGCTCAGGCCGAGCGTGAACGTTCCCGTCGGGAAAGGAAAATTCTGTGCATCGGCCTCGACGAAGCGAACGTTGGGCACGTCGCGGGAGGCAACCCGGGCACGGGCGATCATCTCGGCGGATATGTCGACACCCAGCGCGCTGCCGCGGACCGCGCGGCGAGCGGCCGCGCGGGTGGTCTGGCCGGCGCCGCAACCGATGTCGAGGATGTGGTCGGTCGGCCGCACGTCGGCGGCTTCGCGCAAGCGTGCGTCGTAATGGCGTAATTCGCCGTCGTAGTCGAAACTCCCCATGGGAGGCGAGAGTACCCAGGATGGACAGGAGTCTCGCGGGAATGAGCGACCAGGACTGGCTGCGGCGGACGTGGAACAACGAAGCGCCGCGGTACGACCGTGACATCGCGTGGGTCGAGCGACTGCTGCTCGCGGACGGCCGGGAGTGGGTGTGCGGACAGGCGGAGGGCGAGGTGCTGGAGGTCGCCGTCGGGACCGGGCGCAACCTGCCCTGCTACCCGCCGGACGTGCGGCTGACCGGGATCGACCTGAGCCCGGCGATGCTGGACCTGGCCCGGCAGCGGGCGGCGGCGATGGGCCGCGAGATGACGCTGACCGAGGCAGACGCGGAGAAGCTGCCGTTCCCGGACCAGGCGTTCGACACCGTCGTGTGCACGCTGGGGCTGTGCGGGGTGCCGGACGAGCGGGCCGCCATCGCGGAGATGCACCGGGTGCTGCGGCCGGACGGGAGGCTGTTGCTGCTGGACCACGTCGGCAGCCACCGGTCGCCGATCCGGTTCGGGCAGCGGCTGCTGGAGAAGGTGTCCGTCTCGCTGCTCGGGGACTACCTGACGCGCCGCCCGTTGCCGCTGCTCGCCGATGCCGGGTTCGTGGTGGAACGGTCGGAGCGCAGCAAAGCCGGTGTGGTGGAACGGCTGGTCGCGCGGAAGTCCGCGGTGGACTCATGACCGGCGGTGAGCGAGGCCCGGCTGCGCGCCACCGCGCCTGCCCGGAGGCGCTCATGGACAAGCGGTGAGGCCATCTCGTGGCCGGCGTGGCGGAACTCGCCGCCGCGAGGCAGGGGGGAGCGGTCCTTCGTTCGATGTAACACGTGATACATTTCTGGGCGTGGCAGAGGTTGGTGACGGCAAGTGGCTGGTCCTCGTCGTGCGGGTGCCGTCCGCCCCATCCCGGCACCGGGTCGCGGTCTGGCGCGAGCTGCGCCGGGTCGGGGCGTTGTCGCTGGGGCAGGGCGCGTGGGCGGTGCCGGACGTACCGGGTTTCGCCGGTGGCGTCGCACGCGCGGCTGAGCTGGCGGAACGGGGCGGCGGCGAGGTGATCACGCTGGACGCGGCCGAGCGGGACGGTTCGCGGCTGCTCGAGCTCTTCACCGCGGAGCGCGAAGAGGAGTGGGCCGAGTTCCTGGCCGACTGCGGGAAGTTCGACGCGGAGATCGACAAAGAGATCCGCGTCGGCAAGTTCACCATGGCAGAGCTCGAGGAGGAGGAGCAAAGCCTTGAACGGCTGCGGCGCTGGCATCGCGATCTGAAGGCCCGAGACGTGTTCGGCGCGCCGTCCGCGGGCGACGCCGACGCGCAGCTCGCCCATTGCGCGGACCGGCTGGCCGAGTACACCGAGCGGGTCTTTCAAGCCCTGCACCAGATGTGAGGTCTGTCGTGGACAAAGGCAAGCTGCGCCCGCTGTACGCCGCCGGATTCGTGACGGCCTTCGGGGCACACAGCATCGCGGCGAGTCTGGGCGCGTACACACACGGCGAGCACGCGTCCTTGCTGACCCTGGGCCTGCTGCTGGCTGTCTACGACGGGGCTGAGGTGGTTCTCAAGCCGGTGTTCGGCTCGCTCGCCGACCGGATCGGGCCGCGACCGGTGTTGCTCGGCGGGTTGCTGGCGTTCGCGCTCGCGTCGGCGGCTTTTGTCATCGCGGGGAACCCGGCGGCGGTCGGGCTGGCGCGGTTCGGCCAGGGCGCGGCTGCCGCGGCGTTCTCCCCGGCGGCCGGGGCGCTGGTCGCGCGGCTGTCTCCCCAGAAACGGCAAGGACGGGCGTTCGGCGGGTACGGCGCGTGGAAGAGCGTCGGCTACACGCTCGGTCCGCTGCTCGGCGGAGTGCTGATCACCGTCGGCGGTTTCTCGTTGCTGTTCGGTACTTTGGCGGTGCTGGCGTTCGCAGTCGCGGCGTGGGCGGCGCTGGTCGTGCCGGCGCCGGAGGCGTTGCCCCGGGCTCGGCAGACCGTGGTGGACCTGGCGCGGCGAATCGCCGAACCGGGGTTCCTGCGCCCGACCGCCGTGCTTGCCGGGACGACTGCCGCGCTGGCCGTCGGCACCGGGTTCTTGCCGGTCGCCGGGTCGGCGAGCGGGCTGGGGACATTGGCGACCGGTGCGGCGGTTTCGGTGCTGGCGTTGTGTTCCGCGCTGGTGCAGCCGTGGGCCGGGCGGCTCCGCGACGCCGGCCGGGTCTCGGACGGACCAGGGATGGCCGGCGGACTGCTGCTGGCGGCGGCCGGGCTGGGGCTGGCCGCGCTGGTGCCGGGGCTGGCCGGGATTCTGGTCGCGGCAGTGGCGATCGGGGCCGGGGTCGGGCTGGCGACACCGCTCGGGTTCGCGCATCTCGCCGAATCGGCCCCGACGGAACGGCTCGGGCAGACCATGGGGGCGGCCGAAGTCGGCCGCGAACTGGGCGATGCGGGCGGTCCGCTGCTGGTCGGCGCGATCGCGTCGGCGGCGGTGCTCGGAGCCGGGTTCGGCGGGCTGGCGGCGGTGCTGGTCGCGGTCGGTATGGCGGTGGTGCGGGCAAAGACTCCGCTCCCGGACCGATGAGGGCCCGAAGCCGTCCGGTCAAAGGCCGCTAGCGGTCCGTGAAGGACTCCTTGAGGGAATCCAAGTCCTGGAAGGGGCCCTTCACGGACCAGCCCCCGGGCCGGGCTGTCAGCCGGTGGCGATCGCCGGATCGCTGGTTGACACATTTCCGGTCTCCGCGTGGCCCGCGAACCGCCGGACGTACTTCGCGTCGTGATCGGCCTTCACCGTGATGTCGTACCAGCCGTCCGCGACGCCCCAGTTCGGCACCGCACGCGTCGCGCCTGGTTCGAGCCGGTACTGGTACGACTTGGCCGGCGCGTAGGAGTCGACAGCGGTGAACGTGACCGCGCGGGCGGTCGGGTTGGTGAAGGTCACCGTCACGAAGCCGTGGTCGTGCCGGGCGGTCGCCTCCGGGCCGAGGCCGCCGACGGCGCCCTCCTGCTCGCGCAGCCAGCCGTTCGGGCCGAAAACCGAGTACTGGTACCAATCTCCGGCACCGGTCGGGAGTTTCCAGCTGTCGGTCAGCGACTTCCCGGCCTCGACGGTGTAAGGCCACGGGCCGTCTGAACGCATCCGGGACGTCACGTGGAACGCCGCGCCGGCGCTGCCGAAGTTGCTGAAGGTGAAGTGCATCCGGTTGTCCTTGGCGACGGTGTCGGCGGCCAAGTCGTACGGCAGCGGCCGGGCCTTCCGGGTGCCGGGTTCCTGTTTGGGCAGGGCGCCGCTCGCGGGCGGCACCGGATGGTACGTCGGCGGGGTGTGGTGGTCGGCAGGCGGCTGGTAGCCGTCGGTGCCGGGCAGCGGCGGGACGCCGTTGTCCTTGCCGGTGAAATCGAACGCAGAGGTGAGATCGCCGCAGACGGCACGGCGCCACGGCGAAACGTTCGGGTTGTGCACGCCGAAGCGTTTCTCCACGAACTGCACCAGCGAGGTGTGGTCGAAGGTCTGCGAACAGACCCAGCCGCCGGTGCTCCACGGGGACACGGCGATCAGCGGAACGCGGGGGCCGAGTCCGTACGGGACACCGGTGGCATAGCCGGCGGCGGCGCCGCTTTCGTAGAATTCCCCGGCAACGCTCACCGTCGACTGGCCCCAGCTGGCGTCGCGCGGCGGGTACGGCGGCACGACGTGGTCGAAGAAACCGTCGTTCTCGTCGTAGGTGATCAGCAGGACGGTCTTGCTCCACACCTCGGGGTTCGAGGTCAGCGCGTCGAGCGCGCCGGAGACGTACCAGGCGCCGTAATTCGCCGGCCACGCCGGGTGTTCGCAATAGGCTTCCGGGGCGACGATCCAGGACACCTGCGGCAACCGGTTCGCTTTGACGTCGGCTTCCAGCTGGTCGAAAAGACCCTCGCCGGCGCTCGCGCGGGTGCCGGTGCGGGCTTTGTCGTAGAGCGGATTGCCCGGCCCGGCGTCGCGGAACTGGTTCAGGTAAAGCAGCGAATTGTCGCCGTAGTTACCGATGTACGGGTCTTTCGTCCAGCCCCAGCCGTGGTCCTTGTCCAGCCCCTCGCCGGCGTCCTGGTAGATCTTCCAGGACACCCCGGCCTTTTCCAGGATCTCCGGGAAACTCGTCCAGCCGTACCCGGCTTCTTCGTTGCCGAGCACCGGGCCGCCGCCCTTGCCGTCATTTCCGGTCCATCCGGTATACATATAATACCGGTTCGGGTCGGTCGACGACAGCATCGAGCAGTGGTAGCTGTCGCAGACGGTGAACGCGTCGGCGAGCGCGTAGTGGAACGGGATGTCCTTGCGCGTCAGATGCGCCATCGTGGTGCGGGTTTTCGCCGGGATCCACTGGTCCCACCGGCCGCCGCTCCATGCCCGATGGGTGCCGTTCCAGTCGTGGTTGAGGTCCTCGATGAAGGTCAGGCCCAGATTGTCCTCGGCGGGCCGGAACGGCAGGGTTTCCGTTCCGGCCGCGTCGGCCTGGTGCCAGACTGGCTTGCCGTTCGGCAGCGAAACCGGCCGTGGGTCGCCGAAGCCGCGCACGCCGCGGAGAGTGCCGAAATAGTGGTCGAACGACCGATTTTCCTGCATCAGAACGACAATGTGCTCGACGTCGGCGAGCGTTCCGGTGCGGATCGCGGCGGGCACCGAGGCTGCCCGGGCGATGCTGGCCGGCAGCGCGGTTCCGGCTGCGGTGGCGGCGGCGAGCTGCATGAACCGCCGGCGGCTGACCGAGGGCATCGATGTCTCCTGGACGAAGTCGGGGACAGAGCGTTGCGAACCGGGAAGATCATCTGCGGGGCGCCCGGATCTTGTCAACCGCGTGCGGCAACCATGCCCTGCGAGGGCCTGCTTGCTGCCTGTTTCACCGTTCTGATCACCGGTGCGGTCTCCATCCGGGTGACGTCGGGCAGCACGGCGACCCGGCTGGTGAGGTAGCGGTACAGCTCGTGCTGATTCGCGCAGACGACCGTCGCGTACAGGTTGTTCGGACCGGTGGTGGCGGCCGCATAGGCGACTTCCGGGTGCGCGGCCAGTGCTTTGCCGGCTGCTTCGAGCGACGCGGGGGCGACCGAAAGCCACAGCAGGGTCCGGGCTCCGCGGCCGAACAGCCGCCAGTCGATGTCCAGGTCGAAGTACAGCACGCCGCGTTCGCGCAGCTCCGTCACGCGGCGGCGGACGGTGCTGGGGGACCGGCCGGTCGCGGCGGCGAGCTGCTCGAACCCGGCGCGGCCGTCGGCGGCCAGCGCGGCGAGCAGGTCGCGATCGCCGTCGTCGAGAGCGGCGGGGCTGGGCCGGAACGGCAGCGGCGGCGGCTTCAGCCGGGCGACCGCGGCGTCGTCGAGCGTGCCGAGTTTGGCGATCAAGCTGTCCGGTCCGCCGTAGAACGAGTGCAGCACCGAGTGCGCGGTGACGCCTTCCACCCGTGGCGTATGCGGGAGCTTGGCCAGCAGCAACGCCTCGCTGTCGGCATCGTTCTCGAGCCGGATCGCGCAGGTGATCTCGGTGCCGCCGGAGGTCAGGCTCACCCAGGTGGTGTCTGACCGGCGGGCGAGCGCTTCGGCGACCGAGCCGGCGGCGGACGGCGCGCAGCGGACGCGGAGGAACCATTCCACCGCATCAAAGGCGGTTTCGCTGACAGTGCCGATGACCCGGACCGCGCCGATGGACCGGAGCCGGGCGTAGCGACGCGCGACGGTGCGATCCGACACGCCGAGTACCTCGGCGATCGTGCTGAACGGAGCCCGAGGGTCGATCTGGAGGGCATGGACGAGCTGCCGGTCGAGGTCGTCGTAGTCGGAATCCACCGGATGCACGGTACTCCTGTCGGATTCCGCCGAGTTCCTGTCGGGTTCTCGTCGATGGCACGACACCTGGCCGAAGGTGAGGGCAACCGAGAACAGGGGAGAAGTGATGGACACCGAGGTGTTGATCGTCGGCGCGGGTCCGACCGGAATGGTGCTGGCGAACGAATTGCGGCTGGCGGGGGTGTCGTGCGTAGTGGCGGACCGGCTGCCGCGGCGCAGCGAACTGTCGAAGGCGGGCGGACTGCAGTCCCGGACGCAGCAGGCGTTCGACCAGCGCGGCCTGCTGGAACCGCTGCTGGCGACCGGCGACTACCCGCTCACCACCCCGCACTTCGCGGGCAATCCGCTGCCGCTCGTGCAGGACCGGCATCGGTTCCCGTGGCGGTCGGTTCCGCAGGTCGTCGTCGAGGGTGTGCTGGAGGAACACCTTGCCGCGCATGGGGTTGCGGTGCACCGCAACCGGGAACTGACTGAATTGGCCCAGGATCCCGCCAGCGTTCGCGCGACGTTCGCCGACGGCAGCGTGGTGCGCGCGGGCTATGCCGTCGCGGCGGACGGCGGCCGGAGCACGGTGCGGAAGCTGCTCGGGGCGGAGTTTCCCGGCCGGCCAGGCACTGAAACGGTGCTGGCCGCGGACGTCCGGCTGCGGGGAGAGCCGGCGCGGCAGACGACGATCGTGGACGGCTGCCGCGCGCAGATTTTCCCGCTGGGCACCGATCCGGCGGGCCGCCCGCTGCGGCGGCTCGCGCTGGCGACGCCGGGGAGCCCGGTGCCGCGCGACGTCCCGGTCACCGAGGACGAGATCCGCGACGGGCTGCGGACGGTCTTCGGCGACCGCGTCGAGCTGCTGGAAGTGCGGTACACGCGGCGGATCACCAACGCTGCCCGGCAGGCCGCGCAGTACCGGCACGGCCGGGTCTTCCTGGCGGGCGACGCCGCGCATGTGCACCTGCCGATCGGTGCGCAGGGGATGAACACCGGCATCCAGGACGCGCTGAACCTCGGCTGGAAGCTCGCGGCCGCGGTCCAGGGCTGGGCGCCGGACGGGCTGCTGGACACCTATCACGCGGAACGGCATCCGGTCGGCGCTGCGGTACTGCGGAATGTCCAGGCGCAGTCGCTGTTGATGGACAGCGGGAACCCGGACGTGCCGGCGGCGCGCGAGGTGCTGGCCGATCTGACGCGGCTGCCGGAGGTGCAGATCCGGCTGGACGACATGCTGTCCGGGATGGGCATTCGTTACGCGATGGCGGGCAGTGCACAGCACTCGTCGATCGGGCTTCCCGCTGCCGGGCTGGACGCCGAATTGCGCTGCGGGCGAGGCGTTTTGGCCGATCCGCACCGGGAGCTCGAGGTGCTCGCGAAGCCGTGGGCGGATCGGGTGGAACGGGTCGAGGCGGGCGCGGCGGCGATGCTGGTGCGACCGGACGGATATGTGGCGTGGGCGGGCGATCCGGAGGCGCTGGCGGCGGCGCTTTCTCGCTGGTTCGGAGATCCGGAACACTGAACTGCGCTAGCGTGGCCGCGGTGCAGAACTGGCTGACCGACACCCGGGACTCCTACAACACCGTCGCGGAGAGCTATGCCGACTGGGTGCGCGATTCGATCGGCAACAGCCCCTCGATGCGCATGACGTTGGGCTTGTTCGCCGAACTGGCCGGGAACGGCGGACCGGTCGCCGACGTCGGCTGCGGGACCGGTCAGGTCACGGCGCACCTGAACGGCCTCGGACTGGACGCGTTCGGCATCGACCTGTCGCCCGGGATGATCGAGGTGGCTCGCCGCGATCATCCCGGGCTTCGGTTCCTGGTCGGCTCGATGACCGACCTGCCGCTGCCGGACGCGGCGTTGGCCGGCCTGTTGTCCTGGTGGTCGCTGATCCACGTGCCGGACGAGGCGGTGCCCGCCGCGCTCGCGCAGTTCCGGCGGGTGCTGCGGCCGGGCGCGCCGCTGGCGATCGGGTTCCACGTCGGAGACATCTCCCGGCTGAAGACTCAGGGCTACGGCGGACACCCGATGCGGGTCTACGTCCACCGGCGGCAGCCGGCCCAGGTGTCGGCGTGGTTGCGCGAGGCCGGGTTCACGGTCGAGGCGGAATGGCTGGAACAGCCGGATTCCGAAGTGCCGCAAGCGGTCGTGTACGCGCGGAGGCCGGTCAGCTGAGTTCCGCGCCGAGCTTCGCCAGCCGCGTCCAGTGGCATATCCGTGAAGGGCCCCTTGAGGGAATCCAAGTCCCTGAAGGGGCCCTTCACGGACAGACCGGCCCACTGGCCGCCCAGGCGTCACGACAGCCCCGCGTGAGACCAGGTTTTAGCTGGCAACGCCCGGTCAGGGCTGCGATTCGCAGTTCGCGGGTTGCCCTTGCCCGCAGCCGTTGTTCGTCGTCCCGGCGAGCGTGATGTCCAGAAATGCCTGAGTCGCCGCGGTCACCGCCCCGGACCGGTGCACGAGCCACTGCGGCAGGAGTTCCGGCGGCGCGAACCGGAACACCTCCGCTCCGGCGCGGCGGGCCAGATCCGCCCAGCCGTCCGGCATCAAGCTCGCCCCGATGCCGCGCAGCACCATCGGCAGCAGCACGCTCCGGTCGCCCACCTCGGCGGCGATCGACACGTCCGGCACCGTCGCCGCGAGCCGGTCGAAGAATCCGCGCACCGCGGTCGCCGGGGCCGGGACGACGAACTGCATCCCGCTCAGCTCGGCCGGCGAGACCGCGCCGCCGGTTCCGAGCACGGTGCCCGGCGGCGCGACCAGCAGCAGCTCCTCGTCCCGGAGGTGGTGCGCGATCAGCCCTGGCCCGACCGGGCGTTCCGCGCTGCCGCACACCCCGGCCTCGCACCGGCCCTGGAGCACCATCGCGACCACCTCCGCCGCCGACAGCGCCGCCGACGTGCTCACCAGCACGCCCGGGTACCGCGTCCGCATCTTCGCGACGATGCTGATCACCGGTTCCAGCGCGGACGACGACGTAGCGGCGACATCGACCCGGCCAGCCGGTCCGTCGCCCGCCATCCGAGCCGCCGCACGCAGCGCGTCGAGGTCGCGCAAGACCAGCCGCGCGCGCTCGGTCAGCAGTTCGCCTGCGTTCGAGAGCACGGTGTTGCGCCCGGCCCGGTGGAACAGCTCGACGCCCAGCTCTTCTTCCAGCTTCGAGATCGCCCGCGACAGCGACGGCTGTGCCACCCGCAGCGCCCGCGCCGCATTGGTGAACCCGCCGTGCTCCGCGATGGCGACGAAGTACTCCAGCTGACGGCGTTCCATAGCAATACGCTATCGGACTGGTGTCCTGGATGCCTTTGACGTACTCCAGGCCAACGCGCGACGATGCAGCACATGGTCCAGACGCGTCCCACCCTGCAGGGCACCTTCGGCATGGTCTCGTCCACGCATTGGCTCGCTTCGGCGGCCGCGATGGCGGTTCTCGAGGACGGCGGCAACGCCTACGACGCCGCGGTGGCCGGCGCGTTCGTGCTGCACGTCGTCGAACCGCACCTGAACGGGCCCGGCGGCGAGGTGCCGATGATCCTCGCCCCGGCGGGCGGCGCGCCGAAGGTGCTGTGCGGACAGGGTCCCGCGCCCGCTGGGGCGACGATCGAGCATTACCGGTCGCTCGGGCTGGACTTGGTCCCGGGCACCGGCCCGCTGGCCGCGGCGGTGCCTGGCGCGGTCGAAGCGTGGCTGCTCCTGCTGCACGACCACGGCACGAAGACGCTGCGCGAGGTGCTCAAGTACGCGATTCACTACGCGGCGGACGGGCATCCGGCGGTCGAGCGGGTCGGTGCGACGGTGGAGACGGTCCGCGAGCTGTTCGAGAACGAGTGGACGACCTCGGCTGAGGTGTACCTCGCCGGCGGGACAGCGCCGAAACCGGGCGGGCTGCTGAAGAACCCCGCGCTGGCGGAGACCTGGCGACGGCTGATCGCCGAGGCCGAAGCCGCCGGGACCGACCGCGAAGCCCAGATCGAGGCGGCGCGTAAGGCGTGGCGGGAGGGGTTCGTCGCGGAAGCGCTCGCCGCGTTCGCCGCGAAACCGGCCATGGACACTTCCGGCGAACGGCACGCGGGCACGTTGACGGCGGACGATCTCGCCGCGTTCCGGCCGGCCTACGAGGACCCGGTCACGCACAGCTGGAACGGCTGGACGGTGGCGAAACCCGGGCTGTGGAGCCAAGGCCCGACGTTCCTGCAGCAGCTCGCGCTCCTGCCGGACACGCTGGACTACGCGACGCCGGACTACTACCACACGCTGATCGAGGGCACGAAGCTCGCGATGGCCGACCGCGAAGCCTGGTATGGCGACCGCGCGGAAGTGTCCGTCGAAGAGCTGCTTTCCCGCGAGTACAACGATGCGCGCCGCGAGCTGATCGGTCCGCGCGCGTCGTTCGAGCTGCGTCCGGGCAGTCCGGGCGGGCGCGTGCCGAAGCTGAGCCAGCACGCGCAGTACGTCGCGGGCGGCGGGGTCACCGCGACCGCGATCGGCGCGGGGGAGCCGACCGTCGCGAAGGACGGCGCGACCCGTGGCGACACCTGTCATCTCGACGTGGTCGACCGCTGGGGCAACATGATCGCCGCGACGCCGAGCGGCGGCTGGCTGCAGTCCAACCCGGTGGTGCCGGAGCTGGGCTTCCCGCTCGGCACCCGGCTGCAAATGGCGTGGCTCGACCCCGGCCTGCCGAACTCGCTCGCCCCGGGCAAGCGGCCGCGCACCACGCTGACCCCGTCGCTGGCACTGCGCGAGGGCGTGCCGGTGATGGCGTTCGGCACGCCCGGCGGCGACCAGCAGGACCAGTGGAACTTTCACTTCTTCCTCGCCGTGGCGCTGCGGGAGAAGGTGCGCGGCGGGCTCGACCTGCAGGGCGCGATCGACGCGCCGAACTGGCACACCGACAGCTTCCCCGGCTCGTTCTACCCGCGGGCGATGGCGGCGGGCAGCGTGACGGTGGAATCGCGGATCGGCGCGGAGGTCATTGCCGCGCTGGAAAGCCGGGGGCACGACGTGACGGTCGGCGAGCCGTGGTCGGAAGGGCGGCTGTGCGCGGTGGCGAAGGACCCGGAGACCGGCATTCTTTCCGCGGCGGCCAATCCGCGCGGAGAACAGGGGTACGCGGCCGGCCGGTGACCGCCTGTCCGTGAGGGGCCCGTTGGGGGAATCCGAGTCCGTGAGGGGCCCGTTGGGGGAATCCAGGTCCGTGAGAGGCCCCTTGAGGGAATCCAAGTCCGGCGAGGGGCCCTTCACGGACAGGCGGACCTGGCGCTGCCCGGGCTGGGGCGGGCGTCAGCGGGTGACGGAAGCGGCGGAATCCGTGTAGCGGGCGCGCAGTTCGCGTTTGAGCAGCTTCCCGGTGGCGTTGCGCGGCAGCTCGGCGACCACCTCGACCCGGTGCGGGCATTTGAACGCGGCGATCCGCTCGCGGCAGTAAGCGATCACTTCGTCCTGGTCCAGCGACGCTCCTTCGTCCGGGACCACGACCGCGACGACGGTCTCGCCCCATCTCGGGTCCGGGGCGCCGATCACCGCGACGTCGGCGATGCCCGGATGCCGGTAGAGCACCTGCTCGACCTCGATCGGGTAGACGTTCTCGCCGCCGGAAATGATCATGTCCTTCTTGCGGTCGACCAGTGTGACGAAACCGTCGGAGTCGCTGCGGGCCAGGTCGCCGGAGTGGAACCAGCCGCCGCGCATCGTTTCCGCGCTGGCTGAGGGCAGGCCCCAGTACCCGGCGAAGACGTTCGGGCCGCGCAACACCAGTTCGCCGACTTCGCCGACCTCCACCTCGTCGTCGCGCTCGTCCACGATGCGTGCTTCGACGTGCAGGAACGGCCGCCCGACCGACCCGGCGTGCGAGCGCACGAAGGCCGATTCCAGCACCAATGCGGCAGGGGAGAGCTCGGTCATCCCGAAACCCTCCACAAAGGTCAGTCCCTTGCCCTCGTAGAACTCGATCACCGGCAGCGGGCAGGGCGCGCCGCCGCAGAGGAGATAACGCAGCTCGGAAAGGTCGTAGGAATCGAAGTCCGGCACCTGCGACATCGCGGCCCACATCGCCGGTACCATGAAATGCACGGTGACCTTTTCCCGCTCCAGCAATGCGAGTGTCTGTCGCGGATCGAATTTGCTCGCGACCGCCACCGTGCCGCCCGCGTACAGCAGCGGAAGCGTGAACAGCGACAGCCCGCCGATGTGGAAGAGCGGCGCGACGGCGAGCGAGCGGTCGGACGGCAGCAGGCCCTCGCCCGCGGTGAGTATGTTGACTGCGTTCGCCTCCAGGTTGCCGTGCGTGAGCATGGCTCCCTTGGGGCGGCCGGTGGTGCCGGAGGTATACATCAGCACCGCGACCTCGTCCGGCCCGGTGGGGACGAGTTCCGCCCGCTCGGCGCTGCCGAGATCTCGCGCGTTGATCAGGATCTGGCCGGTGGCCGCTTCCTGCGCGAGCCCGGTGAACAGGTCGTCGTGGACGAGCACGACTGGTCGCGCGTCGTCGAGAAGGAACCGGATTTCGCCCGCGGCGAGCCGAAAGTTCACCGGCAGCGTGATCGCGCCGAGCCAGGCGGCCGCGAAAAGCGTTTCGAGATAGTCAGTGGAGTTCAGCGCCAGCAACGCGACCCGGTCGCCCTTGCGCACGCCGAGTCCGTGCAGTGCCGCGGCCCGGCCCGCGACCCGGTCCGCCAGCTCGGCGTAGCTGATGCGTTCGCCGGTGTCGGCGTCGATCAGCGCCACCGACTCCGGGTTCACCTTGCTGCGCCGGACAATCCACTGCGCCAAGCTCGCTGCCATGCCGAGACTCCTTCGTCCGCGGGGACCGGCTACGAAGGTAACCGTACGGACGGTCAGTGGTCAAACCTCGGCTACAGTGGAGCGATGGTGCGCAAGAGCCGAGCGGGAGAAATCCTCGAGACGTTCACCCGATGCGTGGCCGAACGCGGATACGACGCGGCGAACTTCTCCGACATCGCCGGCGAGCTCGGCCTGTCGAAGGGCACGATCGTGCACCACTACGGCACGAAGGACCGCCTGCTCGCCTCGGCGCACGAGTCGTACCTGCGCCGCCGGCTGGCCGAAGCCGCGCTGATCCGCGACCGGCTCGCCACGCCGACGCAGCAGCTGGCCGGGCTGCTGTACGCGTTCGTGCTGTATCAGGTGGTGGACCGGGAAGCGACCGTCGCGTTCCAGCGCGAGATCGTCCGGCTGGCCGGCCATGAGGCGATGGCCGAGGGGCGCCGGCTGCGCGCGGACTACCTCGGCTTGGTGCGGTCGGTCCTGGCCGACGGCGTGGCGTCGGGCGAGTTCCGGCCGTGCGACATCGAAGTGCAGAGCCTGCTGATCTTCGGGTCGGCGCAGTGGGCGTGGACGTGGTTCGACCCGGACGGCCCGGTGTCGGCGGAGCAGGTGGGCGCGCAGCTGGTCGACTTGGTCCTGGGCGGGCTGGCGGTGCGGAGGTCCCGGCTGAGCGGACTGACGGCGGTGGACGGGAAGGTGGCGAGCACGGTTCGGCAGTCCATTGAGGACGTTTCCGTCATGCAGTCGGATTCGTAATTTGTCTTCGCGCTTGATTCGATAACCGAAGCTACTGAAAAAGGATTTTCTTTTTTCCTCTTTCCTGGAATATTCCGTCGCAGGGTGCTTGCGTCGTCGGTGCGGAAAGCTGGGTCGCCGGTGAATAGGGTGGTCATCGGGGAGTACAGTCCAGCCGGGGAGAGGGAACGAGGGGGTCTAGGTGAATGACGGCGCTCGCGCGGCGGAAGTCGTGCGATTCTGGCGGATGGTCGAAATGTTCACGCCGCAGGACGTGCCGAAAAGGCCGAATTCGTGGCCGAAGCCGAAGGCCGACCAGCACGTGCTCGACCTCCGCCCGGGTGACCTGGCACCGTGGCAAGAGGGGCACTGGATCCGGCGAGTCGAGCTGAGGCAGGGGATGACCTGGCAGTTCACCGTTTACGGTGGGCTGTACGAGCTTTCGGCGGTGCGGGACGAGCTGGTGCGGGTGTTCGGCCGCGACGCCAAGGAGCCTGACGGCCGACTTGATGGGCGCACTGCGTTGCTGGCGTTCACGGTCGACGATGAGGGCGGGCTCGTGGAGAACTCCGCGACGCTCTCCGCGTGCGCGTGGGCGATCAGCCGCACGCACTCGCCTGGTTCCTCGTCGCGTGGCTGGCTCGACGGGTTCGAGAAGGAGTCGCGCGAGTTCGCCCGGCAACTGGACCAGCTAGTCCCTCCGTCTGCGCGGAAGGAGTCGCCTGAGGGCGTCGCCGCGGAGGGTGGGACGGTGGCGGCGAAGGTGAAGCGTGCCGCTGCAGACCAGGTCAAGAACGCGGCGACAGAGGCGCTGAAAGCCGGCGCGAAGTCGACCGGCGCCGCGGTGACCACTGCGGCGGCCGCGGCGGTGGGGTCGCTGGCGGGGCCGGTTGTCGGCGGGATCGCGGGCAGCGTGGCCGGTACGTTCGCGGAGAAGGTCCTCACCCCGCGCAAGCGAGAGCAGGCCGCGGCGAACGGCTCCGCCGGCGCGGCGGAAGAGGACGGTGTGTCCGGCGGCTGGCCGTGCCTGACCGTAGACGACGTGCACCGGTTGGTGTCGGCGCTGACCAGCGAACTGGGCCTCCGCGCGCTGAAGCCGTCCGGAGTACGGGTGAAATGCACTCAGGTGTCGGTGCGAGCGGCGGCGGAGGCGGGGGAGCAGAACTTCCTCAACAGCTTCATCGCGAACGACCTCGGCCAGATCGAGAAGGACCTCCGCAGCGGGAACGCGGGTGCCGGGCTCGTCCAGTACCTGACGGATCCGCATGCCGCGCCGCCGGTCGGCCGGATCGACGTGCGGGCCGAACCAGCGGCCGTCGCCCAGGGCGTTTCGCCCCGCGACATCCCGACCGGCCGATGGCCAACCGACGTCACGAAACCGCTGGTGTTGAGCCAGCAGTTCGCCGTCAACCGGATCTTCGCCGATCTCGACGGACGGGACGGGCTCTTTGCGGTCAACGGCCCGCCTGGCACGGGCAAGACGACGATGTTGCGCGACGTCCTCGCCGCGATCGTCGTCCGCCGTGCCGAGCAGCTCACCGCGTTGCACCACCCAGTCGACGGGTTTACCCGGCAGGTCGGCTCCGTCGCTCTGAACTCCAAGCACACCGCATACGTCTTCGGCGTGCGGCCGGAACTGGCCGGTTCCGAGATCGTCCTCGCTACCGCGAACAACACGGCGGCGGAGAACGTCACCGCAGAGATCCCGGGGGTGAACGCAGTTCGCGGCGCGCTGGACGAAGCGCTGGAAGCTGACTACTTCGCCGATCTCGCGTCCCACATTCTCGACGCCCCGGCGTGGGGGCTGCTGGCGGCGACGCTCGGCAACAAGAACAATCGTCGTCAGTTCGCCAGCAGGTTCTGGTGGGGAGACGGCAAGAGCCAGGCAGGCACCTCGGAGGGGAACGGCAAACCGGAGCCGCAGAAGAAACCCGTCGGGATGCGGGAAATCCTGCTGCAGGCGCAGCGGAAGCCGGAAACAGCGGCAGACTGGGCGGGCGCGGTCAAGCGGTTCAAGGACGCGGCGGCCGAGGTTGCGCGCCTGACAGCGGAGCGTCAGGAAGTCGCCGACGCGGTCGCCGCACACTCACAGTGCCGAGCGGCTCGGGACAAGGCATCCGACCAGGTCGTCGCGGCTACCCAGCGGCGCGAGCACGCGCGGGGCCAGCTCGGCGTCGTCGAGCAGCACCTGGCGAGCGCGCAGACCGCGTTCGCGGAGGCGGATGTCGAGTCCGCGCGCCATGCCATGCGGCAGCCGGGGTTCTGGGTGCAATTGTCTACTCTGTTCAAGGCTGGCCGGGTTTGGGCGAGCGCCGATCGTGATCTCAATGCGAAGCGCACGGCGGCCAAGCAGGAGCGAGATCGGATCCGGCGGGCCGTCGGCGGGTGGCAGACGGAACTGTCCGAGGCTACCGAGGCCCGGCAGTCCGCGGTCCAGGCGCGCGATGAAGCCGAACGAGTATTCGTCGACGTGTGCGCGCGGATCGCCGCCGGCCGCGCTCGCTGGCCTGGCGCAGTGCCGTTCCTGCCGGACTTCGACGACGACGACTTTCAGCGGTGCGCGCCCTGGGCCGACCACGAATTCACCTCGGCCCGCAACCGACTTTTTCTCGAAGCGCTGCGCCTGCATAAGAAGTTCGTGCTCGGCGCGGAACCACGCCTGCGCGACAATTTGGCCGCGATCGAGGCGTATCTCAAGGGCCGGGTCAAGCCTGAACCGGCTGCCCTGCTGGCCGCATGGCAAGCCTTGTTCCTGGTAGTTCCGGTTGTGTCAACGACGTTCGCGTCGCTGCCGAGGCTGCTGGCTGGCCTCGGCCGGGAAGCTCTCGGCTGGTTGTTCATCGACGAGGCGGGGCAGGCGACTCCGCAGGAGGCCGTGGGCGGAATCTGGCGTGCCCGGCGATCGGTGATCGTGGGCGACCCACGCCAGCTGGAGCCGATCGTTTCGCTGCCGTCGTCCGCGCAGGAGGTGCTTCGCCGTCACTGCCGGGTCGACCTGCTCTGGTCCCCGGACACCGCGTCGGCGCAGCAGGTCGCTGACCGGACCGCACGGTACGGCACTGAGCTGGCGGACGCGGACGGTAGCGGAACTGCCTGGGTGGGCGCGCCGCTGCGGGTGCACCGTCGATGCGATCGGCTGATGTTCGGGATCTCCAACGACATCGCTTATGGCGGTACGCTGATGGTGTACGGAACGCGCCACGATGGTGAGTTCCCTGGGCGCAACCGCTGGATCCACGTGCCTTCGGGCGCGTCGGACGAGCATTGGCTGCCAGCGGAAGGGGACGCGCTGACCGAACTGCTCCAGGAACTCTCCAGCGACGGCGTCGCGGCCGCTGCCATCCGGGTGGCCAGCCCGTTCCGTGCCGTCGTGCGCGGGGCGCGGACGGTCGGCAGGAGGGTGCTGGGGGAGGAGTTCGCTGCGAAGAACGTCGGCACGGTGCATACCATGCAGGGCCAGGAATCCGATGTGGTCGTCCTGGTCCTGGGAACCGCGGCCCACCGGGAGCGTGCTCGCGAATGGGCCGCGGAGAAGCCAAATCTGCTCAACGTTGCGGTTTCGCGGGCCAAACGGCGGCTGTATGTGATCGGAGACCGGCAGAACTGGCGAACCCTGCCCTACTTCAGCGTTCTCGCTGAACGGCTTCCCGGCGGCGAACAGTGACCGGCCAGATTACCGGATCCGCAACCGCCGCATCAGCTTCAACCCGGACAACATCCCTTCCACGTACTTCTCGTACTTCTGCCCCGGCCGAGGGCTCATCACCGGCTTCTTCAGCACCGCGAGGTTCTGCACGTTGGTGTACTTCAGCAATCCCTGATCGCCGTGCCGTGCCCCGACTCCGGACGTCTTCACCCCGCCGGACGGCGTTCCCTTGGCGGCATACGCCGTCGCCAGGCTGTCGTTCACATTGACGTTGCCGGTCTCCAGCCGTGCCGCGACCGCGCCCGCCGCGCGGAGGTCTCGGCCCCACACCGACGCGTTGAGTCCGTAGTCGGTGTCATTCGCCAGCTCGACGGCGTCGTCGACGGTCCGGTACCGGTGCAGCGCCACCACCGGGCCGAAGGTTTCCGTGACACCGCAGAGCATGTCCTTGGTGACCCCCTCCAAAATGGTCGGTTCGAAGAACGCCGGGCCGAGATCTGGCCGGGCCGTGCCACCGCACAGCACGGTGGCGCCCTTGGCGACCGCGTCGTCCACATGGGACTTGACGCGCTTCATGTGGTCCACCGAAACCAGCGAGCCCATTTCCGGGCCGAAGTCGTAGGACGCTCGCACGTCCAGGGCTTTCGCTTTGGCCACGAACGCTTCCTTGAACTCGTTGTAGCGCGAGTCCGGCAGATAGATCCGCTCGATGTGCATGCAGATCTGGCCGGTGTTGCCGAACGCGCCGAACACCGCGCCCTGCACCGTGGCCGCGAAATCGGCGTCCGGCAGCACGATCATCGGGTTCTTGCCGCCGAGTTCGAGGCAGCAGCCGATCAGGTTGCGGCCGGCCTGTTCGCCGATCACCTTGCCGGTCGCGGTGGAGCCGGTGAACATCACGTAGTCCGCGGCCCCGATCAGGGTCGGGCCGACATCCGGGCCCTCGCCGCAGACGACCTGGAAAAGGCCCTTCGGCAGACCGGCTTCCTCCAGCAATTGCACGCCGTACAGCGGCGAAAGAGCGGTTTTGTTGTCCGGTTTGAGCACCACCGCGTTGCCCGCCATCAGTGCCGGGACCGCGTCGGACATGCCGGTGGCGAACGGGAAATTCCACGGCGCGATGATGCCGACCACGCCCTTGGGCACCCGGATCTCGGTGGACGACGACACCACTGGCACCGGTCCGCCGCGCCGGGTCGGGGCGAGCAGCTTCGGCGCGCGGCGCAGGTAGTGGCTCATCACCATCGGCGGGTCGCAGGTTTCCTCGATCGCCATCCGCCGGTTCTTGCCGCTTTCGACCTGGATCAGGTCGGCGATCGTCGTCGCGCGTTCGATGAACAGCGCGTGTGCGCGCCGGAACACCGCCAGTCGTTGCTTGACAGGCAGCGCCGCCCAGTTGGCCTGTGCAGCGCGCGCGGCGGCGAACGCCTGCTCGATGTCGGCTGGCGTCGACTGCGGCAGCTCCACCAGCACGTCGCCGGTGTACACCTCGGCCAGCGGCCAGGTGGCGCCTCCGGAGCCCGGCACCCGCGCGACAAGCTGGCGGAGGAACGCGTCGGTCGCCGACGCCGGGCGGGTGGGCCGGACCGGGGTGAGGGTCATCGTTCTCGCGCTCCCGTCAGTTGCCGGAAAGGACCAGCTGCGCGCCCATTTCGCCGATCATGATGCAGGGCGCGTTGGTGTTGCCGCCGGTGATCGACGGCATGATCGAGGCGTCGCAGACGCGCAGCCCGTCGACGCCGCGGACCTTCAGGTCCGGGCTGACGACCGCCAGCTCGTCCACGCCCATCCGGCAGGTGCCGACGCCGTGGTAGACCGACGTCGCGCGGTTGAGGATCGCATCGCGCAGTTCCTGGCCGCGCACGTCCCGGCCGGGGTGGATCTCCTCGTTGACGGAGCCCTTGAACGCCTTCGACGCGAAGATCTCGCGGACCATCTCGGACCCCTCGCCGAGCAGTTCCAGGTCGGCCGGGTCGGAGAGGTACTGGAAGTCGATCCGAGGGGTGGCCGCCGGGTCGGTCGAGGAGAGCCGGATCGTGCCGCGGCTCTTCGGGTAGATCAGCGTGGTCAGGACGGTCAGCGCGGGCCGCTTGTCGACCGGGTGCCGGACCGGCGCGTCCTGATTCGGCGAGACGTACGCCCAGGGCAGCAGGTGCAGCTGAAGATCGGGCACGGCGCCGGCCTGCGAGGTCTTGAGGAACGCGAGGGCTTCGAAGACCGAGTTGGCGAGGAACGTCGAACCCGGCCGGAGCAGCTCGCGGGCCAGCCCGCGGGCGAAGTACGGCGCGGTGCCCCGGTTGGTGCACGACGACACCTGGAACGTCAGCGCGTGGAACATGTGGTCGTGCAGGTTGTCGCCGACCGGCAGATCCGCGACGACGTCGATGCCGTGTTCCTTGAGGTGCTCGGCGTGCCCGACCCCGGACAGCATCAGCAGCTGCGCCGACCCGACGAACCCGGCGGAAAGGATGACCTCCTTGCCGGCCCGCACGACCCGGCGCCGCCCGTCGGCGTCGGAGACCTCGACGCCGGTCGCGCGCCCGTTCTCGATCAGCACTTTCCGCACCATGACGCGGGATTGGATCTCGAGCGTCGGGGGAGCGAGGTGGTGCAGGTACCCGCGCGAGGCGCTGTAGCGAAGCCCGTCCGCCGCGTTCTGCTGCATCCGGCTGACGCCTTCCTGCGACGCCCCGTTGTAGTCGTCGATGATGTCGCAGCCGATCGCGTCGGCCGTCGCGTCGAGGAACTGGAGGGTGCCTTCCTGCGGAATCTTGTTGCGGGTGATCTTGATCGGCCCGCCCGCGCCGCGGAACGCGTTCTCGCCGTCCTCGAAGTCCTCCATGCGCTTGTACGCGGCGTTGACGCTGTCCGCGTCCCAGCCGGTGTTGCCCTCGGCCGCCCAGGAGTCGAAATTCGCCCGGTTGCCGCGGACGTAGACCATGCCGTTGACCGAACTGGATCCGCCGAGCACCTTCCCGCGCGGCACCGGCATCCGTCGATCGAGAACGTGTTTCTGCGGGACGGAGTAGAAGCCCCAGTCGACTGTTTTCTTGAGCTGAGGCACCGCGTGCAACGGGGCGACCATGCCCGGTTTGCGGAGCAGCAGCTGGTTGTCGGTGCGGCCCGCTTCGAGCACGATCACGCTGGCCCCGGACTCGGCGAGGCGTCCGGCCACGGCTGCTCCCGAGCTGCCCGACCCGACGACGACGTAGTCGGCTTCGTTGCTCCGGGCTGCCCTGCTCGCCATGTCCGCTCCTCGTCCGACCGGTGCCGAAACTATAACCTGTTCTAGTTCGGTCACGGTATCGGGTCGCTGGTGGAAGCGCAATGTCTTCGCTCCCCGGAACGACCGTGAGGGGCCCTTGCGGGACTTGGATTCCGGCAACGGGCCCTTCACGGACGCGATGCCGGACACACCAGTCCTCCGGTCGATTGACGACGGTAAGGGGCCGCCGTACCGTTCCTTCCGCGCGACGGCTTCCCGAAGCCGGTGGGATTCCGGCACGGTCGCGCCACTGTGTGCCCTTAACCGGGCGAGTCAGGTCGAGGAGCCGTCGTCAGGTCCACCCGCAAGGGACGCGTCATCCCGAAGGAGAACCATGGCCACCATCCCGGCCGACCGGTCCACCCCGGTCGTCTTGCCCGTTTCCAAGGCCGCGCTGCTGCTCGGCGCGACGATCGCGGGCGCACTGCTGCTGTACTACTTCATCGGCGTCGACCAGGGCGCGGTGTCCCTTTTCGGCAGCGACACCCACGTGCACGAGTTCGTCCACGACGCGCGGCATTTCCTCGGCTTCCCCTGCCACTGACCCGCGCGGAACGGACAACCGAACAATGCAGAACAAGCTCATTCTGCGCGGCCTCCTCGCCGGAGCGCTGGGCGGACTGCTGGCGTTCGCGTTCGCCTGGATCTTCGCCGAATCGCCGATCCAGGCGGCTATCGACTACGAGTCCGGTCGCGACGAGGCGCAGGCGGCGTTGGACAAGGCGGCCGGGCTGCCCGTGGAGCACGCGGGCCACGAGGTCTTCAGCCGAGCGGTCCAGGGCAACCTCGGCATCGGGATCGGCATGGTCCTGTTCGGGGTGGCGATGGGCATGCTCTTCGCCGTCGCTTACACCGTGCTGCTGGGCCGGGTCGGCCGGATCCGCGCGCGGGTGCTGGCGGTGCTGGTGTCCGGGTCCGGTTTCCTGGCGCTCTACCTGGTGCCGTTCCTGAAGTATCCGGCCAACCCGCCGGCGATCGGGCACGAAGCGACGATCGGCGCGCGCACCGGGCTGTACCTGACGATGGTGGTCGGGTCGGTGCTCTTCCTGGTGGTCGCCGTGCTGCTCGGGAAACGGCTCGCGCCGAGGCTGGGCTCCTGGAACGCGACGCTGGTCGCGGGCGCCTCCTTCGTGGTGCTGTCCGCGATCCTGATGACGGTGCTGCCGTCGCTCGGCTCGCTGGCCGCCAACGCAGCCGAGTACGGGCCGCAGGCCAGCGAAACCCCGTTGCCGCTGAAGGCGCCGGGCGGGCAGATCGTGTACCCGGGTTTCCCGGCCGACACGCTGGTGTCGTTCCGGCTCTATTCGGTGCTCGCGCAGGTGGTCCTCTGGACGACGATCGCGCTCGTGTTCGGCCCGCTCGCCGAGCGAGTGCTGGACCGCGGCCGGGCAGCTACCGTCGAGGCGTGAAGGAGCTGACCGGGCTGGGCCCGTTCTTCGCCGTCGAAACGCACGCGGCGGGGGAGCCTGCCGAGCCGTGGCGGCCGCTGTCCGAGGTGCTGGACGACGGCCCGGTTCTGCGCGATCGCGTGGCACGGAACCGGGCTTATCTCGGCGGCGACGTCGTCGAGGAGCGGGTCGCCGCGTCGATCGCGCATCTCGGGTTGGCGGCGCGGATCATTTCGCCCGCGCTGGGGCTTGCCGCGGCCGCCGGCGCGGTGCCGGACTATTCGGCGGCTTGGTGGCAGCCGAAGCTCGGCGGTGCGTTCCCGTTGTCGTTGCCGGAAGCTCCGCCGGTCAGCGACGACCTGGTCGGCGAGTTCGCCGACCGGGTGCTGCGCGGTCCGCTGGCTCGCCTGGATTCGGCGGTGGCCCGGTTTTCGGTGGCGGAAAACATTCGGCGGGGGAATGTGGCGTCCGCGCTCAACGGCGCGGTTGCCGTGCTTCGCGTGGAGCGTCCGCAGTGGACTGACCAGGTCGGTCGAATGGTTGCTGCACTGGAGGAACTGCCAGAGCTGGCCGGTGCGGCGACCAGGAAGAACGGTCAGTTCCGACGGCGCAGCTGCTGCCTGTTCTATCGCGTCGCGCCGGACCGGAACGGGCCGAAGTGCGGCGACTGCGTGCTCGTTTGACGCCCCGGCCGGGTGAGGTGCTCGCCACGTCGACATAGTCGGACGTCCTACTTTAGGATGTCCGGGTAGTGACGGCCGCGAGGACGGAGCAGGACGCGTGGGGCTGAACGAGGTCGAGTTCGAGGTCCGGGCCGGCCTCGGCCGGATCACGCTGAACCGGCCGCGTGCGCTCAACGCGTTGAACCACCCGATGGTCCGGGCGATCGCGCAGCACCTCGAGCAATGGCGGGACGACTCGGAGGTGCGCGCCGTCGTGCTCGACGGGGCGGGCGAACGCGGCCTGTGCGCGGGCGGCGACATCCGGGCCATCTACGAGGATGCCCGTTCCGGTGGCGTCTCGTCACTGGACTTCTGGGCCGACGAATACCGGCTGAACGCGCTGATCAGCCGTTACCCGAAGCCGTACGTGGCGATCATGGACGGCATCGTGCTGGGCGGCGGCGTCGGAATTTCCGCGCACGGCAGCCACCGCGTCGTCACCGACCGGTCCCGGGTCGCGATGCCGGAGACCGGCATCGGATTCGTGCCGGACGTCGGCGGAACCTGGCTGCTGTCGCACGCGCCTGGCCAGCTCGGTACCCACGCCGCGCTCACCGCCGCTCAGCTGTCCGGAGCGGACGCGATCCACTGTGGACTCGCGGACCGCTATGTTCCCGCCGATCGGCTTCCGGAGCTCTACGCCGCGTTGGCGACCCGCACGCCGGACGAGGCGCTCGATCTGCTCGCCGAAAGTCCGCCGGCGAGCCGGTTGGCTGCCGAACGCGAGTGGATCGACTACTGCTACGCGCCCGACACCGTCGAGGAAATCCTCGTCCGGCTCCGCGACGGGGGAGACGCCGCGCTCGCGGCGGTCAAGGAGCTCGAAGGCAAATCGCCGACCTCGCTGAAAGTGACCCTCCGTGCGCTGCGGGCCGCGGCCGTGTTGCCGGACCTGGGAAACGCATTGGAGCAGGAGTACCGGATCGCGCACCGGGCGTTCGCCTCGGCGGAATTCGCCGAGGGCGTGCGGGCGCAGATCATCGACAAGGACCGGTCGCCGCGCTGGTCTCCGTCCACGGTGGCGGAAGTCGGCGACGACCTGGTGGAGTCCTACTTCGCCGATCTCGGCGAGCACGAGCTGACCGGAGTGCGGAACTGATGACCGAAACCATCGCTGTCGACCGGCCGGCCCCCCGGGTCGCCCGGATCACGCTCGACCGTCCCAAGGCGCTGAACGCGCTGAACCTGCAGACCATGCGCGAGGTCACCGACGCGGCCGCTGAGCTGGACCGGGCGGCGGACGTCGGCGCGATCGTGCTGACCGGCTCGGACCGGGCGTTCGCCGCAGGCGCGGACATCAAGGAAATGGCCCCGCGCACCTACAGCGAGATGCACGCCGAAGACTGGTTCGCCGGCTGGGACGCGCTCACCCGGGTCCGCACGCCGCTGATCGCCGCGGTCGCCGGTTACGCGCTCGGCGGCGGCTGCGAGCTCGCGATGATGTGCGACCTGCTGATCGCCGCGGACAGCGCGAAGTTCGGGCAGCCCGAGATCACCCTCGGCGTCATCCCGGGCATGGGCGGTTCGCAGCGGCTGACCCGTGCGATCGGCAAGGCGAAGGCGATGGACCTGATCCTCACCGGCCGGACCATCGATGCCGTCGAGGCCGAGCGCACCGGCCTGGTGTCGAGGGTCGTGCCCGCGGACGATCTGGCCGCTGAGGCGGTCGCGGTGGCGGAGAAGATCGGCTCGATGTCCTTGGTGGCCGCGACGGCCGCGAAGGAGGCGGTGAACCGGGTGTTCGAGTCCACGTTGGCCGAAGGCGTCCGGTTCGAACGCCGGGTATTCCACGCGCTGTTCGCGACCGCCGACCAGAAGGAAGGAATGGCCGCGTTCGCGGAGAAGCGGCCGCCGGAGTTCAAACACTCCTGACATGCGTTCGAGACCTGAGCGGGGAACACTCGGGGAGAGACCGCCGGGAGGATGCCATGCCCAGGTATCGGAATTATTGGACGTACAGCGCTGCGCTGGGCGTCGCGTGGGCGCTGGCCTTTCTGCTCATCTCGCTGCTTCGGGGCAGTCATGCGGCACAGGCCGCGCTGCCCGTCTTCGGCGGCTTCTGCATCGGCTGGGTGAGCACGACCATCGCGCGGTACGTGTACCCGCCGCCGAAGCAGTGGCGGCGCGAGGCTGGTCCCGCTCGCTGACCAGGCGGTTGCCGTGGTCCGCGGCTGCTTCGACGCGGAACTGTGAACTACCTCTCGTTTCGCTTAAAACGGGCAAACCGTGCAGCCCTGAGATCTTGGTTGACCAGCGCCGATCACCCGAACGGGCGGACCCGCCGGGGTCCGCCGAGCCGCGGAACAGCCTGGATTCTGCGTAAAGTCGGCCCTATGCCAGGGGAAGAGGGCCTGCTCATGCAGGACAGCGCGCGCGGGCTCACCGCGGCCGAAGTGGCCGAGCGGGTCGCCGCCGGGCGCACCAACGACGTTCCGTCGCGCACCAGCCGCAGCGCGTGGGAGATCGTCCGATCCAATGTCTTCACCCGGATCAACGCGATCTTCGCGGTGCTCGCGGTGATCATCTTCTCCACTGGCTACCTGCTGGACGGCCTGTTCGCCGGTGTGATCATCGCCAACAGCGCGGTCGGCATCGTCCAGGAGCTGCGCGCCAAGCGGACGCTGGACCGGCTGGCGATCGTCGGCCAGGTGCGGCCGCGGGTGCGCCGCGACGGAACCAGCGCGGAGCTGGCTCCGGAAGAGGTCGTCGCCGACGACGTGATCGAGATCGGGCCGGGCGACCAGGTGGTGGTCGACGGCTCGGTGCTCGCCGCGGAGGCGCTCGAAGTCGACGAGTCGCTGCTCACCGGCGAATCGGACCCGGTCGTGAAGCACCCTGGCGACCCGATCATGTCCGGCAGCTTCGTGGTGGCCGGCAGCGGCGCGTACCGGGCGACGAAGGTCGGCTCGGAGGCGTACGCGGCGAAGCTCGCCGAAGAGGCCGGCCGGTTCACTCTGGTCGACTCCGAGCTGCGGAGCGGGATCAACAAGATCCTGAAGGTCATCACCTACCTGCTGATCCCGGCCGGTGCGCTCTCCATTTACAACCAGCTGTCCGGGTCGCAGGCGTTGCCTGCCGCGCTGCGCGGGATGGTGGCGGCGCTGGTGCCGATGGTGCCGGAGGGCCTGATCCTGCTGACGTCGGTCGCGTTCGCGGTCGGCGTGGTCCGGCTCGGCCGGCGGCAATGCCTGGTCAACGAGCTGCCCGCGATCGAGGGCCTGGCCCGGGTGGACGTCGTCTGCGCGGACAAGACCGGCACGCTCACCGAGAACACCATGCGGCTGTCCGAGCTGCGCCGGCTCGAAGACGGGGGAGAAGCGGCGGAAACCGTGCTGGCCGCGCTCGCCGCCGCCGACCCGCGGCCGAACGCGAGCCTGGAAGCGATCGCCGAGGGCTGCCCGGCCGCGCCGGGCTGGACGCCGACCGCGGTCGTGCCGTTTTCGTCGGCGCGCAAGTGGAGCGGCGCGGCGTTCGGCGAGCACGGCGACTGGGTGCTCGGCGCGCCGGACGTGCTGCTGGCGCCGGATTCGGCGCAACGCGCGGAAGCCGAGCGGATCGGCGCGCAGGGTCTGCGGGTACTGCTGCTCGGCCGCGCGGCGCACGCGGTCGACGCGCCGGACGGTCCGGGCGAGGTCACTCCGGTCGCGTTGGCGGTGCTGGAGCAGAAGATCCGCGGCGACGCGCGGGAGACACTGGACTACTTCGCCGCACAGGGCGTCGCGGTGAAGCTGATCTCCGGCGACAACGCCGTCTCGGTCGGCGGCGTCGCCCGCGCTCTCGCGCTGCCCGGCGGGGAGGCCCCGGTGGATGCGCGGACGCTGTCGGAAGACCCGGAGAAGCTGGCCGACCAGCTGGAGAGCACCGCGGTGTTCGGACGCGCGACCCCGGCGCAGAAGCGCGCGATGGTCGCCGCCCTGCAGGCCCGCGGCCACACCGTCGCGATGACCGGGGACGGCGTCAACGACGTGCTCGCGCTCAAGGACTCCGACGTCGGCGTCGCGATGGGGGCGGGCAGCCCGGCGACCCGCTCCGTCGCGCAGATCGTGTTGCTGGACAACGCTTTCGCCACGCTGCCCTACGTCGTCGGCGAGGGCCGCCGGGTGATCGGCAACATCGAACGCGTCGCGAACCTGTTCCTCACCAAGACGGTGTACTCGGTGCTGCTGGCGCTGATCGTCGGCATCCCCGGGCTGATCGGCCTGGACGCGATGCCGTACCCGTTCCTGCCTCGGCACGTCACGATCGTCGGCTGGTTCACCATCGGCCTGCCCGCGTTCGTGCTTTCGCTCGCCCCCAACAACGACCGCGCCCGCGGCGGGTTCGTCGGACGGGTGCTGCGGATGGCAGTCCCGGCCGGCGTCGTGATCGGCGCCGCGTCGTTCGTTTCCTATCTCCTGGTCCATCCCGGCCGGGAAACCACCGACGCGGCGCAAGTGCAGGCGAGCACCACCGCGCTGATCACGCTGATGATCCTGGCGCTGTGGGTGCTGGCGGTGGTCGCCCGGCCCTACACCTGGTGGAAGGCCGCGCTGGTCGGGACGATGGGGGTGGTCTCCGCGCTGATGTTCGTGCTGCCGTGGACGCGTGAGCTGTTCCAGCTGGACCCGAGCAACACCCAGCACACCCTCAGCGCGCTGGCGTGCGCGGCGGTCGGCGTGGTGCTGATCGAGATCGGGCGCTGGATCGGGAACCGGGTGGGGACGCGGAAGTCACCCGTCGGCCGGTAGGTGCTGCCGCAGCGCCCCGAGCCCCTCGACCCGCTCCCGGTCGTGCGCGTCCTGCGCGGACAGCTCCGCGTCGGTGAGCACGATCGCATCCGGGCCGGGGAAGACTGTCGACTCGTGGTCCGCGCCCTGCCAATGCACGGTGAACGGGGGTGCGCCGTCCGGCGTGCCGACCGCCACGATGCGGCCCCGGTGCTCCGGAACGTCTACCTGGTTGCCTTTCACGACCAGCCAGTCTCCGCGGTGTGCGTGCATGGTTCCTCCTCACGTCGGCCTTTCGTCCGGAGCGATACCTCGCCAGGCCGGCCGCGAAACCTCGAAGCGCCGGGCGTCGGGTCTGCGGAAAACGGCGCGGGTTTGAACGGCGCCAGCATGGGATGCCCGATGCGGCCGGGAGCCAGCCCGGCTTCCGCTCCGGATCGCACCGGGTAACGGACGCCGCGGCCGAATCGTTGCCGGGTGGGAAAGGCATCACCCGCCTGGCGTAGCGCGAGCAAGCCGGAGAACACCTAGGCTATTGCGCAGCCCCGGACCCTGGCGACGGAATTTGTTGCAGCCAGAGGGGATCCGCCGATGATGACCAATCCTGGGAAGTTCGGTCCCGTTGAGGGCGAAGGGCTGGGTGCCGAGCCGCCCGACCGGCAGTGGCCGCTTGGGGACGGGCCGGGAGCCGGCAAGCGGGCCGGTCGCCCGTGCGGGATTCCGGCGCAACGCACTCGTTCGGAAGCCGCCCGCCGGGACCGCGACCTCTAGTGCCGCGGTTTTTCGTTCAGCTGCGGGAAGAGGCGCAGCGCACGAAAGCCCTGTTCCGGGGGAATTCGGTGGAGTGCCGAGCAGATCGGAGTGCGTGGTGGAAGCGAGTCTCGACGACGATTTCCCGGTTGGCTGGGTGCTGACCTACCGGTCGCGCCGAAATCCGGCGGGGTGCTCGGCCGGGGTGGTCTGCGGGCCGCCGGAGCACGACGAGGTGACCGGTGCCCGGACCACCCCGCTCGCCCCGCTGGACAGCTCCTCCGGCTCGCTGGTCTGGGTGGCCGACGGCGAGGTCCTCGGCATCGGGCCGCGTCCGGAGCCGAGACTGTCTACTGTGGACAGTGTGGCGAGGATAGTGGCGAAGCGGCGGTAGCGAACCAGGTCTCGGTCCGTTGCGGACCGATGCGAGGAGGGGGAGGCCGCGCCGGTCCGATGTGGAATGTCCGCATCGGACCGGCGCGGGGCCGGGCAGCCGTGCCGGTCACGGCGCGGCTGCCCGGCAGTCTTGGCGGGTGTCTCATTTGGTGTAGTTGCCAGGGCGTGCGGTTCTGTCCGTGAAGGGCCCCTTGAGGGAATCCAAGTCCGGTAAGGGGCCCTTCACGGACATCCGAAGGCTGATCCCGGCACCTCGCCCGCTGAGACACACGCTTGGGCCGCGTTGCCGCGGGTTTCGCACTCCTCAGGCCGCCGCCGCGAGCACGTCGGTCAACCGTCGCAGATCCGCCGCCGGCGATTCGAGCAGCGGCCGTCGCACCGTCGCGTGCGGGATGATCCCCAGGCGGGCCAGCGCGGCCTTCGCCATGATCGCACCCTGCGACGTCCGCAGGACGGCGTCGGTCAGCGGCAACAGCGCGGTCTGGATCGCTTGTGCGCCTTCAAGATCGCCTGCCCGGACCGCGTCGATCAGGTCTCGGTTCCGGTCCGCGGCGATGTTGCCGACGACGCTGACCACGCCCGCAGCGCCGCAGGCGAGATACGGCAGGTTCAATTCATCGATGCCGCAGTAGTAGGCCAGCGAAGTCCGGGCCATGACCGTCATCGCTTCGAACAGGTCGCCCTTCGCGTCCTTCACCGCACGGATGCGTGGGTGCGCGGCCAGCTCGATCAACGTGGCCGCGGTCATCGCGGTGCCGGTTCGGGCCGGGACGTCGTAAAGCATCACCGGGAGTCCGGTCGCGTCGGCTACCGCCGCGCAGTGCTCGACGATCCCGGCTTGCGTTGGCTTGGAGTAGTACGGGCAGACGAGCAGCAGCGCGTCCGCGCCGGCGGCTTCGGCTTCGCGGGCCCGGCGGACGCTGGCGGCGGTGTCATAGCTGCCGACTCCGGCGATCACCCGCGCCCGGCCGCTCGCGCCGGCGGCGACCATGCGGACCAGGTCAGCGGCCTCGACGTCGGTCAGCGTGGGTGACTCGCCGGTGGTGCCGCCGACGACCAGGCCGTCGCAGCTGGTGGCCAGCAGGTGGTCGACCAGCCCGGCGACGCCCGGTTGGCTGATCGCGAAATCGGGTTCCATCGGGGTCGCCATGGCGACCAGGTTGCTGCCGAAGAGGTCGTTCATGCCTCGATCCTGTCGCCGCCGCAATGGTGCGGTCCAGCGATGCTTTCTTGCCGGTATTGCGTAGCATCGCTTGATGATCGAAGTCGGCGCGCTGCGGGCGCTGCAGTCGGTGGCCGCACTGGGGACGCTGGCGCGGGCGGCCGAGGAACTCGGGTTCACGTCGTCGGCGGTCTCGCAGCAGATCAAGCGGCTCGAACGCCAGGTCGGCGCGGCGGTGCTCGCGCCGGCCGGTCGCGGTGTCGTGCTGACTCCCGCCGGACAGGCGCTGGTCGACTCGGCACCGGAGGTGTTCCAGGCGCTGGAGCGCTGCGCCGAGGCCGCCCAGTCGGTCGCGGACGGCGCACCGCGCGGCTCGGTCCGGCTGGTCGGCTTTTCGACGGCGATCCGGGGGCTGCTCGCGCCGATCGTCCCGCGGCTGTCCACGAGCTGTCCGGACCTGTCCCTGCGCATCACCGAGCAGGACCCGGACCAAGCCGTCCGCAGCGTCGACGCGGGCACCGCCGACCTGGCGCTCGTCCACGACGTCGACGGGCTGCCCGCCCCGCTGCCGCCGTCGCTGACCCGCCGCCACCTGCACACCGATCGCGGCGACGTCGTCATGCACCGGACTCATCCGCTCGCCCAGGCCGCCGCGCCGCTGCGGATCGCCGACCTCGCCCGGCACGCGTGGGCGGCGAGCCCGCCCGGCACGGTCTGCCACCAGTGGTTCCGGAGGCTCTTCGCGGGCGCGGCGGACGAACCCGACGTGCGACATCTGGTGGACGACTTCTCCACGCAGCTGTCACTGGTCGCCTCGGGCGAGGTCGTCGCGCTGATTCCCCGGCTGGCCCGTCCGCCGCTGGCCGAAGGGCTGGTCGCCCGGCCGCTGCACCGGCCGCCGAAGCGCGAGGTCCACGCGGTGTGGCGGCGCAGCGCGGACGGCAGCCCGGCGATCCGGGCGGTGCTGACGGAACTCGGCTAGTTCCCGGTGAGTGCGATGTCTGTGCTCAGCGTTGTTGTCGACGAGCTTCTGGATGCGGGTTTGGACGAGACGGACCTTGGCCCCGGTGACGCCCCCCCGATGCGGCGAACCAGGTCCGTGAGGGGCCCCTTGAGGGAATCTGATTCCCTCAAGGGGCCCCTCACGGCAGTCCGCCGTCAAGCGGACAGGAATCACGCGACCCTAGTTGCGGACGAGGGGAGGGCGGGTAAGGCCGCCAGGCCGCCGCCCGCCCCGATCCGGTCCTCGGAACGGCTCGAACGGGGGCAACCCGGCCACCACCTCGGCGGACCCTCCGATTCTCGGTAAGAATCCTCTGACCTGGGAAGACAGCCTATTCTCTAGTGGTATACACACGAGGTATACGCCTGCTGTATAGTGATCTTCACCCCCGGATAACGGGGTCAAGGAGGGAACAAGGGGATGTCGGTTTCACACACCTTGCTCGCGTTGCTCGAATCGGGTCCGCGGCATGGCTACGACCTGAAGCGGGCGTACGACGAGCAGTTCGGGCAGGACCGTCCGCTCGCCTACGGCCAGGTCTACTCGACTCTGTCGCGGCTGCTGCGCAACGGCATGGTCGAGGTGGCAGGCGTCGAAAGCGGGGACGGCCCGGAGCGGAAGCGCTACACGATCACCCACGCGGGCGTCACCGACGTCGAGACGTGGCTGCGCACTCCGGAGAACCCGGAGCCGTACCTGCAGAACACGCTCTACACGAAGGTGGTGCTCGCGCTGCTGTCCGGGCGCAGCGCGTCCGACGTGCTCGACGTCCAGCGCGGCGAGCACCTCAAAGCGATGCGTTCGCTGACCAAACGCAAAAACGGGGGCGACCTGGCCGATCAGCTGATCTGCGACCACGCGCTCTTTCACCTCGAGGCGGACCTGCGGTGGCTGGAGCTCACCGCCGCGCGCCTCGGCGAACTCGAGAAGGCGGTGCGCTGATGACCAGGCCGGGAACTCCGTTGCTGCAGGGCAACGGGCTGTACAAGTCGTTCGGCCAGACGCGGGCGCTCGACGGGGCGGAGCTGTCCGTGTCGGCGGGGGAAGTGCTCGCGATCATGGGTTCGTCCGGATCGGGCAAGTCGACGCTGCTGCACTGCCTGGCCGGCATCGTCCGGCCGGACTCGGGCACCATCACCTACGGCGGCGCCGATCTGGTCGGGATGGACGACAAGCGGCGCAGCGCGCTGCGCCGCACCGAGTTCGGTTTCGTGTTCCAGTTCGGCCAGCTCGTGCCTGAGCTCTCCTGCCTGGAGAACGTCGCGCTGCCGCTGCGGCTCACCGGGGCCAAGCGCAAGCAGGCCGAGGCCAAGGCGACCGAATGGCTCGCCCGGCTGGAGGTCGACGGGCTGGCCAAGCGTCGTCCGGGCGACGTGTCCGGCGGGCAGGCGCAGCGGGTCGCGGTGGCGCGGGCGCTGGTGACCGGACCGAAGGTGGTCTTCGCGGACGAGCCGACCGGCGCGCTGGACTCGCTCAACGGCGAGAAGGTCATGCAGATGCTCACCCAGGCGGCGCGGGAAACGCACGCCGCGGTGGTGCTGGTGACCCACGAGCCGCGGGTCGCTGCGTACTCCGATCGCGAGATCGTGGTTCGCGACGGGCGCACGGTCAACCGGGAGCTCGTCTCATGATGCGCGATCTCCTGCTGGGACTCCGGCTGGCCGTCGGGGGCGGCCGGATGTCCGGCTCGGCGCTGCTGCGCCTGGCGATGACCGCGTTCGGGATCGCGCTCGCGGTCGCCGTCCTGCTGCCTGCCGCGGCGGTGCATCACCTGGCCGGCGCACAGGCGGAACGCAAGGCGGCGATCCAGCCGGTCAAACAGCCGCAGCCGGGCGTCGCGCCGCTGCTGACCTACAACTGGTATCCGTCGCTCGGCGACGACTACGTCCGGATCACCGCGGTCGCGCCGACCGGGGAGAACTCGCCGGTGCCGCCGGGGCTGGCCAAGGTGCCCGCACCGGGCGAGCTGGTCGTGTCGCCGGAGCTGGCCGCGAAGCTGAACTCCGCGGAGGGCGGCTCGCTCAAAGCCCAGCTGCCGGGGCACGTCGTCGGCCAGATCACCTGGCAAGGCGTCGCCAACGCCGCCGACCTGACCGCGTACTACGGCGTGCCGGCCGCGCAGATCCAGGCGGAGGGCGAGGACGGCGGCAAGGCGTATGGCTTCGGCGTGCCCTACACCGGGCTTGGGCTGTCCGCGGTGATGCTCGCCGTCATTCTGCCGATCGCGGCGGTACTGCTGCTGCCGCTGCTGATCTTCGTGACCACGGCGTCGCGGATGGGCGCGGCGCAACGGGAACGCCGGCTCGCCGCGCTGCGGCTGATCGGGCTGGACTCCCGGCAGGTGAAGCGGGTCGCGGCGGCCGAATCACTGGTCGGAGCGGTGATCGGGCTCGTGGTCGGGATCGGTTTCTTCGCCCTGCTGCGCACTTTCGTCGCCGACATCCTGCCGTTCGGGCTGCGGATCTTCCCGGAGGACTTCGTCCCGTCCTGGCCATGGGTCGTCGTCATCGTGCTGCTGGTGCCCGGACTCGCGGTCGGGTCGGCGCTGTTCGGGCTGCGCCGGACGATCGTGGAGCCGCTCGGCGTGGTCCGCCAGGGCAAGCCAGTCCGCCGGCGGATGTGGTGGCGCTGGTCGATCACCTCGATCGGAGTGCTGTTGCTGGCCGGCACGCTGCTGCTGGACCGGGGCAAGGGCGGCACGGGCGCCGGGCTGGCGCTTTCGGCGGGCAGCGTGTTCCTGCTGGTCGGCGTGGCGGCGCTGCTGCCGTGGCTGGTCGAGCGGATCGTGGAGCGGCTGCACGGCGGTTCGCCGTCGTGGCAGCTGGCGATCCGGCGGCTCCAGCTGGACAGCGGCACCGCGAGCCGGGTGGTGTCCGGCCTGGTCGTGGTGCTGGCCGGGACGATCCTGATCCAGGGCGTGATGACGTCGCTCAGCAGCGGCATCAAGCAGCAGACGCCGCCGGACGGAGTGGCCGCGGCCCCGGTCCGGGTGCAGACGACCACCCAGCACGAAGCAGAGGTGGTCAAGGCAGTGTCGGCGGTGCCCGGGGCGACTGGCACGCACCCGATGCGGAACATCGAGCTGATGTCCTCGGCGCAACCGGCGTTCGGCGTCGTAGGCGACTGCGTGGCGCTGAAGGTGCAGGCCAACATCGGCGACTGCGCGGACGGCGACGCGTTCTACGTCGTGGCGCCGAAGGGCGGGGCCGTCCCGAGCGGCCGGGTGAAGCTGGTGGGCCACTCGCACGGCCGCGAGACCATCGGTCCGGAGTGGACGGTGCCGTCGAACGTCAAGATCGTGCAGTCCGGCGACACGTCGAGGGCGTCCTCAGGCGAGATCCTCGTGACGCCGGGCGCGCTCGGCGGGATCGCCTTGCCGGAGTCCGCGGTCGCGGTCTACGTGTCCGGCACCGGCGATCCGAAGGCGCTGATGAGCAGTGTCGCCAAGGCCGTCAGCCCGCTCGCGTGGAACGCCGACGTCAGCCAAAGCACCTTCCTCAACGGCGCGATGAACCGCGACCAGCAGCTGGTGGACAACTTCCGGTCGGTGCTGATCACCGCGTCGCTGTTCGTGCTCGCGGTGGCCGCGATGAGCCTGCTGATGCTGTCGATCGAGCAGATCAGCGAACGGCGCCGCCCGCTCGCGGCGCTGTCCGCGGCCGGCGTGCCGATCGGCGTGCTGGCCCGCGGATCGCTGTGGCAGACGGCGGTGCCGGTGGTGGTCGGCGTGGTGCTGGCGGTCGCGGCCGGGCTCGGTCTGACCGCGCCGATCCTGCGGCTCGCCGACCGGCCGATGACCATCGACGTCCCGGTGCTGCTCGGGCTGGCCGGCGCGGCGGTCGTGGCGGTGCTGCTGGTGACCGGGCTGACCATGCCGCTGCTGCGGCAGGTGACCCGATTGGACACGCTGCGCTCGGAATGAGCCGGCTCGCGGGGGTGGGGTCCGGGAAGGGCCTCTTGAGGGAAGCCAAGTCCCTCAAGAGGCCCTTTCCGGCTTTCGCGGGCTGGAAGGTGTCCGGTCGCGCTCGGCAGGACGATCAGTCCGCCACTGCGGTCGGCACCTGGCGGCGGAGGAATTCCAGCTGGTCGGCGACGACCCGCTCGAACGGCTCGCCAGCGTAGATGGCGAAGTGCCCGTCCGGATAAGTGCGTACCTCGCCGTGCGGAGCCTGGGCGGCGTAGCGCAGCGTGGGCTTGGCCGGTGCGACGGAATCGGTCTCGCAGACAGCGAACAGCGTCGGCACCTCGATCCGGCTCACTGCGCGGCCGGGCCGGTAGCGCAGGATGTCGAACACGACCCGCGCCGCTACTTCGTTGCGGAAATCGCTGCCAGGCGGGACCAGCGCGAGATACCCGGGCTCGGCGTCCGGAGCGGTCATCAGCGCGGTGCCGCGTTCGGGACCGGCGGTGGCGATGCGGTACGGCGGGCGGCCGAGCCAGTGCCCGACGACATCGCGCGCGGCGGCGAAGGTCGCCTTGACCGAACTGGCGGGGTGCATGGCCAACGCGGACGAGATGCCGTCGGTGAACGGGCACTGCGCGATCGCGGCGACCAGGCCGGCTGGACGGGTCGCGGCGGTGGCGAGCACATGCCCGCCGCCGAACGACGTGCCCCATGCGACGACGCGGTCGCCGTCGACCTGGGGGAGCGTCCGGGCGTAGGCGATCGCGGCGGCCCAGTCGGCGAGTTGTTTGCGCGGGGACAGCAGGTGCCGCGGAGTCCCTTCGCTGTCGCCGAAGTGGCGATAGTCGAACACGAGACAGGCGTAGCCGGCGGCGGTAAAGCGTTCGGCATAGGCGGCGAGCCCCATTTCGCGGACTGCGCCGAGGCCGTGCGCCATCACGATCACCGGCGGCTTTTCGGCGGCCGGCAGGTACAGCGTCGCGGCGCACCGGTCTCCGTCGACCGGGAAGGCCACGTTCATGCCGGCACTCCCTCGCGGACGGCGGCGCTGGCGACCGGACGGTCGGCCGGGGTGCGGCCGGCCGGGCGGCGGGCACCTCGTCGGCGTTCGAGCCGAAGGTCGCGCATGTAGTCGTCGTAGTCGACCTGGATGGTGTGCCGTTTGGACGCCACGTAGCGGCGCTGGATCCGCCGCCGGTGGGTGTCGATCTCGCGGTCCATCGCGGCGGCGCCGGGCAGGTGATAGCGGCCCTGCAAGTGGTCGGCGATCAGCTGCGCCTGCCGTTCCGCGATCGGCATGATCGCGCCGAGCGGCTGCACCAGCCCGACGAAGTACAGGCCGGGGACCTTCGGGTGGAACAACCGCCGGTACAGCCGGATCTCGTTGTCGCCGGACGGATCGAGGAAGTCCCGGTCGAAGAACGGGAAGCTGATCTTGTACCCGGTGCAGAACACCACCAGGTCCGCGGCGACCCGCCGGCCGTCGGCGAAGACCACCTCGTCGCCGTCGAACCGGTCGATGTTCGGCAGCGGCGTGATGGCGCCGTGCGCGAGCCGGTCGAGGATGCGGCTGGACATGGTCGGGTGCGCCTGGGCGAACTTGTGGTCCGGCGCGGGCAGGCCGTACCGGGTCATCGGCCCGGTCGCGGCGGCCATCAGCCGGCGCGCCATCGGCCAGCGCAGCGCGGACGGGAGCCATTCCGAGCCGCCGATCTGGTCGTACGGGCGGCCCCAGACGTACTTCGGGATCACGTGCACGCCGCGCCGGGCGGACAGGTAGGTCTCGCTGGCGTGGTAAGACGCGTCGACCGCGATGTCCATCGCGGAGTTGCCCATGCCGACCACCACGACCCGCTTGCCGGCCAGCTGTTCTTCCTCGGTGTAGGCGTGCGAATGCATGACCTCGCCGGTGAACCCTTCGACGCCGGGGAACATCGGCTCCGGCAGCCGCGGGTCCCAGTGGTGGCCGTTGGCGACGAGGACGGCGTCGTAGGCGACGGTGTCCCCAGTGGACAGCGAGACGGCGAAGCTGCCGTCCGGCTGCGGCTGTACGTGCGTGACGCCGGTGCCGAATCGGATCCGGTCGCGGAAGCCGAAGTGCTCCAGGTAGGCGGCGAAGTAGTCGGCGATCTGGTCGTGCCGGGCGAAGTCCGGCAGGTGGGCGGGCATCGGGAAGTCGCTGAACTCCATCCGCTTGCGCGAGGTGTTGATGTGCAGCGACCGGTACGCGGCGGAGACCCCGTTGCGGTTGCCCCACACCCAGTTGCCGCCGACCCGGTCGGACAGCTCGTAGCAGTCGACGTCGATGCCGCGCTCGGCGAGCACCTTGACGGCGGCGATCCCGGACGAGCCCGCGCCGACGACGCAGACCCGGAAATTGTTCGCGGACATGGCGCTCCTCGTTGTGACCAGTGGTCATATGACCGGTGGTCATAGAGTACGATCGGCACCGGGCGGAAGTCAACGAAAAGGAGGCTGGCGGTGCCGACGGGAACCTGGGAGCGGCTGCCGGAGCAGCGCCGCGCGGCGGTGCTGGCGGCCGCCGAGGCGGAGTTCGCGGCGCGCGGCTTCAGCGGCGGCAGCCTCAACACGATCTGCCGGGCGGCAGGGGTGTCGAAGGGCAGCCTCTTCCAGTACTTCGCCGACAAGGCCGACATGTACGTCCATCTGGCCGAACTGGCCAGTCTCCGGATTCGCGCCGCGATGGAGGCGGAGATCGCCCGGCTGGACTGGGCGGCGGACTTCGCCGGCGCGCTGAACGAACTGCTCGACGCATGGGTCCGCTACTTCTACGACCATCCGCAGGAACGCGCGATCACCGCGGCGGCGAACCTGGAACCCGACCCGACCGCGCGGACTCCGGTCCGGGCGGCGGTGAACTGCCACTACCTGGCGGTGCTGCGTCCGCTGGTCGAGGATGCGGTCGCGCGGGGGCAGTTGCGGGCGGACACCGACGTCGAGACGGTGTTGTCGTTGCTGCTGCTGGTGTTGCCGCACCTGGCGCTGGCCCCGCATGTGGCGGGGCTGGACCCGGTGTTCGGTCTGGTGGCGGGGGATTCGGCGCACGCGGTGGCGGTCGCGCGCCGGTTGACCGGCGCGATGCTGGCGCCGTTCCTGGCCGGGTGAGTGCCGGGATGGCTCGGCCCCGCTCGGCTCAGCCCGGAACCCGGGCCGCCCGCAGATACGCCGCCAGCCGGATCCGCAATCCGCGCAGATCGCGCAGCGCCAGCGGCAAGTGGTATGCCGGACGATATCCGGCCGTCGGCTCCGGCTCCCCGCACGGACCGGCGAAATACACGAACCCCTCGTCGTGGTCCCGGCGGGCGACCGACCACGGCTGCTCCTGCCAGGAGCGTCCGCCGCGGTGGCTGGCGGTCCAGTAGCTCGGCGCTTTCATCGTTTCGGCGACCGCCGCGGCGAGGCCCGCGGTGTCCGCGTCGCTGACGCCCAGCCCGCGCCCCGGCCACAGCCGGGGCAGGACGCGGTCGGCGGTCGGGTCCTCGAGCCAGGGCGCGCAGGCGAAGATGGCGCGGAAGCCGTCGACGGAGACGGACCAGCGCTGCATTGCCGCGGTCGGCGGGATTTCGTACATGAGGCCACCCAGCCGGCTGTGAGAAAAAATGAACGTTCCGAAAAGCATAGGTGACCGCCGGCCGGACCGGGAGGGCGCGGTCCGGTATTCACCGCCCCGCGCCGAGCGTCTCGGAAATCCGGTCGGCGACCGTGCGGGCGAACCTCCCGGCCGCCGGCAGCCGTCCGCCCAGCCGCGATTTCGGCGCGGAGACGTTGACGGCCGCGACGAGGTCGCCGCGGAAGCCGTACACCGGAGCGGACACGCCGACCAGTCCCGGCTCGAACTCCTCGTCGACTGTTTCGTAACCGCGCCGCCGGATCCGTGCCAGTTTCGCGGTCAGCCGCTCGAGGGTGAGCGGAGCGACCGGGGCGGCCGGACCGGGGAGGTCCGGCAGCGGCGGAGCGGAAGCGGGAGGGAACGTCCGCCACCATTGCCCGACGGTTTCGGCGTCCCATTCGCTCAGCAGCACGCGTCCGGGTGAAGTGGTGAACGGGTCGACTCCGACGCCTTCCCAGCCGAGCCCTCGAAAAGCGTGCGAGGCGAGCTCGCTGCGGACGGTGAATACCTGTCCGGCGCGCAGCACGCATAAATGCGTCGTTTCGTTGAGCCGCGCCACGATCGTGCGCAGGAATGGCGCGGCGAGCTGCGCGAGATGCGTTTCGGTGGCGTGCGTGGCGAGGGCGAACAGCCGCCAGCCCGGCCGGTAGGCGCGGGTGTGCTCGTCGCGGTCCACCAGCCCGGCGTCGGCCAGCGTGGCCAGCGCGCGCGACACTTGCGCCTTGTCGCGCCCGGACAGTTCGGCGATCCGGGACACGCCGAGCCCGCCGCGGGCTTCCGGCCGGGCGAGGACTTCGAGCAAGTCGACGTCGCGGACCAAGCCCGAACCGTAGGTGCGCTGGTTCGTCACGGTGCCTCCCCGGAGCTTGTTGAGGACTGTGCAACAACAATTGGGCGGGAGTCAATGCGTGGCTACCGTTCAGGGAGTGAAGATCGCCGACATCCAGCTGCTGGCCGGGACGCTGCCGCTCGATCCGCCGTTCGAGGCCGCGTGGGACCCGGTGCCGCGCACCCGGTTCGACGCGACCGTGGTCAAGGTCGTCACCGACGAGGGCGTGGTCGGCTACGGCTCCGGCGACACGATGGCCGGGTTCGAGCAGTACGCGGACCTGTTCCTGGGCCAGGACCCGATGGCGATCACCCGGCACGTGCGCGCGCTGGAGACGATCTCGTTCCACGCCGGGCGGTACTGGCCGCTGGAGATCGCGTTGTGGGACGTGCTCGGGAAGGTCCTCGGAGTCCCGGTGGCGACGTTGTTCGGCGGCGCGGCCGACGCGGTCCCGGCTTATGCGTCGACCGGTCGGCTCCTGCCTGCCGCGCAGCGCGCGGAGACGATGATCGCGGCCCGCGAACGCGGCTTCCGCGCGGCCAAGATCCGGCTGCCCGCGGACGATTTCGCCGGCGGGATCACGACCATGAGCGCGGTCCGCGACGCGGTCGGCCCGGAGATGGCGCTGATGGTCGACCTGAACCAGGCGTGGCGGATGCCCGGCGACGTGCGCCGCTCGCTCGACCCGGCCGCGGCGCGGCGGTTCGCGGCCGCGCTCGCCGAACTGGACGTGTTCTGGCTGGAGGAACCGCTGCCGCTGGACGACCGGGCGGGCCTGCGCTCGGTGCGCGAGGCGACCGGCGTCCGGGTCGCCGGCGGGGAAATGGTCCGAACGTTCCGGGAGCTGCTGGACCTGGTCGAATCCGACGCACTGGACGTTTACCAGCCGGATGTCGCGTTGGCCGGCGGCATGTCGCGTGCCCGCACGCTCGCCGAGCTGGTGCTGGCCCGCAACCGGCTCTTCACGCCGCACACCTGGTCGAACGGGCTCGGCCTGCTCGCGAACCTGCACGTCACCGCCGGCGTCGGCGGGGGACCGTATCTGGAGTTTCCCTACGACCCGCCGTCCTGGACGCCGCGGCGGCGGGACTTCCTGCTCGCCACGCCGCTGGACATCGACGCGGACGGCCTGCTGCACGTGCCGTCCGCGCCCGGGTTGGGGATTGACGTCGACGAGGAGCGGTTCGGGAGGAAGCCATGACTGATCCGGTACCGGCGGTCGAGATCGGCCCGTATCCGGTGGCCACCTTCGCCGCCGGTGCGCTCGCCCGGCTGCCCGGCGTGGTCCGCGCGACCGGGGCGCGGGCAGTCGCGGTGGTGACCGATCGCGGTCTGGCCGCCACCCCGCTGCCCGAGCGGGCCGTGCGGTTGCTGCGCGAGGACGGCCTGCGGGTCGCGGTCTTCTCCGATGTCCACCCGAATCCGACTACCGACGACGTCGATGCGGGCGGCCGGTTCGTTCGCGAACGGGCCGCCGAAGCGGTGGTCTCTCTCGGCGGCGGGTCCGCTTTGGACGCCGCGAAGGCCATCGCGCTCGCCGTGACCAACGATCGTCGGGCGACCGAACTGAGCTGGAGCAGCGAATCCTCGGCGGGCCTGGTGCCGGCGTTGCCGATCGCGGCGATCCCGACCACCTCGGGCACCGGGTCGGAATGCAACGACCTCGGCGTCCTCACCGACCCCGCGCGGCAGCGGAAGTGCTACCTGGGCGGCCCGACTTGCCTTGCCCGGCAAGCACTTCTCGATCCGGAGCTCACCCTGGGCCTGCCTCCCCGCGCCACCGCGGCAGCGGGCATCGACTGCCTGACGCACGCCGTCGAGTCGTTCTTGTCCGCCCGGCCGAATCCCTGGGCGGACGGCCTGGACCTGCAGGCAGTCCGGCTGGTCGCGGCGAATCTGCGGCGCGCGGTCTCGGCCGGCTCCGACCTGGCCGCGCGTGCGAACCTGATGATCGCCGCGCATACCGCGGGGCTGGCGATGCGGACGACCGGACTCGGTGTCGTGCACGGGGTCGGTCACGCGCTGGGCGGGCGGTTCGACCTGCCGCACGGCCAAGCCCTGGCGCTGGTGCTCGGCGAATGTCTCCGATTCAACCGCGAAGTGCGCGAAGGGCGGCTGGCCCGGCTGGCCGAACCGCTCGGCGTCGCGGACGCCCGGAAATCCGCCGGGCACAACGCGGACGCGGCGATCGCCGCGGTGGAAAGCCTGGTCGCGGATGTGGAACTGGCCGGGCGGCTGGGCGAATTCGGGATCGGCGCGGAAGATCTGCCGGATCTGGTGTCGGACACACTGGCGGACGGAGTGCTGGCGAACACGCCGCGCCCGCTGTCGGCGGACGAAGTGGACGGGATCCTGCGCGCGGTCTTGTGAGCGGACGACCGGCGAGCCTGCTCGCCGTCGCAGGCTCCGCGGCGAAATCGCGGACGGAAGAACGGCAAAGCTGTGGGCCGCCTCCGGAAGGAGAGACGGCCCACAGCTGGTCCGGAATCAGCGCGAGGCGGTCAGCGCGGCGGTGGCCGGCGGCATCAGCTTCGGGTATTCCTTCTGGAACCGGTCGATCATCGTCGCCGACGGGACGATCCGGTTCGGGTTGTTCTGCTTCACGGCCTGGTTCTCGCCCCAGGCGCCGGCGGCCTTGCGCTGGTCCGGGGTGCCGTGGCTGTGGAAGCAGTCGCCGATGGACGCGTCGAGGTAGGTGACTTCCTGCTGGGTGCGGGCATTCCAAGCCTCGCCCTTGGCGTGCGCGACGAAGTATCCGCCGTAGGCGTCCGGGCCCATCTCGCCGGACTCGTTGTTCGGGTAGTTCTTGTGCGCGAAGTCGACCTGGTGGCCGTACTCGTGCCCGACGACCGCCTCCACCGAGACGTCGTCGTAGCCGAGGTGGTTGACCACGTCGAGCAGGCCGTCGCCGAGCATGACGCGCTTGCCGCCGAGGCTGTCGGCCGGCGCGGAGAACGCGTTGAGCGTCAGCAGCGGGTTGCGGCCGCCCTGCATGGCCGGGACCTCGTAGAGCACCTTGGTCGCGAGCGCGCCGGCTTCCTGCGCGCGCTTCGGGTCCAGGCCCAGCTTGAAGGTCTGGACCATCTTGTCCTGGCTGCCGAGGTCGGTGCCCTTCCAGGCGACCAGCTGGATGTTCCAGCTCTCGATGTCCCAGAACCCGCGCAGCTTGTCGATGGTGGCCGAGGCGCGCCCGCTGTACTGCCCGTCGGTGCCGAAGACCTGCGGGCTCTTGTCGGTCGCGACGCCCTGGGTGTAGAGCTGGCTGATTGCGCCGAGCGCGCTGAGCGCCTTCGAATCGGTCGGGCTGAGCTGCGAGGCTAGCTGGTTCGCGTAGGTCAGCAGCGAACCCTCGGTGCAGCCCGGGATCGGGCCGGCGTGCGCCTTCATCTGGCCGGGTCGCGGGATCGGCGACTGGAACAGCGGGTCGACGCCGTGCAGCGCGTTCGGCGGAAGTCCGTTGTAGAGGTCTTCGACGTCCTGGTAGAGCTGCGCGATGTCCTGCTCGACCGAAGTCGGCGCGGCGGCCTTCGCGGGCGCGGCGAGCGCAGGGGCGGCCGTCGCGACCGTCAGCGCCGCCAGGGTGCCTGCCGCCGCGAGCGTTCTGGCGAGCACTCGGGTCCGTTTACGCATGCGATTCCCCTCATCCGGTTCAAGATCACGAAGTACTCGCCACACTAAGACGATCTTCGGCGGGCGAACCGGGCCGGAAAGAAGTCCCCCGGGATGGCTCACGTCTTTCGAAGGGTTCTCGCTGTGCGGAGATCGGCCGAAAGTACTAAGGAAAACCGGCCGATCGGCTGGTGCGGCATTCCCGGTCTAGCGCACCCGGAACCGCATCCGGCAGACCACCGCGTCGGTGCCGCTGCGCAGCGCTCGCGCCAGGACCGCGCCGCGGCGGTTCTGCAGGATGCGTTGCCACCAGCGCTCGGGCTCGACCTCGGCGATCAGCACGAACAGGTGGCACCTGCCGTGCCGGCGGAGGTGCTCGACGATCGGCTCGCCGAGGCGGCGGTGCTCGTCGTACAACTGGACCAGCGGGACGTCCGGGCGCCACTGCTCCCACGAGGCCACGAACTCCCGCGTCGCGCGTTCCTCGTCGGGGTGGCTGACGTGCACGGCTTCGACGTGGTCGCCCAGCGAGAGCGCGGCGGCGAGCGCGTCGCGGGTCAGCCTGGACACCGTGTGGACCGGGACCACCACCAGCGACCGGTCCGGGCGCGGCGGAGGCGGGGTGCGGCCGAGCTCGAGCCGGTCGCCGATGCGGCGGTAACTGCGGTGCACCCACTCCATCGCCAGCACGAGCACCGGCAGCGCGATGACGATCAACCAACCTCCCTCGCTGAATTTGGTTGCGGTGACTACGATCGCGGCGAATCCGGTGAGCAGCGCGCCGAACCCGTTGAGTGCGGCCTTGCCGTGCCAGCCGCGCGGGCGGGCGGCGAACCAGCGCCGGACCATTCCGATCTGCGACAGCGTGAAGCCGACGAACACGCCGATCGCGAACAGAGGTACCAAGGCGTTCATGTCGCCGTCCGAAAGGACCAGCAGCACCGCCGCCGCGATCGCGAGGAAGCCGACGCCGTAGCGGTAGACCTGGCGTTCGGCCCGCAGCGCGAAGACGTGCGGCAGATTGTTGTGCTTCGCGAGCAGTTGGGCGAGCACGGGCAGGCCGCCGAAGGAGGTGTTGGCAGCGAGCGCCAGCAGGACCACGGTGGAGAACTGGACGAGGTAGTAGCCGAAACCGTTCCCGAGCGAGGCGGCGGTCACCTGCGACAGGACCGTCACGCCTTCGACCGGGTGGATCGAGAACTTGCCGATCAGGACGGCGATGCCGAGCAGCATCACCGCGAGCAGGCCGCCGAGCGCGACCTCGGCTCGCTGCGCGCGGCGCACGCGCGGTAAGCGGAAGGACGGGACGGCGTTGGCGATCGCCTCGACCCCGGTCAACGCCGCACAGCCATTGGCGAAAGCCTTGAGCAGCAACAAGAGTCCGACCGTCTGCAGGCTGGGCAGGGGGCCGCCGGTGACCGCTGCGGCCGGCGCGGCGCGAAACAGCCCTGCCACGATGACGGTCAGGATCGAGCCGACAAACACCGCGGTCGGCACGATGAACGCCCGGGCGCTTTCGGCGATGCCCCGCAGGTTGACGCCGGTGATCAGGGCGAGGACGCCGAGGCAGAGCCACCGCCGGCCGGGGAGCAGCCCGGGAAAAGCGGACGTCAGCGCCGCCACCCCGGCCGCGACGGAGACCGCGACGTTCAGCACGTAGTCGACGATCAGCGAGGCCGCCGCGACCAGCGACGCCCGGCGTCCGAGATGGGTGCGGCTCACGCCGTACGCCCCGCCGCCGTCCGGGAACGCGGCGATGACCTGCCGGTAGGAGAGGGTCAGCACGGCGAGCAGGACGGCGATCGCGAGGGTGACCGGCACCGTGAAGCCGAGCCCGGCGCCGCCCGCGACGGCCAGGACGAGCACGATCGCTTCGGGGCCGTAGGCGACCGACGCCATCGCGTCGAGCGACAGCGCGGCGAGCCCGCCGAGGACGGACAGCCGGTGCCGGTCGGAGGCGGGCGTTTCCGGGCGGGAGAGGGTTGCGGTCACCGGATCAGCGTGCGGCCGGGACCGGGTCCGGCGGCCGGGCGTTGACGGTTTCCTGACAGTGATCCGGCGGAAACCGGCCAGGTCCTTTGTGGACTTCCCGGTGACGGGGAAGGAGGCGGGTCAGCGCGGCGACGGGCGGCAGCCGGGCCGGCGCGGGTCGGTCCCGGGGCCGGGCAGGGGAGTCCGGCGGGGCGGCGGGTGCAGTGCTTCCTGGCGGGTGAGGTGCCCGCAGAGCGCGACCGCGGCCAGGACGAATCCGAGCAGCGCGAGCGGCAGGAAAGCGGGCCGGGCGACCCCGAAGCCGACGAGGGAGGCGGCTGCCGCGGTGAGGGTCCAGCAGGCGGCCGGCCAGGTCCGACGGAGCGGCCAGGCGGATTGGCCGAAGGCGCGGCGCACCCAGCGCGCGTCGGTGAAGCGGAGGTCCCGTTCGATCGACCGCAGGGCATGGGCGGTGTCCGGCGTCTGGCGAGTGCGCATGACGGGCTCCCTTCGGCCCTTCGGTGAGGGGCGTACCCGGTCTGCGCCGCCTCAAACCCGCGGTTCGGCGGGAGCCCGAACCGGATCAAGTCCGTGAGGGGCCCTTTGGGGGAATCTGATTCCCTCAAGGGGCCCCTCACGGAGGTCAGAGGCCGAGGACGGGTGCCGCGGTGGTCCGGTCAGCCGATGCCGAGGACGGACTCCGCATTGGTCCAGTTGGTCAGCATGGCGTGCTGCGCGTCGGCGAGGGTCGCGTTGCCCGCGCAGACCGCCTTCTTCACCGCGTTCTCGACCGAGTCCTTGCTGTAGGAGTTCTGGTTCCCGCTGTGCGGTTCCGGCCAGAGGTTCTTCGGGTCGCGCGGCGCGCCGCCCAGTTCGAGCGGGAGGAAGTGGTCTTCCTCGTAATCGCTCATGTTCGTGTCGGAGTATCCGTAGTCGGCGATGCCCTGCTGCTTGAGCTGGTTCGTGTAGGTCACCGGCGGCCGGATGGTCTTGGTCCAGCCCGGGGTGCAGATGGTCGAGCCGATGGTGTCCTGGGTGACGTCCGGGTTGGTCGCGCCGGGCGTGCAGGCCGGGTCCGGCAGCGGCAGGTAGGACTGCGAACAGGAGGCAGCGGCAGTCTGCGGAACAGCGGCGTGCGCGACGGCGGCGTGCGCGGCCGGGACAGCGAGGAACAGCGAACCGGCGAGCACGGCCGCGGGCGCGGCGAAACGGACGGTTTTGGACATGGAGATCTCCCTTCTGGGCGCGGTGGCGACAGCCTCCGCCGAAGCGGCGGAATCGCACTACCTACCTTCGAAGGAATGCGTGAAGAATTTACCGAATGCTCAGCTGGCATGGCGACAAACCACCCAATGTGCCCTTAATTCGCCCGCCGGGCAGGGGATTTCCGGTTTGCCGTGAACAGGAGCCGATGATCCGAAATAACCGAAATTCGGCGCATTATACGTAGATAAGGATATTATCGATTAATACGGATTAGCCGGGTGTTCAGGCTTATTCGGGCAGCGGGTGATGGCCGGTCCGGCGGCGGATCGGGCCGGGCTGGCCGGGCCGTGATCCCGCCGGGTGCGGGAGCGGGAAATGATCGGCAGCGCTCCGGGAATGCCTCCGTAGTGTGCCGCGCTTTTTCACGCCGGCCGGGAAACGCTGGAGCGAATCCGCGGAGGCACCGTCCGTTGCGCCGTTAGGTGGAATGTGTTGACCGCGGGTATCGGAGGCGAGATCGGGTGCGACCTTGTCCGTGGACGCCGCCCGATGCGGGCGGAATGGATCTTTCGGGCGGAATTTCCCGATGGACGGGGACGACGGGTGAGTGATCGGGAACCGCCGCGGTCGGATGCCGGGCGCGGCGAGGGAGCGGAAAGCGGCCCGGCCGGGCCGCCCGGCGAAACCGCGCCGGGCGAGCCGGGGCACGGGTTCGACATTCCGATCGGGATGCCGGTGCCGGCCGAGGAAATGGAGCGGCTGAAGGCGGAAGCCGAGCGGCATCGCGATCGGGGGGAGGACGCCGACGCGCCGGCACCGGCCGGCGACGCGGCCGAGGAAGAAGAAGGTGATCACCGTGGTGGATCCGGTAGTTGAGGTGGTCGAAGGGCAGGAAGGACAGGCGACCGGCGGCGCGTCGCGGGCGATGGCGGACCTGACGGTCGACGAACTGCTGGCCGCACCGCCGTCGCCGGTCCGGTCTCCGGAGTTCGCGGAGCGGTTCCCGGTGCCGATGGAAGAGTACGAGCAGATGAAGATCGGCGTGCGCGAGCACAGCCCGGAGGCGCTCGCGGCCGAAGAGGAGGCCGAGGCGCAGGCCGACGAGGAGGCGCCGGCTGTACCGTCCGAGGAGAACCCGCCGGAGGACGAAATCGTCGAGGGCCTGGCACCGGCCGCGTCGGCGAGCTTCGAAGGGATCTCGCAGACCGCGTTCCGGCCGCCGGACTGCACGGTCGCGGTCGGCCCGGCGCAGGTGATGGCCGCCGTCAACGTGGATCTGGTCGGCTACGACAAGAGCGGCCTGCAGACGTTCCGCTGGGCGAACTTCACCGCGATGTTCAACCCGGTGCTGCCGGCCGGCGCACAGCTCTTCGACCCGAAACTGGCGTATGACCACTACGCCGGCCGGTGGATCGTGTGCATCGCCGGGCGGCGCGCGAATCCGCAAGGATCGTGGATCCTGCTCGGCGTCTCGCAGACCGGCGACCCGGCCGGCCCGTACTGGATCTGGAGCACCGACGCGACGCAGAACGGCTCGACCGCCACCGGGAACTGGTCGGACTACCCGATGCTCGGATTCGACACGCAGGCGATCTACGTGTCGACCAACCAGTTCGCCTTCGGCGGCGGCTTCGCGCACGCGAAACTGCGGATCTTCAACAAGGCGGAGCTCTACAGCGGCGGTGTCGGCGGGGGCCACACCATCCGCTGGTGGGACTTCTGGGGCATGAAGAATCCGGACCAGAGTGCGGCGTTCTCGATCCAGCCGTGCACGCATTTCCAGGGAGCGGGCGGCAATCCGCGGGCGTACCTGGTGAATTCCCTGTTCCCGTCGGGTTCGAGCCTCACCCTCTGGACGCTCTCGAATCCGCTGGCACTCTGGTCGGGCGGCACGCCGACGCTGACCTCGACGTCGGTCGCCTGCCGCAGCTACCGCCTGCCGCCCGGCGCGGTGCAGAAGGACGGCGGGACCACGCGGATCGCGACGAACGACACCCGGCTGCTCAACGCGGTCTTCCAGTCCGCGGGGCGCACGCAGCGGCTGTGGACGACGCATACGTCCGCGTACAGCTGGCGGGGCGACACGGAGGCGCGATCGGTCGTGCAGTGGTACGAGATCGACGTGCCCAGCCACGCAATCGCCCAGCAAGGCGCGTTCGGCGCGTCGGGCAGGCACTATTTCTTCCCGGTGATCCAGACCGACGTTTCCCGCAATACGCATGTCGTCTTCGGCCGCTCCGCCGCCGACGAGTACGGACAGTTCCGCCAGACCGGCCGGCTCGTGACCGATCCGCCGAACACCTTGCAGGGCAGTGCTTTGGTGGAGGCCGGGCAGAGCGCCTACACCGGCGGCCGGTGGGGCGACTACTTCGGCATCGCCCGGGACCCGTCCGACTCGCGGACGGTGTGGAGCTACGGCGAATACGCCGGCGCGGGCAACACCTGGCGGACGCGCGTAAACGCGGCGAAGTACTGAGCAGGATGGAGGTCGCAAGCTATGAACACTGTGCGGGCACGAAAACTCCGGAGCTCCGTCGAAGCGGCGCTGGCCGCGCTCAGCGCGGTCGTGCTGGTGCTGACGCTCGCCGTTCCGGACTGGATCGAGCGCACCGTCGGCGTCTCCCCGGATGCGGGCAGCGGGGAAACGGAATGGCTCTTCACCACGGTCGCTTGCGTGGCGACGGCGTTGTTCGCCGGACTGGCCACGTGGGAATGGCGCCGGTTGCGCGCCGGTTGAAGGGGCGGCGGAGCGATCACTCCTCGTAGGTGATCGCGTGGCGAACCGCCACCGGATTGATCCTGGCCGGGTCCAGTGCGCCGTTCGTGCGCACCTCGGGCCCGGCCTCGATCAGATCCTCCAGGTAATGCTCCCACCCGCCGGGGGACGTCTCGCCGCGCGGCTCGCTGCCCAGCACTCGTCGGCGGCCCGTGACGACGTGGATGACGGCGGGGATCAGGCCCCGGCGATCTCCTCCAGCGGTACCGACGCGTCGGCGAGCCGGCCCGGGTCCACCTGTGCCCGGGAACGGATGAGCGCCTTGATCGGGTCGGTTACGTCCCATACGTTGACGTTCATCCCGGCCAGCACCCGGTTCTCCTTGAGCCAGAAGGCGATGAACTCGCGTCCGGGCACGTCGCCGCGGAAGACGACGCGGTCGTGGCCGTCGATGGCGCCGAGGTACTCCATCCCCAGGTCGTACTGGTCGGTGAAGAAGTACGGCAGCTCGTCGTACGTCTCGTCCTTGCCGAGCATCCCGGCCGCCGCCACGGCGGGCTGGTTCAGCGCGTTCGCCCAGTGTTCGACGCGGACTCGCCGTTCGAGGAACGGGTGGTAGGCGTTCGCGACGTCGCCGGCCGCGAAAATGTCCGGGTCGCTGGTGCGCAGGCTCGCGTCCGCCAGCACGCCGTTGTCCACCTCCAGGCCGCACGCCTCGGCGAGTTCGACGTTCGGCGTCGCGCCGATGCCGGCCAGCACCGCGTCCACTTCGAGAACGGTGCCGTCGCCGAGACGGATTCGCTTGCCCTGGCCGCCGTTGGTGATGTGCTCGACCTTGGCGTTGAGCCGCAGGTCGACGCCGTGTGCGCGGTGCAGGTCCGCGAACACCGGAGCTACTTCCGGGCCGAGCGCGTTCACCAGCGGCAGGTCGAGCGCTTCGATGACGGTCACTTCCACCCCCGCCTGCCGCGCGGCGGCGGTGACTTCCAGTCCGATCCACCCGCCGCCGATGACGGCCAGCCGGGAGGCGGCGGGGAAGAGCTGCTTGAGCCGGTCGGAGTCCTCGATCCGGCGCAGGTAGTGGATTCCCGCCGCGTCCGGCAGCGTGCGCGGGCTGGCACCCGTGGCCAGCAGCAGCTTGTCGTAGCCGACAGCGGTCCCGTCGTCCAGGGTGACCTCGTGCTTGTCCCGGTCGATGGCGGTGGCCCGCACGCCCTGGCGCAGCTCGACCCGGTGCTCGGCGTACCAGGCGGCGTCGTGCACCTGGAAGCTCTCGGCCTCGGCGTTGCCCGCCAGATAGTCCTTGGACAGCGGCGGCCGCTCATAAGGCAGCTGCCGCTCGTCCCCGATCAGAATGATCTGCCCGTCGAAGCCCCTGTCGCGCAACGCTTCTGCCGCTTTGGCTCCAGCCAGTCCGGCACCGATGATCACATGGGTCGACGAGGTCACGGGCGAACTCCTTCGGTACGGGGACGACGAGGCAGGTATATCACTAGCAAAGTTTGGTCTTATTCGACGGGCCGGTCAAGATGCCCTGATCAGAGGTACCCAAACGATGCTGCGCCTACCCACGACGGCGTTAAACCGCTGCTCAGCGGTACCCGCCGCGGCTAGTACCCGCCGCCGTTGTAGCCGCTGCTCGGGGAGGGCGCGGAACCCGTGGTCGTGATCGCCGTACCGCTCGGCGAGACCATCCACCACAGGCCGCCGTTGACGTTGAGTCCTTGGCCGGTGGCCTGCCCCGCGGCATGGTCGCCGACGTAGGTGTACAGCGGATGCCCGTCGAAGCTTTCCTGCTTGCTGCCATCGGCTCGGGAGACGGTGCCGATGGTCCCGCCCGGCGCGGCACCGGTGAGCTGAGTGCCCGCCGGGACCGGCGGCCAGTAGCGGGCGCAGCTGCCGGTGCAGACGGACTGGCCGTCATGGTCCGGGGCGAACAGGTAGAGCGTGTTGCCTTTGCTGTCGGTGAGATGGGTCTGACCGGCCGGAGCCGACGGCGGCGCGGCGGTCCCGCCGCCGCTCCCGCCGCCGCAAGCGGCGGTCACCGCTGCCAGTGCCGCGACCGCGGCAGCCAGACCCAAAGACCTCGCCGGAAACTTGACGATCATCCCAGCCTCCAACCGTGCGTGGGCGGTGTCTTGCCCTCGACACGTAGCCGGCGGCGAGCCGGTTCATCGCGGATCGGTCCGGCTCGCGAGAGGACGTCCGGTACGGCAGCCAGCCTCGCTTGAGCGCAGGTCTCGCCGGGTGCTGTCGTGATGCCTGGGCAGCCGGCGGCCAGTGTGCCGATCTGTCCGTGAAGGGCCCCTTGCGGTACTCGAAGTCCCTGAAGGGGCCCCTGACGGCCGTCGCCCGACCCGGCGCGCTCGGTGTCCCGGTCAGACCGTGCTCGCGGCGCGTGACCACTCGGCGGCCAGGTGTGCGGCGTGCACCGCGCGGCTCCGGTCGACCCCGGCGCGAGCGACCAGCCGGAGCCGCGAGACGCCGTCCGGCACGCTCGGCGGGCGGAAGCAGCCGACCAGAATGTCCTGTTCGGACAGTCGGTTCGCGGCGGCAACCGCTTGCTCGGGGGAGTCGGCCGGAATCGACTGCACGGCTCCGGGCGCGACCGGAACGCCCGCCGCCTCGGCGATCGCGGCCGCGAGCCGGTGGACTTCCGCGACGCGATCCGGTTCCGCGGTCACGATCCGGCAGGCTTCCGCGGCGCTCGCCGCGGCGGCCGGGGCGAGGCCGGTGTCGAAGATGAACGTCCGCGCGGTGTTGACGAGATGTTCCCGCAGCAGCGGGGATCCCAGCACGGCACCGCCTTGCGAACCGAGCGATTTGGACAAGGTGGCCGTCACCGCGACGTGCGGTGCGGCAGCTAGCCCGGCCGCGTGCACCGCGCCCCGGCCGTTGCCCGCTACGCCGATCCCGTGCGCCTCGTCGACTACCAGGAACGCGTCGTGCTTGGCGCACAGATCCGCGGTGCGGCGGAGATCCGGGGCGTCGCCGAGCACTGAGTAGATCGACTCGACCACCACGATCGCCCGCTCCTGCGTCCGGTCGCGCAGCAGCCGGGCCAAGGCATCGAGATCACTGTGCGCGCAGATCGCGACGGGGGACCGCGACAGCCTGGCTCCGTCGATCAGCGACGCGTGGATGTGCGCGTCGGTGATCAGCAGCGTGTCCGGCGAACCGAGCGCGGTGACGACGCCGATGTTTGCCGTGTAGCCACTCGAAAAGACCAGTGCGGCCGGCTGCCCGGTGAGCTCGGACAGCGCGTGCTCCAGCTCGGTGTGGCACGGGGTGGTGCCGGTGACGACTCGCGACGCGCCAGCACCGGCGCCGTACCGCTCGACGGCTCGCGCCGCGGCCGCGCGCAGCCTCGGATCGGAGCTGAGACTCAGGTAGTCGTTCGACGCCAGATCCAAAGTAGACGGTCCGGGGTGGCGCCGGTCGTCGGTCCGGCGGACCAATCCGGCGGCTCGCCGGTCGCGTTCGGCGGCGGTGAGCCAGTCGTGCATGGACACCATCGCGGTCACGCGTTGGGGGCGACCGCGGTGCCCGCGCCGCGTTCCCGCAGGGCCGGGGTGGCCGCAGCGTCCGCCGGAGACTGGTTCTCGGCCGCGCCGAGCACCTCGAACCCGCCGTCGGCGATCATGTCCAGATCGGCCTTGGCGGCCTGGCCCTCGCTGGTCAGGTAGTCGCCGAGGAACAGGCTGTTCACGACGTGCAGGGCGAGCGGCTGCAGCGAGCGCAGGTGCATCTCGCGGCCGCCGGCCATCCGGACTTCCTTGTCCGGGCAGGCGAACCGGGCCAGCGCGAGGATCTTCAGCGCGCGCGGCGGGCTCAGTTCCCAGGTGCCGGCCAGCGGGGTGCCCTCGAACGGCATCAGGAAGTTGACCGGGATCGAATCGCTGCCCAGTTCGCGCAGCGCGAAGATCGCGTCGATCAGCTCGTCGTCGGACTCGCCCATGCCGACGATCAGGCCGGAGCACGCGGAAAGCCCGGCGGCCTTGGCCTTTTCGACGGTGTCGACGCGGTCGTCGTAGCCGTGCGTCGTGCAGATCTCTTCGTAGCGCGACTCGCTCGTGTTCAGGTTGTGGTTGTAGGCGTCGACGCCCGCGTCGCGCAGCCGCTCCGCCTGCCCGTCCTTGAGCAGCCCGAGGCATGCGCACACCTCGACTCCGGCGTGCGCGGACTTCACCGCTTCGACGGCCTGCGCGACCCGGTCGACGTCCCGGTCGCTCGGTCCGCGTCCGCTCGCGACCAGGCACACCCGGGACGCGCCGCCCTGCACGCCTGCGCTGGCCTGCCGCGCGGTTTCCTCGGCGGAAAGCCACGAGTACTTGAGGATCTGCGCCGACGAGCCGAGCCGCTGCGAGCAGTAGCCGCAGTCCTCGGGGCACAGGCCAGACTTGAGGTTGACCAGGTAGTTCACCTTGACCCGGTTGCCGAAGTGCGCGCGCCGCAACCGGCTGGCCGCCGCGACCAGGCCGAGCACGTCCTCGTCCGGCGCGCTCAGGATGGCGCGGGCGTCTTCGCGGTCCAGTACGCCGCCGGCCAGCTGCCGGGAGGCCAGGTCGTCAAAGTTTTTGAACACCTATCAAATCGTAGGCGGGCCGGACGCCCGAAGCAAGCGCCCGGCAGAATGTGCCCGGTGAAGGTGACGCGAGACCAGATCGTCGACCGGGCGTACGAGCTGCTCCGGGAGGCCGGACTGAGCAGCTTGTCGATGCGCCGGGTGGCGCTCGACCTGGGGGTGCAGCCGGGTGCGCTCTACTACCACGTCGCCAACAAGCAGGAGCTGCTCGCGGTGGTCGCGGCCCGGATCCTGGACGGGCTGCCGGGGGTGGCCGACGACCCGCGCGGGGCGGCCGAGGGCTTCCGCCAGGCGCTGCTGCGGGTCCGGGACGGGGCCGAGGTGGTCTCGTTCGTCCAGGCCTACCGGCCCGACCTGCTGGTGCCGACGCACGCGCTGCGCCGGCTGTTCGCCGCGAAGTTCGATGCCCGGCACGCGGAGTGGGCCGCCCGCACGGTTGTCCACTATGTACTCGGGTTCGTCGCTGAAGAGCAGAACCACGCCGAGCTGGTGCGCGCCGGGATCGTCGAGGACGATCGGGCGCACAGCGGCGATTCGGACGAGGCGTTCGCGTTCGGCATCGACGCGATCCTCAGTGGACTGTCCGGTTGAGACGGAAGGGCGTGGCCGCAGCCGTGGTTGCCCGAGGAGTTGGTCCGGTGCCTGCTGGCCTGGTTTCCCGGATGGAACGCCACCAGGTGGCGGTCTACCTGCTCGCGCTGGCCGCGGGCGGGCTCGCCGGGTGGCTGGCCCCGGCCGCTGGTCCCGGTCTGGCCCCGCTGATCAACCCGGTGCTGGCGGCCCTGCTGTACGTGACGTTCCTGCAGGTCCCCGCCGCGGAACTGGGCCGCGCGCTGCGCGACGGGCGGTTCCTGGGCGCGGCGCTGGCGGTGAACTTCGTCGTGGTGCCGATCGTCGTCGCGGCGATGTTCTCCTTCCTTCCCGCCGGGCAGGCGCTGCGGCTCGGGATGCTGCTCGTGCTGCTCGCCCCGTGCGTGGACTACGTGATCGTCTTCAGCGGCCTGGCCGGGGGCAGCAGCCGTCGCTTGCTGGCCGCGACGCCGTTGCTGTTGCTCGCGCAGATGGTTCTGCTGCCCGTGTTCCTCGCGCTCTTCCTCGGCACCGGCCTGGCTCAGGTCGTCCAGGCCGGACCGTTCGTGGAAGCATTCCTGGTGCTGATCGTCATCCCGTTGGCGCTGGCCTGGCTCACGCAAGCCTGGGCCGCCCGGCGCGCCACCGGCCGCCGGGTCGCTACGGCCGCCGGGACCGCGATGGTGCCGTTGATGGCCGTGACGCTGCTCACCGTGGTCGCTTCCCAGATCCCGAAACTGCACGGCGGCCTGGGCCCGGTGGTCGCGGTGGTGCCGTTCTATGTGGCCTTCCTGGTGGTGATGGCCTTCGCTGGCCTCGGCGTCGCGCGGCTGTTCCGCCTGGACGTGCCTGCCGGGCGGGCGATCGTTTTCACCGGCGCGACCCGGAATTCGCTGGTCGTGCTGCCGTTGGCGCTGTCGTTGCCGGAGGGGTTCGCGGCCGCGCCGGTCGCGGTGGTGACGCAGACGCTGGTGGAAGTCGCCGGAATGGTTTGTTACGTGCGGCTGGTGCCTCGCCTGCTGCCCGCGGCTTCGTGACGGAGCGGACCGGCTAGCGGCCGGTGGTGCCGTCGATCAGTTCGCGGAGGATGTCGGCGTGCCCGGCGTGCCGTCCGGTTTCCTCGATCAAGTGGGTGAGCGCCCAGCGGACGCTCGGCCCGGTGCGGCCCGGGAACGGGGCGGCGAGGTCGGGACAGGCGTCGAGGAGTTCGTTGGCGTGCTGGACGGTTTCCCGGTAGCGGGCAACGACCGCGGGCACCGCATCGCCGGTGCGGAAGGTCGCGGGCCAGTTCGTGACTGTCTCGCCCAGGACGAGCGCACGTTCGACCTGTGTCAGGTGGTGGAGCAGACCGACGAGATTCGTGCCGGACGAGACAGCGGCGGCGTGCGCTCCGGCTTCGGGCGCACCGTCCACTTTGGCCGCGATTGAAGCGCGGAGGTAGTCGAGAAATCCGCGCAGGACTTCGGTTTCGGTGCCGCCGGTACGCGGCGGTGGAGTGTCGCGGCGATGGAGCATGACGGATTCTCCCAGGGATGGCGGGCTTTTGGGGCGGTCAGACTGTCCGGCGGATCAGCAGCACGTGGTCGATCACCTCGGCGATGCGGCCGTCGGGACCGGTGGCCGTGCGGGCGGGGGAATCGGCGCGATCGACGGTCCACCCGGCCGGGTCGAGCGCGAGCTCCGCGGCGATCTCGCGCGGGCCGGGCAACCGGGCGGTGGGGTCTTGGTTCCACGACCACGGCGCGATCGAGCCGTGGTCGACGATCAGCAACCGGCCGCCGGGGCGCAGAGCGCGCGCGGCGGTGCGGAAAATCGCAGTGCGGTCCAGGTCGAACGGAGACTGCAGGTAGTGCGCGGAGATCAGGTCGAACTCGCCTGCCGGAAAGCTGGCATTCAGGTCGTGCCGGACCGCGGTGATCCGGTCTCCGGACAGCCGCCCGACGGCTGCCGCGGAGACGTCGGTGGCAGTGACTCGCCAGCTGCGGGCGGCGAGCCAGCGGGTGTCGCCGCCGGCGCCGCTGCCCAAGTCCAGTGCGGTGCCGGGCGGGAGAGCGGCGGCGGCTTCTTCGAGACGGACGTTCGGGCGCTGCGGCGCGGCAGGGGGCGTGGCGTGGACTTCGTCCCAGAACAGGAGTGCGTCAGCGGTCATCGGGCACCTTTCGTCGCAGTGGTGCCGTCAGCTTGGCGGGACAGGATCGGTGCGGGCACGCGATCTTGCTGGAATGGCAAGAGGTTCGCGGCACCTCGGCGGCCAGCGGTGACCGGTGGCTCCGGCTGCTAGGCCTCGTGCCGGTACTGGCTGCCCGGGGGAAGGCTCGCGGCGGGAGGGAAAGCGGTCGCGGCGGGGAGAGAGCGCGGTCGCGGGGGCAGGCGGGAGGGAGAGCGCGGCTAGTTCAGGCGGATTGGGTCAAAGGCCGCTGCCAGCCCGGTTTCGGGCTGTCCAGGCCGGCCTGGTTGCGGTGGGGCCGACGGGGGCGCGCGCCCGCCATCCGGCGCCGTGCGCACCTCGGCGGGGTTTCGCGCGACCAGGTGCACGGCTGGCGCGTTCCGCCCAGCAGAGCCAGGACCTCCGGGCTCACTCCGGCGCGCAGCCGGCCAGCCAGTTCCGGCGACGTCTGCCCGAGGGCGGTGTACACCGCCCGGACCAGGCACCGCGCGGCGCGAGGCGAACGCCTGGTGTTCAACGAGATTTCCAGCAGCAGCGCCGACTGCTCCGAGGTCCGGCCAGGGTAGCGCGGACGGACTCCCAGCCGGGCTTGTTCCGGCAGCGGAAGACACCGCAGCAGGCTTTCCAGGACACTGAGCACCGTCTCGCGGCTCTGCGCCGCGCTGCCGGTGCGAGGCCCCGGAATGACTTCTTTTCGCATCACCACGGCCATCAACTCCCTCTACCCAGAGTAGCTGACTGGCCTCGATTCGTCACCTTCCCGGTGAGCCCACAGTGTCCACTGTGGACATTGGGGTGTGCGTCAGGCGGAGCCGCGCAGGACGGCGTCCAGGTCGGCTTGGGTGCCTAAAGTGCGGAGATCGGCCGGGGCGGGGCAGCCGATCCGGTGGTCGTCATCGCGCACCGCGGCCGCGAACCGGGCCACCCGCGACGGGGACGGGACGACGCTGGGGCCGCCCAGGTAGCGCAGGACGATGAGGTCTTCGCCGGAATGGGTTTCCACCGCCGCCGCCCAGCCGCGGACCTCGTCCCACAGGAGCGCGACGTCGCGATCCGGGTAGGCGGGAAGGTGCCCGTCGAGAGCGACGTACGCGGAGACCGGCGGTTCGTGGTCCACCGTGCAGGATTCGAGGCCAACGCCCAGTGCGCCGGTGACGTCGGCGAGATAGCTCCACAGGCGGGCCAGCACCGGACTCGACGGGCCGGTCTGGACGATGTGCGGCGACGGGGACACGGGGATGCCTTTCTCGTGCGGATAACGGCGCGGAGCGGGGGGTCTCCGTGCCGGGCTGCCTCGGGGCCGGCGGTTCCGGCGGAGGAGATCCGTCGGCACCGCCGCTCGCGGCGACCTTGGTGCGGCGGCGTCGGGAGGCGCGGCCGGGAGTCCGGCCGGGCTGCCGGGGCACCCGCTCCCCGTCAGGTTCCCGGCGGCGCTGCACCGGAAACCTGGTGGGCCTGGCGGAGTCCCCGGTCCGCATCCGCCGGTGGACGCGGCCGTGCTCTTCTTTTAGCATGTCATCGAAACGATGACAACTGATATGTCGTCGAAAGGATGACACGATGGCGGACGCGGATCCGGCGGAGGCGCTGCACGACGTGCACCAGGCGGTCCTCGCCGCGCGGGACGGCGGAGCGGACCCGGATCGGTTGCTGGCGGCCCTGACGACGCTCCGGGCGCTGCGCGACGGACTCGCCGGTTGGGAGCCGGAGCTGATCGCGGCCGCGCGTGCGGCCGGCGCGAGCTGGGCAGTGCTCGCCCCGGCGCTCGGGGTGGCCAGCCGGCAGGCTGCTGAGCGCCGGTACCTGCGGCTCCAACCGTCGGCGAGCGGGGAGACGACCGGGGAAGCGCGCGTTGACGCCGAACGCGATCGCCGTGCGGGCGACCGGGCGGTGGTGGCGTGGGCACGCCGCAACTCGGCGTCGTTGCGGCGGCTCGCCGCCGAAGCGAGTGCCGCCGCCGACCTGGACGCAGCCGGGCAGGAAAGCGCCGACCGGCTCGGGGCCGCACTCGGCCAAAACGATGCGGCCGGCCTGCTGTCACCGCTGGCGGACGTGCAGCTGCACCTCGCGCGCGAGCATGCCGGCCTCGCCGACCGGGTCGGCGCGGTCGCGGAGCACGCCGACCGCCTGCGGCAGGACGCGGCCGGCCGCAGAAAGGGCGGAGCGAGATGAATTTCCTTGGGGGAGCTCGGGGTGGCGGATGCGGGAGGCGCCGGCGGAAGCCTTCCGACGCGAGCGTGGCCGGTGCTCGATGCGCGTGCGATTTGTCTCAGCGGTACGCCGGATCGGGTCATTCCGGGCGCGTCCCTCGCGCGATGGCGGCGACTAGGGCACTCTGGGCTGCGGTTGAGCAGCCAGCCAGATGACCGTGAAACTTTCCGGCCCGGCCCCGCGCCAGGCATTCCGACAAGGAGAGCAGAGCGATGAGCGAGCTGACTGACCCGGTGACCGATGCGCCGGGCGCGTTGTCGATCGAACGAGCCGACCGTCCGCCGGCCGCGGTGCTGGTGCTGCGCGGGGACCTCGATCTCGGGACCGCTCCGCAGCTGACCGCGGCGGTCGCCGCGGTCAGCGGCGAGCCGGCTTTGCTCGTGCTGGACCTGGCCGGGGTCGAATTTCTCGCGTCCGCTGGCCTGACCGCGTTGCTGGCCGCCTGCCGGGAAGCCCCGGCGGGCACCGAGGTGCGCATCGTCGCCGCGGGGCGGCCGACGATGCGGCCGATCCAGCTGACCGGTCTGGAAGACGCCTTGCCGCTGTACCAGACGCTCGAAGAGGCGCTGTCCTCGAAGTGATCAGCCGGTCTCGGCGCAGCGGCGGAGCACCATCAGCGCCACGTCGTCCTGCGGGGGCCGGGAGCCGATCAGCGCGGCCATGATCCGGGAGCAGGCCCGTTCCGGATCTTCGGCGCGCACCAGGTTCGCGAGCACCCGCAGGCCGGTGTCGGCCAACTGGTCCCGGCGCTCGACAAGACCGTCGGTGCAGAAGACGGCGACCGCGCCCGGTGGCAGCTCCACCAAGGCGGTGCGCCGCCGGACGGGTTTCCCGAGAGCCAGGCCGATCGGAGGGTCGGGAGGGACTGCGGCGAGTTCCGCAGGTTCGCCCGGCGCGGCGACCACGGGCGGCAGATGCCCGGCGAGAGACAGCGCGATGCGCTCGTGCCCGGCGTCGAGCACGCCGTAGGCGACGGTCGCCATCACGCCGTGCTCGAAGTGGACCGCCTTGCGATTGAGTTTGTCGAGTACCTCGGCGGGGTCGGGGCAATCGAGCGCGTACGCGCGCAGCGCGCTCCGGAGCCGGCCCATCACGACCGCCGCTTCGAGACCGTGCCCGGCGACGTCGCCCATCACGATGCCGGTCCGGCCGCCGGGCAGCCGGAAGACGTCGTACCAGTCGCCGCCGAGCCCAGCTTCCGCGCCCGGGACATAGCGGGCGGCCAAGCGGAGGCCGTCGATGCTGGGCAGAATGCCCGGGAGCAGGCTGCGCTGCAGGGCGATCGCGGCGGCCTGGTCCTGGCGGGTGGTTTCCAGGCGCAGGAGGGCGGCGAGCCGGTCGGCGAGCAGCCGCAGGGTCTCCACGTCGGCGGCGGCGAACCGCCGCTGCCGCACCGATCCGACGTGGAGCACGCCGACCAGTTCTGTTCCGGCGAGCATCGGCACGCCAAGCATCGCCCGCAGCCCCCGTTCCCACAGCAGGGGGTTGACCACCGTCGTCTCGTCGACGTGGTCGAGGACGACTGCGTCCCGGCTGGCGGCCACCCGGCCGGCGAACCCGGCGCCCACCGGGATCTGCACGCCTTGGCAGACCTCTTCCTCCAGTCCCGCGGCCGCGATGGCGACGAGCCGACGCGAGTGCGGGTCGTGGCGCAGCACGGTGGCCGTGTCGACGTCGAGCACGGCGCAGGCCCGGGCCAGGACCTTCGCGAGTTCCTCGCCGGGCTCTGACTGGCCCGGCCCCGCGCCGAGGATCTCGTCCAGCAAAGCGCGAGGCGAGGCAGCTGTCATGGACTGACACTAGCCGAGTCCCGGCCGCGCGCCGGGTGTGAATCCGTTCCGATCCGGGTATTCCCGCGAAAGCCGGAGCGGGAAGGTGTCGAACGTGGCCGGTCTGGGAGCGGCGACAAGCGGCCCGCCTTGGGAATTCGACCTGCGAGAGACGGGCGTCTCCGCGCTGCCGCGAATCCGCGCCTGGGCCGGTCGGCTGTTGCCGCAGCTGTCGCCAGCTGATCTCGCCGATGTCTTGATGGTGGTGGAAGAACTCGCGTCGAACGCCTACGAGCACACGCCCGGTCCTCGCTGCGCCCGGCTGACCGCGCGGGGCCGGCCGTGCCAGGTCGTGGTCGAAGTGGACGACCCGGTTCTCGTCCGGCCGCGGTTGCGTCCGCCGGACCCGGCCCGCACGCGCGGACGGGGAATGCTGCTCGTCGATCGGCTGTCGGATGCCTGGGGAGTACGGGAGCGCCCAGACGGCAAGACGGTCTGGGCTTGCCTCGGCTTCGGCGCGCGGTAGCGGGAACCCGGCGGTTCACCGGCCCTGCTGAGGGTCGGAGTCGTCGTGCGGATCGCCGGACGAAGTGCCCTGCTCGCCGCGGATGATCTCGCGTTCTTCTTCCGGGGTGTCGCCGTAGACGTCGTCGGGCCGGCGCGGCTCGGTCATAGTGCTTCTCCTTCGTTCGCGGTCCACGGGTACCCGCGACGTCGCCCCCCCAACCGGCCGAGCAGCCGGGCCGCGCGAATGCTCGAGGGCCAAACTTGCCTGGCGGGCAATATTGGGCGGTGATGTCGAAACAGCGGCGGCCAGTTCGTGGAGTGGGCGAGAGACGAACGAGAGGAGCGGTCATGGCCGAGGTGGTAAGCGCGACGCGGGTGGTCGACGCACCGGTCGAGCGGGTTTTCGCAGTGCTGGCGGACCCGGCGGCGCACGCCGCGATCGACGGCACCGGGTGGGTGCAGGCGTGCGTCGACCCGGCACCGTTGTCCGAAGCAGGGCAGCTGTTCCGGATGGACATGCACCACGACGAGCACCCGGACGGCGACTACCAGGTGCTCAACAAAGTCGAGGTGTTCTCCGCGCCGCACGCGATCGGCTGGCTGACCGGCTCCCGCAAGCCCGACGGCGAGCCGGAGTTCGGCGGCTGGCTGTGGCGCTACGACCTGCGGCGAGCCGGCTCGGGCGCGGAGGTGACTTTGTCCTACGACTGGTCCGGAGTGCCGCAGTACGTGCGGGACCGGGGAATCCGGTTCCCGCCGTTCGGGCCGGAGCACCTGGGGAATTCGTTGCGGCACTTGGCGGAGCTGGCGGAGTCCCGGTGAAGCGACCGGCCGCTTCGGGCACAGCTGTCGCGGGCGGCTTCGACCTCGGCGCGATGCGTATCGGACCGGGACGTGACCGCGGCGAACACGGGAGCCAGGCTGCGCCCGAGGTCAAGCCAGCAACGGTCCCAGCCGGCGTGCGTGTTCCTGGAGAGCGGTCAGCAGCGCGTCATCGAGTTGTGCGATCCGGCCCGGCGGACCACACAACGCCAAGCCGGCTACGAGCTGTCCGTCCGAGTCCCGGACCGGCACCGCGACACAGCCCCGGTCCGGGCGCAGTTCCCCGCATTGCCGGGCGACACCGGTCCGGGCGGCCTCGGCGAGAGAACCGCCGAGTTCGGCGGCGTTCACCAGCGTGTGTTCCGTGAAGCCGCGCAGATCGCGCACCAGCGCGCGCCAATCGGGCTGTTCGGCCAGCAGCAGCTTGCCCAGCGCGGACGCGTGCGGGTACCGGGACAGCGTCGCCTCGTCGGTCGGCGGATGGTCCGGGTCGGGGTCGACCAAGATGAGCCGTCCGGTGGTGAACGACGCCAGGTGCACGCCCCAGCGGACGATGCCGCGCAGGTGCTCCACGACGGTCCGCGCGGCGGTGCTGGGGACGGAAACGGCGGGCACGGTCAGGCGAACCGCGCGGCGGCCGAGCGCGAAGCCGCGCAGGTCGGGGAGCCGGACCAGGTACTCCTCGGCGACCAGCAGGTTCAGCAATCGGTACGTCGTGGCCGGCGGCAGGTGGAGTGCGGCGGAGATTTCCTTCGCGGTCACGCCCGGACCGGCGGCGATGACCTCCTCCAGCACTGCGAGCGCGCTCCGCACGGCCTTCGGCTGCCGTCCGGACAGCGGTGACGCACCGCCCGTCATCGGCCGGTGTCCTGGCTGCCGAGCAGGTCCGCGGCGCTCGTCTCGTCATAGACGCCGATCGCGGCGAGCTGGGGCCGGCGGCGCAGCGCCAGCCAGCCTGCCCAGGCCGCGGCCAGCACGACCAGTCCCGCCCAGGCTCGCAGCATCTCGCCGCTCACCCCGGAGGTCACGAAGAACCCGAGCACGACAACAAGCACCAGCGAACTGACCGCCGCCGCGACGACCGGCCCGCGCGTCAGCTCGCCGATGCGGCGCAGGAACAGCGGCGCGGCGAGGCAAACCAGCAGGTAGGCCACCAGATAGCCGAACACTGTCGTCGCGATCAGCACTTGGAGGATCTGCGTGGGCGACGCTCCGGTCAGCAGATACCCCGCCGCGATCAGGCCGGCGGCGGGCATCGCGACGGCGATCGCGACCGACGGACTGCGGAAGCGCGGGTGCGTCGTGCCGAAAGCCCGTGGCAGCACGCCTTCGCGGCCCATCGAGAACAACACCCGGGCCAGCGCGTTCCCGGTCGCGAGAACACTGGCGAAGAACGACATCGCGATACCGATGTTCAGCAACGCCGACAGCCACGGCATGTGCGCGGCGACGGCCAGGGAAGCGACCGGCTCGGTCTGCCCGGCCAGCCCGCCCGGGGTCGATGAGAAGCCAAGTTCCTGGACGTAGCAAGCGAACAGGAACAGCACGCCGGACCCGCCGGCGGTCCAGAGGATCGCGCGCGGGACAGTCTGGAACGGCCGCTTGGCTTCGACCCCGAACGCGGCGGCGGCCTCGAATCCGATGAACGCGCCGAGCGCGGGCAGCACCCCGGACGCCACTCCGCGCAGCGAGAACGAAGGCACGCCCAGCCGGGCGAACCGGTCCGCGGCGCCGGAGCTGGTCAGCAACGTCGCGAAAATGGCCAGCATCAGCACGATCGAGACGGCCTCGACCACGAAGACCACGCGGGCGGAGAGCCGGACGCCCCGCCGGATCAGCACGGTCGCCACGCCGGTCAGCACGAGCACGATCGCGATCGGGACTGGCCATCCGGGCGGCAGCAGCGCGGAAAGATAGGCCGCGGCGCCGACGTAGGCGAGCGCGGTCAGCGCTCCGTACCCGAGCAGCAAGGCAGCGCCGGACGCGAGCGCGGCGAGCGGGCCGAGACCCTTCGCGGTGATGCTGTAGAGCGATCCGGCGGCCGCCATCCGCCGCGTGAACTGGCCGATGCAGGCACCCACGAGCAGCGCCACCACGGTCGCGACGAGAAAGGACCAGATCGCGGCCGGACCGGCGGTCGCGGCCACGATGGCGGGCGTGGTAGCCATCGCCGCCGTGGGCGCCGTCGCGGACACGGACTGTCCCAGCACCTCGGCGAACCCCAGCTTCCGCCGGTCGAGGCCGTCGACTGGGGAGCGGTAGCGCAGCCGGTGCCGCCCGGTCGTGGCCGCCGCGGCCTGCTCGGGGTAGGTCGCCAGATCGGGCCGCCGGTGGTCTGCCATCGCCGGCCTCCTGGTGCTGCTGAGCGCGATGCGTGCGGACGAACGATAACCCGCTGCCGGTGCGGGAGCACAGCGTCGGGAGCTCGAATGAGAATTCGCGGCGCGGCCTTCTCGCGACGCGGGAACGCGGCCGCCGGTTTTCCCCGCGACCCGGCATCGGCCGTTGAACCGCGGCGGCCGGGAAGTGATCGTCGTCTCCCATCCCACCGCCGCAGGAGGACGAGATGGACACCTCGCGAACAACCGCCCCCGCTCCGCCGGCCGCTGCGCCGAGAACTCTCTCCGGCAAACTCGGAGTCGGCTCGATCGTCTTCATGGTCGTCGCCGCCGCCGCACCGCTGACCGTGATCGCCGGCGCGGTGCCACTCGGCATCGCCCAAGGCGACGGCGCGGGCTTCCCCGCCACATTCGTGCTGTGCTGCGGTGTTCTGCTGTTGTTCGCGGTCGGATTCTGCGCCATGACGCGGCATGTGCCGAACGCGGGTGCGTTCTACACCTACATCCACAAAGGACTCGGCCGCAGCATGGGCCTCGGCTCGGCGTTCCTGGCGCTGGCCACCTACACCGCGGTGCAGCTCGCGGTCTACGGCTACCTCGGCGCGACCCTGTCGGGCCTCGTCACGCACTACGGCGGACCCACGCTGCCGTGGTGGCTGTATGCGGCGGCCGCGCTCGGGATCGTGTCCGCGCTCGGCTACCGGCACATCGAATTGTCCGGCAAAGTCCTCGGTGTACTCCTGGTCTGCGAGGTCGGCATCGTGCTCGTCTTCGACGCGGCGGTGAACGTGCGCGGCGGCGCGCACGGCCTGTCGACCGCGTTGCTGCAGCCAGCGCAGATCGGGTCCGGTTCGCTCGGGATCGGGATCATGTTCGCCATCGCGAGCTTCCTCGGCTTCGAAGCCACCGCGGTCTACCGCTCGGAAGCCCGCCGCCCGGAGCGCACCGTGCCCCGCGCGACCTACCTCGCACTGCTGCTGATCGGCGGCTTCTACACGCTGTCCAGCTGGTCGCTCGTCTCCGCCTGGGGCGACCGCGACGCCGTCACGCAGGCGAACCAGAACCCGGGCGGCATGCTGACCTCCTCGGTCACCCGCTACCTCGGCGCATCGGCCGGCGAGCTCGTCCAGATCCTGCTGGTGACCAGTCTGTTCGCCGCACTGCTGTCATTCCACAACGTCATCGCGCGGTACACGTTCTCGCTCGGCAACGCGGGCGCGCTGCCGACCCGCTGCGGCCGCAGCCACGCACGGCACGGGTCTCCGCACGTCGCGTCGGCGGTGCAGTCGGTGAGCGCGCTCGTGCTGATAGCGGTGTTCGCGCTGGCGAAAATGGACCCGGTCACGCAGGTGTTCTCCTGGATGGCCGGGACCGCGACCCTGGGCGTCCTCGCGCTGATGGCGCTGACTTGCCTGTCCGTGCTGGTGTTCTTCCGCCGCACGACGATCGACCGCCGGCGCTGGAACACCGTCGTCGCCCCGTCGCTGGGCTCGGCCGGCCTGGCCGCCGCGCTGGCGCTGACCGTCGCGAACTTCCCGATGCTGATCGGCGGTTCCGGTGAGCTGGCCGCCGGGATCGGGTTCATCCTGGTCGTCGTCTTCGCGCTCGGCACAGGTCTTTCGCTGGCCCGCCGACACGTCCTCGTCACTCTGCCTGCCTGACTCCCCGCGTCCGCCCGACCATGACAGGAGCATCCGCAATGACCGTCACCGAACCGGCCGTCGAACTCTCCGGCCACCCGCTGCACCCGATCCGGGAAGAGGAGGTGCGCGCCGTCCGGCGGATCCTCGCCGAAGCCGGGCTCTTGCCGGAGACCGTGCGCTGCTGCTACTTCGGGCCGGAAGAGCCGGAAAAGTCCGCCGTGCTGGCGGGCGAACCGGCCGACCGCCGCTTTCGCGTGCTGCTGCTCGAGCTGCCGACCGGTGCCTCGCGAGACGTGGTCGTGTCCGTCACGCGGTCCACAGTGGACGCGGCTGTGGAGCTGGACCCGCGGCGCGACGGCCAGCCGCCGATCATCGACACCGAGTTCGAGCTGATCGAGGAAATCCTCGCCGGGAACGAGGAATGGCGCACCGCGCTGGCCGGCCGCGGCCTCGACCCGGGCCAGGTGCGGGTGGTGCCGCTGTCGGCGGGCTCGTATTTCCCGCAGGAGTCCGGTCGCCGGGTGGTGCGGACGCTCGGGTTCTGGCAGGAGCACGAAAAGGACCACCCGTGGGCGCATCCGGTGGACGGCCTGGTCGCCTACGTCGACTTGACCACGCACGAGGTGATGGAAGTCCTCGACCATCGCAGCCATCCGGTGCCCGCGGAACCGGGCAACTTCGACGACCCGGCGCAGACCGGACCGGCGCGCACCACGCTGAAACCGATCGAGATCACCCAGCCCGAGGGCGTCAGCTTCACCGTCGAGGACGGCCTGCTCCGCTGGGAGAACTTCGAGCTGCGCATCGGGTTCAACGAGCGGGAAGGGCTTACTCTGCACCAGATCTCGTTCGACGGCAGGCCGATCGTGTACCGCGCGTCGATCGCCGAGATGGTGGTTCCCTACGCCGATCCGTCGCCGGTCCGGTTCTGGCAGAACTATTTCGACTGCGGCGAGTACATGTTCGCCCGTTACACGAACTCGCTCGAGCTGGGCTGCGACTGTCTCGGCGAAATCACCTACCTGGACGCCGTCATCGCCGACGACCAGCTGCGGCCACAGGTGATCCGCAATGCGATCTGCCTGCACGAGGAGGACTACGGCGTGCTGTGGAAGCACAGCGATCTGTTCGCCGGCTCGCAGGAAACGCGCCGGCAGCGGCGGATGGTGGTGTCGTTCTTCACCACGATCGGCAACTACGACTACGGCTTCTACTGGTACCTCTACCTCGACGGCACTATCGAATGCGAGGCCAAGGCGACCGGCATCGTGTTCACCTCGGCCTATCCCGAGGAAGGCCATCCGTACGCCAGCGAAGTCGCACCCGGACTGGGTGCGCCGTACCACCAGCACCTGTTCTCCGCCCGGCTGGACATGATGGTCGACGGTCCGCGCAACGCGGTCGACGAGGTCGAAGCGGCCGCGGTGCCGGTCGGCCCGGGCAACCCGCACGGCAACGCGTTCACCGAGCGCCGAACTCGGCTGCACACTGAATCGGAAGCGCAACGGACGGCTGATCAAGGCCGGGCGCGGGTGTGGCAGATCGTGAACCCGGAGCGGCGGAACCGGCTGGGCCGCAACGTCGCGTACGCGCTCTACCCGCAGGGGCAGCCGACGCTGCTGGCGGACGAGTCGTCGGTGGTCCACGCCCGGGCGAACTTCGCGACCCGGCATCTGTGGGTCACCCCGTACGCGACGGCCGAGCGTTATCCGGCAGGCGATTTCGTGAACCAGCACCCCGGCGGCGGCGGGCTGCCCGCGTGGACCGCGGCGGATCGGAACGTTGACGGCGAGGACATCGTGCTGTGGCACACCTTCGGGCTCACGCACTTCCCGCGTCCGGAGGACTGGCCGGTGATGCCGGTGGACTACGCCGGGTTCACGCTCAAGCCGGTCGGCTTCTTCGACCGGAATCCGACGCTCGACGTTCCGCCGAGCGCTTCGTCGCACTGCTGCCATGCCGAGTGACTTGGCCTGGCTTCCCGGTCTGGCGTGGCGACGGCACGTCCCGCACGCGGTGATGGCCGTCGCCATGCTGGTCCTGCAGTTGGTGCCGATCGCCCCGTTGTCGCCGCCGGTGTGGTTCGTGACGCTCTCTGGCGCTGCGATCTGGCTGGCCTGCACCGAGGAAGATTCGGCGCCGCGCCTGCACGGGACGTACGACCTCGCTGGCATGGCGGTGCTGGCGCTGGCCATGCCGATGCCCGGAATGTCCGGCGGGGCGCCGCTGCTGGCGGGCTGCTGGCTGGCCGGGAAGCTGGCAGTGGAGATCCGCCGCCCGCTTCGGGATCCGGCGAACGCGGCGATGGCGGTCGCGATGTGCCTGATGCTCGCCCCGATTTGATCCGAGGACGTACTATTATGGCGTTCGAGGCTCTGGCCGGGTGGATTGCCTGCCAGGGCGCGGGTGCGCAGTTAGGGTCGGGGGATGTCGACAGCAGTGGGCGGGTCATCGAAGGGTGCGCGGGCCGGGCGCCGAGTCAACCTGGAGGCGCCGGCCGATCTTTCGGCCGCGCCAGGATATGGGGCTCGCCGGCTTTACCAGGCGTATCTGGCGGCGTGGAACCGGCATGTCGACCCCGTGCTCACCGGGCCGCAATTCGCGGTGCTGTCGGCGGTGCGGGCCTATCCGGGATACGACCAGACTGCGCTGGCGAGCGCGGTCGCACTGGACACGTCGACGATGGCGGACGTCTGCCGCCGACTGGAAAGCCGCGGGCTGATCGCGCGCGGCCCGGCACCGCACGACGCGCGAGCGAAAGTCCTGACGCTCACCGACGACGGGCAGGCGGCATTCCGCGAGGTGACCCGCCGGACGCGGAAACTGGACCGGGCGCTGCTGGCGGACTGCCCGGAGGAGAAGCGGGCGGAGATCGCGGAACTGCTGAACGACCTCGGGGCACTCTGGGAAGCGGTCGCCGAACGGGAGGAGATCTGACGGCAGGCTCCCGCCGGTGCCTCGTGACCGGGCGTCCGGCCGCACGCATGCGCTGCGTCCGTGAGGAGCCCCTTGCGGGACTTGAAGTCCGTCAGGGGCTCTTTGAGGGACTTGAAGTCCCTCAAGGGGTCCTTCACGGACTTGACTGGAGCGTGCGAGAGGGGCGAGCGCGCGAGTTGGCCTAGTGTCGCTCGCTCCCGCGCCGCATCGCTTCACGGAATCCGGGTCGGTCAGGGGTCCGTTCGCGGAATCTGGGCCGATCGATGGGTCCGTTCGCGGAATCTAAGTCCGTCAGGGGCTCCTTGAGGGAATCAGATTCCCTCAAGGGGCCCTTCACGGACTTGAACCGGGGCCGCGCTAGAGCAGCCGAGCCCAGGCATGGCCCAGGCACGGCCCAGCCTCGAACCAGGGTCGCTCTCTGCCGCGTCACGTTAATTCCTCGTGACTTGCCGACCAACCATTGCGTGTTCGGATAATCCGTGTTCGGATTAACTCGTCCGGGTGCCGCCCGGCCGGAGGCGAACACGGCAGGAGGTCTGGAAGTGGCAGCGAGTCAATCCTTCGAGGTAGTGGTCGCCGGGGGCGGCCTTGGCGGGCTGTGCGCGGCGTTGTCGCTGCGCCAGCGCGGCCTGCGGGTCACCGTGGTGGAAGCCGCGCCGCAGCTGGGGGAGATCGGGGCCGGGATCCAGACCGCGCCGAACGCCAGCCGGATCCTGATCGGGCTCGGGTTGCGCGGCGAACTGCAGAAGGTCCGGTGCGAGCCGCAGGACCAGGTGCGCAGGCGGTGGGCGGACGGCAGCATTATCGCGCAGCTGCCGCTCGGGCAGCGGGTGGTCGAGCAGTACGGCGCTCCCTACTGGCACTACCACCGTGCGGACCTGCACTCGGTGCTGCTGAACGCGTGCCTCGACCCGGACGGCGCGGGTCCGGTCGTCGAGGTCGCGACCGGTGCGAAGGTGGTCGACCTGGACCGGCGGAATCCGGATCGGCCCGCGGTGATCACCGCGGACGGGCGGCGGTTCGAAGGCGATCTCGTCGTCGGCGCGGACGGGATCCGGTCCGCGGTCCGCGATCTGGCCGGCTTCGACGACACGCTGGCTTTCTCCGGCGAAATGGCTTACCGTGCGCTGATCCCGGGCGACTTGATCGCCGCCGACCCGGCCACCCGGTTCCTCGTCGACCGTTACCACTCGACAATCTGGTACGGCCCGGACAAACACTTGGTGCACTACATGATCCGCGGCGGCGAGTACCTGAACGTCGTAGCGATCGTGCCGTGCACGGAGACCGTCGAGAAGGACTGGAGCGCGCCGGCGAGCGCCGAGCAGCTCGCTGCCGAGTACTCCGACTGGGACGACCGCGTTCCGGCGATGCTGGCCAAGGCGAAGGACGACGTCTCGGTGTGGGCGATGTACCGCCGCCGCCGCGACCCGGTCTGGGTCGACGGGCGGGTCGCGCTCCTCGGGGATGCTTGCCACGCAATGCTTCCGTACCAGGCGCAGGGTGCGTCGCAGGCGATGGAGGACGGCGCCGTGCTCGCCGAAGAGCTGGGCCAGGTCGCCCGGGACGGCATCGACGGCGCGCTGGCCCGCTACGTGCACCGCCGCGCCAAGCACGCCGGGATGGTGCAGGACGCGTCCCTGCGGAACATGAGCTTCTACCACCTGCCGGACGGCCCGGAACAGCGCGAGCGCGACGAAAAGCTGCGCCGCTTCGACGGCGAGTCCGACGTTTCCTACGACTGGCTGTGGAACGGCACCCCGCTCATCGACCCGGACAACGAATCCATCCACTACCAGTTCGCCCGATAACAAGCACGGCACACGCAGACTTCGCAGAAGGAGCACGGCTATGCGTACCGGAGACCAGGTGGTCCAAGACTTGCCTTGGCGCTGGAGCGTCCAAGGCAAGATCTTCCTCATCGGCGGGCTCGGCTACATGTTCGACGCATGGGATGTGGCGCTTAACGGATTCCTCACCCCGTTGGTGGGCACGGAATTCGGCTTGTCCGCCACCCAGCGGGGGTTTGTCGCGACCGCCAACCTGATCGGCATGGCGGTCGGTGCGGTCGTCTGGGGGACGGTCGCCGACCGGATCGGGCGGAAGCGGGCGTTCAGCATCACCTTGCTGTTGTTCGCGTTCTTCTCGGTGTTCGCCGCGCTTTCGCCGAACCTGGAGGTGTTCCTGCTGCTGCGGTTCCTCGCCGGCGTCGGGCTCGGCGGCTGTATCCCGGTGGACTACGCGATCGTCAGCGAGTTCTCGCCGCGCAAGCAACGCGGCCGGGTACTGTCCGCAATGGACGGTTGGTGGCCGGTCGGCACGACGCTGGCCGGGGTGTCGGCGACGCTGCTGGTGCCGGTGCACGGGAACTGGCGCTGGATGCTGGTGCTGATGATCCTGCCCGCGGTGCTGCTGTTCTGGGCACGGCGAGGGGTGCCGGAATCGCCGTTGTACCTGGTGCGCAAGGGCCGCGAAGCGGAAGCCCGGCTGGTGATCGACGACCTGGTCGCCCGTACTGGTGCGCCGAAGGAGCAGTACCGGATCCCGCCGGCGGTCAAAGAGGACAAGCGCGCTGGCGGCCTGCTCGCCGCGGCCGACCAGCTGCGCCGCGTGTGGGCGTACAACCCGAAGGTCACCGGGGTCGCCTGGGCGCTGTTCATCACCGTGATGCTGGTGTACTACGCCGCGCTGAGCTGGATGCCGTCGATCCTGAGGGCGCGGGGCTTCGGGGAGATCGCCGCGTTCGCGTCGACCACGCTGATGAACGCGCTCGGTATCGTCGGCGTCGTGGTGGCGGTACTGCTCGTGGACCGGATCGGCCGCAAGCGGGTGATCGCCGCGGCCGGGCCGCTCGCCGCGCTCACCCTGGTGATTTTCTCGCTGGTGCTCGGTTCGGCCGGGGCGGCGGTGGCCGCGATCGGCGCGTTCGGCCTGTTCTCGCTGATCGTCATCCCGGTGATGTACGCGTTCGTTTCCGAGCTGTACCCGACCGAGCTGCGCGCTTCCGGGTTCGGCTGGGCTTCGTCGTCCGGCCGGGCGGTCACCGGGTTCGCCCCGCTGCTGTTCGGCAGCGTGCTCTGGCCAGTGCTCGGCCTGCCGCTGACCTTCACGCTGCTCGGCCTGCTCGTGGTCGGGGCCGTGGTGTTCATGATGTTCTGCGCCCCCGAGACCCGGGGCCGGGAACTGGACCGGATCGACGACGCCGCGCCGGCTCCGCAACCGTCCGAATTGGACGCCGTTTGAGTTTCGCCGTACCGGAAAGGAATCCCGTATGAAGCCCGCCGCGTTCGCCTACCACCGGGCGCACGACGTCGCCGACGCGGTCGGCCTGCTGTCCGATCTCGCCGGGCGAGGCCGGGAGCCGAAGGCGATCGCGGGCGGGCAGAGCCTGATGCCGATGATGAGCTTCCGGCTCGCCCGGCCGAGCGACCTGGTCGACCTCGGACGGCTGCGGGAACTGCCCGGCCTGGCCGGGATCGAGCAGCGCGGCGAGGAACTGCGCATCGGCGCGATGGTGACCCACCGCCGGGTCGAGCTCGCCGCTGGCGAGCTCGGCCCGGGCTTCGCGGTGCTGGCCGAGGCGATGCGGTACGTCGGGCATCTGCCGATCCGCTCGCGCGGGACGGTCGGAGGCAGCATCGTGCACGGCGACGCCACCGCGGAGTGGTGCATGCTGGCGCTGCTGCTGGACGCGGTGATCGTCGCGGAAGGCCCGGACGGGCGCCGGGAGATCCCGGCGGGGGAGATGTTCTACGGCTTCTACGCGACCGCGGTGGAGGCGGACGAGGTCGTCACCGAGATCCGGTTCACCAGGCCCGCGCCGCTGGCTGCCCTCACCGAGTTTTCCCGTCGCGCCGGGGATTTCGCCACGGTCGCGGCGGCGGTGACGGTGGAGCCGGAGCCGGACGGTTCGCTGCGCGGCGGACGCGTGGTGCTCGGCGGAGTGGCCCCGGCCCCGCTGCGGGTCCCGGAAGCGGAGGCAGTGCTGGCGGACGGCGCGCCGGGTCCGGAGTTGTTCGCCGCGTGCGGCGAAGCGGCTGCGGAAGCGATCGATCCGCGCAGCGACGCGCAGGGCAGCGCGGACTACCGCCGGGCGCTGACCAGGACCTTGGTCGCGCGAAGTCTCAGCCAGGCGTGGGAAAGGGGAGAACGCTGATGGCCAGCTCACCCGAGGAACCCCGGTTCGACGGCCGCGGCGGCCGCTGGATCGGCGCGCCGGTGCGGCGGCGCGAAGACCCGCGCCTGGTCACCGGACGCGGCAGGTTCGTCGACGACATCCACCTGACCGGAATGCTGCACGCCGGGTTCGTGCGGGCGACTGTCGCGCACGGCAAGATCACCGGGCTGGACTTGGCCGCGACCCGCGAGGTGCCCGGCGTCGTCGCCGCGTACTCGGCGGAAGACCTCCAGCTCGGCGACATGGTCGCACTGCTGGACCGGCCGCCGGAGGAGTTCACGCCGACCACGATGCCGATCCTCGCCCGGGGCAAGGTCCGGTTCGTCGGCGAACCGGTCGCGCTGGTGATCGCGAAGGATCCGTACACGGTCGAAGACGGCATCGAAGCCGCGCAGGTCAGCTACGACGTCCTGGACGCGGTGGTGGACGAGGACACCGCGCTCGCCGAAGCCGCTCCGCTGGTGCACGAGGAGGCATCGAGCAACGTTCTGCTCGACGTGACGTCGTTCGACACCCCGGGCGTGGACGAAGCGTTCGGCGAGGCGGGATGCGTGATCGAACTCGTCACCCGCAGCGGCCGGCAGAACGCCTTGCCGCTGGAGACTCGCGGGGTAGTCGCGTCTTGGGACGACCGGGACGAACAGCTGCTCGTCCAGACCTGCAGCCAGGTCCCGCACCAGGTCCGCACCGTGCTGGCCCGTTCGCTGCGGGTGCCGGAGCGGTCGGTGCGGGTGGTGGTGCCGGACATGGGCGGCGGCTTCGGGCAGAAATGCGTGGTGGGGCGGGAAGAGATCGCCGTCGCGGCGGCGGCGAAACGGCTGCGGCGGCCGGTTAAGTGGATCGAGGACCGCAGCGAAGCGCTCGCGTCCGGCTTTCTCGCCCGGGAGCAGCGATACCGCACGCGTGCCGCGTTCACCGCCGAAGGCGAGCTGACCGCGCTGGAGTCGGACATCGTCTGCGACATGGGCGCGTACTCCTGCTACCCGTTCACCGTCGGCATCGAGCCGCTGATGGCCGCGGCGGAAATGCCGTCGGTGTACCGGGTCCCGGCTTATCGCGTGCGCGCACGGGCGATCACCAGCAACAAGGCGCCGACCGCGCCGTACCGCGGAGTCAGCCGCCCGCAGTACGTGATGGTGATGGAACGGGTGATGGACCTGGCCGCGCGCCGGCTCGGCCTGGACCCGGTGGAGATCCGGCGGCGCAACGTGATCACCGAATTCCCGTACCGGGGCGTCAACCAGGTCACCTACGACCCGGGCAGCTATCTGGAATCTCTGGAGCTGGCCGAGCGGATCCTCCGCGACGAAGGCTGGTACGACCGGCGCGAGAAGAACCCGCGCCTCGGCATCGGCTACAGCTGCTTCTCCGAGCGCACCGGCTATGGCTCCGAGGCGTTCGCGAAACGCAAGATGACCGTGGTCCCCGGGTTCGACGTGTCGGAGATCCGGATGGACCTCACCGGGTCGGTCGTGGTCACCAGCGGCACCGTCAACCACGGCCAGTCGCACGAGACCACGTTCGCGCAGATCGTCGCCGAACGGCTCGGCGTCGACCTGGCGAAGGTCAAGCTGCGCCAGGGCGACACCGAGCGGATCGCTTACGGCTGGGGCACTTTCGCCTCGCGATCGGTGACGATCGGCGGTTCGGCGGTCGCCACCGCGGCGACCCGGCTGGGGGAGCAGCTGTGCGTCATCGCCGCGCATCTGCTGGACACCCACGCCGAGAACGTCGAACTGGACGGAAACGGCGGCGTCCTCCAGCTGGACGACCCCGGCAAGCGGCTGTCCTTCGAAGAGATCGCCGATGTCGCGTACTTGCGCAGCCACCTGCTGCCCAAGGAAGCCGAGCCGACGCTCACCGCGACCGCGTCGTTCGACGTCCCGGGCGACGGCACGTTCTCGAACGCGACTCACGCGGTCGTGGTCGAAGCCGATCCGGGCACCGGTCAGGTGAAGATTCTTCGCTACGCGTGCGTCGAGGACTGCGGCGTGGTGATCAACCCGAAGGTGGTCGACGGCCAGGCGCGCGGCGGCATCGCGCAAGGCATCGCCGGCGCGTTGTTCGAGGAAGTCACTTACGCGGAGAACGGCGAACCCTCTGCCGCGAGCTTCATCGACTACCTCGTCCCGACCGCGGCGGAGATCCCCGACATCACGGTGGACCATCTCGAAACCCCGTGCGCCTTCACCGAAAGCGGCGCGAAGGGGGCCGGCGAGGGCGGCACCATCGGCGCGCCCGCCGCGGTGCTGAACGCGGTCAACGACCTTCTCTGGCACACCGGGGTCCAGCTCGAACAGACCCCGGTCCACCCGGAATCCGTCCTCGCCGCGCTGACGGGGGCTGGCTTGGCCGACCGGGAGAAAGCGGGTACTGGCGCATGACCGACAAACAGCTGATCGTCTTGACCGTCAACGGCGAGGAACACGAACTGCTCGTCGAACCGCGCTGGACGCTGCTGGACGTGCTGCGGCACGAGGTGGGACTCACCGGCACGCACGCCGGCTGCGAACACGGCGTGTGCGGGGCGTGCACGATCCTGGTCGACGGCGAACCGGTACGGGCCTGCCTGATGTACGCGGTGCAGGCCGAAGACTGTGCGATCCGCACCGTCGAAGATCTCGGCACCCCGGAGGAGCCGAACGATCTGCAGCAGGCGTTCTCCGAGCACCACGGCCTGCAGTGCGGGTTCTGCACCCCGGGTTTCCTGATGCTGGCGGAAGGTTTCCTCGCGCAGGAACCGTCCCCGTCGCGGGAGGAGATCCGGGAGGCGGTGTCCTCGAATCTCTGCCGGTGCACCGGCTACCAGACCATTGTCGACGCGATCGAAGCCACCGCCGCCCGCCGGTGCGGCGCGGTGTGCGGAGTCGCCAACCAGGAGGCCGTTCGGTGATCCTCGAGAACAAGCTGGACCTGCCCGGCGACCCGGACACGGTGTTCGCCCTGCTCAACGACGTCGAGCGGGTCGCGGGCTGCCTGCCCGGCGCGGTGCTGGAGGGCCGGGACGGCGAGTCCTACCTCGGCAAGGTCAAGTTCAAGGTCGGGCCGGTCAGCGCCGCGTACGCGGGCAAGGTGCGGTTCACCGAAATCGCTGCGGGCGAGCGGCGGCTGCGGCTGTCGGCACGGGGCGCGGACAGCCACGGCAACGGAGACGCGGAGGCCGACGTCACGCTGACCCTGGTGCCCGGGCCGCAGGGTTCTTCGCTGAGCCTGCACACCGATCTGGTGGTGCGGGGCAAGATCGCACAGTTCGGCAAGGGCGCGATCAGCACCGTGTCGAACCGGATCCTGCAGCAGTTCGCACAGAACCTCGGCGCGCTGCTGGAAAACGGCGGCAGTGCGTCGGTCGCGGCCCCACCGGCCCCGGCCCCCGCCCCGGCCTCGGATTCGCTGGACGGCCTGGCGATGCTGCTTCCGCCGAACGCGAAGCGGTACGCCGCCATCGCCGCCGCCGGCGCGCTCGGCCTGTTCCAGGGCTGGCTGCTGGGCCGGATCCGGTCCCAGAACAAACTGATCAAGGAGCTGCTTCGTGATCGCGCCTGAACCGAACGGGCTGCACGGCGCCGAGACCGACCGCACCTACGCGCGCGCGGGCTTCGGTGCGGCGGTGCCGCGCGGAACTGCTCCGGTGCTGGTCGTCGTGGATCTGACCCGTGGCTTCACCGAGCCGGAATTCCCCTCCGGGGCCGATCTCTCCGCTGAGGTGGCGGCGGCGTCCGCATTGGTCCGCGCGGCGCACGAGAGCGGTGCACCAGTCGTCTACACCGCGATCAGCTACACAGCCGCCGAAGCGGACGGCGACGCGATCGCCTGGCTGCGCAAAGCCCCTGGCATGCGCAGCCTCCGCGACGGCAGCGCCGAGGTCGCCCTCGACCCGCGGCTGGACTGGCGCGACGGGGACCACCTGATCGTGAAGAAGGGCGCGTCCGCCTTCCACGGCACGAGCCTCGCCGCGCTCCTCAGCGGACTCGGCGCGGACACCGTGCTGGTGTGCGGCGCGACCACGTCCGGCTGCGTCCGGGCGACCGCGGTCGACTCAGTGCAGTCCGGCTTGAACACGCTCGTCGTCCGCGAGGCGTGCGGCGACCGCGCCGCCGGGCCGCACGCCGCCGCGCTGTTCGACCTGCAGGCCAAGTACGCCGATGTCATCGACCTGAGCGAGGGCGTCGGGCTCCTCGCCAAAGCCCGCTGAAAGGAGTTCCCGCATGCCTTCTCCTGCTGCCAGCCGGATGCTCGCCCAGGCCGCGCTCGCCGACCTGGCCGACGTGCCCGCGGCCAGCGTCTGGGTGCGTTCCGGCGAACTGCGGCTGCACGTGCTCGACTACGGCCCCGCTGACGGCGTGCCGCTGCTGATCCTGCCCGGCATCACCAGTCCGGCGATCACCATGGACTTCGTCGCCCGCGAGCTGACCGACCTGGTTCGCCCGCTCATCCTGGACGTCCGCGGACGCGGTCTCTCCGACAGCGGGTCCGGCTATGACCTCGCCGCATGCGCAGCCGATGTGGACGCGGTCATCGACCAGCTGAACCTGTCCGACCCGCTCCTGCTCGGCCACTCGATGGGCGCGCGGATCGCCGCCAAAGCCGCGCTGTCCGGTCGGATGGCCGGAACGGTGCTTGCGGACCCGCCGATGAGCGGTCCTGGGCGGCCGTACCCGACTCCGCTGGCCGCGTTCGAGTCCCAATGGGACCAAGCGCAGCGAGGGACCGACGCCGACGAGGTGGCCGCATCCTGGCCGCGATGGCCGCGCCGGGAACAAGAGCTGCGCGCTCGTTGGCTGGCGTCCTGCGACCGGGCTGCGATCGCCGCGACGCACGCGGGCTTCGAGTCCGAGGAATTCCTTCCGCTGTGGGAAAACCTGCCCGGACCGGCGGTGCTGCTGTACGGCTCGGCCAGCCCGGTGGTGACCGCGGACGACGTGGCGGTGCTGGAGAACTCCGCGCATCCGCTGCTGCCCGTCGAGGACGCCGGGCACATGATCTTCTGGGACGAACCGGCGCGGGCGCTGACCGCGTTGCGGGCCGTGCTCAAGGAGATCGCCGCGCGCTGACCCGGCTTCTTTCCGCCGGGCTGATCTTGCGTACTCGGATAATCCGTATTCGGACGATAAAGGAGGTCGTCATGGACCAGAACCTGTTCAACGACATCTGCTTGCGCCAGTTGACTTTTTCCGGCGTGCACGAGGGGGAGACGGTCGTCGTGCTGACGCGCGGCGCCGAGCGCGCCGAGTACGCGGACGCGTTCCTCTGGGCCGCCCAGCAGCTCGGCGCGGCGACCTACCACCTGCGGCTGCCGTCGCCGGCGAGCGCGTCCGGCGCGTGGGCGGTCGGCGATTCCGGACTGGACCAGGTGCCGCTCGCGGTGGAGGCGCTCAAGGCCGCGGACATGGTGGTGGACTGCACGTTCCTGCTGTTCAGCGAGGAACAGTTCGCCATCCAGGCGGCTGGCACCCGGATCCTCACCGCGGTCGAGCCGCCGGAGCTGCTGGCGCGGCTGATGCCGACGAAGGAGCTGCGCGAGCGCGTCGAGATCGGCGCGGAGCTGCTGGCCAAGGCCAAGACGATGCGGATCACCAGCCCGCACGGCACGGACGTGACCTACCAGCTCGGCGTGTACCCGACGCTGAGCGAGTACGGCTACACCGACCAGCCGGGCCGCTGGGACCACTGGCCGGCGGCGTTCGTCTTCACCGGCGGCTCGGACGACGGCGTGGACGGCAAGATCGTGCTCGCTCCCGGCGACGTGCTGCTGCCGTTCAACACCTACGTGCAGACCCCGGTCGAGCTGACCATCGAAAAGGGCTTCATCCGAGACATCCGCGGCGGCGCCGGCTCGTCCGGCCTCGACGCGGACCTGCTGCGCAGCTACATCGAATCGTTCCACGACCCGCGCGGCTACGGCATGTCACACGTCGGCTGGGGTCTCGACGAGCGCGCGCACTGGCACGGCCTGACCCAGTTCCCCGGCGGGATGGGCATGGAGCTGCGCAGTTTCTACGGCAACGTGATGTTCTCGATCGGCCCGAACAACGAACTCGGCGGCCCGAACGACACCGCCTGCCACTTCGACATCCCGATGCGCGGCAACAGCCTGTACCTCGACGACGAGCTGATCGTCGACGCGGGCGAGCTGACCGTCAAGGAAATGCGCCCGGCGGCGAAGCGATGACCGACCACCACATCGGGATGATCGTCCCGAGCTCGAACCTGACCATGGAGACCGAGCTGCCGCGGATGCTGCGCGCCCGCGAGCAGCTGCACCCGGAGGACCGGTTCGTCTTCCACTCGGCGCGGGCGCGGATGCAGCACGTGACGCCGGAACAGCTGCGCGCGATGAACGCGCAGGCCGAACGCGCCGCCGCCGAACTGGCCGACGCCCGGCCGGGCGTGGTCGCGACCGCTTGCCTGGTCGCGATCATGGCGCAGGGACCGGGATATCACTGCACCGCCGAGGATTCGATCACCGCGGCCCTGCGTGCTGAAGGCTCCGAAGCGCCGGTGGTTTCCTCGGCCGGGGCGCTGCTGTCCGGCATCTCGGCGCTGGGCGCCAAGCGGGTGGCGATCGTTACGCCGTATATGAAACCGCTGACCCAGGCGGTGATCGATTACCTGACCGACGCCGGCGTCGAGGTGGTCGATTCGCTCTCGCTGGAGGTGCCGGACAACCTGGCGGTGGCCCGGCTGGATCCGGCGGATCTGCTGGCGCACTACCGGAAACTGGACCTGTCCCGGGCGGACGCGCTGGTGCTGTCGGCGTGCGTGCAGATGCCGTCGCTGCCGTCGATCCAGCCGGTCCAGGACGCGGTGGGGATCCCGGTGCTGTCGGCGGCGACCGCGACGACTTTCCGGATCCTGCAGGAACTGGGGGTGCCGCCAGTGGTTCCGGACGCGGGGCACCTGCTCAGCGGGAAGGTGCTGGCACCCGCCTGACGAGCGGAACCGGCGCAGGGGCAAGCCGGCTGGCCTGCCCCTGCGCCGGAGGTCAGGCGTGGCACTGATAAAGCGTCTGTGCTCCGCCCCCGGGCCCGGCGGGCTCGGTGGCGTTTTGCCCGCCGTAGGCGGCCGGGTCCACGGCGGTGCAGTGCTGCTTGATCCACTGCTGCCGTTGTTCGGCCGCGCCGCCGCCCATGCCGAGCATCCCGCCGCGCCCGCCGGTGCCGCCCAGGACGAATTTGAGCTTGCCCCCGGCGGTCCATTGCTGCAGCTGGTCGACGGAAGGCGAGTTGTCGCTGCCGAGGAAGCCGCCCATCCCGATCACGACGTCGTCGGAGCCGAGGATGAAGCTGGACGCCGTCATCGCTGAACCGTCGACCGCCAGGGTGATCGCGGCACCGTCGCTGTGCTGCTTCGCGTAGTTCAGGATGCGGCGCTGCAGGTCGGTCAGCTGGCCGTCCCGGTTGCCGAATCCGCCGAACCCGCCCGCTCGGCGGGTGCCGCCCGCATCGGCACCGCCGGGGAATCCGGCGGCATCGGGCATCCCGGGGAAGGCGCGCTGCCCGCCCGTTCGCGTCCCGCCGCCGAAGCCGCCGAAGCCGCCGAAGCCGCCGAAGCCACCCGGCCCCGCCGCTGGCATGCCGCCGTTGTTCTCGCCGGTGGCCGCGGTCGCGGCCGACCACACGGCAGGCACGAACAGCACCGTGACGAGTGCGAGCACCAGCGACACCCGGGGCAGCACCATCCGCCGGACCGGAGCGAGACGGCCCAGCACCAGTGCCAGCACGGCGAGAATGCCGACCGCGAGCACCGCCCAGCGGGTCCAGCCGTGCCACGACGGGTCGCGGTTCGTCAGGACGAAGGCCCAGCCGGCGGTGAGGGCGACTGCGGCCGGGAGCAGCAGCCAGGCGGAACCGTGCCGGTATTCGCGCCAGAACCGGACCAGCCCGGCCGCGCAGATCGCCGCGATCGCCGGGGCGAGCATCGTGGTGTAGTAGGGATGCCAGATCCCCTGCGCGAAGCTGAACACGAGGGCGGTCACCAGCAGCCAGCCGCCCCAGGCGAACCATCCGGCGCGCTGGGCCGGGTCGCCGGGCCCGGCGACCCGCACGCCTTGGACCGCGACGACCACCAGGACCAGCAGCGCCAGCGGCAGCAGCCAGGAGATCTGACCGCCGACCGAACTGCTGAACATCCGGCCGATCCCGGTCCCGCCGCCGAACATCCCGGCAGGACCGCCTGTACCGCCCGGACCGCCTGTTCCGCCCGGCGGAGCCATCCCGGCAGGCAGTTCCAGGCCGCCGCGCAGCTGCGCGGCGCCTGCCCGGAACCCGCCGCCACCGGCGAAGTTGCCCTCGCCGCCGAACACCCGGCCGAAGCCGTTGTAACCGAAGATCAGGTTCCACGCGGTGCCGTCGGTGCTCCCGCCCATGTACGGCTTCGAGCCCGGCCACCAGTCGTGCAGCGCCGTCCACCAGAACGACGACACCACCAGCACCCCGGCCGCGCCGAGCAGGTCCAGCAGCCGCCGCCTGACCGGCGCCGGGGTGCCCACGAAATACGCCACCGCGAATCCGGGCAGGACAATCCATGCCTGCAGCATCTTGGTGACGAACCCGCAGCCGATGAAGAACGCACACCACAGCAGCCACTTGGTGCGGGCGCGGCTCGGGTCGGCCCGCACCGAGCGCGTGAACGCGTACGCCGCGGCGACGAGCAGCAGCACCAGCAGCGTGTCCGGGTTGTTGTCCCGGTTGATGGCCACTGTGATCGGAGTCAGGGTGAGGATCAGCGCGGCCAGCAGCGCGGCGTTCTCCCCGGCCCAGAGCCGGACGGTGCGGTGCAGCAGGAAGACCGCCGCGACGCCTTCGACGACCTGCGGCAGCAGCAGCGACCAGCCGTGGAAACCGAAGATGAGCGCCGAGATCACCTGCGGCCACAGCGACATCGGCGGCTTGTCCACAGTGAACACGCCGTACGGGTCGAACGAGCCGAAAAGGAAATTCGAGACGCTGCCGGTCATCGACTTCACAGCCGCCGAGTAGTAGCTGTTGCCCAGTTGCCCGCCGCCGATCCGCCACGCGTAAAGCGCGGCGGCGGCCGCGCAGATCGCGACGAGTGCCCAAGGCCGCCATCGCGAGCGAGCCGCCGGGGAATCGGTTTCGGCAGGTGCCGCGGCTTGGGCGGCGACTGTCATTCTTCGTCCTTTCGGTTGTCGTGACGGAAGACCCAGGTGCGCAGCAGCACGAACCGGCCGGCGGTGCCGAGCAGCGACGCGGCCAGCAGCACCGCGAGCTCCAGCGTCCGGCCCGGTTCGGCGACGAGTCCGTGCAGCAGGAGCAGCGCGGCGGAGGTGAACGCGTAATAAAGGCCGAATACGACGAATCCCTGCAAATGCGCTTTCCGGCTCGGGGTGCCGGCACCGGCGAAGGTGAAGCGCCGGTTGGCTTCGGTGTTGAACAGCGTGGTGAGCACGAGTGCGGCCAGGTTCGCGGCGAGCACCGGCCACCACAGCCGGAAAAGCCCGTACAGCGCGAGATTCGCGACAGTGGACAGCACACCGATCACCGCGAACGACAGGATTTCCCAGAACCGGCCGCTGTCCGGCGGATTCAGCACCGCGTCCGGATGCGCTGCGCGCGGAGCCGGGCGGCGGGGAAGGTTCGGCACCTTCGCCGTGCCCGCTGCTTTGGCCCGGGCGACCCGGATCAGGCCGCGGATGTCGTCGAGCGCGGTCCTCGCGACGTCGACCCGGCTGTCGGCGTCTTCGACCCAGTCCACCGGCACCTCGTGCACGCGCAGTCCATTGTGCTCGGCCAGCAGGAGGAGTTCGGTGTCGAAGAACCAGGCGTCGTCCTGCACGTGGTCGAGCAGCGCCCGGAGCACGTCGGTGCGCGCGGCCTTGAACCCGCACTGCGCGTCGGAGAACCGCGCGCCGTGGCTCAGCCGGATCATCTTGTTGTAGCAGCGCGAGACGAACTCGCGTTTCGGTCCGCGCACGGTGCGCGCGCCGGGGGCCAGCCGGGAGCCGATCGCCAGGTCCGAATGCCCGTTGACCAGGGGAGCGACCAGCGGAAGCAGCGCATCGAGGCCGGTGGAGAGGTCGACGTCCATGTAGACGACGACGTCGGCGGTGCTGGCCCGCCAGGTCTCGCGGAGCGCGAGGCCGCGGCCCTTGCGGTCCAGGTGACGCACCTGCAGCGCCTCGTCGTCGCGGGCGAGCGACTCGGCGATCTCCAGAGTCCGGTCGGTGCTGGCGTTGTCGGCGATCACGATGGTCCACTCGAACGGGAACTGGCCGCGCAGGAATTCGCGCAGCACCCGGACACAACCCGGCAGCGCGCGTTCCTCGTTGTAGACCGGGATGACGATGTCCACCGTCGCCGTCGCGGTGCCCGGCCCAGGGGACGCGGGGGCCTTTCTGGTCGCGCCGACCGTCATGCTTCCTCCGTTCGCGGGCGCTTTCCGGTCGTGCACGACGCTGTGTGACCGATCTGCGTCTCACGGTGGAGCGCCGGTCGTGAGAATGACCTGGAATTAGCCTGAGAGGATCGTGAGAAGCCGATCTTTTCCGGCCGGGAGAATCAACAGCTGGCGCACAGTTTCGCCGCGTAGCCTCGGCCCGGTTCCGCGCGAGCGGGTGGGACGGGAAGGACCGGACGGATGCGGCTGCTGGTGGTGGACGACGACCCGGACGTGCGGGAAAGCCTCCAGCGCAGCCTCGAGTTCGAGGGCTACGAGGTCGCCGCGGCGTCCGGCGGCGCGGCCGCGGTGGCCGCCGTCGCCGGGACGGACCGGCCAGATCTGGTGATACTGGACGTGATGATGCCCGACGTCGACGGCCTGGAAACGTGCCGGCGGATCCGCGCGCTGGGCGAGCGGCTGCCGGTGCTGATGCTGACCGCGCGCGACGCGCTGGGCGACCGCGTGACCGGCCTCGATTCCGGTGCCGACGACTATCTGGTGAAGCCGTTCGCGCTGGAGGAACTGCTGGCGCGGGTCCGGGCGCTGCTGAAACAGAACCGGGGCGGGCGCCGGACGGCGGTGCACCGGTTCGCCGACCTGGAGCTGGACCCGGAAACGCGCGAAGTCACCCGGGCCGGGCGCCGCCTCGAACTGACTCCGACCGAATTCGACCTGCTCGCGGTGTTCCTGCGAGCGCCGGAGAAGGTGCTGGCCAAACACCGGCTGCGGCAGGCGGTCTGGGGCCAGGAACCGAGCCGTACCAACAATCTTGACGTGTATGTCGGATATCTGCGGCGCAAGACCGAGGCCGGCGGTGCGAGCCGGCTGTTGCACACGGTCCGCGGAGTCGGCTTCGTGCTGCGGGCCTCGTGATCCGCCGCCGCGAGCCCCGGATGTTGCTGCGCAGCCGGGTCGCGCTGATCACCGCCGCGATCGTCGCGGTCGCCATCGCGGTGATCAGCGCCGCGACCTACCTGTCCACCGAGCACAGTCTGCGCACGCAATTGGACGAAACTCTGCTCGGCGGCTGGCGTCCGCCCGGCGCCCGCAATCCGGAGGCGCCGAAACCGGGCCCGGCGGACCTGTGCCGCGCCGGCCCGCCGGGACGCCCGCTGCAGCGGTTCGTGGAGGGCATCCAGTTGCTGAAGGCGGACGGGACTGTCTGCTCGCCGCCCGGCGTGGACTCGGTCGTCGTGGAACCGGGCGACCGGTCCGCACGCGTCGTGACCCTGCGCGACGGCTACACGCTGTCCGGCAAACCGGTCCGGGTCCTGCTCGGCCCGACCGGCGACGGGAACGTGCTGGCCATCTCGCGCAGCCTCGCCGAGATCGACAGCACGCTCGCCGGCCTGCGCACCGTCCTGATCGCGGTGTCCGTCCTGGGCGCGCTGCTGGCGGCTGCCGCCGGCCTGCTCCTGACCCGCCGGACCCTGCATCCGATGGAACGCCTGACCAGCGCCGCCGAGGAGATCGCCCGCACGCACGACCTGGACCTCCCGGTCACCGTGTCCGGCCGGGACGAAGTGGGCCGGCTCGGCCACGCTTTCGCCGCGATGACCGGCGCGCTGTCCGAATCCCGGCGAAGGCAGCGGGCGCTGGTCACGGACGCGGCGCACGAGCTGCGGACTCCGTTGACCAGCCTGCGCACCAACATCGACCTGCTCGCCCGCAGTGAGCACACCGGCCGGGAGCTGCCTGCCGCCGACCGCGGCCGGCTGCTGGACCGGCTGCAGGTGCAGGCGGGGGAGCTGGGCGATCTCGTGACCGAACTGGTGATCCTGGCCCGGGACGAACGCGAACTCGACCACGCCGAGGTCGCGATGGGAACGGTGGTGCGGCACGCGGTCCGGCGGGCGTCGAGCCGGGCCCGCAAGCACACCTTCGACGTGCACAGCGCCGAATGGGCGGTGTACGGGGACGAAGGCGCGCTGGAGCGAATGGTGCTGAATCTGCTCGACAACGCGATCAAGTTCTCGCCCGCCGGATCGACGGTCACGGTCCGGTCGGCACCGGGAATGGTGTCGGTGGCGGACGAGGGGCCGGGCATCGAGGAGGCGGACCGCGCGCACGCGTTCGACCGGTTCTGGCGCGCCCCGGAGGCTCGGTCGTTGCCGGGGTCCGGGCTGGGGCTGGCGATCGTGGCGGACACCGCGGCGGTGCACGGGGGATATGCCCGGTTCGAGGAGCCGGAACCGGGGCAGGGCGCGGTGGCGGTGGTGTGGCTGCCGGTCGCGACTGCTTCGGGTTCGCGGTTGCTGCCTGGGCGGCGAGGGTGACGGAGCCGGCCGCGGAGCGTCCACGGTGTCCATAGTGGAGACCGCGGACGCCTGGTTCTCCCGGGGAGGATCGGCGCGAAACCCTGTCCAGGCCAAGGCGGGCCGAGGTAACTTCTCCCCATGAGCGCGGTGTCGGTGCGGATCGGCTGGATCTGTCTGGCGGCGGTGAGCGCCGGGATTCTCGGCTTCGGGATCGTGGTCGCCCTCGTGCCGCCGGCCGGAGACGCGCTGCTCTACCGCACGGACGCGCTCGCGACTGCCGGTCTCGGATTGTTCGGCGGGCTGATCGCGGTGCTGCCGTTTCGCCGGCGGGAACGGTGGGCGTGGTGCGCGCTGTGGTTCTATCCGGTGTTCTGGCTGGCACACTTGGTATTCGGGCTGCCGCCGGGCAAGGATCACGTGCACCAGATCGTGTTCATCGCGCTTTCGGTGATCGGGTTGGCGGTCCCGGCGCGGGAGTTCTTCCGGCCGGAACCGGAGGGGCACCACGCGCTCCGGCCTGGTTAGCCAGGTGCGTGCAAGGTTGATTCGAACGGGACGAATCCACGCGCGCGATAGAAAGCGAGCGCGGATTCGTTCGCGGCGTATGCGGTGACGCTGAGATAGTCCGCGGCATTGTCGCGAGCCCAGGCGGCGAATTCGTCGGCGAGCGCTGTGCCGAGGCCGCTGCGGCGATGACCGGGAGCTACTCGCATGCTTTCCAGCACCCCGGCGACCGTGCCCGGGCGAAGCGGGTCGTGGCGGCGCAGGCGGCCGACGAGGTGCCCGATCGCGGCGGCGGCCGGTTCGCCGGTGGGGAAAGCCAGCAGGCACAAGGCATTCGGATCGTCGGCGAGTTCGCCGTAGTAGGGCTGGCCTTCGCGGGCCGGCCAGGAAGTGTCGAGGAGCGGGTCGCGCCGGCCGCCGTCTTCGGCGAACAGCGCGGCCGCGGACGCGACCAGATGCGGGACGGATTCCGGGGTGACGCGAGCGATGACCGGATTCATGGCCCTCATCGTAATCGTCATGATTAATCTTGGAAATATCGAATTTCCCGATTTAAATCCGCGGCGGGACGACGGCGCGGGACGCAGTCCGTGAAGGGCCCCTTGCCGGAATCAGATTCCGGCAAGGGACCCCTCGCGGACAACGGGCGCGGTTTGACGGCGATCAAAGATCGCGGACCCGGGGGAGGTGCGGCTGCGCGTGGCCGTCCGGTTCGCTGGGGATGTCGCGGTCCACGTGGTCGGCGTGGTGCAGCGCCTGAGCGAGCAATCCGCGGACATGGCTGTCCGCGGCGGAGTAGTAGACGAACGTTCCCTCGCGGCGGCCCTTCACCAGTCCGGCGAGCCGGAGCTTGGCCAAGTGCTGGCTGACCGCGGTCGGCGCGGCGCCGGCGAGCTCGGCGAGGCAGGCGACCGAGGATTCGCCCTGCAGGAGCGCCCAGAGCACCTTGATCCGGGTGGGGTCGGACAGCAGCCGGAAGCTCTCCGCGGCGAGGTGGACCTGTTCGTCGGAGGGCATTTCGAAGTCCGGCAGCGAGTCGTGCATGGCCCCGAGCCTACCGGTTCGGCGGACTGCCTGCGTATCTGCGTGACTGCGCAGGTATGCTGATAACCGGATGGCCCGGCGTCTGGTGCGGGCCGCGGCGAGCAGCTGGGAGTTCTCTGATGTCGCAGACTGGGCACGGCCACGGGCATGCCGACGGCCACGGCACCGGTCACGGGCATGGCCACGGGCACACGGATGGCGAAGGACACGGCCACGGGCATGGCCACGGCCACGACGCGGCTGCCGGACTGCTGCCGAAGCTGTGGCACCACGTCAAACACGCCGTCACCCCGCACAGCCATGACAGCGCGGACCGCCTGGACAACGCCCTGGAAACCAGCAAGCGCGGCATCCGCGCCCTGACCTGGTCCTTCGCCGCACTGTTCGGGACCGCCGTCGTCCAGTTGAGCCTGGTCGCGGTCACCGGCTCGGTGGCGCTGCTCGGCGACACCATCCACAACTTCGCCGACGCCCTCACCGCGCTTCCGCTGGGCATCGCGTTCCTCCTCGGCCGCCGCGCGGCGAGCCGTCGCTACACCTATGGGCTCGGCCGGGCCGAGGACCTGGCCGGCGTCGTCGTGGTCCTGATCATCGCCGGTTCGGCCGTGCTGGCCGCGTACGAGGCGATCGACCGGCTGCTGAACCCTCGGCCGGTGCAGCAGCTGTGGGTGCTGGCCGCGGCCGGGTTCGTCGGGTTCGTCGGCAACGAACTGGTGGCCCGGTACCGGATCACGGTCGGCAGGGAGATCGGTTCGGCGGCGCTGGTCGCGGACGGCCTGCACGCCCGGACCGACGGGTTCACGTCGCTCGCGGTGGTGCTCGGCGCGGTCGGCGTCGCCCTCGGTATCCCGGCCGCCGACCCGGTGATCGGCCTGCTGATCACCGTCGCGATCCTGTTCGTCCTGCGCGACGCGGCGAAGGAAGTCTTCCGGCGGCTGATGGACGCGGTCGATCCGGCGACCGTCGAACTCGCCGAACAGACCGCGCACGCCGCGCCGGGCGTGCGCGGGGTGCGGGACGTGCGGATGCGCTGGATCGGCCACAGCCTGCGCGCCGAGCTGGCCATCCAGGTCGGCAACACGCTCACCGTCGAGGAAGCGCACGGGCTGGCGCACGACCTGGAACGCCGTCTGATCGACTCGGTTCCCCGGCTGACCGCCGCGGTGGTGCACGTCGAACCAGTGGTCGGCGCGGAAACCGCGCACGCCTAGCGATCCCGCAGGCAGGGACGTCGTCGCGAGCGCCGCGATGCCGCCGCCGGACCGCAGGCCGGTCCGTGAAGGGCCCCTTGAGGGAACCCAAGTCCCTCAAGGGGCCCTTCACGGACGGTCGGTCAAGCTCGCGCCGGGCTGCCCGGGCATCACGACAGCATCAGGTGTTCTTAGCGCGTCAGGAAGCGCCGATCGGCTTGAACCGGTACTCGTGCGAATGCTGCGCGGAAAGCGCGGCCGCGCATTCCGGGCAAGCCAGCTGCCGGGTTTCGGTGAGCGACAGGTCGGCCGAGCTGAATCCGGTGACGTGCGACGTCTCCTGCCGGCCGATCCGCACGCACTGCTCGCACACGGCGGCACCGCAGTTGGTGCAGATCCCGACAGCGGGACGGTCTTGTCCGTTGACACGGCAATCAAGACAGCGCATGGCGTTCCTTCCCGGGGCATAGAGCGGCAGCGGGGCGTGCCTCAGGGACCGGTATTCCCCGCGGGTCACCTCGGTAACCACGCTACGGGCGGCAAGGCCCGGGGAGCGTCTCCTCAGGGCCAGACGCGTTCGCCTCCGACCCAAGTCTCCCGCACCGGCACCCGGTCCAGCCGCTCCGGGTCGGCGGTGAACGGATCTTCGCCCAGCACCGCGAAATCCGCCAGGAACCCCGGGGCGAGCTGCCCCTTCACCGCCTCTTCGCCGGAGGCGTAAGCGGCTCCGGTGGTGTACAGGCCCAGCGCCGCCTCCACCGGGATCCGCTGCGAGGGCCCGAACAGGTTCCCATCCGGGGCGCGCCGGGTGACGCAGCTGCGCAGCGCGAACAACGGCTCGAACGGGCCGCACGGATGGTCGGACGAACCCGCCACCGCGACTCCCGCCTCGAGCATCGACCGGTGCGCGAACATGCGTTCCACTCGCTCTGCGCCGTAGAACTGGGCCAGCTTGTCGCCGTGCGCGGCCGCATAGTTCGCGAACGGCACGGCGACCATGCCGAGCGCACGCATCCGGGACAGGATCTCGTCGTCGATGATCGAGCAGTGCTCGATGCGGTGGCGCGGGTCCGGCCGGGGCCGGGCGGTCTGCGCCTGCTCGACGGCGTCCAGGACCCGCCGGATCGCGCGGTCGCCGTTGGCGTGCACGCAGGCTCGCCAGCCGGCGTCGTGGACGTGGCGCACGATGTCGGTCAGTTCGGCGGCGGTGACCCGTTCCAGGCCGTGGCTGTCGGTGCCTTCGATGGGCTGTTCCACCAGGCAGGTGCCGCCGTTGACGGCGCCGTCGGCGAAGGTTTTCACGCCGCCGAGGCGCAGCCGGGGACCGGGCTCGGCCTGGGCGCGGAAGTAGTCGAAGTGGTCGTAGGCGGCCAGCGCGTTGACGCGGAGGGTCAGCTGGCCCTGCTCGCACAGGTGGCTCAGGGTGCGCCATTCGGTCGGGCCGACGAGGGCTTCGCCGATGGACGTGATCCCGGCGGCGTGCAGCTCGCGAGCGTGCCGGGTGAAGGCGGCGGCCAGCGTCGCGGTGTCGGGCTCCGCGATGACAGTCGGGTTCGGCGTGAAGGCCGGGAAGGCCAGGTCGTAGAGGGCTTGGTCGTGCACGACGCCGTCCAAGCGGCCGGCCGCGTCGCGGCCCAGGTGGCCGCCGGGCGGGGGTTCGCTCGTGTCGGTGAAGCCGGCCAGCGCCAGTCCTGCGGAGTTGACCGCCCCGGCGTGCAGGGTCACGTGCACGACCAGCACCGGGTGGTCGGGGCAGGCGGCGTCCAGCTCGGCCCGGGTGAGGTCGCGGCCGCCATTGCTGCGGAAAGGGTCGTAGCCGCAGCCGATGATCCAGTCGCCGCGCGGGGTGGCGGCGGCTTGGGCGCGCAGGGCGGTTTCGAGGTCGGCCGTGGAGCGGATCCGGGCGGGGGAGAGGTCGACCTGAAGGGACTGAGCGGCGCAGATCGTCGCGTGCTGGTGGGCGTCGTTGAAGCCAGGGACCACTGTCGCGGAGCCGAAATCGTGCACTTCGGCCGAACGGAACTCCCGCCGCAGATCGGCGACGCTGCCGTGCGCGACTACCCGTTCGCCGCGGATCGCGAACGCGGGGGGCTCGGCGCCGGCCATCGCTGCGATGCGGCCGGCGGTGACTATCTGGGCGGTTTCCGGTGCGGACACGGGTACCTCCACGGGTCGGCGGCACCGTTGCGTCTACAAAGGACAGTGTGCCGCCGGTGCCGCAACTGTCGAGTGTAGGGGCGGGCGGGCCGGGCCGCCCGGGCGGTTGCGGCATTCAGGTGATCTAGGTCGCACCCGGGCGAAGTCCGGAATGGGAACGGCTCGCGCGGCGGTGTATACGCTGGAGGCAGGGAAAACCGGCCCGCGGCGGCAGGAGGCGATCCTTCGAATGTCCGGCATCGGCGCGGCGCACGCCGCCCTCACTGCCGCGGCCGAGCCGTGGGAGATCCAGATCGGCCGCGACCTCGCGGACGGTCTCGACACCGAGCCGCCGGCCCGCTGGTCCCGGCCCGGGGCGGCGGCCGAAGACCTCGCCGACCTGGTCGGTCCGGGCGAGGTGCTGTTCGCGCCGTCGGCGACCCGGCGGTCCGCCGGAGGCGTCGTCTGGACACCGGAGCAAGCGCTCGGCGCGGGGCCGCGCGGGGTGGCGCTGTGGGTGGACGACCTGCCGTATCCGCGGGTCGTCGGCGTGATCCCGTATGCCGAACTGGTCGCGGTGGAGCACGCGATGTCCGGCCGGTACGCCTGCCTGGTGCTGACCGGGCTCCGGAAAACGCTCGTCTTCCGCTACCGGTCGTGGGCCTGGCCCGCGGTCGCGGACCTGCTGACCCAGGTGCGCTCGCGTGCGCTGCGGCCGGGCACGCCGGAGCCGGCGCACGCCGGGCCGCCGTCGCTCGGCTGGCACGGCCTGCCCGCCGCGCCGCTGGTGGCGCTCGGGCATACCCGCCACACCCGGTACCTGAGGGCGGAACCGGAGCCGCCGCGCCGGTGGTTGTGGCAGCCGTCCCGGCCGGCCGCGTTCGTGGTGCTGACCCGGCAGGAGCTGGTCGTCGCCCGGCATGTACTCGGACAGCGCCCGCTCGCGCGCGGAGTACAGCTGTTGACCGTCGCCCGGGATCGGATCACCGGCCTGGCCGCGCGCGGCGACCGGTTGCGCGTCTCGACGGTGGGCAGTGTGCACGAGGTCGAGCTGATTCCGGAGCTGGCGGCGGAAGCGCGGGATCGGTTCGCTCCGATGCTGAGGGCAGACGGCCGCGGCCGGGCCCGGTCCGCCCGCAAGACCGCGCCGCACGTCTGACCGGTCTTCAATCCGCCGATCTGCTGCGCGGAAGCTCGCCAAGGCGAACCGGAGATCGGTGAGCGTTAGCCTGGATCACCGTGTTGCTGCGCGGAAAACTGTCGTCCATTCCGGCCTCGTCCCTCGCCACCTCCGACGGCTTCACGCACGGCGTCGTCGGCGATTTATCCGTCCACTCCGGACCAGGCCACGCTCGGCAATGTGGTCGGTCACCTGGCGGGCAAAGTACGAATGACTCCGCGAAGCCAACGCTGGGCGGCTGTGTGGCTGGCCGGAAGGCCGGTTTTCCGCGCTGCAGCCAGAGATGCCCCAGGAAATCCATCGCGGACGGCATGACCTGGATCGGCGTCTGCCCCGGGCAGGTCCTGGTCGAGGACGGCGCGTTGCGTTCCCCGTCGCCCGGCGGATTCTGAAGCAGCCGCTGTCCTCGGACGTGGCGAGCCGCCCGGTCAGCCGACCCGGCGGAGGAGGGCGTGGCCGTCTCCGGGGCCGCACCCCTCAGCGCACGGTGAGCACCACGACCGGGATCTCGCGATCGGTCCACTCCTGGTACTTGGCGAAGTCGGCGTACAGATCCACCACGCGGGGCCAAAGTTCGCGGCGCTCGTCCGCCGCCGCGACCCGCGCCGTCACCGGGACGTTGCGGCGGCCCTTGAGGTGAACATGCGTCTCGGGATCCGCGAGCAGGTTGAAATACCACTGCGGATGCTTGGGCAGACCGCCCTGGGAAGCCACCACGATCAGCTGGTCCCCGGAATCCAGGTACAGCAGCGGGGTGGTGAAAAGGCGGCCGGACTTGCGTCCGCGATGTTCCAGCAGCAGCGTCGGCACCGGAGCGCGGAAGCCCGCGCCGATCCGCCAGGTGCTGCCGACCCGGCCGTTGGTCAGCGTGAACGCCTTGACCTGGATTCGGGCCATCAGCTTCATTATTTTCGCGGTCGCTGGCGAGTCCAGGCCCCGCGGTGCCTGCGCGGGCAAAGAAAAGCGTCCCATCATGCCCTCCTATCGGGTCGGCGGCTGCGGGTAGTGCACGGCGGTCGACCCGGCGAGCGGCATCGGGCCCAGGCCGAGTTTGCGGTGGTCCCAGGAACGGACCCGTTCCACGTCGACTCGGACCGCAACGCGCTTCCGAAGCATGAATTCCACCATCGGTTTCGCTTCGTCGGTGTACTCGCCGTGATAGCGCTGCCAGATGCCGACTCCCACGGCCCAGAGCGCGTCCGGGTCGTCGACCACCTCGGCGCGTCCTTCCAGAGAGACGCCGCGCAGGGTGTCGTAGGTCAGCCCGTCTTCGATCAGGACCGTGACGCGCGGATCGCGTCGGAGGTTGACGGCCTTCTGCGCCTTGGCTTTCGTTTCGAACCACAGCACGCCGTCGAGGACTGCGAACCACATCGCGACCGCGTGCGGATGCCCGCCCGCGCCGAGCGACACCAGTGTCGCGGTGCGCTGGCACGCGAGGTAGTCCGACACCTCGCCGGCGGTCATCTCGACTTGCGTTCGCTGATTTGTTCCCATCGATTCCTCGTTTCCGGCGGCGGATGTGTCAGGCGGCGATTACGGAGGTCACGACGTCGATGAGGGCATCGACGATCTCGGACACGGTCCAATCGGCCGCGTCCGGACCGTGCAAGCGGCGAGTGCGGCCGACGTCGCCGAGGACGTTCAGAGTCACCGTCATCGCCTGTGACAGCCGGAAGTCCAGCGTCCGCCGCGGGACTCCCGGGTTGAGCCGCTCCAGCAGTGCGACGAACGCGGCGTTGCGCTCGAAGAACGAGTCGGCGACCGAGCCCAGCCCATCGCCGCCGGCGGTCAGCAGCTGGCCGACCAGGCGGATCCAGCATTCGCCGCCGGACTCCAGCACCGCGACCACCGGCTGCACGTACGCGCGGGCCAGCTCGCGGGCGGTGATGTCCTGCTCCGGGAATTCGCGCAGCACCGCGTTCCGCTCGCCGGTCACCTGGTCGAGACGGCTGCGCAGGACCGCGTCGAGCAGCCCTTCTTTGGAGCCGAAGTGGTAGTGGATCGCCGCGACGTTCGTTCGCGCTGCCTGCATGACGGTGCGCAGGGACACCGAGCCGACGCCGTGCTCGGCGAAAAGCCGTTCGGCGGCGGCGATGAGCCGCTGTTCGGTCGCCGTCCCGCGAGTGCCGGGGAGGCGTGCGGCTTCGGTGCCCATGCACGCACTCTATCAGCCGTTTCAATCAGTTGATAGAGTCCGTTCGCCGCTCTTCGCGGGTGGGATGTCGGAAAGATCCGGTCCGGGCACGAGCCGTTCATCCGAGCTTCGCTGGCAGTCTGTTCCGAAGGCGGGGGCATTTCGCGGGGACAGGCCAATAATGCGCGGCGTGACTCACGTGAACCGCAGACGATTCCTGCAGCTGGCCGGCGGCACCGCGGCGACTTCGCTGCTCTCGGCCAGCATCGCCCGCGCGGCGGAGATCGCGCCGGCCGGTCGCACCGGCACGATCCGCGACATCGAGCACGTAGTGGTGCTGATGCAAGAAAATCGATCGTTCGATCATTTCTTCGGCACGCTCCGCGGCGTCCGCGGCTACGGCGACCCGCGCCCGGTCACGCTGCCCAGCGGCAAGCCGGTCTGGTACCAGTCGGACGGCAAGCGCGACATCCTGCCCTTCCGCCCCGACGCGGACAACCTGGGCCTGAAGTTCATCCAGGACCTGCCGCACGGCTGGAACGATACGCACGCGGCGTGGAACGGGGGCAACTACGACAAGTGGGTGCCGGCCAAGGGCAGCACCACGATGGCGTACCTGACCCGGGACGATATCCCGTTCCACTACGCGCTCGCCGACGCGTTCACCGTGTGCGACGCCTACCACTGCTCGTTCATGGGCTCGACCGACCCGAACCGCTACTACCTGTGGACCGGATACACCGGCAACGACGGGCAGGGCGGCGGCCCGGTGCTGGGCAACGACGAGGCCGGCTACTCGTGGACGACCTACCCCGAGCGACTGGAAAAGGCCGGCGTCTCGTGGAAGATCTACCAGGACGTCGGGGACGGCCTGACCGCCGCCGGCGGCTGGGGCTGGATCCAGGACGCCTACCGCGGCAACTACGGCGACAATTCCCTGCTGTATTTCAAGCAGTACCAGAATGCTCAGCCGGGCGAGCCGCTGTACGAGAAGGCGCGCACCGGAACGAACGCCAAGCAAGGTCAGAGTTTCTTCGACGTCCTGGCCCGCGACGTGAAGGCGGACCGGCTGCCCCAGGTGTCATGGATCGTGGCCCCCGAAGCGTTCTGCGAGCACCCCAACTGGCCGGTCAACTACGGCGCCTACTACCTCTCCCAGGTGCTGGACGCGCTCACCGCCAACCCGGAGGTGTGGAGCAAGACCGCGCTGCTGATCACCTACGACGAGAACGACGGGTTCTTCGACCACGTCGTGCCGCCGTACCCGGTCGCCGGACAGTCCACGGTGGACACCAAGGGGGAGCTTTACGCCGGTTCCGCCGCGCACCCGGCCGGGGTGTACGGCCTGGGCCAGCGGGTGCCGATGCTGGTCGTCTCGCCGTGGAGCAAGGGCGGCTGGGTGTGCTCGGAGACCTTCGACCACACGTCGGTCATCCGGTTCCTGGAGACGCGGTTCGGGGTGCAGGAACCGAACATCTCGCCGTGGCGTCGCGCCGTGTGCGGCGACCTCACGTCGGCGTTCGACTTCGGCCGCACCGACCGCACCGTGCCGACGCTGCCGGACACCTCCGGCTACGTCCCGCCGGACCACAGCCGCCACCCGGACTACGTGCCCGCCGTGCCCGCGCAGCAGTCGTTGCCGCCGCAGGAATCCGGGCTGCGTCCGGCTCGTCCGCTGGGCTACGACCTGGCTGCGGACGCTGTGCATGTCGCGTCCAAGCTCCAGGTCACCTTCGCCAGCCGCGGCAGCCTCGGCGCCGGGTTCTACGTCACTACGCCCGGCGGTGCACCGCAGACCTACACGGTCGGACCCGGCCGGACCCTCGTCGGCTCGCTCGCTGTGCCTGCGACCGGCTACGACTACACGGTGCACGGCCCGAATGGCTTCTACCGCCGATTCGCCGGTGCGGTGTCCGGCGTCGAAGTGGTTGCGCACCACGACCGCACTGGCCAGCTGCGGCTGGAGCTGATCAACGGGACCGCCAAGCCGGTTCGCCTGACGCTGCGGAACGGCTACGACAAGGGCAGCGCGTCGACGCGGGTCGTGCGGCCGGGCGCGCACCAAACGGCGACGTTCGGCGGCGGCGACAGCCACCACTGGTACGACGTCGCGATCACCTCCGACCACGACCCGACGTTCGTCCGCCGCGTCGCGGGGCACGTCGAGGACGGCCGCCCCAGCGCCAGCGACCCGGCCACGATCACCGGGTGAGACGCGGAATCGGCCGCCCCGGCACCGGGGCGGCCGATTCCGGAGCGTCCCGGTTTACCGGAACAGTTTGCGTCGCCTGCCGTACGTGCCCGCCACGATGGAAACACCGACGGCGGCGAGCACGACCTGTGTCAGCAGTTCCAGCCAGTCGAATCCTGGCGTGTTGGCATATCCGGCGCTGCGGGCGATGGCGCTGCCCGCGAACGCCGCGATGATGCCGATGACGATCGTCAGCCAGATGGGGATGCGTTGTTTGCCGGGAACCACGAGGCGGCCCAGCGCGCCGATCACCAAACCGACCGCGAGTGCGCTGATAATTCCGGTGACAGTCATCGCTGAATTCCTTTCGAAGCGATAACTGCGAATACCCGGAATTGGCTTTCCGGAAACCTATTCCTCGGGCAGCAGCGAACCGAGCGGTCCGAGATCGAGATTCAGTTCCCGGCGCTCCAGGTCGAAATGGGCGCAAAGCTCTTCCATGCGTTCGTCGAGGCGCATCAGGGTCAGGCCGATCTGCTCGACCTTGTCCTGCCCCAGATCGCCGCGGTCGACCCGGCGCAGGGCTTGACGTTCCATGAGCTCGCGCAGCAGTTCGACCACCGTCAGCACCAAGCTGACCAAGCTGCGTTCCGCGGTCTCCGGATCGGCGTTGAGCCGGTTTTCATCCATGGCGCAACGCCGAGACGGACGTGACGAGGGTACGCAGAGAAATGTGCACGAGATCCACGTCGGCGATCGCGAGGGTTATTTCCCCACTGACCACCACGCCGCCGGCCAGCACCCGGTCGAGCAGATCGACCAATGCGATCTCGCGTGCCGGTGCGGTCATTGCTCGTCCAAAGCCGAAAACGAATACGGTGGCCACGGACCGGTCAGCTGCACGGCCAGTGCCTGGCTCCGCCACTGTGCGACGGTGTCGGCGAAGCGGGCGCTTTCCCGGTTGTCGACCAGGTACGCGGCGTTGAGCACCATTGGCCGATCGTCCGCGGTCAGCGCGCGGCTCTGCGGCGCATGCGTGCGGGATTCGGCGGACAGCTCGCACAGCGCGAGGTGGAGCCGACGCACTTCGTCGGACGCTTGTTGGTGCCGAGTTTCCCTTGCGGCCAGTGCGTTTCGGCGCCGTGTGAGATAGGCGACGCCGGAGCTCGCAGCGGGAGCCGGAGGATCCGGCGCGGCGGTCAGGAACGCTTTCACCCCCCATTCGGTCCGACCGGATACGCGATCCAGCGTCCGCGAGAACTGCCCGGACCGCGCTTCCACAGCGGAACGCACCGATTCGTCGTCGCGGTAAACGGTCGCGAGCCGGACCGGCGCCACGGGTCCTTGCTCGGCCAGCGCGACGATGACCGCGTCGTGGGCGCGGGCGACCGCGGCCAGCCAGTCGAGGTCTTCGAGGTCTCGCTGCAGCGCGTCCGCGCCGAACAAGTCCAGCGGCACGTCTCCGACTGTCGCTGTCAGTCCGGCCGCGGTCACGGTTCGCGGGGTCTCGCCGGCGACTCCGGGCGTTTCGAGGCGATTGGCCGCGCGGGTCACGCCGTACAGCCAGAGACCGTCAGCGGGCATGATCGCCTCCGTCCTCGCCGGACCCGGCTTCCAGCGCCGCGATCCGGTCGCGCAGCTGCCGGTTCTCCTCCTGCAGCTTGTTCTGATTGCCGGTCAGCCACGGATCGTTTTCCCACCAGTCGATGCCGACCTCGCGAGCGGTCTCGAGAGACGCGACCACCAGCCGCAGCTTGATCGTCAGCAGTTCGATGTCGAGCAGATTGACCTGGATGTCGCCGGCGATCACGAGTCCCTTGTCCAGGACGCGTTCGAGGATGTCGCCGAGGTTCGCGGGCTGTCCGCCCGCGGTGCCAAGACCGCCCTCCGACGCGATGACCGGCTGCCCCGAGACCATGTCAGCTCCTCCCGTCGCCAGTGCCCGGTTTCCCGCGCGCGTAGCGTTTCGTGCGCCGGAACGCGGTCAGGTCGCCCTCGCGGTCCAGCTCGATCTCGTAGAGGGCCAGCAGGTCGGACGAGGACGGGATGCGGTGCTCCTCGGTCACCTCCACCTCCACGAGCCAGCCGTCCTCCAGCGGCTCGACCGACGTAACGCCCGCCGGCTCGCTGGCGATCAGCTCGTCGAGCTGGCGCACCGCAGCGGCAGCCGCCTTCGACGCGACCATCGCATCACGCGTCGAGGAGCTGGCTTGCTCGGACGCGGCCATCATCGGTCATCTCCTTCTTCGCCCTCAGCGGACTGCCGCGGCGAGGGCACGGTCAGGCGGGCAAGCACCTCGTTCTGCCTCTCGGCCTCCTCCTCGCTCGAGATCTCACCGGCCGCGCGCGCCTCCTCGGCCGCCTCGAGTTCGTGCCGGACCGAGGCGGGGGCGCGCAGTTCCTGGTCGACTCGGCGGCGGATCAGCTCGCCAAGGGCGAGCACCCCGCGCAGGGGCGCGAGCGGCAGGCCCGCGATACCGGAAAGCAGACCCATGGGTTACTCCGGCGTCCGCGTCACGACGAAGTCGTAGGCCGCCAGCGGGCCGAGCAGCCGGACCTGCACCCGGCCTTCCCATTCGTTCGCCAGCTCGCCGACCGCTTCTTCCAGCTCAGCTTGCCGCGCGGTCTCCGCCAGCACGGCGAGGTGCACGGCTTCTTCTTCGTGTGTCGGCTCGCGCGGCGCGGCTTGCACCGCGATCTCGGCGAGCGCCTCGGCTACCCGCTGGGTGTCTTCGGCACGCTTGGCCTCGATCGTCCGGGAAATCTGCTCCCCGAGTTCCATCCGCTCGCTGCGGGTGGCGTCCTCGGGCTTGCCGCGGATCGCCTTGGCCAGTTCCGCCATCCGGTCGTCGCCGGACAACACCTCGCGCAGGATGGCCCGTTCCTCGTAGCGCCCCCTGACGATGTACTCCGCCTTGCCCTCGAGCTGGTCGAGCGCGGTCGTGAAGTCGTCGCGATTCGCTTCGAGAAGTTCCTCGGCGACCGCCTGTTCGTCGGTGACCACAGCGCCGAACCGCAGCGGCAGCACGGGAAGTTCGGCGGCGACCGCGTCGAGCAGGCTGGCGTGTGCCGACAGGTCCTCGGGCCGGCCGAGCGGAGCGTCGACCGGGATCTCGCTCACTATCGCGGCGACCGGCCCACTGCGGATGGTCGTGACCGGAGCCGGCGGATCGCCGACTCCGCGGGTCTCGGCGTCGACCTCAACGTCGGCGGGAACAACGCCGTAGACATACACCGCGGTGCCGGCCCGGGTGTCGGTACTCATCGATGCTCACCGTCCTTTCCGGCCACGGCTGGCGGGCTCTTCTTCTTCGCCGCCGCGGAGGAGGTCCTGCAGCTTGTCGCCGGCCGCTTCGAGAGCGCCGCGCGTCTTCGCCTTCGCGCCGCCCGAGTTCATGTCCTCCAGCAGGTCCGGCAGGCCCTTCTGATCGTTGTCGGAGAGGTCGAGACGGTTCACCGCTTCGGCGAATCGCAAGTAAGTGTCGACGCTGGCCACGACGACTCGCGCGTCCACGGTGAGCAGTTCGATGCCCACCAGGGAGACCCGCACGTACGCGTCGATCACGAGGCCCTTGTCCAGAATCGTGTCGACCACGTCGGCGAGGCTGCTCGAGCTCGGCCGGTCGAATCCTCCGCCTCCGCCCGAGGGTTGCACGGCGGTTGTCATCGGTCACCTCTCTCGTCGGTTTCTCCGGAGTCCTCTTCGTCCTCCGATGGCTCGTCTTCGGCCTCGGCGTCGGCTTCGTCTTCGGGCTGGTCTTCGGCCTCGTCGCTTTCCGGTGCGGTCCGGTCTTGGCCATCCGCGACCTTGCTGTCGCGGATCTCGCCGTGCCAGCCTTCGACGCTGTCCGGATCGAGCAGGTCGTTCATCATCACCTGCCGGCGGAAATGCTTGAGCTCAAGCCGGACCCGGCGGCCCTGGGCGCGCCAGAGGTTGCCGGTGCGCTCGAACAGTCCCTGCGGGTGGTAGGCGAGGACCAGCAACACCTTCGTGAGATCTGGGGTCAGCTCGTGGAACGTGACCGCGCCGTCGACATGGCCCTTCTGGCCCTTCGACCGCCATACGATCCGTTCGTAGGGCACCTGCTCGCGGATCGTGGCCTCCCAGTTGCGGTGCGACCAGAAGATCTGCGCCCGCCACTCGGTTTTCTCGTCGCTGACCTGCTCGACGTTCTCGACCTTTTTCATGAACGACGGGAACTCGCTGAACTGGGTCCACCGGTCGTACACGAGGTCGACCGGCGCGCCGATGTCGATCTCCTCGACGATGTTGGTGAGCTTGATCTTTTCGCCCTTGCTGCGGGCCGATCCGGTCAGCGCGGCCTTGGCCTTCTCCGCGACTCCGGACAGCGCCCCCTTGAGCGCGCCGGTCATCGCCTTGCCCTTGACTCCGGGCTGCCCGCCGGTGGCGGCTGCCAGCAGCCCGCCGCTGCCGTTGCCCGCGGCGAAATCGGTCAACCGTCCGGCGGTGGACGAAATCCGGTCGGTGAGCGAGTTCGCCGCGCGGTTCATCGCTGCCTGACCCAGGCCGCGCAGCGCGTCGCCCAGCTCGCCTGGCGGTTTCGTCGCCTGGCTGATCGCGTGTCCCGCGGTGTCAGTCGCTTTCCCCACGGTGCCAGCCGCTTTCCCCGCGGCGTCTTTCAGGCTCTTGGCGGCCATCGCGGTCACCTCCGGGCCCGGCGGACCGGCGAACGTCGAGTGGCGGCCGGCCTGCGTTCAGTTTCTTCGTCGTCCTCGTCCGACGACCGGCTGCTCGCCGACCGCCGGCGCGGCCGCCGTTGGCTGTCCTGATCGTCGTCGTCCGCCGAGCGGCGGGTCGGGGTTCGCCGACGGCGAGGCTTCTCAGCTGCCTCTTCACCGGTTTCCTGGTCCGGCTCATCCCCGGCCGGCTCCGTCGCCTTTTCCTCGCCAGCGGGATTCCGTGCCTCGCCAGCGGGATTCCCGCCGTCCTGAAGACGTTCGGTCAACGACTCTATCCGGCCGCTCGCCGCGGTGACCGCCGCAGATTTCGCCGCGGTCAGCAGTTCGTCTTTGGCCAGTGAAGTCAGCTTGCCGATCTCTTCCGACGAGGCCAGCTGCGACAGTCCATTCCGGACCAGTTTCGACGGCGACACTCCGGCCTTCCCGGTCGCCCCGGCGGCCGCGATCATCAACGCCAGCCGCATTTTCTTGGTTCGCCCCAGCAGATAACCGGCCGCGACGCCGAGCGCCATCCGTGTTCCTGCCTTCATCAACGGCTCCTTCTGACTGACGGTAGCGGGGTGCGCGCAGACCGTTCCAAAATCGCGTGATCAGGGATTCGGCTGCGTCGGCAAGATTCGGCTACCCCGGTGGCGTGACCCGAAACGCTCGATCATGAAGAAGGATGTTCCCGTTGCCGCGCAAGGAGAATGAAGGTGCGGGCAGTGCGGAAAAGATCGTTATCCCGGCTACTGAAAAGTAGCAATGTGGATTCTTCCAGGTAGCCGTCCCTGTCGATCTAGAACTGCGCCCGCGGCGCGGACGAGTATTTCATTATCGAGTAGCAAACGGTACTGCCGGAAAGATGCACCGGATGGCGCAAGGGGAGTCGGCCGTTTGGCGCCGCGTCCGGCACCGGTCACGCCCGCGGACGGTGGCTCCGGTCGACGCTGTGTCGTCGAGGCAATGCGTTCGGCAAGCCTGAGCCCGGGGGCGAGTGCAGCCAGGGTGCGCGGGCGCGCTGCGAGGGTTCCTGGCGTACATCTAGGCGCGCGACGCGCAGGTAGCCCGCGGGGCGAGATCGCCGCTTACCGGCGGGACCCACTGGGCGGTGCCCATCACCTCAGTCCGTGAAGGGCCCCTTGAGGGACTTGGATTCCGGCAAGGGGCCCCTCACGGCCGGGCGCCCGGGTCGGCGAGCAGCTGGCCGAGCACCCGGCCGTCTTGATCGCCCGCACACGGCAACGCGATCGCCGACGCGGCTGCGGATGATGGACGCCGCCATCGCCGCGCACCGCCAGCGGCAGGACGCCTACGCCGATTGATTCCCCGCGCGGCCGGTCTTGTGGTAAGTACCCACGCTATGCGCCGAACCAAGACGCGCGGCCTGGCGGCCGCCGTGATGAGTCTGCTGACCTGTCTGCTCGTGGCACCGGCGGCGTCCGCCGATCCGGAACCCAAGGCTCCGCCCGAATTCGTGGCGCTGCGCGACGTCGACCCGACGATCGTGCAGGAAATCCGGTACATCACCCCGCACAACTTCACCGGCGCGCCGGTCGACGGCTACCGCCAGCCGATGTGCATCGTCACCCGGGACGCGGCGCGGGCCCTGCACAAAGCGCAGCTGTCGTTCCTGCGCCAGGGGCTGACGCTGAAGGTGTACGACTGCTATCGCCCGCAGCGCGCCGTCGACAATTTCGTGCGCTGGGCAGAGGATCTGTCCGACCTGCGGATGAAAGCCGAGTTCTATCCCCGGGTCGAGAAGGACCGGCTGTTCGCGGACGGGTACATCGCGGCGAAGTCCGGGCACAGCCGCGGCAGCACGGTCGATCTGACCGTCGTTCCGCTGCCGGCGCTCCCGACCCGGCCGTACCGGCCGGGGGAGCCGCTGAAGCCCTGCTACGGTCCGAAGGCGGACCGGTTCCCGGACAACTCGCTCGACATGGGCACCGGTTTCGACTGCTTCGACACCCTCGCGCACACGCTCGACCCGCGAATCCAGGGCCAGCAGCGCGCGAACCGGATGATCCTCCTGCACGGCATGGAGGCGGCCGGGTTCAAGAACCTGCCGGAGGAATGGTGGCATTACACCTACCAGCCGGAGACGTTCCCGGACACCTACTTCAACTTCCCGATTTCCCGCCGTTCGCTGACCTGAGCCGGGCGGGGCAGGCCGCGCTGTCCCGCTTTGCCGTCGGCAATCAGCGGTCCGCAGTGTCCACAACGGAGTTGTCGACCGCGGAGCATGCCTCCGGTGGTGCGCGCCGACCGGCCCGCTGGTCTGTCTGTGAAGGGCCCCTTCAGGGACTTGGATTCCCTCAAGGGGCCCTTCACGGACAGTCCGGCACGCTGGCCGCCGGCCGCCCAGCATCAGGACAGCACCTGGTGAGACGTGGTCTCAGCCGTCCTGCCCAGCACCTGCCGCTGCGCGCTTCCGGTTCAGGCTGCGCCGCACCAGAGGCCAGAACGCCGCGATCACCGCCAGCGACACGATGCTGGTCCAGACCTGGGTGCGGGCCGAATCGTCGGTGAGCAGCATGACGACCACGATCGCGATCACCCCGGCGATGGTCAGCAGGCCCAGCCACGGGTGCAGCCACATCTTGAGCTTCAGCCCGGCGCGTTCCTCCGGGGTCATCTTCTGCCGCATCCGCATCTGCGTCACGGCGATGAACGAGTACACGAACAGCGCGACCAGGCCCGCCGAGTTCATGATGAAGTCGAAGATGCCCGAGTCCGGCGCGACGAAGTTGACGATCACCGCGAGGTACCCGCCGACCGTCGACGCGATCACCGCGACCGCCGGCACACCGGACTTGTTCTTGCGCGCCACCAGCCGCGGCGCGAGGCCTCGTTCGCCGAGCGCGGAAAACATCCGGCCGGCCGAATAGAGACCGGAGTTGAGTACCGAACACGCCGCGGTGAGCACGACCGCGTTCATCACCAGGCCCGCGCCGGGCAGCCCGAACAGGCTGAACGCGTGTGCGAACGGTCCCTCCTGCTTCGGGTTGGGCAGCTGGTTCCACGGCACGATGGTGACGATCAGCAGCACCCCGCCGACGAAGAACAGCAGGATCCGCCAGATCACCGTGACGACGGCCTGCCGCACTCCCTTCGCCGGGTCCTCGGATTCGGCGGCCGCCATGACCGCGATCTCGGTGCCGAAGTAGGAGAAGATCACGATCGCGACGCCGCTGAGCACCGGCCACCAGCCGTGCGGCGCGAATCCGCCGTGCTGCCAGAGGTTCGGGATCGAGAAGCTGGCCTTCGGCCAGAGTCCGAACGCGAACAGCGCGCCGACCGCGAGGAACACCACGATCGCGGCGACCTTGATGCTGGCCAGCCAGTACTCGACCTCGCCGAACGAGCGCGCCGAGACCAGGTTGGTGGTGGTGAACAGGAGCAGCAGGAGCACCGAGAACGCCCACGGCGGCACGGCCGGGAACCACCCGTTCAGGACCGACCCGCCGACGACCGCCTCGAAGGCGATCACGCCGATCCAGTAGTACCAGTACAGCCAGCCGACCAGGTATCCCGCGCCCTCGCCGAGCCCGACCCGCGCGTACTCCATGAACGACCCGATCGCCGGGCGCGCCGCGGCCATCTCGCCGAGCATCCGCATGGCGAGGAAAACCAGCAGCCCGCCGAGCAGATACGACACCACCGCCGCCGGACCCACCGACCGCACGACGTTCCCGGACCCGACGAACAGGCTGGCTCCGATGATCCCGCCGAGCGCGATCATCGTGATGTGTCGCGACCGCAGCTTCTTGGGCCCCGCGGCTGCCTCCTGCCCCTGCTCGGCGATTTGATCGGCCATGAATCGACCTTCCTCTCCTGCGCGGCGCTGCACGGCCGCGCACTGGTCCGGCCCGGGTGTCAGGGGGACGGGGGACGAGGTGCGGCCGCCGGGTCCGTCGAGGCTAGGGGTGCGGCGGCGAGTGCGCTGGGCAGGCGCGTTGTCGATCATCCGAATGGAGCAGCACAGAAACAGGACAAGTTGCCCAAAAAGAACTCTTGATCGAGCTTTGGCACCGGAGACGCGAGCACGCAGACGAGAGCGACGCGGCTCAGTCGATCACGGACGTGGCCGCGACGGGCCCAGAGCCCCCAGGGCCTGCTCCTTGGAAGGTCTTTCGAATTCCGCCGTCGCGGCACCGCCGTCCACCGTCCAGGCGTCGGCGTCCACCGTCGCGGCACCGGCGGCCGGGGGCGCGGTCGGATCGCCGTCGGGGGGTTCGGTCGGCGGCACCGCCGTCAATCCCGCCGCGACAGCCGTCTCCCGTCCCCGGTCCGGGTCGGACGCGGCCCGCGGCGGCAGCTCGCACCGCTGAGCGGTCACTCGCTCCGCCATTGGAAGGATTGTTTACGAATGGGCGGGCTAACCGCCCCTCGCCTCTGGCGGGGTGTCCTCGTGCCCTTTTAGGGTGACGTTGGCGGGGCGGCCGGCCCCGCTGAACGGGGCAGCACCGGAAGAAAGCGAGTTTCCTCATGCACGAGACCGTCGAGGTGTGGACCGCGCCGGACTTCGTCGAGTACGAGACCCCGATGGAGGTCACCGCGTACGCGGCCCGCATGCGGGAGTGACCCTCGCGGACGGGGCCGGTCCGCCGGCGGCCTCGTCCGTCCGGGGGAACCTGTGCCGATGAGCGAGAATCCGGAGTTCCGAATGTCCACTGTGCACCCGATGAGTCCGGCGGAGTTCACCGGCGCGCTGCGCGGGCTCGCGCCGCGATACTGGGGCAGCCACCCGTTCCACCAGCGAATGCACGCCGGCGCGCTGACCCAGCGCGAACTGCGGCTCTGGGCCGCCAATCGCTGGTATTACCAGTGCCTGCTGCCGCAGAAGGACGCGGCGATCATCAGCAACTGCCCGGTGCCCGACGTCCGCCGGACCTGGCTGGACCGGATCGTCTACCACGACGGGGCCGGCGACGGCGACGGCGGGATCGAGCGCTGGCTCCGGCTGTGCGCCGCGGTCGGGCTGGACCGCGAAGAAGTCGTCGACCAGCGGCACGTCGCCGCGGGCGTCCGGTTCGCGGTTGACGCCTATGTCGCGTTCGCCCGCACCAAACCCTGGGTGGAAGCGATCGCCTCCGGGCTGACCGAGATGTTCGCCGGGCACCTGATGCAGCAGCGCGTGGCCGACGTGCTGGCCAACTATTCCTGGATTTCCCGTGCCGACCTGGCTTACTTCACCAACCGGATCGACAAGGTGTCCGGCGAAGGCAAGGACACTTTGGACATCGTCGTTCGCTACTGTGTCACCCGGGAACAGCAGGAAAAGGCGGTGGCCGCACTGTCGTTCAAATGCGACGTCCTCTGGTCGATGCTGGATGCCGTCGAGCGCGCCGCGGCCGAGGAGTGAGCCGGTGAAGACCCTCACGGCCGCCTCGGTCCCGAAGCTGCGGATCGGAGTGCGGCTGACCTTCGACCACGTCCGCGGAACGCACGTGCTGCTGTTTCCAGAAGGCGTCCTGGTCCCGAACGCCACTGCCGTCGCGGTCCTCGAACTGTGCGACGGCGCGACTTCGGTCGACAGCATCACCGCGAAATTGCGCCGCCGATACCAAGGGGTAAGGGAAAACGACATCGTGGCCGTGCTGGAGCGGTTCGGTCGACGGCGGGTGATCGAATGGACGTGACAGCGCCGCTGGGGCTGCTCGCCGAGCTGACGCATCGGTGCCCGCTGCATTGCTCGTATTGCTCGAATCCGCTGGAACTCGTCGCCCGGGACGCGGAACTGTCCACAGCGGAATGGAAAGACGCCCTTTCGCAGGCGCGGGAACTCGGCGTCCTGCAGATCCATCTGTCCGGCGGAGAGCCGCTCGCGCGGCCCGACCTGCCGGAGCTGGTGTCGCACGCCAGCGGCCTCGGCTGCTACGTCAACCTCGTCACGTCCGGCCTCGGCCTGACCGGGGACCGACTCGCCGATCTGGTCGAGCGAGGACTGGCGCACGTCCAGCTGTCCGCGCAAGCCGCGACTCCGGACCGCGCGAACCGGCTCGCCGGCGCGAAAGCGTTCGACCGTAAGCTGGTCGCGGCCTCCCTGGTGAAGGCAGCGGGTCTGCCGCTGACGGTGAACGTGGTTCTGCACCGGCAAAACCACGACGAACTAGCCGCGATCATCGAGCTGGTCGAGAGAATGGGCGCGGATCGGCTGGAATTGGCCAATACTCAGTACTACGGCTGGGCGCTGCGCAACCGCGACGCGCTCCTGCCCACCCGCACGCAGCTCGCCGCCGCCGAGCCGGTGGTGCGAGCCGCGGTCGAACGGCTGCGCGGCAGCATGGAGATCATCTACGTCGTCGCCGACTACTACGAATCCTTCCCGAAACCGTGCATGCACGGCTGGGGCGCACGCCAGCTCACCATCGCCCCGGACGGCACGGTGCTGCCGTGCCCGGCCGCCAGCGCGATCACCACCCTCAACCTCGACAACGTCCGCGAGACCGCGTTGTCGGACATCTGGTACCGCTCGGAATCCTTCAACGCCTACCGCGGCGACGACTGGATGAGCGAGCCGTGCCGGACCTGCGACCGCCGCGAAACCGACTTCGGCGGCTGCCGATGCCAGGCGTTCCAGCTCACCGGCGACGCCGCCAAGACCGATCCGGTCTGCTCCCGGTCGCCCGACCGCGACCTGGTCGACCTGGTCCTGCGCGCACCGTCCACTTCGGACCTGGTCTTGCGGGGTGCCGTGCAGTGAAAGTAATCCTGCTGGGCACCGCGGCCGGCGGCGGCTTTCCGCAGTGGAATTGCGCCTGCGAGCAATGCCGCTCGTCCGCTCCGCCGCGGACCCAGGATTGCGTCGCGTTCAGCGCCGATGGCACGACCTGGCATCTGCTCAACGCTTCGCCGGATATCCGCACGCAAATTCTGGCCACCCCAGCCCTTCGCGCCGGTCCCGGCCCGCGCGAAACGCCGCTGCGCAGCGTCTTGCTCACCGACGCGGAACTCGACCACGCGCTCGGCCTGCTCATGCTCCGCGAGGCGACCGGCCTGACCGTGCACGCGCCAGCGGCCGCATTGCACGCGCTGACCGAACATTTCCCGGCCCGCATGGTCATCGAGGGCTACCACAGCTGGGACTGGATCTCCGCAGCGGAGACCACTGTGGACGGTCTGAACGTGACGCCGTTCCCGATCAGCGACAAACAGCCCAAATATGCGCGCGCGTCGACCATGCCCGGGCCATGGGTGATCGCCTACCGCATCCACGACCCGGCGACCGGGGGCAGTTTCGTCTACGCACCCTGCCTGCGCACCTGGCCGCCCGGCTTCACCGCCTTCACTCGCGGCGCCACCCTGGTCCTGCTGGACGGCACCTTCTACGACGGCGCCGAGTTCGCCACCGCCACCGCCACCGCCACCGCCACCGCCACCGCCACCGGCACGGCGGATCCCGCTGTCCAGCAGGGGATGGGACATTTGCCCATCACCGCGACCCTGCCGACGATCACCGGTCATGGCGGCACTCGCTGGGCCTACACCCATCTGAACAACACCAACCCGGTCGTCAACCCGCATTCGGTCGAACACGCCGCCGTCCTCCAGGCGGGTGCCGAGCTGCCTCCGGACGGTACCGAGTTCACCCTCTGACGTTCTCGCCGGCTGGTGGCACTCTGGAGGAAGGGAGGGACCATGATCGAGGAGTACCCGTTCGACAACGCCAGCGCCCCGGCCGCCGACCGGATGTCCGCGCTGCAGGCCGGATATGACGGGGTGACCGTCCGGCACCTGGCCGATCTGGGTGTCGGCCCCGGCTGGGCTTGCCTGGAGCTCGGCGCCGGCGGCGGTTCGATCGCTCGCTGGCTGGCCGCGCAGGTCGGGCCGACCGGCAGCGTGCTGGCCACCGACGTCGACCTCCGGCTGTTGGCCGACTTGCCCGCCAACGCGACGGCGCTGCGCCACGACATCCGCGCGGAGCCGATGCCGGACCAGCTGTTCGACCTGATCCACGCCCGGCTGGTGCTGATCCACTTCCCGGAACGCGACGAGTTGGTGGCGAAACTGGCAGCGGCCCTCAGCCCGGGCGGCTGGCTGGTCCTGGAAGAGATCGAACCTCGGGGACAGACCGTGGTGGAGACGCCGGACGAGGCGAGTGCGGAGACTTTCGCCTCGGTACAGGGGCGGATCATCGACCTGCTGGAGCGGGAAGGCAGCGACGTCGACTGGGCGGGCCGGCTGCCGCAGGTGCTCGCCGGGGCCGGGCTGGGCGAGGTCGGCAGCGAACGGGTGACGACCCGCTGGCCGGGCGGGGGACCGGAAATCCGGTTGCTGGCGGCGAACTCGGTGGAACTGGCCGAGCGGCTGGCCGCCGCCGGGCTGGCGGAGGACGACCTGGCACGGTTCCGGAAGGTGCTGGCGGACCCTCGGTTCGCGGTGTCGTCGTATCCGTTGGTGTCGGCGTGGGGTCGCCGCACGTCCCGCTGAGGCCTCCAGGCCGAGGTGTGCGGGTGAACGGAACATCGGGGAATCAGAGTCCGGCAAGGTTCCCTTCGCCGGCCCTTTCCGGCGTGCCGCGGCCCGGCCCGGCCGGCTGCTCCCGCGCCGGCTCTGGCAGCCAAGCCCGCATCATCTCCGCATACCGCGGCACCGCCAGCAGCTGATCGTGGCTCCCCAGTGCGGTCTCCCTGCCGTCCATCAGCAGCACCCGCCTCGCGCGGATCGCCGAGGACAGCCGGTGGGCGATCACCACCAGCACTCCGCCGCGGCTGGCGAACGCGCGTTCGGACCGGACTTCCGCGACCGGGTCCAAAGCGGACGTCGCCTCGTCCAGGATGACGATCCCGGCCGGCGACGCATAAGCCCGGGCCAGTGCGATGAGCTGTGCCTCGCCCGCGGAAAGCCCTTCCGCGTCGTGTCCCAGCTCGCCGTCGAGCCCGCCCAGCCGCGCCAGCAGATCCGCCGCACCGACTGCGTGCGCGGCGGCGATCAGCAGCCGGTCGCCGGCTTCGGGACTGAACAGCGCGAGGTTTTCCCGCACGGTTCCGGCGAACACGTACGCCTGCTGCGGCACGAGAACCACCTGCCGGGGCCGGTCGGCGACCTCGGAAACCGGGACACCGCCGAGCAGGACGCGGCCGTGTTGCGGGGCCAGCAGGCCGGTGAGCAGACCGGCCAGGGTGGACTTCCCGATTCCGCTCGGGCCGACCACCGCGAGGTGCTCGCCCGGGCGCAGGGAAAGGGTCAATCCGTTCACCACCGGCTCCGGGGCGGCACCCCAGCGGAACGTCAGGCCGTGCACCTGCAGCTCCGGCCCGTCCGGGACACCGGTCGCCGGACGTGGTTCCGGTGCGGCGGCGGTCTCGGCGAGCCGTCGCAACGCGACAAGCAACCGGAGCACGACCGTCGAAGCGGTCGTGGCGAGACCGCGCAACGCAGGCTGCAACGTCGTCGCCAGATAGACCAACGCGCCCAGCGCGGCTCCGGCGGTCAGCTCGCCGCGCGAGACCAGGGACGGGGCCAGTGCCAGGGACAGGACCAGCGGGACGAACCCGCCGAACGCCACCACCAGCGATCGCAGCGCGCCGGAGCGAGCTACCCGGACCGCCGCTGCCGCTTGGGCGTCGAGCGCCTCGTCGGCACCCAGCGCGGCGATCGGTTCGGCACCGCAGGCGACGATGTCGCGCACCCCGGCGGTGATCGAACCGGCGGTGGCCGACGTGCGTTCGTCGGCCAGGGTCAGCGTGCGTTGCCGCCGGGCGAGGGAGGGAAGCAGGGCGGCGAATCCGACGAGCGCGAGCAGTACTGGCACGACCACCGGCAGCGCCAGCGACCCGGCGACGGCGATCAGCCCGGCGATCGCGCCGGCCGTGGTGACGATCATCGCGCGCGCCTGGACGAGGAGCCCGCCAGTGGCGTCGCGGACGACCTCGACGTGCTGCGTGATCCGCGCGACGCCGCGTGCGTCCGGCCCGTTCCGCGGCGGTGCCGGATCGTGCAGCACGCCGCGCACGACAGCAGTGACCAGCGCGTCGCGCAGCGGTTCGACGACTTTCCCGAGTTGCTGCCATACCAGCCGCGACCCGAACGCGCCAGTGAGCGCGGCGACCGCGAAAACGCCGAGCCAGAGCAGCCCGATCCCCGGCTGGCCGGCGGCGAACCCGCTGTTCACGGCCAGTTCCACGAGTCGTCCGGAGAAGAAGGCGGGCAGTCCTTCGAGGACAGAGCAGGCCAGCAGGACCAGCCCGCCACGCCATTGCCCGGCCAGTGCGTTCCAGTAAAGGCGCCCGACGCCGGCGGACGGCGAGGTGCTCGCGGTCCGGCGGGGTTCCTTCTCATGGCGACGTCCGGCGCTCACGCTTCCTCCGTGAAAACCGCGCGGTACCCCGGTACTTGCCACAACCGCGCGTGCGGGCCCACCGCCCGCACCCGCCCGGCCTCCAGCCACACCACCAGCTCAGCCCGAGCGGCCACCGCCGCTCGGTGCGTCACGAGCACCCGTGTCCGGTGGCCCAGTTCGGCCGTCACCGCCCGTTCCGTCACCGTGTCCAGGCTCGCCGTGGCGTCGTCCAGCACCAGCACCCGCGGGTTGCGCACCAGCGCCCTGGCCAGCCCGACGCGCGCGCTTTCCCCGCCGGACAACGGAGTTTCCGCCAGCGGCGTGGCGTAGCCGCGCGGCAACCGCGCGACGACGTCATGAATTCGAGCCGTCCGGCAAGCCGCGCCGATCGCGGATCCAGCTGCCCACGAGCCGTATGCGACCGCGTCCGCGACGGTGTCGCCCAGCAGTGCGGGCCGGTCCGGCGCGTACCCGATGGCCGCGCGCAGCTCGTCGGTCCGAATGTCCGCCAGCGGCCGTCCGTCCAGCAGCACCTGTCCTGAATCCGGTCGCCGCAGCCCGGCCAGCAGACTCGCCACAGTGGACTTTCCGGTTCCGGAACTGCCGACCACCGCGGTGAAAGCGCCGCCCGGGATGACGAGCGAGACCGAGCGGACCGCACCGTCCACAGTGGCCTCGCGCAGCTCCAGCGTCCCGTTGCCCGGCAGCGATCCCAGCCTCCCGCGTGCCGGGGGCTCGGTTTCGAGCACTTCGGCGATCCGGTGCGCGGCCGAGCGTATTCGGGAAAGAGCGGTGAGCAAAGGAATCTGGGTGACCAGCCCGAGCCCTAGCGCGACATAGCCGAGCGCGGCGAGGACGTCGCCGGCGGTAAGCCGTCCGGCCAGCACGCCGAATCCCGCGGCGGCCAGCGTCAGGATTTCTACCGCAGGCAGCAGCAGGCCGGCCCGCCACACCATGCGCGCCTGGGTTCGCCACATTCCTTGACCGGCCAGGTTGAGCCGGGGGAGCGGGCGCAGCACCCGGGCCGCCTCGGCGTCGGCGGTCCCGGAGGCGGCGATCGTCCGCAGTCCGGTCACGGCGTCCATCAGCCGAGCCGCCAGTTCGCCGGAAACACGTTGGTAGGCAAGCACGTCCTTCGCGGTGCCGCGCAGATGCGATCGGGCCAGCAACAACGCGAACGGCAAGCTGCCGAGAAACACCAGCGCCAGCCGCCAGTCCAGCAGCGCCAGCAGCACGACCGCGCCGAAGGACATCAGCCCGGTCGACACCAGCTGTACGACCACCGCGGCGATCCCGCCGGCCGCCGCGCAGTCGCCGGTCACGCGGCTCACCGCGTCGCCCGGTGCGAACGGCGACCCGGCACCGAGGCCGAGCAGCCGTTCGATGACCTGGCGGCGCAGCCACGCGCTCGCGTTGCTGGTCAGCCGGGCGGGGAGGACGAGGCCGACCGCGTCGGCGGCGATCTCCGCGAGACCGACCGCGAGCAGCCACAGCACCGCGCCGGTGCTGCGCTGGCCGCTGAGCACCGTGTCGGTGGCCGCGGCGAGCGCGCCAGGCAGCAGCAGTCCCGCGGCGGCCGAGATCAGCGACGCGACGACGACCGCGGCGAGCCGGGCCCGGTCGAGCAGGGCGACCGAGACCAGCAGCCGATCAGCGGATCCGGCCATCGTGCTCCCTTGCTGGCGGGCTGGGGTCGGGGAGCGGGTCTTCCGCCGCCGAGCGCGCGCGGACCGGAATCCCGCCCTCTCTGCCCGGCCCGAGCGGACGAGGCAGAATGAACGAGGCGGGAACGGCGCACTTGGCCTGCGCCGTTCCCGCCCCTGTCAGTTCAGTCGCAGAGCAGCAGACTCAGCGTGCTGTCGCCGCAGTGCAGGCTGAAGTGGCTGTGGCCGTGGCAGTGGTGGTCGAGCCCCTGGCTCTCGAGGGCTTCCGGAGCCTCCAGTGCCTGCAGGTCCAGGACGTTTTCCATGGGTTTTCCCTTTCTCTCGGGGTCCGCCGGCGCTCATCGGCCGGAGGTGTGCGGGGACGGTGCGGAGCCCACGAAGGGCAGCAGTTCCGCTCCGTCCTGGAGGGCGGCGAGGGTGCGCAGGACGCCCGCGCTGCCGGTGGTGACGTCGGTGGAGAGCCGCAGCAGCTGGTTGCCGGGGAAGGCGATGCCGCCGCGATAGGGCACGCTGTGCCAGGACAGGCGGGCCAGGTGCAGGTCGATCGCCTCGCGGGCGGTCCGGTCCGGTTCGGCGGCGAAGGACAGCGCGGCGGCCAGCCCGCACCGGCCGTACAGCAGGCCGGGGTGGATGACGAACTCGCCGAGGCAGGCAGCCCGCAGGCCGGGCAGGCTCCGGGCCGCCTTCGAGTCCGGCAGGCACCGGGCCAGCTGCTCGGCGACCAGCAGGATGCCGGCGCTGCCGATCGCGAGGTAGGGCAGCGTGCGCAGGGTTCCGTCGCGAACCTGCAGGGTGCCGTCGCCCGCCGGTCCGCATTCTTCCAGGTCGCGGTCGAGCGCGCGGTTGGCGAACGTCAGCCAGGCGTCGTCGCCGGTGCGCTCGTGCAGGCGGAGGAACAGCAGCGCTGCGCCGGTCCAGCCGCTGGTCAGCCCGGCACGGGCGAACCGGCCCGGCGGCTCGGCCGTCTCCAGTGCCTCGACCAGCCGGACCGCGATGTCCAGCGCCTGCCTGCCGAACTCGTTGTCCCGGCGGACGGTGGCGAAGTGCAGCCGGGTGAGGCCGATCCCGGCCAGTCCGCCGGACAGGCCGTGGTCGGTGGTCCGCTCGACCAGCGCTTGCGAGGCGGCCAGCAGTTCGTCGGCCGCGTCGGAGTAGCCGAATTCCTCGAGCACGTAGGCGATTCCGTGGCTGCCGTCGAAGAACCCGGGCCGCGACGGCGGTTCCCGGCGGGCCGCGGCCAGCAGCCACCGCTCGTGCTCGGGGTAGCGACCGGCACCGGCGATGTGCAGGGAATGCAGCACGCCCGCCGCTCCGACGCCGAACCCCGCGCCGCCGGAGCGGAACTGTTCGATGTCGCCGGGGAACAGCCGGTCCGGGCGCTCCGGACTGGCGCTGGCCAGGATGCCTTCGACGATCTGCTTGCGTACTGACGCCCAGTCCGGGTCTGGCTCGTCCAGCGCGGTGTGCGTACGGGCGGGCTTCTTCGTGCGCGGGGCGAGCACCGCGACCAGGCCGTCGGCGTATCCGGCGGGCAGGCGGAACCGCTGTTCGGCGAAGTCGGCGAGCCCGCGCAGCTTCGCCGGGGCCAGCTCCAGCATCATCACCAGCGGCAGGAAGAGCCACAGCCGCAGTGCGGCCAGCGCGTGCTCGTCTATCTCGAACCCGTGCCGGTCGGCGGGCGCACGGAAGCCGGGGGCGCCGAGGCCGGGCCGGTCCGCGGAACCGGCGTCGACGGCCAGTTCGAAGTCGATCAGCGAGACCGCGTCCCGCTCGTCCACCAGGATGTTCTTGCCGTGCAGATCGCCGAACACGATGCCGTGCCGGTGCACGTCCGCGACGATCCGCTCGACCTGGGCCAGCACAGCCAGCGCGCGGTCCCGGAAAGCGAGCAGCCCGGCCTCGGTGCAGGCACCCCGGGTAAGCGGGTACTGCTCGGCGAGCCAGGAGCTCAGCGAGACGCCGGGCCGGTGCTCCATCGCGAGGTAGTGGTGCTCCCACACGGTGAACTGCTCGTACACCCGCGGGACGCCGGGAACGCCGGCCAGCCGGTCGAGGATCTCGTGCTCGTGCCGGAGCCGGGCGACCGCGTCCGCGCCGCCTCGGTCCAGCCCGGCGTGCGGCCGGGCCTCTTTCAGCACGACGGTCTTCCGGTCGGACTCGCGTTCGGCCAGGTAGACCCCGCCGCCGTTGGAAAAGTGCAGCGATCCGGTCACCCGATAGGGGAATCGGCTGCCGCTCTTGCGCGCCGCGACGCTTTCCGAAAGACAGTCCGGAATCCGTACCCAGTCCGGGGTGGAAAAGGACGGTTTCCGCTGGTCTGGGACGAGCTTCCCATCCGGCGTCCGGATTGCCAGCACCCGGGCGCCGTCGTGTTCGGTCCACTGTTCGGCGAATCCGCCGTACCGGACGTAAAGCGGACCTTCGCGGTAGCGGAGATCACTGAGAATGTAGGCGCCGTGTTCGCCTTCCAGCTCGGCGGAAAGATCATCGAGGATACGGCTGAGCGCTTGTTCGCTCTCCGGGTAGATAGTGATCAGCTTGCCGCTGCCTTCGCGAGGAGCGTATTTCGAATTGCGGGTGAGCAGGATCGAACGGGAGCGCAGCCGCTTGTAGGCGATCCGGTGTGCCAGGCAGTAGCGGTGCACCGCGGAGAGCACCCGGGCGGCATTGTCCAGACCAGCGGAAACGTGGATTTTCCAGCCTTGCGCGGGAAGATCGCGGTCGTCCGGGCGCAGCGACAGCCAGATCCCGTGCGTCTCGACGGCCCAGTCCGGACCCGGATCGGGCAGCCCGGCGGCGAGGTCGTCGGCCGGACCGGGGTTTTCCTGCGGTTCGTCGAAGAACAGCGGGTCGGCGAAGCAAAATGCCTCGTACCGGACATCCATGAAAACGAACCCTTCCCATTCCGGGGAAACCCCACGTCCGGCCGATGTCGGACGGTGACACCATTCCCGCACAGTCGGGGTGCCCGGGCCAATCCGCCAACTCGGGGGTTTGGCACCACTGATCAGGGTGATGGAGACTCGCGAGTAACCGGAGGTAGCGGACCGTCTGTGATTCTTTTCCACCCGATCGGTGGTGTAACGCCATGCCTTTCCGTCCGGCCCTCGGGCCGAGGTGGGGAAACGGGAGAAATTGGCGGAATGCCATCAACCCATTCCGGTGATGTTCTCCTCACCCGCCGTCCGGCCACTGGTTCGGACCAAGCAGGTCTGGCTTCGGCCGCGGGCATCACCGTTCGCGCGGCGGACAAGGGGAAAGCCTTGAGCAGGAAGGATCTCGCTCCGGCTGCGGCGCTCGGCCAGCGGGTCTGGTGCGGGGGCGGCGGATGCCGGGAGGGCCTGGTCGTTGTCACCGGGACGGGTGCGCGCCGGAAAAACGGGCGAAATCGTTCTTGCGTTCCGCCAGTAATTCGTTATCGATCTGGAATAGGTTCCGGTTCGCGGGCGTTGTTCGAGTTTTTCGCCACGAGGTCAGGCCGGAAATCCGTCCGGCGGCGCGGCTCGGTGCCCCAGGTCAGTCGCCGGAGAGATCGGTGACGAAGACGTCCGCGACGCGCTCGCCCAGATCCACCGTCGCGACCGCGCCCTCTTCGCCAGGCGAGGCCGCGGACCGCAGCACCACCTCGGCCCGGCACACCCCACGCGCGGTCATCACATTGAGCGCTCGAGTCGGTTGGTCGAGGGCGACGGCCACGTCGTCCTCCCCGGCGAACCGAAGCTGCTCCCCGGCGGCGAGGCCGGTGCTCGTCCCGTTGACGGTCAGTCGAAGCGCGCCCAAGGCAGTGAACAGCCGGTCAGTGCCGGGGAAGGCGGAGAACGGCGCGTCGCGGGCGAGGTCGGCGACGCTGATCCGCCACCGGAGCCCGCCGGACGGAGTGGTCGCGGCGGCCAGTTCGCGGGTGGTGCCGGCGCCGTTGCGCCAGGGGACGGGCGGGAAGTCCGACGGGTTGAGCACCCAGGCATCTCAGCCGGTTGCGCGGGCTGGCGCAAGCCGGACCCGGGAACGCCGGTCGGCCCGCACAGGTATCCCCGGCATCCGGACTGGGGTGGGCAAGCGATCGCCTCCGCCGACCGGCCAGCTGATCCCGGGCGCCGGGGCCCCGAACACGGATTCGCGGCCGGGGGCTCGACGACTGTCCTCTCTGGCCTGCCGTTACCGTGCGGCTGCGAGGAGGAACCGGACATGGAGAACCCGACGACAGTGCTGTGGCGTCCAACCGGCCCGGCGGAGCCGGAGTTGGTACGCGAGTCCGGCTGGCGCGCTGTGCTTCACCCAGCGCGCGAGATCGGCTTGAAGGCGATCTCGCAGCCTCGGCGAAGCCGAGGCAATCAAACGCGGGGCCACGATCTTGGAGTTGTGGGTTCCGGCTGAGGAGCTGGCGGAGTTCAACGCGCACCTGGTCGGGGAGATCGAGGTCGTGCACGAGTTCAGACGAGTACGGCGGAGGGCCGTTGCCGTGGGGCAATGGCTTTGCCCCAGCGCGTAAAGGAGCGGCCCCAGTCGCACGTGGCACGACTGGGGCCTGCACGCGGTTGTCCGGTCAGTGCAGCGGTTCCATCGCGGCTGGAGACTTCCCGCGAGCGCCGGTCAGCGCAGCGGGTCCAGCGCCTTCGCCAGCGGCTCCAGCACTGCCGGGGTGTGCGGCGGCGGCAGGTACACGATCGCCAGGTCCAGCCCCGCCTCGCCGAGAGCTTCGGCCTGGGCGGCGACCTTCGCGTAGTCCAGGTCCGCCTCCAGCCGGACGTGCGCCGACAGCGTGATCTCTGCCGGGTCGCGGCCGAGGTCGGCGCAGTGCTGGTGCAGCACGTCGCGCTTGTGCGCGAACTCCTCCGGCGTGCCGCCGACGAAGTTCCAGTGCTGGGCGTACTTCGCGGTGGTGCGCAGGGTGCGCTTCTCGCCGCTGCCGCCGATGCAGATCGGCGGGTGCGGCTTCTGCACCGCCTTGGGCTCGCAGCGCGCGTCGGCGAGCTGGTAGTGCTCGCCCTGGAAGGTGGTCGTGGTCTGGGTCAGCAGCCCGACCAGGACCTCGCATGCCTCCTCGAACCGGTCGCTGCGTTCCTTGACGGTGCCGAGTTCCATGCCGTACGCGCCGGACTCCTCCTCGTTCCAGCCCGCGCCGATGCCGATTTCGAGCCGGCCGCCGGAGACGATGTCCAGTGTCGCGGCCATGTTCGCCAGCAGTGCCGGGTGCCGGTAGTGGATGCCGCTGACCAGGGTGCCCAGCCGCAGCCGCTTGGTGGCCTGGGCGAGCGCGGTGAGCGTGACCCAGCCTTCCAGGCACGGTCCGGTCGGGTCGGAGAAGATCGGGTAGAAGTGGTCGAAGGTCCAGGCGGATTCGAAGACGTCGATCTCGTCGGCTGCCTGCCACACGGCGAGCATGTCCGCCCACTCGGTGTTCTGCGGTGAGGTCTTGATCGCGAAGCGCATGGAACCGATCGTAAACCTGGAGTTCCTCCAGCCGCAGCGTCCTATATGGACGGACAGCCCGGGGTTACTCCCCGGTGTCGTCGCCGCGCTGGCGGCCGGCGCAGCGGGACGGATCCGCGCGCAGGCAGACCTTGCCGTTCGCGATCCGGAGGCCGGCGTCGTCGTAGGCGGTGGTCCACGAATGCGCGATCGCGGTCTGCGCGGTGGCCAGCGGGACCAGGCCGCTGCAGACGGCGTCCTTGAGCTTGTTCTCGACGGCGTCCTTCGGGTTCGGGATCTTGCCCGGCTCCACCCAGAGATTGCGGGGATCGTCCGGCGCGCCGCCGAGTTCGAGCGACACCAGGTGGTCGTACTCGCCGGTCTCGCCGGCCGGCAGGTCGTAGGCCTTCGCGGTGGCGGCCTTCATCTTGTTCGTCTTCGACACCGCCGGGCGGACCGTCTTGGTCCAGCCGCTCTTGCAGATCGTCGAATCGATATTGGCCTGGGTGACGCCGGGGTTGATCGCGCCGGGCGTGCAAGCCGGGTCCGGTACGGACTGTCCGTTGCGGCTGCCGAGGTGGCACGAATCCGGCGACGGCAGCGGGGTCGAGGACTCCCCGACGGCCAGCGCGGCCGCGTTGACGTTCGCGGACTGCGGCGCGGCCGCGGAGTGGCCGCCGCAGGCGGCGCAGACGGCAATTCCGGCGAACATCGCCGCCAGTCGAACGGCTCGAATCGGACGAAGGGGTCGCTTCTGCACGTTTTCCCTTTCATGGCAAGCAGTTCCGGCGCAACTGAGGGGCCACAGCATCGCCGACCGCCCTCGCTGGCGACCGCAGCGACACGCGGGCGGCGACCGAGATCACGAGCCGCGCTTATGCCGGGGAATCGCGGACGAGCTCCTCCAGCAGCTGCACAGTCCGCCGCACCGCGGGGTGCCCGGCCTTCGGTTTCTTCACCGCGATGTTGATGTGGCGCACGGGGCACGGCGAGACGATCGGCACGGTTGCCAGCCCGGCCGGCAGCTCGCGGATGCCGAGCCTCGGCAGCACGGTCAGGCCGATGCCGGTTCCGACGAAGGCGATTGCCGTCGGATAGTCGTGCGTGTCGACGACGAATCGCGGGGAGAAGCCGGTCTTCGCGCACGCGTCGAGCACGACGCGGCGGCAAGGGCCTTCGCGGAAGTCGTTGTCGACCCAGTGCCGTTCGGCCAGGTCGGCGAGCGGCACCTCGGCGCGGCCGGCCAGTGGGTCGTCGGCGCGGACCACGGCGACGTACGGATCGTCGACCAGCCGCCGGACGTCGACCGGGCCGGGATGTTCGGTGCCGGTCTCCTCGACGAAGATGTCGATGTCCGGTTCGCCTGGCTCGAACTCGGTCAGCACCAGGTCGAGACGCAGCTCCGGGAACTCGGTGCGCAGCGCGGCGACCGTGGGCGCCAGCCACGGCCCGCCGGCCGAGCCGAAGTATCCGATGGACAGGCTGCCGAGGCGGCCGGTGCGCAGGTCGCCGGCGACGCGTTCGAGCCGGCCGACCGCCTCGAACAGCAGTTCCGCCTCGTCTGCCAGGATGCGCCCGGCCTCGGTCGGCTGGATGCCGCGGCCGACGCGTTCGAACAGCTGCAGCCCGGTTTCCCGCTGCAGCGCGGCGAGATGCTGGCTCACCGCGGACGGCGTGTAGCCCAGCGAGGCCGCGCTCGCGCGGATCGACCCGGTCGCGACGACGGCGCGCAGCACGCGCAGCCGGGGTAGTTCCACCATGCCGGGAACTGTACAGCGGAACTGAACAGTTGGACAGAATTCGTCGCTTGTGCTGAACGACCACTCGTGGTGACCATGAAGGGGTGACTGATCTGCACGAGATTTCCCGAACCCCCGTCCGCGACCGCTCCGGCGCCGTCCGGATCGCCGCCGCGGCCGGGCTCGCGGTCCTGCTGTGGGCGTCGTCGTTCGTGGCCATCCGCGCCATCGGGCCCGCGCTGTCCCCGGCTCCGCTGGCGCTGCTGCGGCTCGCCGTCGCCGCCCTGACGCTCACCGTGGTGGCGATTGCGCAGGGCAAGTTCCGGATTCGCCTGTCGCGCAAGGCAGTTCTGCTGATCGCGGCGTATGCGGTGCTGTGGCTGGCCGCCTACACGGTCGCGCTGAACGCGGGGGAGCGGCATGTCGACGCGGGCACCGCCGCGTTGCTGGTGAACATCGCGCCGCTGCTGGTCGCACTGGTCGCGGGCCAGTTTCTCGGCGAAGGCTTCTCGAAGTGGCTGATCATCGGCTCGGTGGTGTCGCTGGGCGGCACCGCGCTGATCGCGTTCGGCGCCACGACGCACCAGGACGGGCTTGGCGTCGTGCTGTGCCTGCTGGCGGCTGTGCTGTATGCGGCCGGGGTGATGACACAGAAGGTGGCGCTGCGGCATGTCGACGGTTTCACCGCCATCTGGATCGGCTGCATCGTGGCGACCGCAGTGCTGCTGCCGTGGCTTCCGCAGCTGATCAGCGAGGTGTCCGCCGCGCCGGCCGGGGTCGCGCTCGGTGCCGCGTACCTGGGGATTTTCCCGACGGCAGCGGGTTTTACCGCTTGGGCGTACGCGTTGCGCCGGATGGATGCGGGTCGGCTCACCGCGGCGACTTACCTGGTGCCAGCGACGTCGGTACTGCTGTCGTGGCTGTTCTTGAGCGAGGCACCGACGGGGTATGGGCTGCTCGGGGGTGTGCTGTGCTTGGCGGGAGTGGCGTTGTCCCGGCGACGCTGAGGTCACCCAAAGGGCGGTCTGGGCCAGCGTTCGGTGAGATCACGACCGGCACCCGCCGGAGTATCCCGGGCAGCCGCCGACGGGTCGGCGCGGCCGGTCGAGCGTGCGGTTCAGGCGGATGGCGAGCGCTGAACTCAGACCTCGAGCCCGCCCGACAACCCGCGAAAACACCGAACCGCCAGCTCCGCCGGTGCCGCCTTCTCGTCCGTCCCTGCCCAGCGTTCCAGCGAAATCCGGATCGCGGCGGTGGCAGCTGCGGCGACGAGCTGCACGGTCAGTTCGTCCGCCTGCGGAGCCAATCGCGCCAGCACCGGCCGCAGACGGATTTCCGAAGCGCCGTTTACTCGGTGCCAGACGGCCGCCAGCGCCGAATCCTCGGCGACCGCCGCGCGCAGCAAGCCGCGTGTCCAGGTGAACTCCGGGGCTTCGTCGGCGGCGGAGATGGTCTTGCGGATCGCGTCCTCGACCGCCCGCAGCAGCGGGGTGCCTTCCTCGGTCGCGGCGAGGTGCTCGCGCCACGAGGCGGCACCGACGACCAGCAATGGCGCGACCGCGTCCTCCTTGGTGCGGAAGTACCGGTAGAACGTGCGCGGCGCGACACCCGCGGCGGTGGCGATCGCTTCCGCGGTCGTGCCCTCCGCGCCGTGCTCGGTGAACAGGCGCGCGGCGGCGCGGGCGATGTCGAGCTGGGTCGCCGCTTTGCGTCGTTCGGTCAGGGTTGACGGCTTTGCGCTCACCGGACAACCGTACGGGACATGTGCACGTCTCGCCAAAGTGGCACATTGTGCCAACTAGGCCTACTCTGACTTCAGAGGAAAGGGGCGGATCATGAACCGTTACGAGGGACGCCGGGTGCTCGTCACCGGAGGCGGCTCGGGCATCGGGCAGGCGACGGTCCTGCGGATGCTGGCCGAAGGCGGGCGGGTCGTCGCCGCCGACGTGAGCGAAGCCGGCTTGGCGGACACCGTCTCGAAGGCGGGCGACGCGGCGGACCGGCTGACCACCGTGGTCGTGAACGTCGCCGACGAGGCGTCGGTGAAAGCAGGCGTCGGGGCCGCCGTCGAGCAGCTCGGCGGGCTGGACGTGCTGGTAAACGCCGCGGGCATCCTGCGATCGGCGCACACCCACGAGATGCCCCTCGACGCGTTCGAGCAGGTCCTGCGCGTGAACCTGGTCGGTACCTTCCTCGTGATCCGCGAGTCGATCCCCGCGCTGCGGGAGGGCACCGGCCCGGCGGTGGTGAACTTCAGCTCGACCTCGGCGATGTTCGCGCACCCGTACATGGCGGCGTATGCGGCGAGCAAGGGCGGCATCCAGTCGATGACGCACGCGCTGGCGTCCGAATACGCGAAGGACGGCATCCGGTTCACCGCCGTGCAGCCCGGTTCGATCTCGTCCGGGATGACCGACGGCAGCGGCGAGAGCAAGCAGAGCGTCGGCCCGGGATTCCCCGAGGACATCGACTTCACGCTGTTCGGCAAGCTGATTCCCGCGCTGGGTCAAGGGTTCGCCGGCCCGGAGACAGTCGCGTCGGTGGTCGCCATGCTGGCGAGCGAGGACGGCGCGTTCATCACCGGCACCGAGGTTCGCATCGACGGCGGCACGCACTTCTGATGCGCGATTCGTTCAAGAACCGGCGGCCGGTCGCGTCGTAGCTTCGCGCTATGAAGACGCTTTCGACCGCTGGTTCCCGCGCGGTGCTCCGATGATCCTCGTGACCGGCGGGCTGGGCATGATCGGCGCGCATACCGCCCGCGCGCTCGCCGATCTGGGGCAGGAGGTGCTCGTTACCGGGCACCGGCGGACGGAGGTCCCGTCGTTCCTGGCGGGCCGCGCAGAGGTGGCGGCTTTGGACACCACCGACCGGGAGGCCTTCCTCGCGCTCGGCGAACGGCGGGCCATCACCGCGATCGTTCACCTGGCCGGCGGTATCCCGGGCGAGGATCCGGTCGAGTTCTTCCGGACCGAACTGGCCGGACTGGCCAACGCGCTGGACGCGGCGCGCGCCTGGCGGGTCCGCCGGTTCGCGGTGGCGAGCAGCCTCGGCGTCTACGCCGGCCGCGCCGAGGCGCGGTGGCACGAAGACCTTCCGCTGCCGGCCGCGGACTTGCCGCACCTGATCGTCGCGTTCAAGAAGGCAGCCGAACCGCTGACGACGCAGAGCCTGCGCGGCAGCGGGGTCGAGCCGGTGGTGCTGCGGATCGGGACAGTCTGGGGTCCGCTGGTCGATCCGGAATCGCCGTTTTTCCCGATTCCGTCGTATCTCAACGCCGGATTGCTCGGCGAAACTCCGCGTCCGCTGGTCGCCGACGAGGGGTTCGACTGCTGTTACGCGCCGGATGCCGGCCGGGCGATCGCTTTGCTGACGACGGCCCGGACGTTGCGGCATGACACGTACAACGTGTCGAGCGGCCGCCCGGCGACCAACCGGCAGTTCGCCGAGGCGCTGGCGGACCTGGTTCCCGGAACGGCGGATCAGCTGACGCCGGGCGGCGCGACCGGACCGTACCTGGACATTTCCCGGCTCGCCGGGGAAACCGGGTTCGCCCCCGCGTTCGATGTCCGTGCCGCGGTGGCGCACTACCTCGCGTGGCGGCGGGCGAATCCGCGGTGAACCCCGGTCCCGAACCGGCCACAGTGGACGGTCCGAGCGGTGGTGCGAGAATGACCGGATGGCAGCAGCGCAGGGCTTCGAGTCCGAGACGGACCGGGTCGTCCGGCAGCTCCGGGACGAGATCCTGGACGGGGCGCGCAAGCCCGGCAGCAAACTGGTGGAACGGGACCTCGCCGCCGACCTCGGCGTGAGCCGGGTACCGGTGCGGGATGCGCTGAAGATGCTGGTGGCCGAAGGACTGGTCACCCCGCGGCCGCGGACCTGGGCGGTGGTGCGGGAGTTCACCGCGAGCGACATCGCGGACCTGCAGGAGGTGCGCGCGGCGCTGGAGGTGCTGACGTTCAAGCTGGCGGCGATGCGGCACACCCGGGCGGGACTGGACCAATTGCGTGCCGCGATGGATGAGGAAACCGCAGCCGCCGAGGCCGGGGACGCGGTGACCGCGCATCGGGCGGCGGCGGACTTCCACGAGGCCGTGACGGCGATGGCGGGCAACGAGCTGCTCAACGAGCTGGAACTGACGCTGCGCAGCCGGATGCGGTGGCTGCTGGGCCAGCACGAGGACCTGGCGCGGGTGGCGGGAGAACATCGGGAGCTCTACAAGGCGATCGCGCGGCGGGACGTGGACGTGGTCGAGTCGCTGCTGATGGAGCACATGGAGAGCGGCCGGCACCTGCGCGGGATGGGGCGCGAGGAGGGCTGACGCGCGCCCGGGCCGCTGCGTCTGTCAGGCAGCGTCCGGCTGTGCAGTGAGGAGGTCGCCGCGATGCGCGGTCCGACGCCGCGGGAATACCAGCTGCGGGTGCAGAGCACGTTTCAGAACCCGGTGTCGGTGCTGAACCCGCGCTAACCGGGCGGCACCGCGATCGCCACGCCGTTGCTGGCGCAGGGCATCACGCCGCCCGGCGGGGCGGCGGCGCGGGTGCGGCGGGCAGAAGCAGCGGGTCGGGATCGGCCGCGCCCGGCGGGCCCGCCGAGCGGCTGCCGCCAGCCCGGGCTGCCGGTTCTTCCCACCGGCAGCCAAGACGGCGTTCGGCGGTGGCGAAGGCCACTCCCGATCTCCCGGACTCTATACCCATGGGGGGTATAGTCCTCGGCGACCGCGCCGCCGAGAGACTGGGAGACTCTGATGCGCCTCTTCGCCATCCGCGACTACCGCCGCCTGTTCAGCGCCCAGCTCATCGCACTGTTCGGCACCGGCCTCGCGACCGTCGCTCTCGGCCTGCTCGCCTACGAACTCGCCGGCCCCGACGCCGGCGCGGTGCTCGGTACCGCACTGACGATCAAGATGGTCCTGTACGTCCTGATCGCCCCGCTGGCCGGCGCGTACGCGGACCGGCTCCCGCGGCGGGTGTTCTTGACGCTGCTCGACCTGGTTCGCGCCGCAGTGGTGCTCGCGCTGCCGTTCGTCACCGAGGTCTGGCAGATCTACGTCTTGATCGGCGTGCTGCAAGCCGCGTCCGCTGCCTTTACGCCGACCTTCCAGGCGGTCATCCCCGACATCGTCACCGACGAAGCCGCCTACACCCGGGCGCTGTCCGCCACCCAGGTCGCGTACACGATGGAAAGCTTGCTCAGCCCAGTCCTTGCCGCGGTCGCGCTGACGTTCATGACTTTCAACTGGCTCTTCGTCGGCACCATGGCCGGATTCGCGGCGTCGGCGGCGCTGGTGCTGTCGACGCGCATCCCGAACGCGCGGCCTAACGGGCAGGCACGAGTGCGGGACCGGTTGGTCGCGGGTGTCCGGATGTTCGCCGTCACCCCGAGGCTGCGTGGCGTCCTGGCATTGAACGTCGTGGTGGCGGCAGCCGGTTCGATCGTGGTCGTGAACACCGTCAACTATGTCCGGGACCGGCTCGGCGGCTCGCAGTCCGACGTCGCCTGGATGCTCGCCGCATCCGGGGGCGGCACGCTGCTGATCGCGCTGGCGCTGCCGCGGGTGCTGAACCGGATCACCGACCGCGCGGTGATGCTGGCCGGGGCGACCGTCCTGGTGGCCGCGGTGCTGGCCGCAGTGGCGCTGGCTTTCGGGCGGCTCGGGGGCTGGACCGTGACGGCCGGGATCTGGGTGGCGATCGGGGCGGGGATGGCGCTGATCGTGACGCCGACCGGACGGGTGATCCGCGCGTCGACCTCGCCGGCCGCGCTGCCGGCGGCATTCGCGGCACAGTTCTCGCTCTCGCATCTGGCCTGGCTGGTGACCTACCCGATCGCGGGCTGGATCGGGACTGGGGCCGGGTTCCGGACGGCGTGGGCGATTCTGGCCGGCCTCGCGGTGGCGGGCGGGGCGGCGGCCGTGGCGCTGTGGCCCCGGGAGAGTGCGGTGCGCGGCGGTGTGCGGGTAGCGGAGGCAGCTGACGCAGTCGGGGGAGAGGCACTGGGGGATGGGCGTGTTGTGCCGGGCGGGGAGGTTCCGGCGGCTGAAGCCGGTGGGGCGCGGCTGGCGGTTCCGATTGCCGAGGTCGGTCTTGCGCGGTCAGCGGTCCGGCCGGGCGGGAAAGCGGGCGTGGCCGGAGTCCGTCAGGCGGCCGATCGTGCGGGTGAAGCCCTCGGCGGCCGCGATGGGGCGGGCGCGTCGGTGACCCGGGACGCGGAGGGGGCAGAGGGAACGCTCGTCGCGGGCCAGTGCGCGTGCGCGCGGTGCGTGTGAGCCGACGACCGGGCCCGGCGCGGCTCGCGACAGGCCCGGTTCGACCTTCTGACCTGCGGAGATCCAGTTAAGGCACCCCCTGTTCGAGGGGGGTTTCGGGGCGTGTAATCTTCTCCGAGTCGCCAGGGAGACCGGGTGGCCGCCGGGGCACGAACCAAGCTCTCGCCGGGAAGGCGATTGAGTGGGTGTCCCACCAATAACTGCTAGGAATGATGCTTCGGTGTCGGTCGTCCTTGAGGGGGCGGTTGGTGTCGGGGTGTGTTGCTTGAGAACTCAACAGTGTGCTAGTGAACTAAGCCAGTAGAGCTTTATTTGAAACCCCCTCGTCGGGGTTTCCTTTGAGAATGATGGTTGAGAATAGTCTCGATCGAACTTTACAGCATTGTTGGAGAGTTTGATCCTGGCTCAGGACGAACGCTGGCGGCGTGCTTAACACATGCAAGTCGAACGCTGAACCGGTTTCGGCCGGGGATGAGTGGCGAACGGGTGAGTAACACGTGGGTAATCTGCCCTGCACTCTGGGATAAGCCTGGGAAACTGGGTCTAATACCGGATATGACCACTGGAGGCATCTTTGGTGGTGGAAAGTTCCGGCGGTGCAGGATGAACCCGCGGCCTATCAGCTTGTTGGTGGGGTAATGGCCTACCAAGGCGACGACGGGTAGCCGGCCTGAGAGGGTGACCGGCCACACTGGGACTGAGACACGGCCCAGACTCCTACGGGAGGCAGCAGTGGGGAATATTGCACAATGGGCGCAAGCCTGATGCAGCGACGCCGCGTGAGGGATGACGGCCTTCGGGTTGTAAACCTCTTTCGCCAGGGACGAAGCGCAAGTGACGGTACCTGGATAAGAAGCACCGGCTAACTACGTGCCAGCAGCCGCGGTAATACGTAGGGTGCGAGCGTTGTCCGGAATTATTGGGCGTAAAGAGCTCGTAGGCGGTTTGTCGCGTCGGCCGTGAAATCTCCACGCTTAACGTGGAGCGTGCGGTCGATACGGGCAGACTTGAGTTCGGCAGGGGAGACTGGAATTCCTGGTGTAGCGGTGAAATGCGCAGATATCAGGAGGAACACCGGTGGCGAAGGCGGGTCTCTGGGCCGATACTGACGCTGAGGAGCGAAAGCGTGGGGAGCGAACAGGATTAGATACCCTGGTAGTCCACGCTGTAAACGTTGGGCGCTAGGTGTGGGCGACATCCACGTTGTCCGTGCCGTAGCTAACGCATTAAGCGCCCCGCCTGGGGAGTACGGCCGCAAGGCTAAAACTCAAAGGAATTGACGGGGGCCCGCACAAGCGGCGGAGCATGTGGATTAATTCGATGCAACGCGAAGAACCTTACCTGGGCTTGACATGCGCCAGACATCCCCAGAGATGGGGCTTCCCTTGTGGTTGGTGTACAGGTGGTGCATGGCTGTCGTCAGCTCGTGTCGTGAGATGTTGGGTTAAGTCCCGCAACGAGCGCAACCCTTATCCTGCGTTGCCAGCGCGTCATGGCGGGGACTCGTGGGAGACTGCCGGGGTCAACTCGGAGGAAGGTGGGGATGACGTCAAGTCATCATGCCCCTTATGTCCAGGGCTTCACACATGCTACAATGGCTGGTACAGAGGGCTGCGATACCGCGAGGTGGAGCGAATCCCTTAAAGCCGGTCTCAGTTCGGATCGCAGTCTGCAACTCGACTGCGTGAAGTCGGAGTCGCTAGTAATCGCAGATCAGCAACGCTGCGGTGAATACGTTCCCGGGCCTTGTACACACCGCCCGTCACGTCATGAAAGTCGGTAACACCCGAAGCCCATGGCCCAACCCGCAAGGGAGGGAGTGGTCGAAGGTGGGACTGGCGATTGGGACGAAGTCGTAACAAGGTAGCCGTACCGGAAGGTGCGGCTGGATCACCTCCTTTCTAAGGAGCACAACACATCCGCGTCCCCGGGATACCCGGAACCAGGGCGCGGGGTGGCTCGGGCTCGGAAGCCGAATGTGTTTCCGTCCGGGTTGCTCAAGGAATTGTGGAACTACTGGTTACGGGTTCTCGCGGTGGTGATGCCGCCGACCTAGTACTGCGGGGCTTCGGCTTCGCGTGGAACGGCGGCCGCGGATCCGGGCGGGTTCTTGTTCGCTGGCGCGCTGTTGGGTCCTGAGGCAACACACGTTGTTTCTGGTGTGGTGTTTGAGAACTGTAGAGTGGATGCGAGCATCTTTGTGGTCAAGTTGTTAAGGGCACATGGTGGATGTCTTGGCTTCAGGAGCCGATGAAGGACGTGGGAGGCTGCGATATGCCTCGGGGAGCTGTCAACCGAGCTGTGATCCGAGGATTTCCGAATGGGGAAACCCAGCACCAGTGATGTGGTGTTACCCGCCGGTGAATATATAGCCGGTGTGGAGGGAACGCGGGGAAGTGAAACATCTCAGTACCCGCAGGAAGAGAAAACAACCGTGATTCCGTGAGTAGTGGCGAGCGAAAGCGGAAGAGGCTAAACCGATTGCATGTGATACCTGTCAGGGGTTGTGTGGTCGGGGTCGTGGGACCTGCCTTGAGAATTCTGACAGATTCTCGGGTTGATGTGCTGGTTAGTGGAACGCCTTGGGACGGGCGGCCGGAGTGGGTGAGAGCCCCGTACGCGAAAACCAGTTGCATGAGCCTTGGCGGTGTTCCCGAGTAGCAGCGAGCTCGTGGAATTTGCTGTGAATCTGCCGGGACCACCCGGTAAGCCTAAATACTTCCTGGAGACCGATAGCGGACGAGTACCGTGAGGGAAAGATGAAAAGTACCCCGGGAGGGGAGTGAAAGAGTACCTGAAACCGTGTGCCTACAAGCCGTCAGAGCCGTTGAGGTGATGGCGTGCCTTTTGAAGAATGAGCCTGCGAGTTAGTGCTGCGTGGCGAGGTTAACCCGGGTGGGGTAGCCGTAGCGAAAGCGAGTCCGAACAGGGCGGTTGTAGTCGCGTGGTCTAGACCCGAAGCGGAGTGATCTACCCATGGCCAGGGTGAAGCGACGGTAAGACGTCGTGGAGGCCCGAACCCACTTAGGTTGAAAACTGAGGGGATGAGCTGTGGGTAGGGGTGAAAGGCCAATCAAACTCCGTGATAGCTGGTTCTCCCCGAAATGCATTTAGGTGCAGCGTCGCATGTTTCACCGCGGGGGTAGAGCTACTGGATGGTCTAGGGGCCTTACCGGGTTACCGAAATCAACCAAACTCCGAATACCGTGGTGTGAGAGTGCGGCAGTGAGACGGCGGGGGATAAGCTTCGTCGTCGAGAGGGAAACAGCCCAGAACACCAGCTAAGGCCCCTAAGTGTGTGCTCAGTGGGAAAGGATGTGGGATTGCCCAGACAACCAGGAGGTTGGCTTAGAAGCAGCCACCCTTGAAAGAGTGCGTAATAGCTCACTGGTCAAGTGGTCCTGCGCCGACAATGTAGCGGGGCTTAAGCACACCGCCGAAGCTGTGTCATTGACACTTTAGATCGGCGTTCGTCCTTGAGGCGGGCGTCCAGTCGTGTTGATGGGTAGGGGAGCGTCCTGCATCCGGTGAAGCGGCGGCGGAAGCCAGTCGTGGAGGGTGCGGGAGTGAGAATGCAGGCATGAGTAGCGAATGCAGAGTGAGAAACTCTGCCGCCGGATGACCAAGGGTTCCTGGGCCAGGCTAATCCGCCCAGGGTAAGTCGGGACCTAAGGCGAGGCCGACAGGCGTAGTCGATGGACAACGGGTTGATATTCCCGTACCCGAGCATGTGCGCCCATGGCGAGGCGGTTGACACTAACCACCCGAAGCCGNNGNNGAAGTCTTCGGACGGA